>CADCGB010000017.1 GCA_902800815.1 Fibrobacter succinogenes
CGGCTTCAACATCCTCACCGTCCGCGAACTGACGGGTGACGTTTACTTTGGCCAGCCGAAGGGCCGCGAAGGCGTTCCGGGCTCCAAGGAAGAAATCGGCTTCGACACCATGAAGTACAGCCGCTACGAAGTCGAACGCATTGCCCGCTTCGCCTTTGACGCCGCCATGCTCCGTAACAAGAAGGTTGCCAGCATCGACAAGGCCAACGTGCTCACCACGAGCGTGCTCTGGCGCGAAGTCGTGAACGAAGTCATCAAGGACTACCCGGAACTGACTCTCGAACACCTCTACGTGGACAACGCTGCCATGCAGCTCCTGAAGCGCCCGCGTGAATTCGACGTGCTCCTCTGCCCGAACCTCTTCGGCGACATCCTCACCGACGAATGCGCTATGCTCACCGGTTCCATGGGCCTCCTCCCGTCCGCTTCTATCGCCGAAGGTTCCTTCGGTCTGTACGAACCGGCCGGTGGTTCTGCTCCGGACATCGCTGGCAAGGGTATCGCAAACCCGCTCGCCCAGATCCTCTCCGTGGCCCTCATGCTCCGCTACACCTTCAAGGAAGAAGAAGCGGCCAAGGCAATCGAAGCTGCTTGCGAAAAGGTCATCGCCCAGGGCTTCCGCACTGGCGACATCTACCAGGAAGGCTGCACCAAGGTCGGCACGACCGGCATGGGCGACGCGATTATCAAGGCTCTCGGCTAACTGGATTCTATCGCGCTCCGCGCTCCAGAATGACAAATAAAAATGGCCCCCGAAAGGGGGCTTTTCTTGTAAGATCCTCGCCTACGCGAGGATGACGTTGAAGCTTAATTACAGCCAGTGCCGAGCGTGCCTTCGAGCAGGGATTCACAGGAGGAAATGTAGAACCTCGCCTGGTCGCTACCGGCAGGAGCCTCTTCACAGCCGCCCATGACGCCCGGAACATCGCAGGAGACCATGTCGCCAGCGGGTGCAGCGGCAGAGCTCGACGAGGTTTCTTCGACATCAGCGGAACTGGAACTTTCCGGTTTGACTTCAGCAGGAACCTTTTCCTTGCAGTAGTTCTGTTCGCTCTTGAAGACATCTTCCCTCGGCTTGGAGAGCGTGCCCGAAGAAGAAGCGTTGACATAACCTTCCATGGTGCAGAAGTTGGTAGTACCGATATTCGCGAACTGCTTGGTCATGCATTCCACATATGGCATCGGTTGAATTTCGTACTTGCGGCTCATGATTTCACTTTCCGCGGAATCATAGGCGACAACGTACCTCACGATAACGCTGTCAGTACCGCGCCAGTTCTCGTCAAGATAGGAGTAAATCCATTCAGGATCATCAACAGTGAAATTGCAGTTCGAAGTCGTCTGGAGCGGGAACACTTCAAAGGCAGAGCCGTTCACTGCGGCATCGCAAGCCTTCTTCACGGAAGCATGCACTGCTTCGCGGGCATTGTTCGCAAAGTAACCCTTCTCCGTACGGGTAGAAACGAGGACTGCGGTGCTGCCTTCGCAATTCTGCACGCCGGCGAGTTTCCCGTCCATAGACGAGGGGTGCGTTGCAGTAGAGTCGTTCATCGTCAGCAGGCGGCAGTACATGCTGGCTGTGTTGCCCGTAAAGCGGACGGAATCGTGAATAACGAGGTCTTCGCCCTGGATTTCAAAGACGGTCCTGATGTTCGCGCTGTTGCTGCCATCACTACCCCTGTAATTGATTGCCCACGAATCGTCCGTTGCGCCGAACGTGCAGGGGGCAGCCTCTTCTTCGGCAGAAGAACTGGAGGCAGCCTCAACGGAACTCGATGAAGCCCCAGCCCCGTTGTTATCGCTGGAATCCGGCGTGCCGGAGGTTTCGCTGCTAGAAGAAGTCGTTTCTTGCGGGTTGTTGCTCGGTTCCGGAGACGTGCTGGAATCGTCACCGCAAGCCATAAGGCAAAGAGCCGCAGAAATAGAAAGACCTAAACCAATTTTCGAGATATTCATATTTTCTCCTTTTAATGAATGACAGGCAAAATGTAAAAAAAATCCGGAGGAATAAAGCCTCCGGAGGTGAAATTCCGTTGTATGTAAGGACAACGTATCAGTCGCGGTCGTCGAAGGCCTGAGCTTCTTCGGGCTCCTCGACCGTCCATTCGCGAATGTGGTCCGCAAGCGCCTTCTGACCGTCCTTCTCGAGCTCGTCGGAGATTCCCTTCAGGATTTCGGCATCCTGTGCGGGCAAGTCCTTCTCGTACATGTCGATATACTGCTCGAGAATGCTATAGCGTTTCATTCCGGCGAGCAACTGCATGAATTCCATATCGATGTTCCCACCGCTACGGAAACTGGAATGTTCCCTGAGGAGAGTGTCAGCCTGCTTCTCGTCAACCTGCTGGCAGAGGCGCGCGAGGTTGATGACCTTCGGGAAGGTTTCGTACAGGCGCATCGCAATCTTGACGCAGTCGGACTTGCGGCCTTCCTTGTCGGCAATCGCAGCCATGAGGTCGAGATAAGCCTCCTCGTCTTCGGCACCGGGGTCGCGCACGTCGCCGAGCCACTGCTTGGCAAGTTCGATGTCGCCTGCGACAAAGTACTCGTTTGCGATATCGATAAGCGTTGCGTTGCTCTTGTCCGGGTCCTTCAGGAGGGCTGCCTTCGTGTAGCGTTCGCAATCGCCGAGGGCGTCTGCCATGTCCGTAATGGCATCAATGATATCCTCGCGGTTCTGGAGTTCCACTTCGGTAACTGTCGCGATAAGTTCGTCAATCAAGGCCTTCGCGCGTTCATCGGGTAGTACCTCGTTGAGCGAGAGGAATAGCACGGAACGGCCTTCCCCACCCACATGACGGAGCGCCAGGTCGTGAATCAGGTCGGCAATGTAGTCCTTGTCATCGTACTGGCTAGCAAGTTCCACAAAGAATGTGCCTGCATCGTAGAAGAGGCTTTCCCAGTCGTCGCGTTCCTCGTCGTCTGCCTTGAACGAAAGGAAATCCGTGCGGAGCGTCCACGCGAGCAGTTCAAGCTGCAGACGCACATCCTTGAAATCCTCGATATCGTCAATCGTCTTCGCGATGGTCTCGTACAGTTCGTCCGGGCGATGCAGGAGCCTGCTTTCGCCGTTTATAATCTGCGTAAGCGTTTCGCGGATGCGGTCTTCCTTGCCACGGAATGCGGCGGCACCGCTATTCGATTTCCAAACTTTTTTCTTCTTAGCCATAGGTACAAATGTAGAAAAAGAATTGTGCGAGATTACTTCTTCTCGCGGATGCGCTTGTACAGGCTTTCGGCCTTCTCGGTATCGCCCGCATTGGAGAACACGTGGCCCACGTTCTCGGCACCGATACGGCCCTGCGAACTGCCCGCAATCCAGGCCTTCATGTAGCATTCGAACGCTTCGTCGTAGCGTTTCTGATTAAAGTAGATCTGACCCAGGTCCAGGTTGAGGTCGCCCTTGCCCTTGTTGTGCCGCAGGCCTTCTTCCAGCGTGAAAATTGCCATCCACGGGGAATTGTTCTGCACGTACATCTGCGCGAGGTAACGGCGGGCGGAGACATTCTCCGGGTCCATCAATATGCCGTTTTCCATCTCGTTCAAGGACTGGCGCGTAGAATCCATGCTGCGGTAGTAATACGCGAGCGTAAAGTGGACGTCGGCACCTGCGGTAGCCGTCATCTGGAGTGCATTCTGCAAGGTCTTGATGGCGTACTCGTAGTCGCCCAGTTTCTCGTAGACTTCGGCAAGGCCGTACCAGGCATCCATGCGGTCGGGGTTCAGCCTCAGCGCACGCTCGAAGTTCTTCTGCGCGAGTGTCCAGTCGCGGCCCTTCAGGTAGCATTCCGCAAGCGCAAAGTGCACGTGGTCGGATTCCACGCCGAGTTCAATCGCACGGTTGTATGCCGCAATCGCATCGCCCGGAGAATCAGCGAGGTAGTAGAGGTCACCGAGCAGCATCCACGCCTTCTCAAAATTCGGAAGGAGTTCCACGGTACGCCTGTAGGCCACCATCGCGACCTGCTTGCGGTCGAGTTGCACCAGCGCGTTGCCCAAGTTGAACCACGCGAAAGGCTCGTAACGGCCCTCGTCAATCGCCGCACGGTAAAGCGGTACCGCTTCCTTGAACTTTCCCTGGTCGTAAAGTTCATTCGCCTTGAAGAAATAATCCTCCGCCGCGTGCGAAAGAATCACCCCGAATAGAAGCAAAATAAGCAACCTACTTGACAAAACGGAACTCCTTTGTGGCCTTCTGTGCCACGGGATATCCGCCCAAGTGCGCGGGACTGAACTTCCACTGCTTTACAGCCTTCAGGGCCTCGTTCTCAAAGCCATAGCCCGGAGGATCGAGGCTCATTACGCTCGCCTGCGCCACGTCGCCATACACGTCGATAACGACCATAACCTTCACGTAGCCCGAAATACCGAGTTTCTTCGCGCGGTCGGGGAACTTCGGCTGCACTTCCTTAAGAACCTGTGCCTGCTCGTCCACCTCGCCCGCCTCGTACACAACGTTCTCCATCGAGCCCGTACCCACGGCAACGCCATCGCCCGCTGCACCGCGTGCCAGCGAGAGATCCATCTGGAAATTCTGGCTGCGGGATACCCCCATGTTCGAGGTAATCTTGAACGGGTTCGGGTTCACGATGGTGCGAATCACCTTCTGCTTTACCTCGGGCTTCTTCTCGCTCACGAGCACTTCCACTTCCGTTACGGCGTCGAGTTCCTTCTCCGTCTTTACGCCCTTGTCGAAAAGCAGGGCGTTCAGCACCGGAATCGCAAGGAAGAACACCGCACTCACGATAAACGAGAGCACGAATGCTGCCGGGAACCGGAAATATTTAGCGAGAAAGTCGACCACTATTCCTCTTTATTCGCGGAGATTGAAACCTTGCGGACTTTCGCCAAGTTGCATTCGTCAAGAATATCCACCACCACGCCGTTCGGGGCGTCACGGTCGCTCACGATAATCACCGGGCGGTCCGGAGCCTCGGCCATCATCTGGCGTAAAACGGTCTGAAGCGTAGAGAGGTTCACCTGGGTCTCGTTGATGTGTATCGTACCCTGACGCGTCACGCCAATCAATATGCTTTCCTTCGCGAGTTCCTTCGCAGAACTTGCCTTTGGCTTCGTCACGTCCACACCCGTCTCGCGCGTGAACGTCGATGTCACGATAAAGAAGATGAGCAGGATGAACACCATGTCGAGCATCGGCGAAACATCTATTCCGCCCGCATCGCGTGTCCTTTTACGTATAAAACTCATTTATCCTCCTCTACATTTTCATGTGAATCAGGATTATCCGCGTCTTGGATCCTATCGGTCGCGCAGCTCCCTCCAGGATGACATCCGGAACTTTCAAAAACATACGATTCGTATTTCAACGCCTCGCTCCAGGCGCTGTCCTCGACCTTCTCCACGCAACTGGAGAGGTAGTTGTAGGCCAGCATCAGCGGGAATGCCACAAGCAGGCCCGCCTGCGTTGTCAGAAGCGCTTCTGAGATGCCATCGGCAAGGAGCACCGGGTTCCCGAAACCGAACTGCTGTATGGTCTCGAAGGTATGCACCATGCCCGAGACCGTACCCAGGAGGCCCATCATGGGCGCAAGTGCGGCGCAGGTAGAAATTGTCTTGAGCGATTTGGAAAGGTTCACGGATATGCGGTGGCGCGTAGCCTCCATTGCGTTACGCACGGCGACAGGCCCCTGCCCGCGGTAATCGCGCACGTCTTTCGCCAGCGCATAGAAATACCCGTAGGGGCGCTTGCCGAGCGAATTGAACGCAACTTCCTCGCCCTTCTTTTGCAGGTTCTTCCAGAATGCAGAAACGGACTTGCCCTTGAGCATGAAGTAGTAGCCATAGCGCTCGAGCATCAGGAACCAGCCAAACCACCCGAGCAAGAAGATAGGCGCAAGCACCCACCCTCCCCTGAGGAGGATGTTCATGGCCGCTTCGAAAAGCGAATTCTGGTCGACGCCCGTAATCAAGGGCTACTTTTCCTTTATCCAGAGGGCGTTGAGTACGGCAAGCCCTGCCTTTTCCATACGGCTGCGCAATGCGTCGCAACGGTTCACGAGGAACGTATGCAACAGCTGCAGCGGGATAGCCACCATAAGGCCCGCTTCCGTAGTCACGAGGGCAATGGAAATGCCGCCCGCAAGGAGTTTCGGGTCGCTGGTGCCGTGCATCGTGATGACGTCGAAGAGTTCAATCATACCCATCACCGTACCCAGGAGGCCGAGCAGCGGTGCAGTAGAGGCAAACACGGAAACCCAGGTGAGGCCAGATTCAATCTTCGGGACTTCGGCAGAGAAGAGTTCTTCTAGGGCCTTTTCTGCAGGGGCGCGGCCCGGGTAATCCTTACCCAGTACAGTCCGCAATACCTTCCCTACCTTGCCATGGGACTTTGCGGACTGTACGCGCGCAGTCTCCACGTCGCCCTTCTCGAGTGCCTTCAGCGCGCGCCGCACCGAAAGCCCGCCGAAACTTGCCACCATGATCCAGATGAACTTGATGAGGAATATCAGGAGCCCGAGCCCGAACAGCGTCGCAATCGGGTACATCAGGATACCGCCGTTCTTGAAGAACTGCTTGAAGTCGTCCTTCCAGGTGGTTTCCGTATGGTTTGCAAGTTCGCTAGAAAGTTCCGTACTCAGGAGCACGTCTACCGGCACCATCACGAATGCGGAATCGTTCACGTTCGCAAAGACCTTCGCGACATTCTTCTTCGTTTCGGGAGTCAGGTTCTCCTGCCAGCTGTAGGTACGCTTCTTTTCTCCTGCAACAGGGAGCATGAGCGCAGCCGCGTGCAACCCGTGGATATCAGCGACGTTTGCCATCTGCAAAGCATAGAGTCCGCCGAGGCGCATGCGGTCGCCCTGCGCCACGGCCGAACCAAACATGAGTTCAGCCTTCTCTACAGTCGCCTCACGAGTAAAAGCCATCTCGGCGCGGGCAGCATCGAGCACGCCCTTTGCAATGCGGAGCGGGTCATCCTTGTAGAGGCCCATCTCCTTCTTCACCTTGTTCTGTACTTCCACGCGTTCCGCCATCTTGAAGGGAACTCCCTGTTCCTGGAACTTCGCGAGCGTCTCGAGGCGTTCCGGACCGGCAGCCAAGGACAGGAATTCGGCACGGGCCTTTTCGGCCTGGAGCTTCACCTGGGCCAGGTCCTCGCGGGCTACGCGCACGTCCTCGAACAGGCGGGCACGTTCCGACATCAGGGCGTCGACCTTCTCCTTGTTTTCCTGGTACTTGTCGTTGAACATCTCGCGTTCCTGGTTCGCCGTCTCGCGGTCCTTCCAGCGGGCGGCAACAGCCATGTCACGCTTCTTGCGGGCCTCTTCCAGGTCGGCCTTCGCGCTATTGAGTTCTGCGCGCTTCTTCACCGCATCGATGTCGGAGTTCTGCTGCGCGTGGGCTGCGGGAGCAAATAAGGCAAGCGCGGCAGTTAGGGCGAAAGCCCCAATTCCCCATCTCACATTGCACATTTCACACTTCATCATTCGGCCTCCTTCGGGAATGCGACCGGTATGGTCACTAGCCTCGGAGCCGTTTTCCCTTCGGCAACCTTCATCACGTCCTTCAGTACTGTGCGCATCGCAAGGTCATCGGACACGTTCTTCCAGGTGTATCCACCATCGGCGGTACGGGCAAGCCAGAGCACGTCGTTGCCGTCGTTACTTACAAAGATCGATGCCACCGCACCGTAGCGCAGGTAAGTCCCGGGAACGCTGCGGGCATCCACTTGCAGGAATCCCTTCCACACCTCGGTCGTATAACCCAGGCGGATACGGTCGTAGAATACCTCGAGCGTACGGTTCAATGCATCGTCAGCCTCGATAACGCCCTTGTGGAGCTGGTCCGCGATTTCCTGGACGCTCTTGATGGTTTCCTCGTTCCTATACGGGAAGTCGGACTCGAATACGGGCACCAGCGAATCGATAACCTTCGCCAAGGACTCGTTGTACTTCGTCTTGCGGCTTTCGTACCAGCGGATGGTCCCCATCGTCTTCTGGCGGGCTTCGGCAATGTGGCTAAGTTCCGCCTTCAGCGAATCGATTTCCGCCTTGAGCGTCTTGTTCTGCCCGGCAAGTGCCTGAACCTTCTTGCGGCCGACTTCAATAAACTCGGCGTGACGCTTCTTTTCGGCATCGTGCAGGGATTTTTCGCGTGAGGTTTCAGCCTCGACCGCCTTGATCTGGCGACGAACGCTTTCCACCGTCTCCTGGGCACCGGCCATTACGGCAACGAGCCCGATACATACGAGTAGTTTCGAGAAGGGAAAATTCATAAGCGAAAAATACAAAGAACCGCGGCCTCTAGACCACGGTTCCTTGCGAAAAAATGCGTTAAATAAGGCTTACTTCTTGGAATCCTTGAAGTACTGCGCAGTGTTCTTGGCACCGGCCTTCTTCAGGGCCTTGATCAGGCGAGTGTAGCCTTCGTTTGTAGCCCAGTCGAGCACGGAGTAGCCCTGACCGCACTTGGCGTTCACGTCGGCACCCTTCTCGATGAGGAACATCATGGCGTCGTAGTTGCCGGACTTGACGGTCCAGTGGAGCGGGAGGTAGCCATCCGGGCCACGGTTCTCAAGCGGAGCGCCTGCATCGGCGAGCAGCTGGAGCATGTCTACCTTGCCCGTCTTGGCGGCGATAAGCACTGCGGTACCGAGCGTTGCCGGGTCAGCGCCTTCCTTCTTGAGCTGATCGATAAGGATCTTCACCACGTCGGCGTTGCCCATCATCACGGCGTTGTCGAGCACGGCTTCGCCGTTGCTGTTCTTGACGTTAGCCTTTGCGCCATGGTCAAAGAGGTAGTTCAGCACCATTACGTTGCCCTTGTTGGCCGCAATGGCGACTGCGTTGTTGCCGTTATCGGCAATGGCATCAATTTCATAGGAGGCCTTCAGGAACACGGTCATCATGAGCGTATCGCTGTTGAAGGCATAGTTGATGAAGTTGTTCGCATTGAAAGCTATGTGCTTGTTTTCAAGAGCCTTGCGAACGCCCTGGGGATCACTCTTGGCAAGGAATGCCTGCACGGAGGCCGGGTCCTTAAAGTTGACATCGTCACCGCAGGCGACAAGGGAGAATGCAAGACCGAGACCGCAAAGTCCAAGAAGGGTTTTCTTCATTTTTTTACTCCAAAAAAGGTGTTTTTGTTCTTATGCCTCTAAAATTACACTTTTTTTAGCCAATTTATTCACAAAAAAAATTTTTTTTCCAAATTTTTTTAAATTTCAGTTCATGAGTAAATTTTTCTTTGCCTTAGCGCTTGGCGCAGCAGCATTTTGCTATGCTGACACAGTCTTTATCGACAATTCCATGGCCGCCGACAACAAGAGCGACGTCAACGAGTACGAAGAACGCTTCGCGATTGGCCCCTACATCGAGTTCACGAACATCAAGATGGACAACGTGAACTGGGACTACACGGTAAACGGCCGCAGGTACGACATCAGCGTGAACAACACGTTCACCTTCGGCGGTACGGGTATCCTCCCCTTCAACAACTACGTCGGCATCTACGCAATCCTCGCCTACCAATTCCTGGGCGTTTCCTACAAGGACAAGAACCTCAAGGAAGCCTACGCGATACAGGAAGCGATGGAAATCGAGTACGACGGTTGGAACGTCCCTGTTGAGAAGGATGACATCGAGGGCCACCACCAGATTCACATCGCGCTCGCCCAGATTGGCGTTGATTTCGGTGTCCCGCTGTACAGCAGCTATAATTACCAGTTCATGTGCAAGCTCTACGGCTTCTTGGGCGGCATTACCGGCAAGACTTTCTTCCAGAACGATTCCAAGTACCTCGCCCCCGCAATCTGGGGATACACCTACGGTGCGGGCCTGCGCGTCGCATTCCATGCCTTCACGCTTGCCGGTGGCATCCGCAATACGCACGAGTACTTCCACACGTACTACGAGCAGCCCATTTCGGACAAGAAGGAAAACGAGGAGTTCATGCTTGACTTCGACGCCTTCCTCCAACCTTACGTCAGCATGACGATTGACCTGTTCTAAAGCACCGAAGGTGCCCACGCAAATTTAAGGCTTTTTAATCTTGAGTTTATCGCCGGGCTTGATCTTTGTATCCTTGAGCCCGTTCCACTTCATGATATCTTCCTTGGTCGTCTTGTAGGACTTCGCAAGGTCATAGAGCGAATCGCCCTGCTTCACCGTGTAAGTGATGAACCCGTCAGCCTTTTCGGCGGGCTTGTCCTTCGAGGCGTTCTTTGAACCGCGCACCACGAGCGTGTCGCCCGGATGGATGTTCGAGTTGGTAAGTCCGTTCCAAGCCATCAGATCATCAACTGTGCAGGAGAACTTCTTCGCGATGTAGTAGAGGTTATCGCCCGATTCCACCACGTAGGTATTGCCCTTCGTGGGCGCGACCTTCTCGGCAGTCTTCTTCGCCTTTTCCGCCTTCTTGTCGTCCTTCTTGCTATCGGCCTTCGGTTCGGACTTTGCGGGCTTCTTCGGCGGCGTGTATGCCGGAATTACAAGGGAATCACCGATGGTGAGCCTGCGGATAAACCCGCTGTTCGCTTCCATCAGGAGGCGCGTAGGTATGGAGAGCGCTTCGGCAATATTCGCGTAGGTATCACCCGCGCCCACCACGTAGCGTTCACCCTTCTTGAGTTCAATCTTCTTCACCTCGCCCGCGGGCTTGAGCTCGGGTTTCGAGACGAAAATCGTATCGCCGGGTTTGACAACCGCGGTCGGTTCCATCTGGTTCCAGATGCGCAGGGATTCCTGCGAGACGCCGAACTGGCGGGCAATGGATGCGAGGTTGTCGCTCAGTTCCACCACGTAGGTGCGGACCTTGAGCGGCTTCTTGCCTGAGGACTTCTTCGGGCTGACCTTGATAGGAATCAGGAGTGTCTTGCCCTGACGTACGCGATCGTTCTTCAGGTTGTTCGCGAGCTTGAGCTCGGTGACGGTAATGCCGTACTGCTTGGCAATCGCCCCCAGGTTCTCGCCCTTCTTGACCCTGTGGTGGTGCCAACTAGAGAACGAGTTCTTCTGCATGCGGTCATAACCCTCGACAAACGCGGAGCGGGTACCGAACGGCAGGCGCAGCAGGTAAGAATCCACGTTAGGCGGCGTACACCACATCACGAGTTCCATATTGAGCGTGCGGAGAGTATCCTCCGGAACCTTCAGGAGTTTCGCCACTTCTTCGAGCGAGAAGGAATCGAACACCGTTACGGTATCGAACTGCGGGCGGTAGGTCTGCTTCACGGTAATATCGTACTGTTCCGGGTAATGACCGATGACCATCGCCGCGAGGATACGCGGAACGTAGTGCATCGTCTCCTTCGGGAGTTCCAGGTCCCAGTAGCTCACGGCCTGCGTGGTATCGTGCGTGGAATCAGCCTTCCATTCGCGGATTTCGCGACGGATACGGCCTTCACCGCAGTTGTAGGCAGCCATGGCTAGGAGCCAGTCACCAAACTCGTTATACAGGTAAGAAAGGTAATTGAGCGCTGCCTCGGTAGCAAGTTCCGGGTTACGGCGCATGTCAACCCAGTAGTCAACACTAAGGCCATAGCGCTTGCCCGTTTCGGGAATAAACTGCCACAGGCCCGAAGCCTTCGCGCGGCTGTACGCCTTCACCTTGAAGCCGGATTCCACAAGGGAAAGGAAGATGAGGTCGCGGGGCATGTTGTGCTCGGCAAGTTTCGCGTAGACCAGGGAATCGTAGGCCGTCTTGCGGCTCAGCGACCCCTCAGTAAAGCTCTTCGCCTTCGAGGTAAGGTAGAATACCTCCTGCAGCACGCGCTCGTTGAACTTGATGGGGAGCGTGAACTCGTTCACGTCAAGGGAATCAAGCTGGTCCTCGAGGCTCATGAGGGAAGCACTGTCGGCAAGGACGCTTTCGTCCTGGAATATGCCGTCGAGCGGGCCTTCGTCGGCACCCGTCACTTCGTTGGGGTACACCTCGTCGAGAGCACGCACCAGTAACACGGACATCTTGAGCCTGTAGAGGGAATCCTCCTTCGGGCTCACGTTCGCGTAGGTAGAATCAAAATGTTCGGTAACAAGATTGCGGAGAGAACGGTTCAGGTAGCGGCGTGCCTGGTTCCATTCCTGGTTGTCCATCGCCTGCAGTGCGTACTGGTAGTTTTCCCACGAGGGGCGCATGGCAAGCGAATCGGAAACCTTGAACCGGAGAGACCATTCGGCAAACGACAGCGTATCGCTCACAGGTGCTTCTTGCACCTGCACGTCGGCAAGTCCATTCGAAGCCTGGTTCGGAGCACAGGCCAGCAATACGGATGTCGCCAGAACGGCTATGGAATAGCCGGCAAGCCTACACCAGCAGATCACTGGTCGTAGTCCAGGTCTTCGGCGTAATCGGACCAAATCTGGTCACGCTTGAAGGAAGGCTGGTCGAAGTCAACTTCTTCGTCCACGTCTTCTTCTTCCTCAATTTCTTCTTCTTCCTCTTCGTTAGAAAAGGGCATTGGGGCATCAAAACCATCACCTTTGGGGCGGCGACCACAATGATAGGCGAACTGTAACATAATACCTCTTGTTTCAGTTTAACACTCGAGCCATGCCATACAGGATCACTCCGCACATCACTAGGGCGGCAACCATCTGGAGAATGATTATCACGCGGTTGACGCGATAAGCCTTCTGTGCCTTCCTGTGCCACACGGGGATATTCTGATTATGCCTGGACGAGAGACTCACGGAGGCAAATATACACATAAAGTTGAAAAAACAACAAAAAAAATCAAAAAAAAGTTAAATTTTTTGCGGATTATGAAGAAAATCCTGCTCTCATTGCTATTTCTCACCCAGTTCCTCCATGCCCAGATAGGCATCGGGCAGGATATGGAGGGGGTGCGCGTGCCTACCGCGAACACCTTGAGTCAGGGTTACTTCTTTATTTCGGGTAGTTATGAGTCTGTAAGTGATGGTCACGCGCTCGCCATGAACGGCTACCTGAGTGAAAATCAGCAAAAAAACGTAGAACTAGACAAGAATACTCCCTCGTCGGGTGGTTCGCTCACGCTCGGTTTAGGTGCGACCGACAACCTGGAACTCACGCTCACCCTACCCCTCTATTACGAAGGCACCATCGACGGTACGGAACTAGACGGGTTCGGTACCGGCGACCTCTACTTAGGGACCAAGTATTCCTACCCCATTCCTGGTGTTCCGGTTAACCTGGCCTTCGTTAGCGGCCTGACCATTCCAACAGGCGCAAAGTCCATCGGGTTTAGGCCCAGGCACCAGTGGTTCATCTACGATGACGACCGCGAATCCTATGCCTTCACGGCCGGCAAGTGGGGCCTTTTCCTGGAGGGCGTCGTTTCGGTAGACCTTTTCGACTTCCTGTACTGGAACAGCTATGCGGGCTATTTCCATGTGCTGAACGCAAAGAACTACACCGTGCTCTGGGGCTCGGGTTTCGAGATTTTCCCCAAGAAGATGGTTTCGGGTGTGCTCGAGATGACTGCCGAAACATCGCTGTTCCGTGACAATCCCGTCAAGGAACTCATGAATGACGTGTTCCGCGTGACGCCCGCGGTGAAAATCCACCTGCCCGACATGCTCAACCTGATGCTCGGTATGGATGTCGGCTTCGACTTTGTGCGCAAGGCGACCTTTGACAACAGCATTGAGATAAAGAGACGCTATAAGGATGACAAACTCCAGTACTTTATACGTGGCACGCCCGAATACACGATGGTGCTTGCCATCACGAAGACGCTCGACTTTAGCCGCAAGGACGCCGACAATGATGGCGTGATTGACCGCCATGACCTGTGCCCCAACACCGAACTGGGGGTCGCGGTCAACAGCAGGGGCTGCCCCGTGGATAACGACCAGGACGGTGTGCTCAACATTTTCGATAACTGCCCCGAGACACCGCGAGGCGTTATTGTAGACTACTTTGGATGCCCTGTCGATACCGATGGTGACGGCATTCCCGATTACGTGGACCAGTGCCAGGCCACCCCCAAGGGAACCGCAGTTGACAGCACCGGATGTATGCGCGACAGCGACGGCGACGGCGTGGACGACAACAACGACAAGTGCCCGAACTCGCTCTCGAGAGACAAGGTGGACGAGAACGGCTGCCCGCTCGACGATGACCACGATGGCGTGTTGAACGACCGCGACGAATGCCCGCATACTCCGCGCGGATACTCGGTAGACCTGCGTGGCTGCCCGCTTGACTTTGACCACGACGACGTCCCCAACGAGATTGACATGTGCCCCAACAGCGTCGAGGGTGAAATCGTCGACGAGGACGGATGCCCTGCCGATAACGATCGCGATGGCGTGGCTGACAGCAGGGACCAGTGCCCAGACACCCCGAGAGGATTCCCGGTCGACGAGAATGGATGCCCGCGCGACCACGACCAGGACGGTGTACCCGACGCTCTCGACAAGTGCCCGAACTCCCCCGCTCATGCTCCCGTGGATTCTGTCGGGTGCCCCATCGATAGCGACAATGACGAAGTTTACGACTACATGGACAAGTGCCCGGGAACCTTCCCGAACGTGATTGTAGGGCGTGACGGATGCCCGCTGAACCCGAAGAACAACCTGAACGCCATTGCCGTGCATGTGAAGTTCAAGAACAATTCCGAAGCGCTGCTGAACTCGAGTTACACCGCGCTGAACGATGTCATCTACCTGATGCGCAAGTACACGTTCGACCTCGAAATCCAGTGCAGCAACCCCGCCGGCGAGGAGGTATCGAACCAGCAGGCACAGGCGATTGCCGACTACCTCATCGAGAAGGGCATTAATAAGAAGCGCATCAACGCGCAAGGCTTCGGGAGCAAATTGCCGCAAGGCGAAGAATTCAAGAACTGGAACTCGAAGGGCGTGCGGCTGATTCCCGTAACGCATGTCGAGGAAGAAACGAAATGATCAACACCACCCTCTGCTACATTGAGCAAGACGGCATGTACCTGCTGCTCCACCGCGTCAAGAAAAAGAACGACATCAACAAGGACAAGTGGATTGGCATCGGAGGCAAGTTCGAGGAAAAGGAATCGCCCGAGGACTGCATACGCCGCGAGGTGATGGAAGAGACAGGCCTGACACTTATTCACCCCAGGTACCGCGGTATCGTGACCTTCATCAGCGACGGCATGCAGGAGACGGAGTTCATGCACCTGTTCACCGCGACTGAGTTTTCGGGGACAATCAAGGAATGCGACGAGGGAACTCTCGAGTGGGTGCCCAAGGAAGACGTGATACGCCTCCCCCATTGGGACGGCGACCTCATATTCCTCGCCCTGCTGGAACGGGGCGAGCCGTTCTTCTCGTTGAAACTGACGTACGTGGGATCGACGCTCACCGAGGCTCTCCTGAACGAGAAACCGGTCCACGTCTCGGACTTTATCTAGCGACTACCACTTGGCTAGGGCGTTCGCAATAATCAAATCCTGCAACTTCTCGATGGCGCGTGCCTGGCCGTGCCTGTCTTCCGACTCGTTCTTCTGGATATCGTAGACACCGTCGGCAGAGAGCGACTTGTTCTCGTAAATAATACGTTCTTTCACGTTATCGTAGAACTTCACGCTTACGCGAATGGTAACGCGGTACGTTTCCACGTCGCTATTGCTGTTGTAGTTCTCGGGCTTGTTCGCATAACTCAGGAGCGTAATCTCGAAATCGGCGTTAGCATCCTCGTTCACGAGACGGATACCGCCGGCGTTCTTCTTGAACATGTCGACGACTGCCGTGTGGAGGTCGTTTGCGAGCACCGGGTCGAGAGCCTTGTCCTCGACCTCGTGAATCTGCACCGTCTTGATGTGGCTCGGGAGCGTACTTGCCGTAAAGCTGTAGCAGCCTGCAAACATAAGCGATACAAGCGCCAGAAGGCACATGCACAAAACATTCCCGGATACAAACTTTTTGCCAAAAACGAGCATGGCCTAAATTTAACATTTTTTATATTGGGTCAAGATGAATAACGGAAAAAAGACCGAATACGCCTACAAGGTCGCCGAGCACGTGTTTACGCTCGGATTCGCTCCCGAACTGGAACTGGATTCCGGCGCAATGCTCGATAACTACGCGCCGTTCGCCTATGCGGGCGAATACCCCGCCCTCTTTACGGTAAGTGTCGTGAAATCTCCTGCGCCCGCCTTCGAGGAAGAAACCCGGCAGGACGAGGAAGGCCAGCAGATTCTCTGCGGGCACACGCAAGGGAACGACGCCGTATTTGAATTCAGGCTGCAGAACAGGACCTGCGGGACGCTCGTGTGCAATGGCGATTACACCCGCGGGACCATCCACCTGACGGAATTCGCCCCGAAATTTACGATAAACAACTCGATGATGGTGCTTTACGCGCTGGCCACCTCGCGGTACAGAACGGCACTGTTCCACTCTGCCGTGGTAAGGCACGAAGGCTACGGGTACATGTTCCTGGGCAAGAGCGGGACCGGCAAGAGCACGCATGCCCGCCTCTGGCTCAAGCATATCGGGAATACGGAACTCCTGAACGACGACAACCCGGTGGTGCGCGTCTTCGATAACGAGATCCGCGTGTTCGGTTCGCCCTGGAGCGGCAAGACCCCCTGCTACAGGAACGAAGATTGCCCGCTGGGTGCAATCGTGCTCCTGAGCCAGGCTCCCTACAACAAGATTACGCGCCTCCGCGGGATTGAGGCATACGCTGCCCTCGTGCCGAGCATCTCCGGCAAGCGCTGGGACCGGAAAATCGCCGACGGGCTTCACGAAACCGAGAACGCGCTTGCGATGAAGGTGCCTACCTGGTACCTGGAATGCCTCCCCGACGAGGATGCGGCAAGGACATGTCATAGTGCCATAAGGGTGTGTAAAGGATGAACATTTCGGATGACGAAATTCTCGCCGAAGCTATCCGGCTCGTAGCAGACGGGGTCCAGGTCACCTTCCCCGTGAACGGCAGAAGCATGCTGCCGTTTATCGTGGGCGGTCGGGAAAGCGTCATCCTCGCGAAGCCGGAACAGCCGAAAATCGGCAACGTGGTGCTCGCCTTTGTCGACGGCAACCGATACGTCATCCACCGTATAGTGAAGGTCGAAGGCGAAAACGTCACGCTTATGGGCGACGGAAACCTTTACGGCGTGGAGCGCTGCAAGGTCACAGACATCAAGGCCCAGGCTTTCTACGTGGTCAATTCGCGCGGAAAACGGCATTCCCTGGATTCGGGCCTCTACAAGTTTGGTGCCAAGGTATGGTGCATCCTTAAGCCTATCAGAAAATGGCTACTATTGTGCTATAGAGTTTTAGAAAAGGTAAAGATATTATGAAACTGAAAAGCGGATTTGTGCTGCGCGACGTGTGCGGCGAGCAGGTGATTATGGGCGAAGGTATCGGGGCTCTCGATTTCGGGCGGCTCCTGTGCCTCAACGAGACTGCCGTATTCCTGTGGAAAAAGGCAGAAAGTGCCGGCGATTTTAGCGTAGACATGCTAGCCGAGGCCCTTTGCGAAGAATACGACGTGAGCGCGGAACAGGCCAAGACGGATGTCGCCGCCATCGTTGACGAATGGAAGAAGGTCGGTGTCGTAGAATGAACTATGCGGCCTGGCTATGGCGCAATACGCGCGGTACACGGCTAAACGCCCTCGTACGTATCTGGATCGGTTTGGTCCAGGTGGTGCTCGGGCTCTTGATGGTATGGCTCTCCAAGAAGTTTATCGACGAGACCATACGCACGGGAACATCCCGCGAAATCGCGTGGATGATTGCGTTCCTCGTGCTTACCGTCGTGGGGCGAATCCTGCTCCGCCAGGTCTACTACTACATGACGACGGTCACCGTCACGCGCAAGTCTAACGCGCTCCGGCTAGACCTTTTTAGCAAGTATTTCTCGAAGCACCTCTTTAGCGAGCATGATTTCCACTCCGGCGACATTACCTCGCGCCTTACGAAGGACATCGATTCCGTAGCGACGGTCATTGCCGACACGCTCCCCCAGATGGTCGTGACAGGCATGCAGTTGCTAGGCGCGTTCCTGCTGATGCGCTTCTTCGATGCGCGCCTAGCCTGGGCGCTCGTGATATTCACACCGTTTGCGATTATCATCGGAAAGTTTATCGCCCACCGCCTCAAGAACATGACGCACGACATCCGCGAGAAGGAAAGCAATATCCAGATGCACGTGCAGGAAGGCGTGGAACACAATGCCGTGCTGCGCTCACTCGGGAGCGAACAATGGATGACGGAACGTCTCGGCACCATGCAGAGCGAACTCGAGAGCGGCGTGCAGCGCAGGACAAAGTTCTCGACTGTAACGCGATTCATGCTCGGGTGCGCATTCGGCATCGGCTACCTGATGGCATTCGTGTGGGGCGGTATCGGGCTTAGGAATGGCGTAATTACTTTCGGCGTGATGACATCGTTCCTGCAGCTGGTGGGGCAAATCCAGCAGCCGATTCTCACGCTCCTGAATATGACCCCGCAGGTTGTGCACTCCACCGCAAGCATCGACAGGCTCGAGGAAATTAGAACGAACGACGATGCTGGCGATGCTCCTGCGGTAAACGGCGCAGACGGCGCGGCTTTAAACAATGCAGTGTTAAACGGCGCTATATTAAACGGCGCGGCCGGTGTCCGGTTCGAAGATGTCTCGTTCAGGTACGCGAAGGGCGACCGCGAAATCATCACGCACTTTACGCATGACTTTAAGCCGGGTACAAAGACCGCTCTCTTGGGCGAAACCGGCGCGGGAAAGACGACGCTCTTCCGGATGATGCTCGGGTTTATCGAGCCTGCAGGCGGGAACATTTTGGTATATGCGGAGCAGTCTAATACGGGCGACAAACTTGCTGCAGGCAAGGCCACGCGCATGAATTTCGTATATGTCCCGCAGGGCAATACGCTCATGAGCGGCTCCATCCGGTACAACCTGCTCCTTGCAAAGCCTAGCGCGAGCGAAGATGAACTCAAGGCGGCTTTGCATACCGCCTGTGCAGACTTCGTGCTAGATTTCCCCCGCGGGCTCGATACCGAAATCGGCGAGCGGGGCGCGGGCCTCAGCGAGGGCCAGGCACAGCGTATCGCCATCGCACGCGGCCTCCTGCGCCCGGGCAGCATCCTGCTACTCGACGAAATCAGCGCATCGCTCGACGAAGAAACCGAGCGCGAACTGTACACCCGCCTTTTCGCCGCCTACCCCGAAAAGACGATGATCTTCATTACCCACCGTAGCGCCATCTGCACCCTCTGCGACGAGATTGTGCAGGTCTGACGCGGGTTTTTTGACACTCTTCGAGTGTCTTTTGCTAGGCTCAGAAGTGGGCCTGTAAACAGTCCCGTTTCACTCGCCTTACGCAAAAGTTTCTATATTCTCCGCGTAAAATTTTTATCATCCGAGGCATAAAATGCTTGACATTAAGAAAATCCGTGAAAATCCGGAATACTACATTGCTGAAACAGAAAAGAAGTACACGACCGTGAGCCTGAAGGACGTCCTCGCCATCGATAACGAGCGCCGCCCGCTCCTCACCGAAGTGGAACGCCTCAAGAGCGAACGCAACGCCGAATCCAAGAAGATTGGCGACCTCAAGAAGAAGGGCGAGAATGCCGATGAGGCCGTTGCCGCCATGCGCGCCCTGGGCGACAAGATCGACGAACTCGACAAGAAGCTCAAGGATCTCGACTACAAGCAGACCGAAATGCTCATGCACGTGCCGAACATCGCCCCGCGTTCCCCGGAAGGCAAGGACTCTAGCGACAACGTGGTTGAGAAGGACGGCCCGATTCCGTTTGACTACTACACCAAGAACGATGACTTCGCCCGCGTGGACCACAAGACCCTCGGCGAACGCCTCGGCATCTTTGACTTTGAACGCGGCGCCAAGATTTCCGGCTCCGGCTTCCCGGTCTACCGTGGCTGGGGCTCCCGCCTGGAACGCGCCCTCATCCAGTTCTTCCTCGACGAACACATGAAGAACGGCTTCGAAGAATTCACGCCGCCGTACCTGGTGACCCGCAACACCATGCGCGGCACGGGCCAGCTCCCGAAGTTCGAAGAAGACATGTACCGCTGCGACAAGGACGACGACCTGTTCCTCCAGAAGTTCCTCTGACCAACCTTTACGCTGGTGAAGTGATTCCGGAATCCGAACTCCCGAAGCGTATCTGCGCCTACTCCGCCTGCTTCCGCCGCGAAGCCGGTTCTTACGGCAAGGACACCCGCGGTCTCTTGCGCCTGCACCAGTTCAACAAGGTCGAGATGGTCTACTTCGCCCACCCGGAACACAGCTACGAAGACCACGAAGAACTCACCCGCTTCGGTGAAAAGCTCCTCGAAAAGCTCGGCCTCCCCTACCACCGCCTCGCCCTCTGCAAGGGCGACCTCGGTTTCGGTGCCGCCAAGTGCTACGACCTCGAAGTCTACGCCCCGGTCGAAAAGAAGTGGCTCGAAGTGAGCTCCTGCAGTAACTTCGAAGACTACCAGGCCCGTCGCGCCAACATCAAGACGAAGATTAACGGCAAGAACACGTTCGTACATACGCTGAACGGTTCCGGCCTCGCCACCCCGCGTGTGATGGTCGGCATCTGCGACAACTACCAGCAGAAAGACGGCTCGCTGTTGATCCCCGAAGTGCTGCGTCCGTACATGGGTGGCATGGAAAGGATTGAGCCGAAGAAGTAATGAGACAAGGGAGGGCTCACCCTCCCGAAACACGAAAAAATTAACCCCGCCTTCAAGCGGGGTTTTTCTTTTATAAAATCTTAGCTATTCTGCCGTGGAGTCTTCCGGGGCATTTTCTGCCTGCGGCTTGGGTTCCGCATGCGGCTTGTCATCGGACTTCTTGTCCTTGAGGCAGCGCACCGAGTAAGCGTACGTTTTCTTCTTGCTGTAGTCGCCCAGGAACTCGTCATTGTCGTAGTAGAGGTTCCAGTACGGCGCGTGTGACGGGTTGTTGCTTTCTTCAGCCACCCAGTAGTCGGCATCATGCCCTAGTTCCCTAAACACGCCCTGCGCATTGCGGAAACCAGATGCCATCGCACCGAAACCGAAACGGTCCGTACCTGTAGGCCAATCCTCGCTGTACTTCCAGGAGAACGCCATCTTCAGGTATGTTCCGCTATTTTCCTTCGGGTAACGGTTGTTGTTCTTTGTGTAGATAAGGAGCGCGTTGAAGTCAGCATCCTTGGGCATGTGGAAGCCTTCAGGGCATGCACCGCGGTGTTCCTTCGCAATCACGCCTGCGGCAGAAGATGTCGCATACGATTTGTCGAGCCCCATTGCAGCAACCCAGGTGTAAAGCCTTCCAAACACCTTGCAGTTTTCGTGTTTGTTCTCGTAACAGAAACTTCCGTCGGCGGCATAGTCCAAATTCTGGCCCATCCAGGTCTGGCTTCCAATGTGAGCCAACCTGTAGAGCTTGCCATCGCGCTTGTCGCAGAGCATCTCTTCTGGAGCGTTCTCGCACAGGTCCGGCGGAGGTGCTACAGAGGAAGACGATTCTACAGATGCAGAACTTTTCACCACGGTCTTCACGCTCGACGAAGACGCTACAGATGCTTCCGAGGATTCAGGAATTTCAGTAGTATCCGGACTTGCAGCGGCAGTATCCGCCAGTGCAGGATGGAACGCAGAACTGTCGCGGTATACCATTGGAATTGGAGAAGGAATCGGCTTTTTTACGACCTGACTTTCGACCTTTTTTTCTGAAACGGCCGATTTTGTGGACGTAGCAGGCTCGTCTTGCTTACACGAAATAACACCCCCTGCTATAGCGAGGAGCGATCCGCATAGAACAAATTTTTTCAATTTCTCCACATGAAAAATATACGCATTTTTGTGACGAAGCGCACACGTTAAAAGT
Source organism: Fibrobacter succinogenes (assembly GCA_902800815.1). Classification (GTDB taxonomy): domain Bacteria; phylum Fibrobacterota; class Fibrobacteria; order Fibrobacterales; family Fibrobacteraceae; genus Fibrobacter; species Fibrobacter succinogenes_B. The sequence goes on from CADCGB010000017.1 coordinate 21,760, forward strand.
AAAAAATGCGCAAAACAATGCAAAAATTAAGGTCTAACTAGGAATACTCGGGAAGAGAATTCACGCTTTTAAATGTCTTGCCCACCGGGTCAAGTTCAAAATATCGCGTGGCATCGCCCAGCGCAAGCATCACGTACTTGGGGGTCAGGATTTTCAGGTAACGGTTAAGTTGAACCTGCAGTTCAGGCCAGGTGTATTCGCCCGGGGCCTTACATTCCACCAAGAGCCAAGGCTTGTCGATGGTCGCGCCTTCTCGGAAGTTGTTGACCACGATATCGGCACGCTCGTCCGACTTCGGGTCTACAAGGCCTAGAGCGAACTCGACCGTGATAACGTGTTCGGGAACCTTGACCACGTCGAGCAAGAAGCGTATGGTCGCCTGCCGCACATGCTCTTCGGGCGTGGCGGGTACATCCTTCTTGCGTATCGGGTCGTACAGGGTTTCTTGCATGTTATAAATATAAATAAGGGAGGGCGCAAGCGCCCTCCCTAAGACCTGTCTGTGAACAAGAATTACTTCTTGTCGGCTTCGGCAGCGGGAGCTGCTGCAGCAGGTGCAGCGGCGGCGGCCGGAGCGGCTTCGGCAGCTTCGTCCTTCTTCTTGGACTTGGAGGTAATCGTGAAGATCACCGTGCGCGGGAGGCTAGCGAGTTCGCAGCCTTCCGGGAGCTTGAAGGACTTGGCGTAGAACGTCACGTTCGTTTCGAAAGCGGAGATATCCATTTCGAGAACGGTCGGGATGCAGTCCGGCTTGGCGGAGAGGTAGAGGTAGCGGGTTTCCTGAGAGAACACGCCGCCCTGAGTCTTAACACCGACCGGAAGACCGTTGAGCTTCACCGGAACGCGGACCTTGATCTTGGAGTCATCGCTGATCTTGATGAAATCGATGTGGGTGATCGCCTGCGAAATCGCATCCTTCTGGTAGTTGTAGATGACAGCGGGATTGCCGGCCTTGCCGTCGATCTCGAGGTCGAGAAGGGTGTAACGCTTGCCCGGGGCGAGAACCTTGCGAACATCGATAGCGCTAACGCTAATGTTCACAGACTCCTGACCCTTACCATAATAGACGGCCGGAATCTTGCCTTCCTTGCGGAGACGGGCGCAGTCGCGGCTCTTGCCTAGCACTCTCGAGGTTGCTACGAGTTTTGTGAGTTCCATTTTTGACTCCATTTGAGTTTGATTGTTAAAGGTTCATTGGGGTAGCTGGATTCGAACCAACGAATAACGGAATCAAAATCCGTTGTCTTACCACTTGACGATACCCCAATGGTGGCGCAAATATAAAAAAATCTGAGGATTTTTTAAAGGGATTTGGCTTTTTTAGGGCAAAAAAGCGGACTTAATTGTGCCAGAATTTGGTTAGAATCTGGTAGCGGGAGTAGGGCTTGAGGGTTTCGGCGGCGGTTTCGGCGGTGGCCCTATCCGTAAAAATGCCAAAAACAGAAGCGCCGGAGCCGCTCATGAGGGCGACCCGCGCACCGAGGTCGAGTATCTTGTCCTTAAGGGCAGACACCAGCGGGTGCTTCGGGAACACGGAAACCTCAAAGGCGTTGAAGAACGAGTCGGAATCAAGCAGGCTGCTACCGAAGGAACGTTCGGCCTCGGAACCCGTCTCCCAGGCAAGCTTGTACTTTTCCCAGCGGTCCGGTCCGGACTTGGGGACACCTGCATAAGCATCCTTCGTGGGAACACTATCGTGCGGGGTCGCGATAAGCAACACCTCGCCCGCAGGCAGGTCTAACGGGGAGATAAACGATAAACGCTCGCCGATGCCCTCGGCGAAAGCCGTGCCGCCTCTGACCAGGAAGGGCACGTCGGCCCCGAGTTTCGCCCCGATGCGTTCCAGTTCGGCAGGCGGAAGGCGCAACTCCCAGAGGCGGTTCAGCGCGCGGAGCGCTGCTGCGGCATCGGCACTACCGCCGCCAAGCCCCGCACCGAGCGGCATTATCTTGTCCAGAAAGATATCTGCACCCAGGTCGTTGTTGCCTACATGCGAGCGCAATGCAACTGCGGCCTTGTACACGAGGTCCGATTCCACAGGGTATTCCTGCGGGTTGCTGTAATCCAGGTGAATTTCACCGTCATCGCGGGAACTGAACTCAAGCGTATCGCCGGCATCGATCGTCTGGAAAACCGTTCCCAGGTCGTGATAGCCGTCCTCGCGCTTACGGATTACATCGAGGAACAAGTTGATTTTTGCAGGTGCGAATTCTTTCATGGTCATTAATCTTTATCTAAAAGCGCCGGAGCGTTCAAGTTGCATGAGCTCGTCCATGCTGATAAGCATCGCGCGGGGCTTGGAGTTGCCGGTGCTGCGGGCGCACAGGCCCATAGCGAAAAGCTGGTCCACAATCTTGCCCGCGCGGCTGTAGCCCACGCTGAAGGTGCGCTGCACAGAAGAGGTAGAAAGGCCGTTCCCGCATTCGATGGCCCACTTGGCCACCTCGAACAGGAGTTTGTCCTTCTTCCCACTCATCGCGGCATTCTCTTCGCCGTCCTCACCTTCCCCACCTGCTTCCTCGACCTCGAAGGTCTCGAGTTGCGGGTAACAGACGTTCTGGTTGCTACAAGCGTCGGCAAGCTTTTCCGCTTCCTCGTCGCTCAGGAATGCGCCGTGTACGCGAACCGGGTCAGGTGCGTTCACCGCCTTGAACAGCATGTCGCCGCGGCCAAGCAACTTCTCGGCACCGGCGTGGTCCATCACGGTGCGAGCGTCCACCTGAGACGCCACCTTGAAACTGATACGCGTCGGCAGGTTCGCCTTGATGTTACCGGTAATCACCTTCACCGACGGACGCTGGGTCGCAAGCACTAGGTGGATACCCACGGCGCGCGCCTTTGCGGCAAGACGGCTCACGTTCTTCTCGATTTCCTTTCCGGCGACCATCATGAGGTCGGCCATCTCGTCAATAATCACGACGATAAACGCCATGCGGTGGCCGCGGTCAGTATCGGGCACGTCTTCGGGGAGCAGGCCAGCATCGAACTTCTCGTTGAAACCGTTGAGGTTACGCACCTTCGCCTTCGCAAGCACTTCGGTACGGCGGTCCATCTCGTAGCAGAGCCACTGCAGGGCCTGAATCGCAACCTCGGGCTTGGTAATCACGGGAGCGAGCAGGTGCGGGATGTTCTCGTACATCTTGAGTTCCACCGCCTTCGGGTCCACAAGAATCATGCGGAGTTCATCAGGAGTCTTGCTCAAAAGCATGCTCGCCATAAGGGCGTTAATGCAGACAGACTTACCAGAACCTGTCTGGCCCGCAATCATCAGGTGCGGGGCCTTCGCCAGGTCCATCGCGAACGGTTCGCCAGAGATATCCTTGCCGAGCGCCATGATAATCTTGTCTGGCGTGGGCTTGAACGCCTCGCTCTCGAAGATGTCGCGCCCGAAGATGGTCTGCATCTTGCGGTTCGGAATTTCGATACCCACTGCGCCCTTTCCAGGAATCGGAGCAAGGATACGGATAGAGACTGCCTTCAGTGCCATCGCGAGGTCGTCCTGCAAGGCGCTGAACTGCGATACCTTCACGCCCGGGCCCGGTTCCACCTCAAAGCGCGTAATCACGGGGCCGGTCTCACAGCCGACCACCTTCCCCTTCACCTTGAAGTTTTCGAGCTTTTCCTCGAGCATGCGACCAATCGCATTGAGTTCTTCCACGGTGTAGTCCGCAGGCTGCGGGTCATGCGCATCGAGAATTTCATCCACCGTCGGAATGCGGTATGGGTCGTAATGCACTGTCGGGTCAGGCTGCGGAATCCCGTTCATCGCACCGCCCACGGTCGTATTTCCCGAAGAGGATGTTCCAATCTGGTTCGGGGCCACGTAACTCGGGTCCTGCTCCACCTCGTCGCTCGAGACAATCTCGGGCATAAACGTGTCATCGTCCTCAGATTCGCCCTCTGCGCCTTCTGCTGCAGGAGAATCAACGCCACCCGCAGTTGCATCTTCATCCTGGGATTCACTACCCGGGAACCCGCCGATAGTCCCATTTGCCTGCGTCTGCGCGGCACCTGCGACAAGCGTCGGTTCGGAGGCGGCACCCGCGGCAATGGTAGCGTCTTCCGGAGCGGCAGCCGGGCGGCCCGCAGGCTCATCGCCGGGCTGCCCACGCACGGCACCCTTCACCACGAGGTTGCCCTTGCGCTCGCTTTCCCACTTGATTTCTTCGCGGGCACGGCGGATTTCCGCAATCTTGTCCTTGATTTCCTTAATCTCGAGGGCGCTCATGTTGCGGTAGTTGTCACGCAGCTGCTGTTCCAGACGCAGGATTTCGGGATCCTCGCCCGACAAATCCGGCGTGGCCGCTTCTGCCGGGGCCATCGTCCTTGCGGGTGCGGCCGGCATCGTAGCATTCATCGTCGGTGCAATTGTCGTTTCGCCCGAACCGGCCTCGTCCCCGCGATCCATCAAGGGAGAATCCATCCAGTTCTTGCGTGCGCTAAAGGGTTTCAGTTCCCCGCGGCGCTTGATCTTGTAGCCGTCGGGTTCACGGAAGAGCGTGTCATCGTCAATCAGGGAGATTCCGCGACGCAGGGGTTTCGAGGGTTCTTCCTCGGGTTCATCGGCCTCGTTGCCCTCCTCGTCTTCAATGCCCTTCTTGCGGAACAGGCCCACAAGCCAGCGCATTCCGCTTGCGATAAACGCAAAATGGCGCGGACGCAGCCCGAACGAGAGCACGAGAATGAGTACCAGCACCGTAAGGAGCACCAGGAGCGGAGCCAGGCACGATGCCGTCCCGAAAACGGGAATCGCGACATTCTGGCAGAAGAACTGCCCCACGATGCCGCCGTTCATTGCCATCACGTCGCGGGAAAGCTGCGCCATGCCGTAGGTTCGGAGGGCAAGCAGGCACGAAAGGTCAAACGCAAGGAGCGTGCAGCCTATCGCAAAGCTCAGTATGCGCGGGCGGACGGAACGAATTGCAATGAAAAGCCCCCACAGCACGAGGCACGCCGTAAACGCGATAACCGGCAACTTACCGAAAATAAAGCAGAAAAGGTCCGGCAGCAGTTTACCAAGGTAAGGGCCTAACCAGTTGCCTTCGGACCCGCTATACACCGAACTAATGCAGCCTAGTAATAAAATTGCGCCAAAAGCGACCAAAAACCAGCCCGCAAGAAGGGCGGCAAACGGGGATTCGGACTCGACAGAGGCCTTCCCTTTAGACTTTGTACTTGTTTTTTTAGAAGATTTCTTTTTTTGTGCAGCCAAAATATGCTCCTAGGGCAATACATTACGAAATATACATTTTATTCTTTTGTTATACTTATTTACATGAATAAAAAAATATTGAAAAAGATTAAGAAGATTATCGTCGGTTCTGTCATTACCGCCGCTATCGTCTTCCTCATTCTCCTCCTCGGAAACTCGCAGGATCCCTACATCGACGTCACCAAGACGGCGGCACAGGACATGGAGAACATCTTCTACGACCAGTTCTTCAAGATCAAGACCGGAAAGACCTTTGAAAAGTTGGAAAAGGATGGCAAGGTCTCGATGAGCCACAGCTTCGAGCCCAACATCATGATTGTTGATATCGACGAGAACGCACTAACCAAGCTAGGCAACTATAATGAATGGGACCGATCCATCCACGCAAATGTCATCAAGAACCTGAGTGAAGGCGGCGCATCTGCGATTGGCTTCGATATTTTGTTCAAGAGTGCCGACTTCGGCCAAAAGAAGGCCGAGCAGACGATTGGCATCTTGAACTCCCTCGATTCCACAAAGCCGTGGGACACGCTCTACTCGGAAATCCGCTCGCACTACAACTTCGACTCCCTGATGATCAAGGACATCAAGGAAAGCGGGAATGCCATCGTGTGCTTCATGATGGACGATTCCACCTCGTTCAGCCACAAGTCCGTATGGGAAAAGCTCGCCACCTACGAGCGCGCCGAAGAACTCGGATTTTCCTCCACGTTCGATAATTCCCAGGTGGATTCCATCACCCACGTAGAACCCAAGACCCTACTAGATAATATCTACCCCGAACTGGCCCAGGCCGGTGCACGCATGGGTTCCGTGAACGCCTACCCCGACGACGACGGCGTGGTGCGCCATGTTTCGATGCTCTACCGGTTTCCGAACCCGTATGCCTACCCGGATATCCCGAGCCGTGTGTACTCCACCATGTCGCTCATGACGGTGATGCACCTGTTCCACCTTGACCCGAAAGACGTGAAGATCAAGATGGGGCACTACATCGAGCTCGGCAAGCCCTTCGGCGTCTTCCGCGACTCCACGGGCGTGTTCCACACCACGTTCCCGCAGTTCAGCTACCCCATGTTTACCGAACTGCGCAAGTTCCTCAAGAACAAGGACGCCCAGAAGATTGCGACAGACGACATCATCGACATTTCCAAGAAGCTTATCGCCAAGAAGAATAGCGACGGAAAGATTCAGCTCTCGCTTTTTGACGGGCAGGCACTCGATGAAGATGTTTCTGAACTGCTCATGAAGATTGCCGACAAGATTGACGGGGATTCCCTCCTTGCCATTCCAAATGGCGAAGAACTCGAGGTGTTCAAGGGCGTAACCATCACCCACGAGGAAGATTCAGAGATAAGCAACATGTTCCTCGTTACCGACGCGAACAGCGAGGAGGAATTCAACATCGTTCCTTCCACGCTGAACACGCTGCGTTTCTTCAAGGATTCGCTCAAGACCCTCCGCGAAAACGAGCCCAAGCACCTCTCCATCGACATGGACGTGCGTTACGACAAGGCCGAAAAGAAGTGGAAGTCCAGCCTGGTTATCCTGACTGACAAGGTCATCCGCGATATTATAAAGACGCCAGAAGAGAAGGTAGACAACCTTAAGTCTGGCGAAGAATACAGGTTCGGGCCGGTAAAGCGCGTACCTATCGACAATTACGGCCGCTACCTCGTGAATTACATCGGGCGTTTCAATACCGACAAGGAAAGCCGCCCGTTCCAGCACCTCTCCTACTACGACGTAACAAAGAACCGTCACGATCAAGCCATGTTCCAGGGCAAGGTATTTATCCTCGGGTCGGCAGCACCCGCCCTGTTCGACTTTGTGCCGGGTCCTCACGAAGAAAACAACCCGGCGGTGCTCATACACGCGACTATCATCCAGAACATCCTGAACGACAACTACATCGTGAACCTCGCCGAAAGGCACCAGCAGGTAATCGTAATCCTGCTTGCAATCCTCTGCATGGTGCTCGGCCTCTTCATCAAGAGCTATATCTCGATTGCCATATCGATGATCCTCATGGCGCTTTACGCATTCATCGCGTTCCGCTACTTCCAGGACGGCCTCTACATCGGCGTATCCAAGCAGCTGCTCGCCATGCTGCTCACGAACATCGCTGCACTGATTGTCCAGTTCTACTACGAAAACAAGGAAAAGCGATTCCTCGACAACGCGTTCAAGCAGTACATTTCTCCTGAACTGATCGACGAAATGGTGAACAACGAGATTATGCCGACCCTCGGTGGCGAAAAGTCGAACATCACCGCCTACTTTACCGATATCGCAAGCTTCTCCACGTTCTCCGAAAAGATTGGCGACCCGAGCCGACTCGTGGACCTCCTGAATGAATACTTGACCGCAATGACCGATACGCTACTGGGTAACAAGGGTACGCTCGACAAGTACGAAGGTGATGCCATCATCGCATTCTTCGGAGCGCCCATGCCCCTGGAAAACCACGCCCAGAGCGCCTGTAGTGCGGCCTGCGACATGCAGAGCAAGCTCATGAAGCTCCGCAAGAAGTGGGAAAGCGAAGGTGACAAGTGGCCGAAGGTCGTGCACGATATGCACATGCGTATCGGTATCAACTCGGGCGACATAGTGACGGGTAACATGGGTTCTACCATGCGTAAGAACTACACCATGATGGGTGACGCCGTGAACCTCGCCGCACGTCTCGAGAGTGCCGCCAAGCAGTACGGTGCGTACATACAAATTAGTGAAGACACGCAGAAGCACCTGGAACCAGGCCTGTTCATCTACCGCTCGCTCGATACCATCCGCGTGGTCGGTAAGAGCCAGCCCGTCAAAACTTTCGAACTCCTCTCGAAATCCGGCTGCGAGAACGAGGAAGCCCTCCTCAAGCTCGTGGAAATCTGGGAGAAGGCCCGCGAGGCCTACCTGGCCATGGAATGGGACAAGGCTATCGAACTCTTCACGCAGTGCCTGGATTACGAGCCGCACCTGCCGGAACGCGACCCGGGAAGCAAGAGCTGCCCGAGCCTCGTGTATATTGAGCGCTGCAAGACGTACAAGGAAAACCCGCCCGTCAAGCCTGGCGAGGAATGGGACGGCGTGTTTACCGCAACAAGTAAATAGTTAGTTTGCTTCAAGGATTACTTCGCACGCTCACACAATCACTTCGTTCCAGTGTTCGCTTTGCGAAGCAATCCTCTACGCAAAAAAAAAACAATAGATTTCTCTGGCAGAAAATAGTTTGTAGCAGTAAACTACAGTTTTTGGGCGCTGCGAAGTCCTTGTGACTGTTAGTCCCTACGGCCTTCGACGAGAAGCTGGTAAATAATTAAACAGCTATACTCATGCGTATTTGAGCGTGGGCACCTAGCGGTGCGATAGACTCAAAAAAACAACCTGCATTTTCATGCAGGTTTATTTTTTAATTGAACTCAATATTGTCGATTAGTCGGGTCTTGCCGAAGAATGCGGCGACAAGCACGACAATCTTGTCGGTCGGCTTGAGCACGCCCGAGAACTTCTGCAGGTTGTGCTGGTTCACGATTTCAACGAACTGCACCTGACCGCGGTTCAGCACGATGGACTTCACCACGATATCGCGAAGCTTAGACACGCCCTTCTCGCCGGCAAGGTAGGCATCCTTCGCCTCCTTCAGGCCCGCAGAAATAGCAAGTGCACGCTTGCGCTCGTCATCAGTAAGGTATTCGTTGCGGCTCGAGAGCGCAAGGCCAGTAGCATCGCGCACGATAGGCACGCGGTGGATCTTGATGTCGAAATTCAAGTCCTTAACCATGTGTTCAATAAGGAAAACCTGCTGGTAGTCCTTCTCGCCAAAGTAGGCGTGATCCGCGTTGCTAATCAGGAACAGCTTGGAAACGACGGTCAACACGCCGCGGAAATGCCCAGAACGGTAGGCACCGCAGTAGAGGCATTCGAGGGTCTCGTTGCGGACCATCGTGAGCGGGTCGCCATCCGGGTACATCTCTGCGACACTCGGGGCAAAAACATAGTCAGCACCGAGCGATTCCGCAAACTTGGCATCGGCCTCGAGCCTCTTGGGGTACTTATCCAGATCCTCGTTGCGACCGAACTGGATGGGGTTCAAAAACACGCTGACAACCGTAACATCACAGTCTTTCACGGATTCCTTGATCAGGGCCCCGTGGCCATCGTGCAGCGCTCCCATCGTGGGAACAAGACCGATTGTTTTACCCTCCCTCTGAAGCGGCTTCAGGGTTTCGCGGAGAGATTCGATTGACTTAATGATTTGCATATAACCTTCTTAATTTCCTTCTGGGACAAAGTAAGTAGTCTGCTGTGGGCAGGCTGCGATAGCATCCAAAACAAGTTTCAGATGGTTCTCGTTGTGGACAAAGTCTATGTGGTCGGTGTTGATGATGAGCACCGGCGCGTACGGGTAATGCCAGAAATGCAGGTCGAACCTGCTCTGGAGATCCTTCAGGTAGTTGCCCTCGATGTTCTTTTCCATCGGGCGACCACGCATCTTGATACGGTTCAAAAGTGTGGGGATGCTCGCCTGCAGGTAAACCACCAGGTCGGGCCTCGGCACATCGCGGTCGAGCGTCCTGGATATCTGCTCGTACATCGCGAACTCGCTGTCCGAAAGGTTCTGGGCAGCAAATATGGCATCCTTGTCGTAAGTGTAGTCGCTCACGATCAGGTCGTGGAACAGGTCGCTCTGCATGGCGTAGTTCTGCAACTGCTTGTGGCGGTCGAGCAAGAAGAACAGCTGGGTCTGGAACGCATAGGGCTCCGGATTCTCGTAGAACTTCTCGAGGAACGGGTTCTCGTCGAAGTTCTCCTCGATGCAAAGGCCGTTCCAGCGTTCGGCGATAATCCGCGCGAGGGAAGTCTTCCCTGCCCCGATGACGCCTTCTATGGCGAGAAAATGTACACCTTTTTCGGTCAGCATTAGGGTTCCTCCGCTGTTATGGTCCGAAACGGAATCCTTGATTCATTTTCCAAAAGCTGCGAGAGCAGTTCCTTCACGGTAACGTTGCTCAACGGGTCTACCCAGTCGGGTGCAATGTCGTTCAGGGGCACAAGCACGAACTGCCTGTTGGGGATTTCTACATGCGGTATAGTCGGGCGGCCAGCCATGACCTTGTTCCCGAAATAGAGCAGGTCAAGATCGATTTCGCGTGAATTCCAGTGCCCGCGGGGTTTACGCCCGAGCACGAGTTCGGAACCCTTCAGGTAGTTGAGCAGGCGCTTCGGTTCGCCGTCGTACCAGAAACTCACCACCTGGTTAAAGTACGGACCCTGGCCTTCCGGACCCACCGGAGGCGTCTCGTAGATAGGGCTTTCGAGCCAGCCACCCGAAGAAATACGGGAAAGCATGTCACGCCCCTCGGCCAATCTGCTGTACCGGGGTGCGAGATTTGAACCCAAAGCAATAAATACGCGGTTTAACGAATCCACGCCCCCAATATAGTTTTTTCAAGGTGTCAATTTACTGACATTCTGGAGCAAAAAATGTGTTTTTTATGGAATTTCTTGAAAACTTGACGATTTTACAAAAAAAATACCGCACAGAAGGCAATTTTTTTGACAGACTTTTCAATTTTTTATATTTTATACGTGATTCCCGAGGGAATCGAATATTCCCATAAATTATTCAGTCAAAGGGATTTTTTATTCCCTTTTTTCCTATTAAGCTGTTTATCATTTAACAATTTCCCATAAAAACAACTAGACAAAGGAACGAAGAGTGCCTAGAACAAAGAAGGTTCAAGACGAACCGAAATTACTTTCCGATACTATCGACCTGGATAAATCTATCGATTATGAAAAACTTGGCGACCTCGCTGAACCCATTCCGGGTGTAGACGCGGCAGAAGGTGCCCCCAAGCGCCGTGGACGCGCTCCGAAGAAGGCAAAGAACGCCGATGCCGAAGCCCCTGCACAGGAGGCCCCAGCAGCAGAAAGCGCCCCGAAGCAGCCCCGCGAAGAAAAGAAGGAAGCCGCTCCGGTAGCACAGGCCGAACCGTCTAGTGAAAACGCCCCCCAGAACAATGCACCTGCCGCACCGGCAGATGCCCAGCAGAATGGCGAAGGCAAGCAGGCCCAGCAACAGGGTGGCCAGAACAACCCGCAGAACAATGGTCAAAACAATGGCCAGAATAATGGCCAAAACAACGGACAGAACGGCGGGAAGTTCAACAATAACGGGAACTACAATAACAACGGCAAGTTCAACAACAATGGCAAGTTCAACAAGTTCAACAAGAACAAGAACCGCCACAACAGGAACCTCCCGCAAGACGACTTTATCGACGAGAGCATCCAGCTGCCCCCGCCGCCTCCCGAAGTAGTGGCGGCCGCAAAGGCAAAGTGGCGTGAACTCCGCGGGCTCCCGATGTTCGAACTGCAGCAGCGCGCCGAAGAACTCGGCATCGAAGACTGCAAGAAGATGCGCAAGCAGGCGCTCGTGTACAGCATCCTTTCTTCTACCGGTGGCGAGGAGACCCCCATCTACACAGAAGGCGTGCTCGAGATTATCCCGGAAGGCGGACACGGGTTCCTGCGTAACCCCGACCACAACTACCTCGCCGGCCCCGACGACATCTACATCAGCAGGAACATCATCCGCCGTTACGACCTCAAGATGGGCGACACCATCACGGGCCAGGTGCGCCAGCCGCGCGAAGGCGAAAAGTACTTTGCGCTGATGCGCATCGACACGGTGAACTTCGAGGCTCCCGAAAAGACGAAGCGCCGCGTTGCATTCGAATACCTCACCCCCATCCACCCGATCGAAAAACTCAATCTGGAATGGAAGAAGGACGAGTACAGCACGCGTATCATGAACCTGTTTACGCCTATCGGTAAGGGTCAGCGCAGCATTATCCTCGCTCCCCCGCGTACCGGTAAGACGGTGCTCCTCCAGAACGTGACGCAAGCGCTCACCGTGAACCACCCCGAAGTGAAACTCATGGTGCTCCTGATTGACGAACGCCCCGAAGAAGTGACCGAAATGAGGAAGCTCATTGACCGCCTCAAGAACGATGCAGCCAACGCCGGCAAGAACATCCAGGCCGAAGTGCTCGCATCCACGTTCGACGAACCGCCCGAGCGTCACATCAAGGTGGCCGACATGGTCCTCGAGAAGGCCAAGCGCCTCGTGGAACACGGCAACGACGTGGTGATCCTCCTCGACTCCATTACGCGTTTCGCCCGTGCGAACAACGTCGTGATTCCGCATTCCGGCAAGATTTTGAGCGGCGGTGTGGATGCGAACGCCATGCAGCGCCCCAAGCGCTTCTTCGGTGCAGCCCGCAAGATCGAGAACGGCGGCTCCCTCACCATCATCGGCACGGCCCTCATCGAGACCGGCAGCCGCATGGACGAAGTGATTTTCGAAGAATTCAAGGGTACGGGCAACATGGAACTCGTGCTCGACCGCCGCATCGCCGAAAAGCGCATCTGGCCGGCTATCGATATCTTCAAGTCCGGTACCCGCAAGGAAGAACTGCTGCTTTCCGACGAGGAGCTACGCCGCGTCTGGGTGCTGCGCCGCTACCTGCAGGATATGACTACCGTCGAAATTATGGAATTCATGCGCGATAAACTCAAGATGTTCGAGACAAACCGCGACTTCCTCACTTCGATGAACGGATAAGTATAAATGTGAGATGTTTGATGTGAAATCGAGCATCTCACTTTATTATATTGGATTTTAAAGAGGTATATAAAATGAACCAGAAAATTTTCTTTGCAGGCACAGGCAACATGGGCGGCGCAATCCTGCGCGGGCTCCTGAATGCCAAGGTTGACCCCAAGTCCATCTTCTTCTTTGACCCGAGCGACAAGGCGGCCGAGGCCGTAACGAAACTCGGCTGCGTCCGCGTGAAGAACTTCGCGGAAGGCGTCAAGAAGGCCGACATTACCTTCCTCTGCGTAAAGCCGCAGATTTTCAAGTTGGTCGCACCGGAATGGAAGAACGCCGTCAAGGCCATCAAGGGCACTAAGACCTTCGTGAGCATCATGGCGGGTGTCGCCCGCAAGAACCTCACCGAAGTTCTCGGCGCCAGGAACCAGGTACTCCGCGTGATGCCTAACCTGCCGCTCACTGTCGGCAAGGGCACCGTGGCGCTCGCCACGGACGGCGTCAACGAGGCGACCCTCAAGGCTGCCGAAGAAATCTTCGGGAACATCGGGGTCACCTGCCGCGTCGCCGAAAGCCTCATGGACGCCGTCACCGGACTTTCCGGTAGTGCCCCCGCCTACGTGTTCGAGTTTATCGAAGGCCTTACCCGCGGTGGCGTAAAAGCCGGTTTAACCCGCGATGTGGCCCTCAAGCTCGCCCTCGGGACAATCGAAGGCAGCGTCGAACTCGTGAAGCAGTCGGGCAAGAGCCCGAGCGACCTCTGCGCGATGGTCTGCTCGCCCGCCGGCACGACGATTGCGGGTGTTGACGCCCTCGAAGAAGGCGCTTTCCGCTCGAGCCTCATCAAGGCCGTGGTCGCCGGTACCGAACGCAGCAAGGAACTCGGGAAATAACACCCGAAATCAGAATGTCCTCGATTGACCTTTTCTCGAAAGATACTGCAACGTCCTCGTTCATACAGGACGTGCTTTCTTCCGTAGACTACGCCGTATCGCAGAAAAGCATCGGGGACATCCAGGGGTATATCTCCCCCATTGTCATCTGGGACATGGATTCCTTCGGGGGCGAAAGTACCGCGGCACTTACCCGCGTGCGTGCGACTAGCCCCGATACGATGATTCTCGCCTACGCCGAGGATCCCGAAAAGTACGCGGGCATTCCCGGCAATATTTACGACATATTCCTCTCGGTGGAGTCGCTGCGGCTCCACCTGATGAGCAAGATTGCCCGCCTCAAGGAAATCCAGAAGGCACGTCAGATATTCAACGAACGCATGAGCCACCTTGTGGGCAAGAGCGAATCGATGCAGGCCCTCCGCAAGACGGTGGAGCGTGCCATCCTGAATTCTGGCCCGGTGCTTATTCAGGGCGAATCTGGCGTCGGCAAGGACTTGGTGGCAAAGGCTATCGCCTGCATGTACGACAAGTTCGTGGTCGTGAACTGCAGCGCCATTCCCGAGACGCTATTCGAGAGCGAACTCTTCGGGCATACGCGGGGCGCGTTTACCGGAGCGCAGAACGAGAGAATCGGGCTGTTCGAGGACGCGAATGGCGGTGCCATATTCCTGGACGAAATCGGCGACATGCCGCTGCACGCCCAGGTGAAACTGCTGCGCGTTATCCAGAACAAGGAAATCCGCCCGATTGGCGCAAACAAGACCCGCCATATCGACGTGCGTATTATCGCGGCGACAAACCGCGACCTGCGCGAAGAGATTTTCGAGAAACGTTTCCGCGAAGACCTGTTCTACCGCCTGAACGTGATTCCGGTGCATATCTCCCCCCTGCGCGAACGCAAGGAAGACGTGGAGGACATTGCGAAGTATTTCATAAGGCAGTACGCCCCCGCGGGTGAACCGTACACGCTCTCGCCCGATGCTATCGAAAAACTGCGGAACCACGACTGGCCCGGAAACATACGCGAACTCGAAAACGTGATTCAGCGTGCGCTGTGTTTTACCAATCCGGGTGTCCTTAAGGCAGACGACCTGCAAATCGAGGAAATGGCCTCGCACCCGCAATACCAAGGCCAGGGCATCGCCACTACCGGCATCAAGAGTTACGATGCGTTCCAGCAAATGCAGCAACAGCAAGAAATCGCCTTCCTGAAATCGAAAATCCAGGAATGCGACGGGTCGGTCAGCCTTGCGGCCGAAAAACTCGGGATGCTGCGCACTACGCTCTACAACAGGCTCTCGCGCCTCGGCGTAGATGTAAAGAAACTCCGCTAGTCCGCGCGGGCCCAGTCCAGAAGGCCGCTCTGTTCGGCAGAACCTGCTGCGGCGACTTTCACATCCCCACCATCGATTACCATGATGCGGTCGGCATACCGGAGCGCATATTCCACCGAATGCGTCGAGACCACAATTCCCATCCCGCGCGAGGCGGCAAGGGAACGCAACGTACGGAACAGCGCATGGCTCCGGGGAATATCCAGGAACGCATTTGGCTCGTCGAGCAGGAGCACGTTCACGCTCTGCGCAATCGCCTCGGCAAGGTACACGCGGGTACGCTCGCCATCGCTCAGTTCGCATACCGCACGGTTTGCAAAGCGCTTCACGTCGAGGCATTCCATGGACTGCTCGATAATCGCATCGTCCTCGGCGGAACGCCCGTCGAGCACGCCCGCGTATGGGGTGCGCCCGAGGCTCACGAATTCCTGCACCGTCATGCGGTCGGGGGCCTCCATATTCATGCGCATGAGCGTCACCTGCTTCGAGAGACCTTGCAGGGTGTAGCCCTTCTCGCGGTCATGAACGTCGCGACCCTGTATCGTGACACAGCCCGCAACCGGCCGGAGCATTCCCGCAAACGTCTTGAGGAGCGTGCTCTTGCCGCAGCCGTTCTCGCCCATCAGGGCAACGACCTCGCCCGATTCGAGCGTGAAGTCAAACGCACGTGCAAACGGATTGCCCGCCGTATACCCGAACTGCAGAGCCATCGCCTCGAGAATCACGCTCATAGCGCACCTCCGCGGTTACTGCCCTTCAGGAGTACATACAAAATAACAGGAACGCCCACGATGCTCAGTACCGCATTGAGCGGGATGGATACCGGGAACAGGCCCGCGAGCAGCGCGAGGAAGGCGCCACACAGCGAAACGCCGGGTAAAAGAATGCGATGGTTCGTAGTGCGGAAAACCATGAAGGCCAGGTGCGGGACGGCGATACCGATAAACGCGACAGGCCCGCAGTAGGCGGTCGTGGCACCCGCAAGGATACTCGACCCGAGCAGCACCATTATACGGGAACGGCGCACGGCAACGCCAAGCCCACGCGCAAAGTCATCGCCCATGCGGACTACGTTCAGGTACCGCATGGAGAACAGCACGAGCACAAGGCCCACGATGCTTGCCGCCATAAAGCCCGGGATAGCCCCGAAGGTCAGGCGCGTAAACCCGCCGAGCCCCCACGACACGTAAGCCTGCAGGCTCTCGGCATTCGCGCCGGCAATGAGCACGTTCACCAGCGCATTCACGAAGTAGCCGACCAGCAGGCCCGCCACCAAAAGTACAGATGCATTCTTGAACCTCGAGGCGAGGACCAGCACGACCTGGGTCACGAGGATTGCCCCGATGGAGGCTGCCCCGAGCACGCCGAACGCGCCGAAACCAAAGCCTGCAAGGAGCGCAAGTGCCACACCGAGGCTAGCACCGCTGCTGATGCCCAGCACGTACGGACCACATAGAGGGTTACGGAAAACGGTCTGCAGGCAGAGGCCCGAAACCGAAAGCGACGCGCCGGCAAGGAGGGCCGCCATCGCCCGCGGGAACCGCAGTTCCCAGAAAATCTTCGTGTGGAAGGGTTCCGCCTTATCCGGATTAAACACCGCGACAGCAAGGTCGTGCAGCGAAACATCGACCGGACCGGATACCAAGGTCCAAACAAAAAGAACCAGAACGCCAATAAATAGCGTTCCGAAACAAACCCAGGTACGCCGCATAAGCGTCCTTATTTCTTGGATTTGGCGCTAGCCTGGTCCTGCTTCTTGAGCTTTTCGGTTTCCTTCTGGTCGCGAACGTAGTTCTCGGGAGGAACGTTCTCGAAGCCCTGGAGAGCGTTGAGCCAGTTGTCGTTCAGGTCGCGGAACTCGAGCTTTTTCAGGTTGTGCTTGAGCGTATCGCCCGCAATCTTGAAGGTCACGTAGTCCCAGCGGATGACCTGACGGTCGCGGAAGACTTCGCGGGTAACCATCGAGGAATCGTTGTCGAAGCGGTAACGGGCCTTGTAGGCGTAGTCACCCGTCTTCTGGTAGCGGTCGGCGGACGCGTAAGTGCGGGTTGCACCCGTGAGCGTGTCGTTCATGTTGAACTGGAGTTCGGCATCGCGGAAGGCATGGCCGTGGGCAACGATAGGAGTACGCCACACACCGTTGACTTGGTCCTTGACCTTCTTCTGGAAAAGCGTATCGACCTTCCAGTGGTCGAAGTTACTCTTGTCGTACTTGGCACGCTGGACATACTTGCCCGCCTGGATCATCTTGCGCACGCTGTCGGCCTTCGCCTTGGCAAGGCTGTCGGAATTAGTCTTCGTGGCAGTAGACTGGTTGGCACTGTTCAGGGAATCCAGTTTATGCTGGATCATCTCGTCGAGAGTCGCCTGCGCCCCACGGGATGCGACGACGGAATCGACAGGTTGTTGAGCAAAAGACACCCCGGCGAATGCTAGGGATACGAACGCTGCGAAAAAGCACTTATGTATAGACAAAATCATCATCTTAAATTTAGTTAAAGGATTGGAAAAAAGACCACAAAAATCACAAAAAAACGGCATAAAAAAGCATACTACACAAATTAAGGCAACAATTTTATATTTGTGGCATGCTCGATTACACCCAAGTACCCAGCCCCTGCTTCGTCCTGGACGAAAAAAGGCTCGTCCGGAACATGGAAATCCTGGACGATATCCAGAAAAAGACCGGAGTCCATATCATCTGCGCCCTCAAGGGGTACAGTTTCTGGCGTTCCTTCCCCCTCATCGGGGAATACCTTGCCGGAGCGACGGCTTCGAGCCTGAACGAGGCACGCCTCGCCCGCGAGGAGATGAACAAGCAGGTACACGTGTTTGCGCCGGTATATTCCGACGACGAAATCGACGAGATTCTCTCGCTTGCCGACCACATCAGCTTCAACAGCTTTAGCCAGTGGGCGCGGTTCAGGGAAAAGACCCTCAAGGCGGGCGTCAGCGCGGGCATACGCGTGAACCCGGAGTTCTCGACGGTCGAGACCGACCTCTACAACCCGTGCGGCAAATACTCGAGGCTCGGGGTGACCGAGGCCGAATTCAAGCCCGAACTGCTGGACGGGATCGAGGGTCTGCACTTCCACGCCCTGTGCGAGCAGGACGCCGACGCGCTCGAGGGCGTGCTCGCCGCATTCGAGAAGCACTTCGGCAAGTACATCGACCGCATGAAGTGGGTGAACTTCGGCGGCGGCCACCACATCACCCGCATGGACTACCACAGGGACGACCTCGTGCGCATCCTCAAGGGGTTCATGGAACGCCATCCGGGCGTCGAGGTCATCATGGAACCGGGGGAAGCGGTCGGCTGGCAGACGGGCGAACTGGTGACGACGGTCGAGGACATCGTGCACAACGAAGTCGACATCGCCGTACTGAACGTGTCCATAAGCGCACACATGCCAGACTGCCTCGAGATGCCCTACAGGCCCGCCGTTACGGGCTCCGGAATGCCCGGCGAGAAGCCGTTTACATACAAGTTAACCGGATGTTCGTGCCTTGCGGGCGACCAGCTCGGGGATTTCTCCTTCGACAAGCCGCTCCAGGTGGGCGACAAGATTATCTTCGAGGACATGATCCACTACACCATGGTGAAGACGACATTCTTCAACGGGGTAAGGCACCCGAGCATCGGCAAGTTCGATATGGAAGGCAAGTTCCACCTGCTGCACAAGTTCACGTACGAACAGTTCAAGGATAAACTGTAGATGACCTTCAACAGCGAAGAAGAGACATACAACTGGGCCGTGGAATTCGGGAAGTCGCTCAAGGCGGGCGACATGGTCGCGCTGTACGGAAACCTCGGCGCGGGCAAGACGGTGATGAGCCGTGGGATATGCAAGGGCCTCGGGTTCGAGGGCTCCGTCTGTTCCCCCACCTACACCATTCTGCATGAATACCCGAACGACCCGCCGCTCTTCCACTTTGACCTTTACCGCCTGGAACCGGGTGCGGAACTGTACGAAGTCGGGTTCGACCACGACTACCTTTCCCGGGGCATCACGCTTATCGAATGGCCCGAAAGGCTCGACGGGCAGACGTACGATGTCACGTATAAGATTAACATCGAGATTGTCTCGGAAAACGTCCGCGAAGTGACTGTCGAAAAATGGGAATCGTAGAAATCATAATTATCGCAATCGTCGAGGCGATGGACTGCTTTGCGGTCTCGATTGCCACCGGGCTTTCCAAGTCGGGCATCCGCTATAGCCGCGCGATGCTCCAGGCAGTGAGTTTCGGCGTATTCCAGGGCGGCATGACGATCCTCGGGTACTTCCTCGGGAGTTTCGCCGAACGCTGGTTCAGTTCCGTAGGCACGCCCATCGCCTGCACCATCCTCTGCATTCTGGGTGGCCGCATGATATGGGGCGCAATCCGCGGGGACGCTGGCGAAGACGAAGGTGAAAAAATTGCCGCAAAGAACCTCACCATCGCAAACATATTGCTCCTTTCGGTAGCGACAAGCATCGACGCCTTTGCCGTAGGAATCTCCTTCGCGTTCATTAACGCAAACATGGTGCTCGCCACATCGGCCATCGCATTTGCGAGCTTTGCCATGGGCGTCATCGGGTACGAGATAGGCAGGCACGCCGCCAAGCGCTTCAAAACGAAAATCCCCGAGATTATCGCGGGGATTATTCTGATTGCAATCGGCGTGAAGATGCTATTCTAGTTTACGCCTGCTCGTAGGTCCACTTCACGTGGTCCATCATGAAGTCGTGCGCGTCGAAGGCAAGGCCAAACTGGTCCTTGATCTTGCTGACATCGAAGAGCATCGGGTCGTCGCCCCAGCCGAGGTCCTTCTCCACAATCTTCGTCTTGCAGCCGGCCTTCAGCGAAATCATCATCTCGGCGATTTCCTTCCAGCTAATCCAGACCTCGCCCAGGCCGAGGAAGATTTCCTCGTTCTTGTCGCTCTCGAGGACCTTCATGTAGAGTTCCGCCTGCTGGCTTGCGTGGATGAACTGCGTACCGTCATTCTTGACAATCTCGATATCGCGGTCCTCCTTCACGGCGCGGGCCATGTCGAAGAATCGACGGTCCGGCTGGGAACAGCCATCGGGGTAAGCGGGGTTACCGAAGGTATAGCCCGGACGGATGATGTTCCTCTGCATGGTGACATGCGGGAAATTCTTGCCGTAGCCCTGGCGGAAACCGAGCACGTAGGCCTCGCCCGCCGCCTTGGTGGCACCGTACAGGTCCATCGGCAGGTTACTCGTGACCTCGCGCATCACCGGGCGCATACGGCCCATCGCGGCGGTACTACTGGTCTGGATAAACTTCTTGCAGCCGGCCTTTGCCGCCATTTCCAGGAGCATGACCGTTGCGCGCGTATCGTTCATAAGCATGGTGCTCGGGGTTTCGCCCCAGCCAAGCGCGATATGGATACAGGCATCGCAGCCCTGCAGGCCCTCGCCCATCTTGTCGAAATCCGTGAGGGAGGCCTGGACAAAACTAACGTTCGGGTTGGCCGCAAGTGAGGGAACCTTGTTCGGGTGGCGTGTAGCGATTACAACGTCATTCCCGCGCTCAAGGAGAGCCTTGACCACGTAGTGTCCGATAAAACCTGTTCCGCCGGTAACGAAAACGCGCATAGAAAACCTCACTCTTTAGGCCCGCGTGCGGGCTGCCATAAAAATAGTATGATTTTCCCCAAAAAGGCTATAAAAAATGTGAAAATATCACTTC
Organism: Fibrobacter succinogenes; assembly: GCA_902800815.1. Classification (GTDB taxonomy): domain Bacteria; phylum Fibrobacterota; class Fibrobacteria; order Fibrobacterales; family Fibrobacteraceae; genus Fibrobacter; species Fibrobacter succinogenes_B. Next base: position 42,514 of record CADCGB010000017.1, read on the forward strand.
GCGGCGCGGTGTGCCTCGCCCGACTTGGACTTGCGGACGGACTTCCTTGGCGTGCGGTGGACATGCGGGCGCTTGTTGCCCGGGTGCAGCGGCATCACCTTGGATGTCGCCGAGAGCGAGTGGTCCAACTTGTTCTCCTCCAGAGGGGAGCACTGTCCAGTCAAGAGTCTGCTATCTATTGCCATATCTTTTCAAGATAATTTATTTTGCCAGATTGTCAACTGGACGGCCTTTACCAGGGCTTTATACGCCAAAAGCGAGCATTTTTTTACAATAATTTATTGCCATAGGCCTATTTTTTAGATATATTTGGGCACATGAAATTCGTAGCAAGCATCAACTTCTGGTGGTGGCAGGCCCAATAATCGGAGCCTGGTATTTTTGGTACGGTTTTCAAAAGAAGCAGGCTCCTCAAAGGGAGCCAATTTTTTTGCAAAAAACTTTTGGAAACCCGACAAAGAACCTGAAACTGACGCAAACTACAAAAAAGAAAGGAATCTAAAATGAGAAACTCGCTCAAGCTTGATGGTCCGGTCAAGACTTACCTCGACGAAAACGAACTCCCGAAGGCATGGTACAACGTGCGTGCCGACATGAAGAAGAAGCCCGCTCCGCTGCTGAACCCCGGCACCGGCAAGCCCGTGACCTTCGAAGACCTGCAGCCCGTGTTCTGCGACGAACTCATCAAGCAGGAACTCGACAACGACACCCGCTTCTTCGAAATTCCCGAAGACATCCTCACGTTCTACAAGATGTACCGTCCGTCGCCGCTGGTCCGTGCCTACTTCCTCGAACAGGCCCTCGGCACTCCGGCCCACATCTACTACAAGTTCGAAGGCAACAACACCTCGGGCTCCCACAAGCTCAACTCCGCCATCGCGCAGGCCTACTACGCCAAGAAGCAGGGCCTCAAGGGTGTGACCACCGAAACGGGTGCAGGCCAGTGGGGCACCGCCCTTTCCATGGCATCCGCCTTCTTCGGCATCGACTGCCAGGTCTACATGGTGAAGGTCTCCTACGAACAGAAGCCGTTCCGCCGCGAAGTCATGCGCACCTACGGTGCATCCGTGACCCCGTCCCCGTCCATGACGACCGACATCGGCAAGAAGATCAACGCCGAATTCCCGGGCACCACCGGAAGCCTCGGCTGCGCCATTTCCGAAGCCGTGGAAGCCGCCGTGAAGCAGGAAGGCTACCGCTACGTTCTTGGTTCCGTGCTGAATCAGGTGCTCCTCCACCAGTCCGTCATCGGTCTCGAAACCAAGGCCGCCCTCGACAAGATTGGCGTGAAGGCCGACCTCATCATCGGTTGTGCCGGCGGTGGTTCCAACCTCGGTGGTCTCGTGAGCCCGTTCGTCGGCGAAAAGCTCCGTGGCGAAGCCGACTACGACATTCTCGCTGTGGAACCGGCAAGCTGCCCGAGCTTCACTCGCGGTAAGTACGCCTACGACTTCTGCGATACCGGCAAGGTCTGCCCGCTCGCCAAGATGTACACGCTGGGCTCCAGCTTCATCCCGTCTGCCAACCACGCCGGTGGCCTGCGCTACCACGGCATGAGCAGCATCCTCTCTGAACTCTACGATCAGGGCCTGATGCGTGCAACGTCCGTGGAACAGACGAAGGTGTTCGAAGCCGCCAAGCTCTTCGCCCAGACCGAAGGCATCCTCCCGGCTCCGGAATCCAGCCACGCCATCCGCGCCACCATCGACGAAGCCCTCAAGTGCAAGGAATCTGGCCAGGCGAAGAACATCGTGTTCGGCCTCACCGGCACGGGCTACTTCGACATGGTCGCCTACCAGAAGTTCAACGACGGCGAAATGAGCGACTACATCCCGACGGATGAAGACATCGCCAAGAGCCTCGCCCAGCTTCCGAAGGTTGAGGGTTAATTCCCGTTTATAGTCTAATTAAAAGGCCCCGGATTTGAGTCCGGGGCTTTTTCATATATGGTTTAGAACCGTATGGATCCCGTCGTCACTTCGTGACTCCAGGATGACTGATTCTTACAAGCAGTGTGCGCGGAGGTCGTCGTCGCTCAGGGTGCTGAGGTATGCAGGCGGCACATCGAGCACGGTGAAGCAACCGGTCTTGCCGTCGTTAGCCTTCATACGGAGAGCGGCACGGGCGTAAGCCACGAGAACGCTCGTCGTGAATTCCGGGTTAGAATCGAGCTTGAGGCTGTATTCGATCACGTGAGTGTGTTCCTTGTTCATGCCGGTCTTGCCGGTACGAATCACGAAACCGCCGTGAGCCAGCCCGCTGTGGTTCTTGTTGAATTCTTCTTCGCTGATGAAGTTGACCGTGGTGTCGTATTCATCGAAGTAGTTCGGCATCGTCTTGATGGCGTTTTCGATGATGTAGGCCTTGTCGGCACCTTCTTCTGCAACTACGTACACGAGGCGCGTGTGCTTCTGGCGCGTGGTGAGTTCCGGCATGGAACCGCTACGCACGGCTTCGAGAGCAGCTTCGACCGGGCAGGTGTACTGCTTCGCATTCTTCACACCCTTGATGCGGCGGACAGCGTCGCTGTGGCCTTGAGAAACACCCTTGCCCCAGAACGTGTAGTCCTTGCCTTCCGGAAGGATGGACTGGGCGTACACACGATTCAGGCTGAACATGCCCGGGTCCCAACCGACGGAGATCATCGCGATCTTGCCGGCGGCCTTGGCGGCAGCGTCAACGGCAGCGAAGTGCTGCGGAATCTTGGCGTGCGTGTCGAAGGAGTCGATCACGTTGAACATGGCGGCGTACTTCGGGGTGAGCACCGGCAGGTCCGTAGCGGAGCCGCCACAGATGATGAGCAGGTCCACCTTGTCCTTCCAGGCTTCCATTTCAGAGACGTTCAGCACCGGAACGCCCGCCGTCTGGATCTTGACCGTAGCGGGGTCACGACGCGTGAAAACAGCGACGAGTTCCATATCGGGAGCCTGCTTCACGGCGCATTCCACACCGCGGCCCAGGTTACCGTAACCGAGAATAGCAATCTTTGCCATAACAATATCCTTGTTAAAAATTTTTGCGGAAATAATATAAAAAACTTTAGATTCCCGTGCTACCGAAGCCGCCGCGGTCGGCGCCCTCAAGAGCCCCCTCTTCAAACACCAGTTTGGGCTGCTGCTCCATGATGCGGAACTGGGCAATGCGACTCCCCTTTTCGATGGTCACATCGCGGGTGGCGTAGACGGGCATTTTCCACCAGTCGTTTGCGCCGCAGTAGCTGGAATCCACCACGCCCACGGAATTCGCCTGCAAGATGCCGAAGTTCTTGAACGTGGAACTGCGCGGGGCGATATGCGCCTCGAAACCCTCGGGCAACTTCATCGCGACCCCCAGGTGAATCAGGCGGAACTCCCCCGCCTTGAGCGTCACGGTCTCCGCCGCCGCAAGGTCAATCCAGTCGGACTTGCCACCAATGTACGTGAGTTTCGGGATAGAATCATCGAGATACTGAATCTTTATCGTCTGCATAGCGCAAATATATATAGTTTTTATCTTTGAAAAGTCGTATGAAAAAGATTATTCTACTCGCCATCATAGGCATTATTGCGGTATCGTGCACGTCGAAAACCGGCGACGGCATATTCAAAGACGTCCCCGTTTCCTTTGATGCCGACGATCCAAACCTGCTCCACCTGGCAGTCGCCGTAAAGGCAGACAGTTTCCTCGTTATTGGTGCACGGGGCGGATTCATGCCGAACACCTACTACACCATCCTGAAGGAACTTGCCCAGAAGGAACAGAAGCCCATCGTGGACTATACCGCCATCCAGAAGGAATCGGAAGACGACCCGGGCAAGATAATCTGGGCGCTATACTCTGATTCCAACAGGGCCTACATCATCGATTCCACCGGGGCATTCATCGCGCTCCCCGGAGAAGTAAACTTCAGCAGCGGGCCATCCGATTCGCTCAAAGCCATCCGCGATAGGGATTACCCGGATGCAAGGATAAAGCCACTATCGGCCTTCAACGTAATCGCCAAGGACCTAGCCACCATTCGCATGCGTTACGCCAAATTCCCTGACAACGACTGGATTGTCCTAATCCTGGAAGAACACCTTAACAGAAATCACCTTTACGAGCTCATCCCCCTTATGTATGCAATCAAGAAAGTCGGTTTCAAGCACATACAGATTGGGCGAAATCTCGGCAACCTTGACACGGCAAGAAGCGTCATGGGAACATACGGCCTGTACGATTTCGAGAAAGACGAGCTTCAAGGTTTGTACGACGAACTCTACCGCCCCATGAACATGAAGATGCCGCGACAAGTACCACAAAAGCGGTAAATCCCGACCGCAGAAATAAATTATCTTTGACTATATGAATTCGAGTACGAGGCCATCTCCGGAACTTCTCCTGCCTGTGGGCACGCGCGAGATGCTGGAGGCAGCCGTAGCAAACGGCGCCGATGCCGTTTATTTCGGGGTTCCGCACTGGAACGCGCGCGGTCGAACGGAAGACTTTTCGTTCGACGATGTCTACGACATGATCCGCTACGCAAGGCTCCGCGGAGTGCGCACGTTCCTCGCGATGAACGTTCTCGTATTCGAGCGAGAACTGCAGGAATTGCCCGAGTTTCTTGAAAAAATCATATCGCTGGAACCGGACGCCTTCATTATCCAGGACATCGGGCTTGCGCGCCTGATACGCGCCATCGCACCCACGCAGGAGATTCACGCGAGCACGCAGATGACGCTTGCGAGCGCGGAGGCCGTCAACCTGGTCGCGGGAATCGGGTTCAACCGCGCCGTACTCGCACGAGAACTCTCGCTCAAGGAAATCGCACGCATAAAGGAAGCGACCCCGCTAGAACTCGAAGTATTTATACACGGAGCGCTCTGCGTGAGCTATTCGGGACAGTGCCTCACCAGCGAGAACTTTGGCGGCCGGAGCGCGAACCGCGGGCAATGCGCCCAGAGTTGCAGACTCCCCTACCGCATATTCGTGGATGGCAAGGAATTTCGCGATACCGATGCGCAGTTCCTGTTCAGCCCGCACGACTTGTGCGCCCTCCCGAAGTTAAACGAGCTTGAAGAAATCGGCGTAGATTCGCTAAAGGTAGAAGGCCGCCTCAAGAGCCCGGAATACGTGGCGGCAGTCGCGAAGGCCTACCGCAAGGCGTTGAACCGCATCCCGCTCGACGGCAAAGACATGGAACCGCTCGAAGTCCTGTTCAGCCGCGGCCTGCGCGCGGGCTGGCTCGACGGGGACAACCACCAGGAACTTGTGGACGGTACGTTCAGCAACCATCACGGGCTGTTCCTCGGGACAGTCGCGAAGGTAGAACGCGGGTGTGTCATAGTGGGGCTAGACGACTCGCTTGTCGATGGTTTGAACCGCGCCGACGATTTCGCTGCAGGTATGGGGCCGCGGCCGGGTGACGGAATCCTGTTTGAAAATGCAGCCCTCGGCGTAAGCATCGGCAGCCGCCTGTATGCATCGCAGGAGGCGCACCTCCCCCACACCAAGCGCGGCGACCCGAAGTACCTGCGGCTCGAATTCGGGCGCGACTTCGATACGCGCCAGATTGCCGTCGGCATGAAGGTTTACCGCAACGACTCGCCTGCGCTGGAAAAGGAATTGCGCAAGACGTTTACCGACCGCGAGCAGGCAAAACGCATCCCCGTGAACATGGAACTTTCGGGGAACATCGGCGGCTTGCTCAAGCTAGCCGTCTACGACGCGCCGCGCAACCGCGTCGAAGTCGAAAGCGACACGGTGCTGGAAGCCGCGAGAAATAGTGCAGGCGACGGCAATGATGCCGGCAAGAACGGCGCGGGCGATAAACTGCGCGAACTCGCACAGAAGGAACTTTCGGGCCTGAGCGCAACCGCCTACAGCCTCAGGAATCTCGAAGTCAATGTTGAACGCGGAGCCTTCATCCCCGGGAAACTCCTGCGGACACTCCGCCAGAAGGCGATAGAACTGCTCGACGCAAAGCGCTGCGAATGGAAGGATCTGAACCCGAGTGCAGTGGCAGGCCGCGCCCTCCTCAACAGCGTAAAATTTGGCGCGAAAATTGCTCCCAAGACTGCCGCGCGCCCCATCATCTCGGTCCTTGTCCGCAGTCCCGAACAGATTGCCGCCCTCGAGGGCCTCGACATCGACAATGTCATCATGGACTTCGACTGGGGCGTGAAATACGACGAATCGCTCCAGCAGATCCGTGAACTCGGTTTCAAGGCGGGTATGGCCACGCTCCGCATCCACAAGCCGGGCGAAAGCCATTACCTCAAGAACATCCTGCGGCTATGCCCCGACTTTGCGCTGGTGCGCAACCTCGGTGCACTTTCCATCCTCAAGGAAAGCGGCATTCCGCTCGCGGGCGACTACAGCCTGAACGCCGCAAACTGCTTGAGTTACGACTGGCTCCTGTCACAAGGATTACAGACGCTCCACCCCTCGTGGGACCTGAACTCCACGCAGCTTTTCGACCTGCTGGACGACATCGACGGCAGCCGCATGGAACTCACGCTCCACCAGTACATGCCCGCATTCCATTCCGAATACTGCGCGTTTGCCCGCGCGCTCACTACCGGCAGGCGATTCCCCGAATGCGGCAAGATTTGCACCCAGCACAAGGTCGAAATCCTCGACCACAAGGGAGAGCGACACTTCTTGCAATCCGATGCGGAATGCCGCAACACGCTATTCGTTGGCAAGCCGCAGTCGGCCCTGAAATTGTTGCCGGACTTGCGCACCGCCGGAGTAAACCACTTCCGCCTCGAAATGCTCCAAGAAGACGCAGCGACCGTACGCAAGAAGGCGCTCATCTACACGCAGGCCATCCGCGGGAAGGTTTCCATCGACGAAGCCATCCGCCTCGCCGGCGTAGAAGAAAAATACGGCCTTTCCGAAGGACAGCTCTTCAACGAGAGCGTCTGGCAAGACCGCAAAAAAATTTGACGCCGGCAAATAAGCCGACGCCATAAAAGCTCTATAATTACGAGCCGCAATAATTCCTATAGATTTCGTCCTTAGAGTAATCCTCAAACGAATGATCCTCAATAAGCAGGAATTTACCGTCGCATGAGTATTCTGCAGTCGGATCCGTGGCAAGAAATTCCAGCGTCTTTTGACAGAGTTCTTCATCAGTCTGTTCCGACTTCGTTATCATAACGGCCTTGCCGGTGTCCCACTTGACAGTCATCTCGCCGCCACCTTCACCGTTCTGAATGACCCAGGTGTCGTCGGACTTCTTGAAGTTGCAGGTATAGTCGCCATCGCCGCCATTGCCCGGTCCAACGTCACCATCGCCGTCTGTAGAGCCTTCACCATCGCCGTCTGTAGAGCCTTCACCATCGTCATCTGTACCGGCTTCGTCATCATCATCCGAGGGCTTTGTATCCTTGCCCCACGATGCCGGTTCTGGGCAAGCCTTCGTCGCGGCTCCGGCATATTCCTGGAATTCCTCTGTGGTCACGGTTACTTTAGATTTAACCGTATAAACGTTATCTTTACAAGTCATTTCAGCATCTTCATCGTCAACTTCATTCGGTACAGGACCAGCACATACATCAGGATGTCCAGAACCATATTCGTAACGCGTAGTCATCGTGCCATCTTCGTTATGGGTATATGTCATCGTAACCGAGTAGGGTCCGGCATTCTGCTTGACAACGACCTTCTTAGCCGTAATGTCGCAGGTATAGAGTTCGTCATCACCTCCAGCACTTGTTCCGCTATCATCGTCGCCACAGGCGGTCAGGCAGGCCATAGCGGTCAGGGCGAGGGCACTGGTCCAAAGCAATTTTTTCATGTGTACTCCTTGTTTTTGCGTTTAAGAAGAATATAACCAAAAAAGAAGAAGCATGCACAAATTTTCACAACATACTTCACTTTTCGTGCAAAAATTTGTCTTTTATCACGTTGCAAACCGCTTTTTTCTATATTTAGCCTACTTTTTTACCCCCTCACACAAAGGAACATCATGAAAATCGCCGATAAGACCGTCGTCCAGATGCACTACACCCTCACCTCCGACGAAGGAGCCGTCATCGATTCCTCCGAAGGCCGCGAACCGCTCCAGTACATTCAGGGCGCCCACATGATCGTCGTGGGGCTCGAGAACGCGATGGTCGGCCACGAAGTCGGCGACAAGTTCGACGTGAAGGTCATCCCCGCCGAAGGTTATGGCGAGTACGACGAACGCATGACTCAGGAAGTCCCGGTCGACGTGTTCCAGGGTGTCGACAAGGTGGAACCCGGCATGATGTTCTATGCGCAGACGCCCATGGGCCCGATGCCCATCCGCGTCAAGTCCGTCGCGGGCGACAAGGCCGTGATCGACGCGAACCACGAACTCGCGGGCAAGAACCTGAATTTCGCCATCGAGGTCGTGAGCGTGCGCGAGGCTACCGAAGAAGAACTGAACCCGCAGGGCCACTGCTGCTGTGGCGGCAACGGCGATGGCGAATGCAAGTGTGGTGAAGATGGCCACGAATGCGAATGCGGTGGCGAAGGCAAGAAGGAAAACTGCGACGGCCAGGGTGGCTGCGGCTGCCCCAACCACGACAAGCACCACGGCAACGGGTAGTTTAACGCAAAAATAACCCTCCGAATACTTTTTTCGGAATTTTTAGTTATTTTATAGGAACAACAAGAAGGGAGATACCCATGAAGAAATTCGCTCTTATCGTCGGAGTCCTAGCCACGACCACCCTCCTTATCGGGTGCGCCAAGAAAATGATGCTGGACGACCCCACCCTCTACGACCAGTACCTCACCCGCAGTTACAACCAGCCTGCCGGGAAATGCTTCTACGCCGTTCAGGTCGCCTTTGCAGAGAGGGGCGTCGATCTCACCAAGGTCGATACGGATAGGGGCCGAATCGTTACGGACAGGCACGTGATTGCCTATTACGCGGTACCCGGAGAAGTCGGTTCCCTGTCGGACCGTTACTACATCGACGTTTCGGGCGACAAGAAAAAATGCACCATCAAGGTTTCCAAGTACAAGGCCTGGAGAGGCAACAACGAAATGACGTGGGTCAAGCCCGACGAAGTTTACGCCCAGATCTGGGAACCCCTGTTCAGGAGCTTCGAGGGTCACCTCAATGACGACGAAGAAGACGAGCTCGCCGACAAGCGCAGTGCCGGAAGCATCGACGATGTCGTGAAAAGGCGCACTCCGGACCTTAAGAAAATCTACAACAAGTACAAGGAAAACAAGCCCGGATTTGGTGGCAAGGTCACCCTGAAGTTTACCATTGACTCTAACGGCGATGTCGCTGACATATCCGTCGAATCCTCTACCACGAACGACAGCACCTTCGATGAAGTCATCAAGATGGCCGTGAACACGTGGAACTTCGGAAGGATCGCGAAGGGTCACAACACGACAGTGACGATTCCGTTCACTTTCTCGACTGACGAAGAATAAGTTCTGCCTAGAAGCAGAAGCCTACAACAATACCAGCGGTTCCGATGACGGACAAGGCTATGCCTATGCCTAGTTTTGTGCCATCGCTTTTATCGACTGTTTTCTCTTCAAATGTGTCGTAGTCATACTCGGTCGTGGTATCGGCGCTCCCCATAACAGCCAGAACTATTCCCGTCGTCAGCAATACGCTGCCGCCAGCAATCAGCCCCCAACGGAGCCAAGCCGTATTTTGAGCGCTTTTCACAGACGGGACTTCGTTAATGGGCTTGTTCGAGCGGGGCAAGTCTTCGTCATCGTCGTCAAACTGCACATCCTTTGCGCGAGCGACTTTTACTTTGTCCGCATCCTCATTTGCGGCAGGACCCTGGCTACCATCGCCTATACCGCCGGCACCATGCACGCGGCGTCCGCCATTCCGGGAACCCTTTGGAGCCTCGCCGATACCACCGGAACCAGAATCGCCTATTCCGCCAGAGCCAGCAGCCTTGTCGGCATTTTTCACCTTGCCGAAGAACTCAGGAGCGTTTTCCTTGATGACTTTCAGGAGCGCTTCCACGTTCGCGCCCTGCCCGTTGAAACTCGCCACGAGCTTGTTGCCCGCTGTCTCGTAGATTTCCGCAGAGAGCGTGAGTTTTGAACCGAAACTGCCCACGCGCGCCTGGCACACGTAGTCGGCAGAAATGTTCTTGCCCGTCTCCGCAAGGCAACTGCCCTCGCATTCATCGATAGTTTTGCCCGGCGGGAGCATCGCGCTGATGTTCTCGCGCGTCATGATGGTGTAGTCTTCATCGGGCGGGAGCAGGTTGACCGCCTCCTCGCGCAACACGTTCGTGAGGTACTGTCGGTCAGAAAGTTTCACCTTCTTTTTAACGGACTGATCTACGCCCGTTTCAAGAACTGCGACATATGCTGCAAATGCACCCGAAGTGCAAGCCAGGAGGAGAATAATCGTCATCAAGAACCTTTTCATAGACACACCTTCATATCAAAGTACGGACGGTTTATTTGAAATATAATCTTTTACGCATCGGACTACAGCCCCCGTTTCCGTTGTAGCGTCACTCAAGAAAGCATCGTCGAGACTGTTCCACAGACGCATATAGTAAGCATCGCCCTCTCCGGATTTTGTCGATGTCCAAAAAATCGTGACATCGGCCCTGTCATGATAACTCCCACTATAGCTTCTGGGGCCAACAGGCAACGCCGAGAACCCGTAGGCATCCGTACCATTGCCACTTATTTCTAGATCGCTATCCCAACCATTGGAGGCCTTGAGGATTTTTCCCGCCGTAGCGAAACCGCCAACCGCCGAAAAAAGTATTTCCCATTCCGTTGAATCCGGAAAATGCCAACCCTCGGGGCAAACTCCGCGCACAGGGTACGTCGGGAAACATTCTTCGCCGCTACCGCAGCCCATCCCGTTTGTACTCCATACGCCCGCACTGTCCATAGCAGCACTCCATAGGTATAACCGACCATACTTGGTGCAGGATTCAGCGGAATCGTTGTGACAAAAACTCGATGAATCTAATTCATCTGTCGGCTGCAGGTAGGCATAGTTCAAGTTTTCCGCCATCCAGGTCTGCGTGCCAATGGTGACAGTCTTGTAGGTTTGTCCATCACGTTCATCTGTCATGGTTCCTTTTACAACTGTCGAAGGGTCAACATAGTCCGCGAGAACACTGCTGCTGGATTCACTTGTCTCGCTAGAACTCGACTGCGGCAAGTCACTTGAAGATGACGACGAAACGCTAGAAGAAGATGCCTTTGCATTCGGACGGGTTGCAAAATCGCTGTCATCGTCACTGCAGGCAACGAACAAAGCCAATGTCGCCGATACGGCCAAATATTTCATCCAGAAGCGCATTTTCTCCTCCACGAGGCGAATTTCCTCTTAAACATATAATTTTATTCGAGTTTTTTTACCCTCGGGGCATATAAACCGGAGTTATTTTCGCAATTTATATGCCCCTCTAAGCCACAATTCAGCACATAGGCTCGCATACAACGTAACAAAGGGCGTATAAACCGAAGCAAAGAGTCCCTTTTATATGCCCCTATCCTGAAAATCAGATATTTTTTCACACGCAAAACAACAAAAGGGCATATAAACCCGGAGAAATGCCGCAATTTATATGCCCCCTCGGCAAAATTCGGGTTTATCGCTGGCGAAAAGGGGTTTACCGCAGGCAAAAACGGCGCCAGGTCTGGCGCAACACGCGCAGGCCGTAGGTCACAACGTTCAGGTTCGACTTTTCGCCGGCATAGCGCGTGGGTATGGGGAGTTCGGCCAGCCAGCAACCGCGGGCGTCGGCGATGGAGATGATTTCCAGGTCGATATCGAAACTCGGGCTCAGTTTCTGGAGGTCGAGCGTCTTCAGGAATTCCGCGTTGTAGACAATGAAACCGCTGTGGCGGTCCGTAAGTTTCTGCCGGAAGGCGACGTTCTCGAGCGCGGTAAGGAATGCGCCACCGAGGCGCTTGTAGAGAGGCATGTTGCCGGCTTTCGCGCCACCTGCGATGGCATGGCGGGAGCCTTGAACGAGGGCTATTTCGGACTGGTTGCTTGCCTCGGGCTGATTGCGCGCGGACTCGAGGTACGCAAAGAATTCGCCGAGTTGCTCGGCGGGGTACTGCCCGTCGCCGTGAAGGCAGGCGATGTATTTCGCGCCACAGCGGAGCCCCTCGGAAATACCTTTCTTGACCACAGCGCCGTAACCGCGATTAAACTCGAAACGCATGTACTCTAGATGGGCGGCATATTTCGTGTTAGAAACTGCGCCGACAAACGTTTCGTAGGCCCCGCGGGTGTCGTCCTTCGAGCCGTCGTCTATCACGAGCACTTCCGCACGTTCCATGACTGCGGAAGGAATGCGCTCCAGCACATCGGCAAGAGTCCGCGATACGTTATAGGCCGGGATGAATATGAAATAGTCGGGAATCATCAAAAGAACTCAGGATGATGCGCCGGTATCATAGTGTCCGACGAACCAGGAGAGCGATTCCTCGAGAGCGACATCGAGCGGGATGCGCGCCTTGAACCCGAGCAATCTTTCTGCTTTCGCAACCGAGGGCATGCGGCGCATTGAATCGTCGTAACCTACGCCGTAGTATTCCTCGCCCGAAACGATTTGCGGTTCCGGCAACGTAGAGACATCGACCCCGCGGACCTTCGCGAAAATCGTGCGCATCTTGCCAGCAAGTTCCGCAATCGAGACCTCGTTCTCCTGATTCCCGACGTTGAACGCCTGAGAGAAAACACCCGGCGCCGTTTTAGACCCGATGTTAACCGCAGTCTCGGAACCGGCATCCGGCAGCCCACTCCCTGCGGCGAATAGCGCGAACAAAAAGTCTACTGCATCGTGTACGCTGGTAAAGCAACGTTTCGCCTTCCCGCCGTTCACAAGCTTCAAGGGTTCGCCCCGCAAGAGCGCCGTCGAGAAGTTCGCGAGCACCCGCGGGATTCCCTCGCCGTCCACTCCAGGCATAAAGTCCATGTACGGCCCGACAAAATTGAACGGGCGGACAACCGTCCACTTGAGCCCAGGGAGCCCCGCAATAAATCGTTCCGCCAGGAGTTTCGCCGTCGCATAACTCCAGCGACTCGCGGCAACCGGCCCGAACACGGCGGGCGTCTCGTCTTCAATCAGTTCACCGGAATCCGGCAACGTACGTCCGTAAATCTCGGAAGTCGAAAAATGTACGAGCCAGGAGCCCGAGCGGGCACAAGCCGTGGCCAAAGTAGCCGGATGGTCGTAGTTGCTACGGATGACCTCGCACGCCTCCCCCATATATCGGCTCGGCGTACAAATAGCTGCCAAGTTCACCACCAGCGGGAACTGCGCGATGCGCTCCACGACAGCAGGGTCGGCCAAATCCGCACACAGGAACTCGCACCGTTCATGGTTCAGGCGGTGCTGCAGCCTGTAGAAATCGAGATCAACGCCAAAAACACGCCAGCGGGTACGTTCCAGCACGGCGTCGAGCAGATGGCTACCGATAAAACCACCGCAGCCCACGATGGCTACGGTGATGCTACTGTCGTCGAAACGGAGGTTCATTACTCCTTGACCTTGAAGGTCCCGGAATTAGCACCCTTCTTCGTGTTTTCGTAGGGAATCACACGAATGATGGCGGTCGAAGTCGCCTCGACAACGTCTTCCGATAGAGTGACTTCCTGCTCATAGCAGGTCTTGCCATCCGGCTTTTCCGGACCGGCAGATTCTTCAAGCAAATCTATCCCCATATCATTTTCGGATTTCTTGAACACAAAGCGGAAACCGGAGCCCTGCACGTCGGAACCGTACACGACGGTAATCTTGTCGCCGATCTTGAATTCATCACCCGCCTTCGGGGAAACAACCTTCACGCCGTCAGTAACGGAGCAGTCCGCAGCGTCCGAATTGCTCGGACCGGTAGAAGACTCGTCGTCATCACCGCAGGCAAGGAACGCGAGCGAACTTGCAAGAATCAAAGCATGGGAAAACTTCATAAAAGCCTCACTTTATTTGTTATGTCAACAATATACAAAAACGGCTAGCGCGCCACGACCTGCTTGCGGATTTTCTCAGACAATTCTCGGCCACCCAGCTGCGCGATGCACTCGAACGCGAATTCCTCGGCAGTTCCGGCCCCGCGGCTCGTGACGATATTGCCGTCCACCACCACGCGGTCTTCCACAAACTTGTTGCAGACCAGTTCCTCCACGCAGCCCGGGAAGCATGTCGCCGTCCTATCCACAAGGAGCCCGGCCTTGCTCAACACGAGCGGGGCCGCGCAGATGGCGAAAATCCACTTGTTCTGGTCGTTGAAGTCACAAACGACACGTTCCACGTCGGCAGATGCCTTGAGGCGCTGCACGCCCGGACCGCCTCCCGGCAAGAGCACTGCATCGAACTTGGCAGTATCAGCACCCGAAAGCGCAAAATCCGCGGCAATCTTGAGCCCGTGGGCACCCGTCACAGACGAATCGCCCGAAACGCTCGCCAGCGCCACCTCGAAACCCGCGCGCTGCAGGTAGTCGAACGGGGTGACGAACTCGGTTTCTTCAAAGCCATCGGCCATAAGGAAAAGTATCTGCATATTGAACCTCTTTTTTTGAAGAATATAATAATTTTACTAAATTTGTGCCCATGAATTTCAAGGACCGCATTATCCGCGCCACGGGCCAAAAAACGCCCTTCCGCCTGATTGTCGTCGACTTGACCGCGACGATGAACGAAATCGGCAAGCAGCACAACGCACAGGGGTTCGCCCTCAAGCTCTTGGCCGAGAACTCCATCGCAAGCATTTTCCTGAGTGCAAGCCTCAAGTACGCGGGCACCGTCTCACTGACCACGCGCTTCGGTGGCGAAATCACGAAGGTTTCCTCCGACACGACGCCGATGGGCCTCGTGCGCGCGATGATCCCACAGGCCGAACTCCAGGCCGTGGGCGGTAACGAGCCCGCTCTCATCCCGCAGAGTGTGCAGGTCGTCAAACTCAACGAACAGGGAAAGCGCGTCCACGAGAGCATCATCGAGGCCCCCGCCATTTCGATGGGCCAGAACCTCGCCACCTACCTGCTGCAGTCCGAACAGATTCGCTCCGCCGTGGGCATCGAGGCCGCATTCAACCGCGAAGACCCGAGCAAGCTCGACTACGCCGCCGGCTTCTACATCGAGGCGTTCCCCGACCTCGAGGACAAGGACATCAACCTGATCGAAGTCATCGTGCAGAACCTGCCGAAGTTCAAGGACATGAACACGCCCGAGGGCTTCAACCTGGACGAGTTGCTGGACCAGCTTCGCGGGCCGTACGAAATCGACATCGTCAAAGAAATCGACCCGAAGGCCTACTGCCCCTGCAGCCGCGAACGCACGGTGGCGACGCTCGCCACGCTCCCGCTCAAGGACCTGCAGGAACTCGAAGCCGAAGGCAAGAACCTCGAAGTCATCTGCGACTTCTGCCGCACGCCGTACCAGATTACGGTAGAGGATTTGCGCGCCATCATCAACGAAAGAAAGAAATAGCCCTATGTTTACGAAGCAATGTGTCGTTACCCTGGACCTTGAAGGTGTCCTCGCCCCCGAAATTTGGATTGCCGTCGCCGAAAAGACGGGTATCGCGGACCTGCGACTCACCACGCGCGACATCCCCGACTACGACGTGCTCATGAAGGGCCGCATCGCCATCCTCGACCGCGAGAACATCAAGCTTTCGGACATCCAGAACGTCATCGCGAACCTGGGCCTGCTCGACGGCGCACGCGACTTCATGGATAAACTCCGCGACGAAGCACAGGTGATTATCCTTTCGGACACGTTCCAGGAATTCGCCTACCCCATCATGAAGAACCTCGGATTCCCGACCATCTTCTGCCACAACCTTATCGTGGAAAACGACCGCATCAGGGGCTACCGCCTGCGCATGAGCGACCAGAAGACGCAGGTCGTGAAGCACCTGCAGGCGCTGAACTTCAAGGTGTTCGCGAGCGGAGATTCCTTCAACGACACGGGCATGCTCAAGCAGGCAGACAAGGGCTGCTTCTTCTGCGCGCCGGACTCCATCGTGGCACAGTTCCCGCAGCTCGAGGCCACAAAGACTTACGCGGAACTCCTCGAGAAGTTCCACCAGTTCCAGGCTACTTTATAAGACAAGGGAGGGCGAAGCCCTCCAAACAAAAACGGGGCCCGCGTTCACGGGTCCCGCTCTGGAGTTAACCAGGAGTTAGGAAATTACTTGAGGGTCGGCGTATCCCAGTCAATCCATTCAGACTTGCTCCACTTGATCTGTTCAGTGTTCTTGGTGTAGTCAATCTTACCGGTCTTTGCTTCGCCACCCAGCAGGAACTTGGTCATGAAGTCCTTGACCTCGTCAAACTGTCCGTTCGGGAGCGAGCAGTGGCTGTGGCCGCCTTCCTGGCTGTAAGTGTAGTTCTCGCTCACGCCGAGCGCATCGAACACTTCCTTCGAAGCCTGCCCGCAGTAATTGGAGGGCACCTCGCCCAACCATTCCTGGCCTGCGTTGTCAAGGATGAGGAGCGCACGCGGGGCAATCATGCTCACAAGCATGTGCTGGTCGAACGGGAGGGTGTTTTCCTTGCCGTCATAACCCTTGAAGGAACTGATCATCCACTTGCCTTCGGAGCCGGCACTGCTCAGGCCCTGCACAAACTGCTTACCCTTCTGCTTGTTGACCTGCGCACCGACGCGCCAGAGAGAAGCGCCACCCGAGCCGGATTCCTGCGGGATGGTGAGTGCGATACGCTCGTCGAACGCGCCGACAGCGAGCGTGCCCTTGCCCCAGCGGGAGCAACCCGTCATGGCGAGATGATGCACGTCGATACCCACCTCGGGCATCTTCTCGAGAGCGTCAATAATGCGGCTCACGCCCCAGGCCCACGCGATGATAGTGCCGTACTTGTCCGTATTGCCACCGTAGATGTTGAAGAACATGCCACCACCGCTTTCGGGAGCGACGTCATCCGGATTGAACACAATCTTTGCGATATTGAGACCGTTGGTGGAGTTGCCGAGGCTTCCGCAACCCCCGCCCATCATGCCGCCGCCAAACCCGATGAGGGCCGGTTTCGGCTTGTCCTTGGTACCCGCATCGCTCACCTTCACAGAGAACTTGCCGGTCTTGCCCTTGTCGGTCACGTTGATGGTGAGCGTCCCACCGGAGTAGGAGCCCTCGACCTTCTCGGGATTGCGCGGCTTCTCGCCGAACATGAGTTTTTCGTACATCGCGCCGATTTCTTCGCGGCGGCACTTCCACTCCGCTGCCGTAGAAATGCGCTTGCCGTCAAGACCCATGAACGGGTCGGGCAACTTGGAATTGTTCACGCTCTTCGGAATGTCGCCAATCTGGCATTCGCTGCGGTGGTCTTCCACGAAGTCGTTTGCGGGTGTCGGCGGTACAACCACGACGCTCGAGCTGGAAACGGGCGGCACATCGACAGAGCTGCTGGAAGTGTGATGACGATGCGAACTGCTCGATGCATCAGGCGAAACCAAATCACTGCTGCTGGATACGCAAGCCCACGGCGTTTGCGGGCCGCACGCAACCTCTGCTTCGCTACTGCTCGATTCACCCACTTCTACCTCGTGACCCGCTTCAAGCGGATCAGGGCGTTCAACCGAATACACCGTCAAGGACGAAGAACTGCTCCCCCCCTGTGCAGCAAGGATGGAATCTTCCATGGCCTTGTTTGCGGAGTCCGCGTTGAATTCCCCATATTGATCGATGAGGCACTGTTCGGTGACACATGCTGTGGTAGAATTGTTGTCTTCTCCACAAGCCCACAACCCGAAGGCAGCGACTGCCAACGGAAATATATATTTCCTTTTATTCATAACCAACCCCATGTTCAAGGCCGGGAATTCGACCTTTCCGGGTATTTTTAAAGTATAAAAAAGAGGAACTAAAAGTACCGATTTCGGTAGAAAAACGTTGTTCGCACTTACAACGTTGCCAAAATGTAAATAAACGCCCTTTACAAGCAAAAAAAGACGTTATAAAGCCGAGCGCCAAGTCTCTGAAAGTTTACGTTGTCGTAAATTAAAACAAATATGTTCATTTTTAACATATAGAACGCTGAGTGTGCTATATAGAACGCTTTTTTCTTTTTTTTCAAAAAAAATGTCCATTACCTGCAATTATACCGGTCAGACCAAACAAATAAAAGATATATTTCAATTATGAAAGGAGGAAACATGCTTTACAAACATTGGAAAAAAATTGCTCTTTCGCTGACCGCATTCTTCTGGTCGGCTTGTGAAGACTCCGTATCCGAGGCAGATTGCCTATATGGCCCGCCAGAATACTACGGATTAAGCAGTCCCAAGGAACCCCAGCCGGAAAGTTCCAGCGAGGCGACCGGTAACGAAACGAGCTCCAGTTCCGAGGCGACCAAGCCCGAAAATTCAAGCAGCAGCGGATTCCAACCCATGCCACTGTACGGGGTCTCCAGCGATCTTGTGACCTGCCTCCAGAAAGATGATTCAACGTTTAGATGTGTTGACGGGGCCACCTGTACGAGAAAGACAGAGTATACCTGGAAATCCCCCTCCTGCCATGAATCCGAACAAGATGGCGAAATCGTATCCATCTGCCCGGATTATGGCATTATGCAAGTTCTTGAAACCACCTACGAATGTGATGGCAAGGTGTACAACGAAGCCGAATTTCGCGACCGCTATCAAACGATGAGCATCGTGAACCCTCCCGAGCAAGGTTCATCTAGTTCCGGCGACGTCACATGCACACCCACGGATTCCAGCGTTGCGTATTTTGCTCAGGATTACAGCGCAGACACCCAGAAGATGTGGAAAGAGGAAGCGGCCAAGCACGATGCCGTAGCCAAGATAGACTCCATCAAGCAGACCTTGACAGAAACGCCTACGTGCCTTGAAAACCTGCGCATGGAACTCGACATGTTCATGGCCCTTTACGGCGCCCCGACCATCATCAATAACGCGGTAGAAACCTGCAGCAATGGAACCACCAGGCCCAGCGAAGAATACGCCAAGTTCCTTAAAATGCAGGAAGAGTGGGAAGCGAACAAGTCTGCCCTGGACGAAGAACTCAAGAAGGTCTACGAAGACAAGATGAAGGAAATCGAGGAACGGATCAACAAGTGTCTTTCCGGCGAAACTGACAAGTAATTATGTTCAAGAAACATTGGAAAAAAATCCTATTGAGCCTGTGCGCCATGCTCTGGAGCGGCTGCAGCGACGATTCGGTACCCCTTTACGGAACCCCGCAGGTCGCTTGTGAATTAGACCACATGTGGAGTGACGAGTGCGGCACCACATCCAATATCGTATGCACGGACACCTACTATTGTAAAGACAAAGTTGTCTGCTTCAAGCAATATGAAGGGAAAAACGCGACCTTTGACTGTCGCGATGAACTGGGCAACAAGACAACCTATACCGAAGACGAATTCAACTCATTATACTATGTTGAAAGCGAACGCATTCACTAACTTTAGACGAGGAAAAATGTTCTACAAGCATTGGAAAAAAATTGCACTGGCTTTTACCGCCCTGTTCTGGGCCGGATGCGGCGATGATTCGTCAAGCGACAGCAAGGAGCTGGTTGCCTGCGACTTGCAGCAAATGTGTCCCGAATACGGCGTCGCCGGTTATTCTTGCGATGACGGCTTTTACGGAGACGATAACGGTCAGAACTGTACCTTCATTCCAGCACCAACATGTTCCAGATATTATCAATGCGAAGACAATGTGACTTGTTGGGCTAATGAAGGTGATACCGTTCTAAATTGCTCCGACAAGCAAGACAAAGATTTTTCAATCAATGAAAATGATTTTAATTCAAAATATTACGTAAAGGAAAACGAATGAAGCTCTCTCTTAAAAAGAAACTCGCTCTCGAAGCTTATCGCCTTTACCGTCACAACGAAATCAAGGCGCACCCTCTTACCTACTTTTTCTGGGAATGCACGTTGCGCTGCAACCTGCACTGCCTGCACTGCGGTAGCGACTGCGTGAAGGACGCCATTCCGGACATGCCCCGCGAAGACTTCATGGGCGTGCTAGACAAATTGGCCCCGCATATCGACCCGAAGCACTTTATCGTGGTAATTACCGGCGGCGAGCCGTTGATGCGCGCCGACCTCGAGGAATGTGGCCAGGAAATCAAGAAGCGCGGCTACCCGTGGGGCATGGTCACGAATGGCCTTGCAATGACGCCCGAACGCTACACCAGGCTGCTGAACGCCGGGCTCCGCTCGCTCACCATCAGTCTCGACGGCCTGCAGGAAAGCCACAACCACTTCCGCGGTGACCCGCATAGTTTTGAACGTGCTCTCCGTGCCATCGACATGGCAGCCCATACGCAGGGCCTCACCTTCGACGTGATGACGTGCGTGAACCGCCAGAACCTGAAGGAACTCCCGAAAATTCTCGATATGCTCCTGAAAATCGGCGTGAAGCGCTGGCGCATCGCGACCGTGTTCCCGAAGGGCCGTGCCAAGGACAACCCGCTATTCCAGCTCACGAACCAGGAATTCCGCCAGGTGTTCGACTTCATCCGCGAAGTGAAGAAGATGAACGTCATCAACGTGAACTACGGCTGCGAAGGGTTTCTCGGGAGCTACGAGAAGGACGCCCGCAACTACCCGTTCTTCTGCCGTGCCGGCGTGAACGTGAGTTCCGTGCTCTGCGACGGCAGCATCTCCGCCTGCCCAAGCCTGCGCGGCGACTACATACAAGGTAACATCTACAAGGATGACCTGTGGGACGTGTGGCAGCACCGCTACCAGGTGATGCGCGACCGCAACTGGGCAAAAATCGGCGACTGCAAGACCTGCAAGTACTGGCGCTACTGCGAAGGCTCCAGTTTGCACCTCAGGGACGAGAAAACGAAGGAACTGGCATATTGCCACGTGCAGCGCCTCGAAGACGCTGGCGCATAACCCCTAAAATTCCGTTTTTCGTATTATGAAAAAAACGCTTGACAAAAAAAGCGTTTTTTCTGCATATTTTTCGCATATTTTCGCGAAAAACGCCCAATTTGCCTACGAGAAATAATAAATTATAATCGATGGATAAGGCAAAATTCACACCTAACGAGGAGCACATCATTAAAGTGCTCCTGAAGAAGAATTCCAAGCTCGAGGAAGGAATTCTCCGTAAGGCTATTGCCTTTATCGCCGACGCCCATGACGGCCAGTACCGCAAGAGCGGCATGCCCTACACCGAGCACCCCTACGAGGTGGCCAAGATTCTCGCTGAACTCCAGCAGGACCAGGCAACCGTGCTCGCCGGCCTGTTGCACGACGTGGTAGAGGACACCCCGCACACGCTCGCCGAAATCGCGACCGAATTCGGGGACGACACCGCATTCATGGTCGACGCCGTTACCAAGATTACCGCCGCCCAGGAACAGAACAAGGCGGCACAGAAGGCGGAAACCTACCGCAAGCTGATTATAGCGATGGCAAAGGACCCGCGGGTCATCATGATCAAGATCGCGGACCGCATCCACAACATGCGTACCATGCGGTACATGAAGCCCGAAAAACGCAAGTCCATCGCCCAGGAAACGCTCGACATATACGTGCCCCTCACCCACAGGTTCGGCCTTTACAAGCTCAAGACCGAACTCGAGGACCTGAGTTTCAAGTACGTAAACCCGGACGAATACCAGAAAATCGTCGACGCGCTTATCGAGAACAAGGAAAAGCGCGAAAAGTACGTGCAGTCCGTAATTGGCCCGCTACAAATCAAGATGGCGCTCGAGGACTTCGACTGCACCATCCAGGGCCGCACCAAGAACATCTACAGCATCTACAACAAGATGATCAGTCGCGATTGCCAGTTCGAGGACATCTTCGACATATTCGCGATACGCATTATCGTAGAGACCATTCCCGAATGCTACCTCGCGCTTGGCTACGTCCACAACCTGTGGACCCCGATGCAGAGCCGCTTCAAGGACTACATCGCGACCCCGAAGCCAAACCTGTACCAGAGCATCCACACCACCGTGATCGGCCCCGAGAACAAGATGGTGGAAGTCCAGATCCGCACGAAGGACATGGACCTGACCGCCGAGAAGGGATTCGCCGCGCACTGGGCCTACAAGATGGAAACCCAGCACGAGGGCGAGGAACTTGCGTGGCTCAACCACATGGTAAAGCTCCAGTCCGAGATTTCAGACTCCAAGGAGTACCTCGACTTCTTGAAGGTGGACCTGAAGCCCGAAGGCATGACGGTGTTCACCCCGAAGGGGGCCTCCATTGAACTGCCGGAAGGATCCACGGTGCTCGACTTCGCATTTGCCATCCATACGGAACTGGGCCTGCACTGCATCGGTGCCCGCATCAACGAGGAAGTCGTGAGCCTCGACCACGTGGTGACGCACGGGGCGACCATCCAGGTGCTCAAGAGCCCGAGCCAGGAACCGAGCCCCGAGTGGCTCGACATCGTAAAGACGGTCAAGGCCAAGCAGGAACTGCGCCGGTGGATGAAGACCAGCATTATACAGCAGTCACGTAGCCTCGGCAAGGAAATCTGGACTCGCGAACTCAGGCTTGCGAAGGTCGAGAAGGACAAGCGCCCCGGCGAAGAAGAAATCCGCAGGTACTTTGGCACCCTCTCGATGGACGACTTCTACGAGCGTATTGGCCAGGGCGAACTGCCCCTGCAGGACATCCACAGGTTCATTACGGGCGGAAGTTCGCTCCCCAAGGAAATGGCGCTCCGGTTCTTCCCCACCTTCGGGAAAGACAAGAAGA
Organism: Fibrobacter succinogenes; assembly: GCA_902800815.1. Taxonomy (GTDB): domain Bacteria; phylum Fibrobacterota; class Fibrobacteria; order Fibrobacterales; family Fibrobacteraceae; genus Fibrobacter; species Fibrobacter succinogenes_B. The sequence goes on from CADCGB010000017.1 coordinate 65,144, forward strand.
GCGACGTGCGCGACGAGATGCCCCTGCAGATTGGCCAGGAGACGAGTCTCGTGATACACTTCGCGGACTGCTGCGCGCCCCTCCCGGGCGACGAGATTGTGGGCGTTCTCCGCCCGCAGATCGGTATTGAGGTCCACAACAAGAACTGCAGTTGCCTCAAGAACCTCCCGGTAGAACAGCAGATTGCGGTCGCCTGGAGCGCCGAGGTCAGCAAGCCGTTCATGACCCACCTCACCATCGATACCGACAACCGCAAGAACATCACGCTCGACATCCTCGAGCAACTCAAGGGTTCCGACGTGTCGCTCGACCGCATGAGTGTCGCAAGCAAGCAGTCCACTGGCCGCATCCGCATGGAATTCAAGGCGTTCCGCAAGGAGCAGGTGGACGCCATCATCACGAAGATTAAACAGATTTCGGGAGTACGGGAGGTTTCGAAGGCATGATTACTCCGCTCCACCATAGCGACTACACGCTCAAGAACCGCGCGTTCAACTGCCGCATGCGCAACCGCTACTACGAGGAAGTCTACTACGCCTTCAGGGCGATTCTCCCTACGGACCGTAACGGGAACATCGACGGTTCTGCCATGGACCTCCCCTGGTTCAATAACCTCAAGCAAGAAATCAAGAGGCTCGACCGCCTGCTCATGACATGCCTCGAGTATTCACAGGCAGCGGTATTCTACGGGAAGGCCGATATCGCCACGCTCTACTCCAAGGACAAGCGCTGGGGTATCTTGCAGGAGGAAATCTTCCTCGTGCACTTCTTGCAGGAACTGCTTTCCACCACCCGCTACATTATCGCGCGTATCGAGACCGACCAGATGCTGCAGCAGTGGAGCGGCTCAATGCAGGACATGAAGGCGAAGCCCATGAATTCCGGCTTCGTAAGTTCCATCCAGGAAAAACTCGTCGCCATGAACAATGCGACTATCGAGGAATTCAAGGACTTGTTCAAGCACATCACCGATAGGTTCCAGATAGGCAATACGCTGTTCGGGACCGTACAGGAACTCCAGAACTTCTATTAATAATTATGTCTGAATATATCATCCTATCAATCTTCCTTTTCCTGGGCGCGTTTATCGCGGCAGCGGCTACCGTCACGGGCTTACTGCTCGGCTACCGCACCCGGAACACCAAGAACAAGATGGCCCCGTACGAATGCGGCATGGAGACCATCGGTAACGCACGTATCCAGTTCAAGGTGGGCTACTACCTCTTCGCGCTCCTGTTCCTCGTGTTCGACATCGAAGCGCTCTTCCTTTTCCCCGTCATGATGAACTTCAAGGAAATCATGGCTGGGCACACGGCACTCTCGCCTATCGTCGTTGTTATTGACCTCGTGATATTTATGGCTATCCTTGTATCTGGCCTCGCATACGCCTGGAAAAAAGGAATTCTCAAATGGGAATAATCAATTACGCACCCAAGATCCTGGACCCGATTCCCGGCGGCAAGTACGTCGTGAACGCTATAGACTATGTAGTGAACTGGGCCCGCGCCAACTCCATCTGGCCCCTCACCTACGGCACCAGCTGTTGCGCCATCGAAATGATGTCGAGTTCCATGGCCCGCTACGATATTGCACGCTTTGGTAGTGAAGTGTTCCGCTCGTCCCCAAGACAGGCGGACCTTTTCATTCTGGCGGGAACCATCACGCACCGCATGGCACCTGCCATCCAGATGCTCTGGGAACAGATTCCCGGACCCAAGTACGTGATTGCGATGGGAGCCTGTACCATCAGCGGCGGCCCGTTTATCTATGACAACTACTCGGTAGTTCGCGGTGCACAGAACCTGATTCCGGTCGACGTGTACGTGCCCGGTTGCCCGCCGCGCCCCGAAGCGCTGTTCCACGGGCTCTTGACATTGCGCGAAAAAATTTTGAAGGAAACCTGCCGCCACCCGTGGCATGTAGGCAGGCCGAAGGATGTTTCTACCATGGACCGCTACCGCGAGGCGGCAAAGACGTGGGCTGCCCTCGAAGAGATGAAGGACGAGGAGATGGCCGAAGCCCGCGCGAAGTTCAAGGAAGAACACCCGGACTACAAGAGCACCTTCAAGCCCATCCGCGTGAAGAAGGAAGACTTCCCCGAGGTGCCCCGCGTGCCGTTCAAGCGACTCGGGCTTACGCAGTCCGAACTGTTCGCGAAACTGCGCGAGAAGTTCCCCGCAGTGACGGTCCACACCCATAGCGAGGACCCCATCGAGGACGTGGTGGCGGCAATGCCCGCAGACCGCCCGCTCGAGGTGATGGTGAATCCCGAAGACTACCTCCCGATTGTGGAATACGTGAAGAACAGTCCCGACTTCAAGATGGACTACCTCATCGACGTGACCGCCATCGACTACGACGACCACTTTGACCTGGTGACGATGCTCCGGAGTATCGATATCGGGCACAAGCTGTTCCTTTGCGTTCAGCTGAAAAAGGACTTCAGCATTCCCGAAGAAAAACGCGCAACATCGCTTTTGGCAAGCATCGGAACGATAAGCAACCTCTACCCCGCCGCGGAATTCAAGGAACGCGAAGTGTACGACATGTTCGGCATCAACTTCGAGGGCCACCCCGACCAGCGGCGCATATTCCTCGACAAGGACTTCGTGGGCTACCCGCTCCGCAAGGACTTTACTCACCCGCAAATGATCAGGAGGCCCGTATAATGCCTACACTGCCTCCAGGATTCCGCATCCAGCGCGAAACCAATACCGAAGAATTTTTCATCAACATGGGTCCGCAGCACCCGAGTACGCACGGCGCGCTGCGCCTAGCGCTGCGCATGGACGGCGAGACCATCGTGGAAGTCGTACCGCACTTCGGCTACATCCACCGCGGCATGGAAAAGCAGGCGGAATCAATGAGTTACCTGCAGTACATCGCGCTTAGCGACCGTCAGGACTACCTCACCGCCATCCAGAACAACCTGGGCGTGGTCATCGCTCTTGAAAAGGGCATGAACGTGGGTGTACCCGAGAAGGGCGAATACATCCGCGTGATGCTCCAGGAACTGGGCCGCATTGCAAGCCACCTGGTGTTCTTCGGCTGCTTCGGCGGCGACTTGGGCGGGCAAACCTGCCTTCTGTTCGGGTTCAAGGAACGCGAGATGATCCACGACATTCTGGAAGAGGTCACCGGCTCGCGCCTTACCACGAACTTCTTCAGACCGGGTGGAAGCCGCTACGACGTGCCCGAGACGTTTATCCCGCGCGTGAAGGCGTTCCTCGACCACCTGGAAGATTCCATGAGGGACTACGAGAGGTTCCTCTCCAAGAACATCATCGTGCTCGAGAGAAGCATCGGCATCGGCGTTCTCAGCAAGGAAGACGCGATTGCATACGGATGCTCGGGCCCGGTTCTGCGTGCGAGCGGCGTTAACTTTGACGTGCGTCGCGTGAACCCGTATAGTATATACGACCAGTTCGACTTCGATATTCCCGTATTCCATAACGGCGACTGCTATGACCGTTACAAGATACGCATCGCCGAGATTCACGAATCCATGAAGATTCTGCGGCAGTGTGTAGAGAAGTTCCCGAAGGAAGGGCCCTGGCGCAGCAAGGAAAAGCCGGTGCGACTCCCCGAGGGCCGTTACTACAGTGAAATCGAGACGGCGAAGGGCCTGTATGCCACATACGTGGTGGCGGCAACGACCGGCGAGAAGCCCTACCGTATCCACACGCGCGGACCGAGCTTCCCGCACATTGCAGCACTCAACAAGATGGCACAGGGCCACAAGATTTCGGACCTCGTGACCATCATGGCCACCCTCGACCCCGTGATCCCGGAAATTGACAGGTAGCTTATGTTTGTTCCCTCAGTTACACACCCCATTGGCGATTTTGTACGCGATTTGGTCCCGCGGGTAGCGGAATTTTTGCCGACGAGCCTCCAGAGCGAGACGCTCAACAGCATATCGGCATTCCTCATCAACGCGATTATCTGCGTCGTTGCCGTCTGTGCCGTGAACATCGGGTCTGCCCCGATTCTCATCTACATGGAACGCAAGGTATGTGCCCATATCCAGTGCAGGCTTGGCCCCATGCGCCTCGGCTGGCACGGCACCATCCAGACCGTCGCCGACGTTATCAAGATGCTCTTCAAGGAAGTGTACGCCCCGAGCGGCGCGGACAAGTTGATGTTCTACCTCGCCCCGCTCATCGTGCTTATCGCCCCCTTTATCGTATGCGCGCTTATCCCGTTCGGACGCAATCTCGTTGTTGCCGACGTTTCGATGGGAATCCCGCTCATTATCGCAGTGAACGGCTTTGGCGTGCTGGGCATCTTGCTTGGCGGCTGGAGCAGCAACAACAAGTATTCCCTGCTCGGTGCACTCCGTAGCGGCGCGCAGATGATCAGTTACGAAATCTCGTTCGCGATGATCCTCCTGTTCGTCGTGATGATTTCGGGTTCCACGAACCTGATGAGCATCACCCTCGGGCAAGAGGGAACCATATTCGACTGGTGGATATTCAAGATTCCCGTACTCGGGATTATCGCATTCATCCTGTTCTTTATTTCCTCTACCGCCGAAATGAACCGCGCGCCCTTCGACATCGCCGAAGCCGAGCAGGAACTTACGGGTGGCTACCATACGGAATATAACGGCACGCCGTTCGCCATGTTCTACCTGGCCGAATACATCGCGCTCGTCACGAACTCGGCGCTTGCCACCACGTGCTTCCTCGGCGGGTTCCTGCCGCCCTGCATCGGTATCGCGTTCGTGGACAACTACCTCAACATGGTGCCGGGAGTCGTGTGGTTCTTCGCGAAGGTCTACTTCATGATCTGGTGCTACATGATGGTCCGCTGGACGTTCGTGCGCCCGCGTGTGGACCAGCTGATGGATTTTGAATGGAAGTTCCTTTTACCCGTTAACCTCGTGCTGCTCGTTGCAGGAGCCGCGTACATCGCGATTGGAGGGTAAAACATGCAAGAGAATATTACTTTACTCCAGTATTTCAAGCGCTACCTAAAGCGTTGCATTACCGGGCCGTGGAGCCTGATGTGCGGCCTATCCGTATCGCTCAAGTATTTCTTTGACCCGCGACGCATCGTCACGGAACAATACCCCGAGAACCGCAAGACCCTCAAGATGCACCCGCGCTACCGCGGACGCCTCGAGATGATCGAGGATGCGGAAGGCAATAACCACTGCACCGCTTGCGGCATGTGCGAACGCGCCTGCCCGAACGCATCTATCAACGTGCTCGCCACCAAGAACATTGCTGGCAAGAAGGTGCTCGGACGCTACGTGTACCACTTTGCGAGTTGCACCCAGTGCGGGCTCTGCGTAGAGGCGTGCCCGTTCGGTGCCATCCGCATGAACCAGGAATTCGAGGTGGCGACAACCGACCCGAATACGCTCGAAATGATATTGAACAAGAAGGAGGGACAAGGCTAATGTTCCCGAACCTGTCTATTCCGGGGCTCCAGATGCCCGACCTGCCGTTTGCATTCCCGATGGGAGGCATGGACCTCGCGTTCTACGCCGTCGCCATCGTGATGCTTATAACCGCAGTCTTTACGGTCGCCGTCAAGAATATATTGCAGAGCGCCGTGTTCCTGATTTTCAGCTTTGTGGCTACCGCAATCCTCTACATGCTCCTGCACGCCGAATTCATCGCGCTTGCGCAGGTGATGGTGTATGTGGGTGGCGTCGTCATCTTTGTGGTATTTACAATCCTCCTCACGAGCCGCCTGGGCGAAGATGCCTTCACGACAAAGATTCCGCGCGTGTTTGCCGCATTCGCGCTATCTATCGCGTTCGTGTTCGTGATGGTCAAGTGCATCTTGCCCACACCCGAGATTGCATCGGGTACCGTGAGTGCCGCAACCGACTATTCCTCGCTCGAGAACATCTCGTTGCGCCTGCTTGGCTATGACGTGAGCGGGTTCATCATCCCGTTCGAGGTGGTGAGCGTGCTCCTGCTGATGACGCTTATCTGCGCCATCACGGTCGCCCGCAGGAGCAAGGACGAGATGGAGCCCAATCCCAAGGAGGTCAAGTAATGAACCTTCTTAACTGCCTTGTCCTCGCGTTCTTGCTGTTCGGTATCGGCGTCTGGGGCCTCATGCGCAGGCGTCACCTTATCGGCATGCTCATTTCCATCGAGCTCATGCTGAACGCCGCGAACATCAACTTTATCAGTTTCGCCTACTTTACCGCACACGACGCTACCGCCGGTGCGCTATTCAGCATATTCGTCATCGCCGTCACGGCCTGCGAAATGGCAATCGCCCTTGCCATTATCGTTACCATGTACCGCCGTCACAAGAGCCTTGACGCCGACCAGTTGAGGGACCTCCATGATTAACGATACTACCCTTGGCTACCTCATTCTAATACTGCCGTTCCTGACGTTTGCCATAAACGGGCTCTTCCTCGGCAACAAGAATGCAAAGGCCGCTGCCGGCCTCGCCGTGACATTCAACGGGCTCGCGTTTGCCTCGGCGGCAATGGTCGCGTTCCACTATTTCACCTCGGTTGTCGCCCCGCAGAAGGTCGTGCTTTTCGACCACTCCTTCATTCCGTTCGCAGGCGAACTTGTCGCACGCATCGGGATGCTCATCGACCCGCTCTCGGTCATGATGCTCGTGGTGGTAACCTTCATCAGCTTCATGGTGAACATCTACAGCATCGGCTACATGCGCGAGGACCGCGCGATGGGCAGATTCTTTGCCTTGCTCTCGCTGTTCAGTTTCAGCATGCTCGGGCTCGTCGTCGCGACAAACCTTTTCCAGATGTTCATCTTCTGGGAACTGGTGGGTGTTTCCAGTTACCTGCTTATCGGTTTCTGGTACCACAAGCCCTCCGCGGTGAGTGCATCCAAGCAGGCGTTCATCCTCACGCGTTTCGCCGACAGTTTCTTCCTGCTCGGCATCGTGCTCGTGAGCTACGTGGTCGGGAGTTTCGACTTCACGACCATCAATTCGCTTACGATGTTCCCGTTCCGCAACGAGACCATAGACATGGGCATCTGCGTCATGAGCAAGTCCAGCGCGCTTATCCTCGGGTCTATCCTCATATTCACCGGCGGCTGGGGCAAATCCGCCATGTTCCCGATGCATATCTGGCTCCCGAACGCGATGGAAGGCCCCACTCCGGTCAGCTCCATCATCCACAGCGCAACGATGGTGGTCGCCGGCGTGTACCTGGTCGCTCGCCTCTTCCCGTTCTTCGCCGTGTGTGGCGATTCCCTCACGCTCATCATGTGGGTGGGTGCATTCACGATGGTGTTCGCCGCCGTCATCGCCTGCACGCAGAAAGATATCAAGCGAATCCTCGCCTACTCCACGCTCTCGCAGCTCGGGTACATGATGTTCGCGCTCGGTGCCTGCAAGATTGGCCAGGCAATTATCACTACGGGCTGGACGGCAAGCACGTTCCATATCTTCACGCACGCCTTCTTCAAGTGCAGTCTCTTCCTTATCGCGGGTAGCCTCATCCATCAGGTGCATACGAACGACCTCGACGCGATGGGCGGGCTCCGCAAGAAGATGCCCCTCACCTACGCCTGCGCGCTCATCTCGATTTTCGCGATTTCGGGTATCCCGCCGTTCTCCGGCTTCTTCTCGAAGGACGAAATCATACTCGCCGCGTTCCAGGGCCAGCACTACGCGGTATTCGCGCTCGCCCTCCTTACGAGCGGGCTCACCACGTTCTACATGTTCCGTCTGTTCTTCCTCGCATTCCACGGGGAACCGCGCCATGAGGGCGTCAAGGCGGGCCACGTGCACGAAGATTTCTTCATGACCCTCCCGGTCGTGATTCTCGCCATCCCGGCACTCCTCTCGGGTATCCTCGGGAAGGGGCTGTTCGAGCACTTCTTTACCCCCGGCAAGCTGCACGTACCGACCATGCTCAAGTTGGCCCACGCAGAATGGATTCCGTTTGTCGCCATCGGCGTTGCGGTACTGGCCCTGCTTATCGCGTGGTTCCTGTACGCAAGCCCGAAGGCAAAGATCCAGCGCGCTCTGGACGACACGAACCGCTGCGGCATATACAAGATTATCTACCACAAGTTCTACTTCGACGAGATGTACTACACCGTCGTCCGCCAGTTTATTTTCGGCGGTGTCGCCCGCGTATCACGCGCATTCAACGACTACGTGATCGAGGGCCTGCTCGCGTTCAGCATCTGGTTCATCCACAAGCTGGGCGACCTTGTACGTACGGCACAGGCGGGCTACCTGCCCTTCTATCTCGGGACGCTTATCGTAGGCGTCCTCATCTGGCGATTCTTCGGACAACTTCCCCTGTAGGCGCAATATGGATATACTGCTTTTCAACCTCATCTGGGTCATCCCGCTCTTAACGGTACTCGTCTGCATCCCGATTCCCGCCTCGCACGCGAAGTTGCTCCGCGGTCTGCACACTGCATCGGCAAGCGCAGTCCTCCTCATGGTATGCTATCTCGCCTACCGCGTGTTCATGCTTTCGGGTACACCCGCAAGCGATGCGGCCTCCCCGCTCGTGCTGCGGTTCCTTACCGACATTCCCTGGCTTACGATGTTCAACGCGCACTACATCGTGGGTGCGGACGGCCTCAATATTCTCCTGCTCGCGCTCACGGCGTTTATCGTGTGGGGCGGCGTTCTGGTAAGCTACAACATCAAGGGCAACCAGAAGGTATTCTTCGCGCTCATCCAGTTGCTCGCCACGAGCGTGTACGGCGTGTACATGAGTTTCGACCTGGTGCTGTTCTTCGTGTTCTACGAGATGGAAGCGCTGTGCATGTACCTGATGATTGCCTGCTACGGCAGCGGACGCAGGGACTACGGCGGCAAGAAACTCACGTTGACGCTCGCGTTCGGCTCCTCGATGATTCTTGCGACCCTGTTCGGGCTCTACTTCGAAAGCGGTGCAAACAGCTGGAACCTCATCGAAATCGCAAAGACGACCATCCCGATGGAATTCCAGATGTGGGCCTTCCCGCTCATGTTCATGGGATTTGCAGTTTCGAGTTCCCTGTTCCCGTTCCACTTCTGGAGTCCGGACGGCCACTCCGCAGCCCCCACCGCGGTCTCGATGCTTGCGGCCGGCGTGATGATGAAGATGGGTGCCTACGGGTGCCTGCGCGTCGCCATGTTCCTGATGCCCGAGGCGGCAAAGGTCTGGCTCCCCTACGTGGTGGCACTCCTGATATTCAACGTGGTTCTCGGCCCCTTCATTGCGCTTAGGCACAAGGACCTCAAGTACATAACCGCCTACAGCTCGATTAGCCACCTCGGCCTCATATTCCTCGGGCTTGCGGCAATGACCCCGGTCGGCCTGCGCGGCGCAAGCCTGCAGATGATTTCGCACGGGTTCCTCACCGGGCTCTTCTTCGCGACCATCGGCATGATCTACGAACGCACGCATACCCGCGACATCACCGAGATGGGCGGCATCATGCGCAAGATGCCCTTCCTGGGCGTCGGATTCGTGATTGCGGGCTTCGCGGGCCTCGGCCTTCCCGGATTCAGCGGGTTCATCGCCGAAAGCAACATCTTCATTGGCGCGTTCCAGCAGGAATCGACCCTCACGCGCATCGTGACCATACTAGCCATCCTGAGTATCACGACGACTGCCGTTTACATATTGCAGACGGCGAACCGCATGCTGCACGGGCCGCTCCCGCAAAAGTACGAGGGCCTTACCGACGGCTGCTTCCGCGAGAAGCTCGTCATTGTCGTGCTCGTCGCGTGCCTCCTGTTCATAGGCGTTTGCCCCGGTCCGTTCGCCGACCTGCTCGACCAGAGCATCGCACCGATATTTGCAAAGATTTCTGCGGCCACCCAGCCCGTCACCAGCGGGATTGGAGGTTAACACATGTTCGATTTCAATATTCCCGGCTTTATCGTACCCGACATTCTCCTGCTCATTTTCCCGTTCATCGTCATCGGGAGCAGGCTTTTCTGCAGTGCGCAATCCAAGGTGCCCTGGCGCATCGCGAACATCGGGTTCATCGCCATATTCGTGCTGTTGAACCTCATCCCGATTGCCACAGGCGAAGGCAGGTTCTTCATTACCAACTGGCGCGTCGATGACTTCGGCGTGCTCATGCGCGAAGTGCTCATGGTTTCGGCAATTCTCGGAATCTGGTTCGCGAAGGACTACTTCGAGCACGGTGCAGATGGCAAGCCGCAAATGCACCAGATTGCAGAATTCATCGGCGCAATCGCGTTCGCGACATTCGGCGGGTTTACGGTCGTTTCGGCCTGCGACATGCTCACGCTCTTCCTCGGGCTCGAAATCGCGACCATCCCGATGTACGCCCTCACCGCATGGAACAAAAAGGACCAGCTCGGGAGCGAAGCCGCTACCAAGTATATTTTGATGGGCTCCGTCGCCACGGCGTTCGAACTCTTCGGTTTCAGTTACCTTTACGGCTTCGCGGGCTCGCTCCACTTCAGCGAAATCCAGGCCGCTGTCGCTACGGGCACAAGCCCGCTCCTCTGGGTTGCGGTACTCTTCCTCTTCTGCGGAATCGGATTCAAGCTCACGCTGTTCCCGTTCTACACCTGGGCCCCGGACGTTTACGAAGGCGCTCCGACGCCCGTGACGGCAGTACTTTCCGTTACCTCCAAGGCGACCGCCATCGCCTTCCTCGCCGTGCTCGTTTTCGGCCCGCTCCAGCCCGTCATCGACAAGATCAACCCGCTTATCGCGCTCCTTGCCGGCACCACGCTCTTCGTGGGTAACCTCGGCGCACTCAAGCAGAGCAGGCTCCGCAGGTTCATGGCCTACAGTTCCATCGCGCAGGCGGGCTATATCATGGTAGCGCTCCTCGGGCCAGAGGCGACCGCGAAGACGGCCATCATCTACTACCTGTTCGTGTATGCCGTATCGAACTACCTCGCGTTCTTTATCTTCGGCATCATCGGGCACCACCGCGAAGAAACGTTCGCGTCCCTCCGCGGGCTTTCCAAGCAAGACGTGAACCTCGCCATCGCGCTCGCCATCTCGATGTTCAGCCTTGCGGGCATCCCCCCGCTTGCCGGCTTCTTCGGCAAATTCCATCTGTTCTTCTGCGGTGCGGCCAACGGGCACTACATGCTTGTCGCCTTTGCCGTCCTGAACAACGTACTCGCGCTGTTCTACTACATCCAGCTTATCAAGAGCGCCTGGGTGGACGAACCCGACGGACACCTGACCCCGCTACGACTCACCAAGAGGCAGCGCGGCGTCATTATACTCCTCTCCGTAATGGTGGTGATTCTCGGATTCCTGCCGTTCCTGAGCAACAACGTCTTCGCAGGATTCAACTTCTAGTCTAGGGATTTTCGCGGCTATATGACCGCGTCAATCTTTTCATTCCAGTGGTCCGTAGTTTCACGGGCCACTTCGTTTCCGCAGTCATAGATACACAGGAAGCAAATTTCGTTCACAACTTCGTAATCGGAACCGCCGTTGAACACGTTCGCGTTGCCATACTCTTCGCGGTCTTTCCACACGTAGACTTTGCAGGAATTCTGCGCGGAGACAGCCTTGCAGTAGGCGGCAAGCATGTCTTCGGTAAGGTCGGCGGCAACATTCGCGGCACCCGCTGCAACGGGCGACGCGAGGATTTCGGCAAGCGAAATGATGCAAGTGCCGTCCTTGGCCAAGATTCGCCCTGCGATGTTGAATTCGACTTCCATAGTTTAATTGTTTATTGCGGGTTGTTACTGCCCGCAAGCCTCTTCCATCTTTTCAGCAGCTTCTTTAGCGTCTTTGGCGGCCTTTTCTGCCTTCTCGGCGGCATGCTCGAGGCGTGCGGGCTTGCCGGCAAGATTACGCAACAGCCCGAAGAGAGCCGAAAGTTCGTTGCGCGTGGGGTGCAGGCGCTGCACGAGCGTATTGAGGAAATTATCGCGCCACGCCTGGTCGTGGTACTGCCCCGTCAGATAGCGGTCTAGGAACTTCTTGAATCCGTCAATCTGCTGGATTGTCGCGGGAGCCGTCTCGCAGGCACCCTTCGTTCCGCGCTTCGCACGGCCTTCCCCGTTCGCAAGCGCACCGCTGCGGCAGAGTTCATACAGGCCAATGGAAACAGCCTGCCCCAGGTTCAGGCTCATGAGTCCCGGCACCGGGATTTCGCACTGGTACGTACAGGCGTTCACCTCTTCGAGCGCAAGCCCGCAGGATTCTCGCCCGAACACGAGCGCAATCGTCCCGTCTTCGGGAAGCAATTCCGACAGGTTCTGCACCATCGTATGCTTGATGGAACTCGCGAAAATGCGACGGCTGTACGCGACCGCGCAGGAGCAGTCGCCGATGGCGTCTTCAAACCTGTGGACCACATGGGCATTGTCTAGAATATCGTGGCTGTTTGCCGCCGTGTGGTAGGAATTTTCAATCACCTTGTCGCGCTTCGGGTAGACGATATACAGTTCCGGCAACGCATAGCAGTGCATGGCGCGCGCGACAAAGCCCACGTTATGGGGATGTTCCGGTTCAACAAGTACGACTCTAAATTTACGCATAATCAAAACTCTTAAAAATCTTCCTGGATCCTTCGACTACGGGCTGCGCCCTCCGCTCAGGATGACACCTTAGTTAATTTTCCAATTAAAACCTTTCCCGCGGATTTCGTTCTCAATCGTTTCGCCGGGCTGGATTTCCGCGCCGGCATAAATCACGGAATGCCGGATTTTCACGCCCGCGGGCAGTTCCACGCCGGGTACGACGACGGCTTCGTTCGGGTCACGGCCCAGTTCCTCAAGGCGCGCCTCCACCGCGTGCATCAAGCCCTCGGGCGACCCCATGTCTATCCAGGTGGCATTCAGCTGGCTCATGTCCACAAACGGGGCACAACCGCGGGCAATTTCCTGCTTCCAGAATTCACGTATATCGAATTCGCCTTCCCGGATGCGCGAGAGGGCCGCATCGCTGTACCAAGACACACCGGAGAACGTCGAGGGCGTGCCTTCCGTAGCACCGAACCGCCCGGCAATGCCCGCCAAGCGGCCATCTGTACCTACCCGGAAGGTGTTCACCTTCGGGAAATCCACCGCAAGGAGCGCTACCTGCGGGCCGTTTTCTAAAGATGCCCGCGACACGGCGCTTTCCACAAACTTCTTCAGGTCAAAACTACAGTAGGCATCGCCGTTCATCACGAGCAGGCCGCCGCGGTAACCTGCAGCATAAATGCGGTGCAGCGGCCCCGCCGTCCCAAGGATTTCGGGCTGTTCCACCCACACCTTCTCGAATCCGAGAGTTTCGCCCGCCGCGACCACCTGTTTTGCCAAGTAATGCGCATTCGCATGCAGGCGCACATCGCCAATCGCACGCGCCTTGCGGGCCTGCAAATCAAGAATCGAAGCATCCACCACGGGCACGAGCGGCTTGGGCACATCGTTCGTGAGCGGGCGAAGCCGCGTCCCAAGCCCCGCCGCCAGAATCAAGACATTCAGGGAACAGTTTTCCATTGCCTCAAATGTAGAAAAACGCCCAATTTCACCTTGGTTTAATTCTTTGTGGTCTTTGTTTTTTCGGAGTCATTTCAGCCACAAGCCTTGCCGCAAGTTCTACAAGGGCATCATCCACAAGCGTCTGGTAATGACCTCCGCGGGTGCTCGCATACTCACGAATAGCATCCACAGCCCCGGAATGCAAACGGAATGTGTATGGTTTCTTCGCTGTCGCCCTAAATTTGGCAGAGCGCACCGTCAGCGACGAATCGAAAAAGGCCTTCGTCTCTTCCCTGGACACAACCTCAAAATCACCGTTTTCCACGGATTCCATGAGAGAACGCTCATCATCATCAAACGGCTTGTTGATAAACTTTCTAGCCATTACCAAACTCCTTTTCCTTGTTAAAAACTCTCGACTTGAATGCAGTCACCAGCCTTGCCCTGTTCTTACCGACCTTCACATATGGGGCGCAAACGGCATAATCGTCAATCCTTACCACGAACATTCTCTGGTCAGGATGGTCCTTCTGGTTCTTGACCTTTACATCAATGAACCTGTCGGCCCTGACTTCGCCTTCGACGTCCTCAAACCTGATACCTCTTTCTGCGAGCACTTTCTCGGCTTTTTTCAAGTCCCACTCGAAATCAATCTCCATTTAACAACCTCTCTTAATATATCAAAATGTAATACAAATGTCAATACATCTTTAGAGGCGCTCCCTTTCATCTAAAATTCAGAAAAAAAAGAACGCACCTTGCCTTTCCATAGCAAGATGCGTTCGGGCATTAATGTACCTAAAAATCAAAAATCTGGCAAGGGGCCCAAGAAATTTTTACATAGCGCTTGCGAACGCACTCAAAAAATGTATATTCAAAAGGTAGATATTACAGCAACGCTTTATGAGCCGATGGGCAGCACCAAAACATAAAGAATCAAAAAACAAATCTCATAAAAAAAATTAGCAATGTTCTGTCCGAATTGTGGTGAACAATACAATTTTTCAGAGCCCCGCTGCCCTTGGTGCGGAGCGTCAAAACCTCATAAAGAATCTTCTAACGAAAAAGATGAGACAGTCGAGATCGAGGAAAAAGAAAAGATCCCGCTCAAGACCCGATTGTATTCCAAGCGCTATGTCGCAGCGCTTATTTTATTCATAATCGGAATTACATGTCTTACCGTGACAACGAGAGACGCATTTATTGCCGAATATCCGGATATAATAAACTTCAATTCCACTTATTTTGTTGCATTCGTTTTTTTAATATGCATTCCCTTTTTAGGGGTCTTGGGATTTATGTACGACAGTGAGCAAAAAAGGAATCCTCGGGATGACTCTAAAAACGACCTTGTTTCGATGTTCAAAACGCAGTTGCAATTCTATTATCTGGCACCATTCAAGTACGGCTACCGTTGTATAAAAGAACGAAACTACAAGGGTCTAGTCCTTTTTGCAACATTCATTTCAGCACTTGCATTTTTATTTGTCTAGGGGCTACCGGGCAATATTCACGCGATGCACCGCCGAACCTGCGCGCACAAGATACGAGCCGGCCCGTTCCACCTGGAAATCGAGCCCGCGCCGCCCCTGCAAATAGCCGGAACGCAGCACCCTGCCCTGCATATCCATGATGGCGACAGGAGCGCCGTTCGTTCCCGATACGTGAACGTTACGACCCGACACCTGCACGTGGAATTTTGCACCCGCCACAGGCGAAAAGCCCGCAACCCGCGTAGACCCACCAGGCACCTTCACCTCAATATAGTCCACGTCCACATGCCCCCAGTTCTTGATGATGGCGAAGGTATTGGCCCCCGCGTTGAGCGTCACCTGCACGGGCATATCCTCAAAGGCAGCGGCGGCTCCACCCAAGTTACCCTCAAGCGTTACCGGGAATTCCTGAGATTTCACCTTCGTCCCGTTTACATGGATATCCTGAGTCTTGGCGTTTGAAGCGGTGTTGCTGAAACGGATTACAACCTCATACTGCCCGGCCGCAGGAACACTGATATTGAACGTGATGTTGCCCGTCGTTTCGGTACGCATATACTTGCCACCCGACGCAGCATCATTCGTCTTCTCGGTGCACCCGGTGCAAGTCGCGGCCTCCGCCTCGTAGCGCACGGCCTCATAGGATTCATTCCCCGCCGAAGAGCTGGACGGGCTGACCGAGGAACTGGATGGATTGACCGACGCGCTAGACGGCGGCGTAAAGCTCGACGAATATACGATCTCGGACGTCGGAATTCTGAAAAGTTCCTCGCAGTCGTTGCGAACTTCCCGTATTTCCTCTACCACGGTATTTTTGCTTTCTACGCAGTCATTCGAATCGATTGCGCTGTTGTCGCACCAGCCGTTCTGCGCGTATTTGTCGACGCTGACCACGTAGCCAACAGCTTTCTCGTATTTTTCAATATTACTCCCAGCCTTATTCCCGTTTGACGGCATCACCACTTCTTCCACAAAATAGTTGAAATGGGGATTGTAATAAGGCAGCCCCTGTTTTTTGGAATTATAGAAGTAGTTTCCGGTAACAGTCCAAGAAGCGCCCTTCATGTCGATATTTGCGTCGTCATAGGACACCTCGCCGTTGTAATCAAGACTGTCCCCAATGAACATATTGCCCTGGACAAATCCCCTGACCGTTCCTTCCTTCACGTCGATGTTCTCGGCAGTAGTCCCGCTGACGATGTTGCATGTGATTTTCGTATCGTTCACGCGCCAGTCATAGCCGCTATAGCGATGTTGTGAGGCGTCAGTCCCCCAAAAGCCAGCATCCCTGTCGGCCTGCTGGGAAGAGGCCCACCCCGTATTGTAGGTTCCGACATAGATGCCTTCACCGTACTTGGCAATTTCATAGCCAGAACCGTGGATAAAGTTGCGGTTCAGTGTCACCTGTTGGCTGGAATCGCGAACATGGACAATCTCATTTCCCGTGTGGTACACCTCGCAGTCTTCCATCAGGGCCCCGACGGAATTGTCGAATACCACGCCCTTGCTGAAGGTATGGATCTTGAGGTTTTTAAGAACAACATAATTTCCCGTTACGTGAATGCCGTAGTTGTGCTTGTAATCGGAACTGAAAATCTCCGGAGGATTCTTTGGGTCCGAACCGGCAAGGACAACGGGATTGGCCTTCGTGCCGTCGGCACCGAGCCAGATGAGGCCGCAGTCGCGACCAGTCTCGTTCACGAACTTGTCGTTCTTGCAGTTGGATGTGGGCAGTTCATACTTGCCCGGGGCAACCCAGATGGTATCGCCCGCCTTCGCGCCAAGCGTCGCCGAAGTGAGGTCGGCGACGGTAGAAACATTGACCTGGTTGGCAAATACCGCCGTAGAAGAAACAAGCGCAGAAGCGCAGATAATGCGCATTGCCGTAACGAAAGATTTTTCCATAAACACCTTCCTTTCTTTTCAACCTATGAATATACATCCTTGAGCGCGCTTGTGCAAATATTTCGCAAAAATTTCTAAATTGTGTGACACTATGAGCATTTCTATCCCCCAGCTGCCCAAGGGCACGCGCGATTTTTACCCGGAAGCGCAACGCATCCAGAACTACATTTTCGATACCTGGCGCAGTGTCGCCGAATCTTTCGCCTACGAAGAATATGAAGGCCCCATGTTTGAGCATCTTGAGCTCTATACGGGCAAGTCCGGCGAAGAAATCGTAAGCCAGCTCTACAACTTCAAGGACAAGGGCGACCGCGAAATCGCGCTCCGCCCCGAAATGACCCCGACGCTCGCCCGCCTCGTCATCCAGAAGGCCCGCGAACTCAAGAAGCCCTTCAAGTGGTTCAGCATGCCGCGCCTTTTCCGTTACGAGAAGGCTCAGAAAGGCCGCCTGCGCGAGTTCTTCCAGCTGAACATGGACATCATCGGTACCGAGAGCATCTACGCCGAAGCCGACCTGCTCGCCTCCATCGCGACGATGCTCCGCAAGTTCGGCCTGAAGGACGGCGAATTTGCGATTGGCGTCTCTAGCCGTAAGCTTTTGGCCACCTACCTCGAAGAGATTGGCGCCCCGAACCCCGCACTCGTTTACCCGGTACTCGACCGCCGCCTGAAAATCGGGCCCGAAGCATTCGCAAAGGCTCTGGCCGACGCAGGCCTCTCCGAAGACCAGGTGAAAAAGCTCGATGACTTCATGAGTTGCAAGAGCATCGAAGAAGTCCGCGCCGCCGTGAAGAGTGAAAACGCGACCGCCGCCCTCGCCGAAATCGAGGACCTGTTCGCCACGCTGACTGCAGCCGGTTACGGCGAATGCGTGAACCTCGACCTCTCTATCGTGCGCGGCCTCGCCTACTACACGGGCATCGTGTTCGAGGTGTTCGACAAAGGCAAGTCCATGCGCGCTATCGCTGGCGGTGGCCGTTACGACAGCCTCACCGAAAAGCTCGGCGGCGAACGCATCCCGGGCGTGGGATTCGGCATGGGCGACGTGGTCTTGGCCGACCTGCTCGCCGAGCACAACCTGCTCCCCAGCCCCAAGCAGAGCGTGGACTTCTACATTGCAAGCTTCACGAATGACATGAAGAAGGTCTTTGAGACCGCCCAGATGTTCCGTGACGCGAAGTTCGGCAACTGTTCCGTAAGCCACCCGCTCGCCCCCATGAAGATGGGCAAGCAGCTCGACCAGGCGAACTACCAGGGCGCAAAGATTGTCGTCTACGTGGACGGTTCCAAGGCCGGCGCAGGCGAATTCGAATACAAGGACATGCGCGTGGGCGAAATGCTCGTGGGCAGCCCCGACGCCATCGTTGAACGCAGCAAGATGAACATTGAACCGAAGAAAGCATAAATGACGCCTTTCAAATCATTCCTCAGCATTTTAAGCCTGTTCGTCGTGCTCGGCCTCATGGCATGGCTCTACCCGGCAAGCGGCATCACCATTGCAGACACTACATTCAGGTTCCCGGCCCTCACGGACATCTTCGAGAAAGAGGACCCCAATGCCGTCGCCGAAGACGACAACGCCGAGACCGACCCGCAGAAGGCTATCGAGGAAATGATGGCGGCCACGCAGGCGAAGGAACTCGCCGCGTTCTCCGACTCGCTGAACTTCTACGAGGACTTCTTCAAGAACGGGCGCAACAGGTTCGACCTGCCGAACAACGACCCCACATGGTTTGACCGTCTGTTCCTGCACCTGGAACTCGCCAAGATGGATTCGAACATCGTGCATATTATGCACTACGGCGACTCGCAGCTCGAGGAAGACCGCATATCGTCCACCATCCGCGAAGACCTGCAGAAGGAATTCGGCGGTGGCGGCCCGGGCATGCTCCCCGCAGTGCTGAACATCCCGTCGCAGACAACGAGCGTGTGGAACAATGGCGACCTCACCCGCTTCATCATGTTCGGTACCGAAGAGGACCGCGCCGACCACAACCGCTACGGCCCGCTCGCGCAGGTGAGCAAGTTGCAGGGTAGCGCCGTCATCGGCATCAAGAAGCGCGAAGACAAGGATGACAAGTTCACGCACGTGGGCGGCTACGGCACCATCAAGGTTCTCGCCAGCAGGCGCGGCAACCTGAAGGTTCGCCTCGCCTACGAAGCCACCGTCATCGAAAACGAAGGCACCGACAAGGAAAAGCGCAAGAAGAAATTCGTGGACGCCCCCGCCCCCACGGACGAAAAGTTCAACAAGCTCCGCGTGTTCACGTGGAAACTCCCCGACACCACGTCTAACGCGAAGGTGTACCTCTCCGGCAACGCAGAAATCTACTCCGTCTCTGTCGACGGCCCCTACGGTGTCGCAGTCGATAACGTCGCCATGCGCGGCAGTTCGGGCACGGTATTCAGCCGCATGGACAAGGAACTCCTCGCCGAATCGTTCAAGGCGATGAACGCCCGCCTTATCATCATGGAATACGGCGGAAACCTGGTCCCGAGCATCAACAAGAGCAACATCGAGTACAACAAGAACCTCATCGCAAAGCAGATCCAGACCATCCAGAATGCAAACCCCGATGCGGACATCCTGTTCATCGGCCCCGCCGACATGGCACGCCAGATAGACGGCAAGATGAAGAGCTACCCCGGCCTGTTGCCCACCATCGAGTTCCTCCGCGAAGTCGCCCTCGAGAACGGCGCCGCCTACTGGGACATGTACCGCGTGATGGGTGGCGAAGGTTCCATGCGCAAGTGGGTCAAGCAGTCCCCGCCGCTCGCCGGAGCAGACTACATCCACTTCAGCCGCAGGGGTGCCGCCTACATGGGCGAACTCTTCGTCAACGCGCTGCGCATGCATTACGACTACTTCAAGTTCCGCGACAAGCACAAGATCGACGACGCGAAGCTGAAGGATATCCAGAAGCTCAAGAAGCCCGCAGAACAGGCTCCGACTGCAGAAACTGCACCACAGGCGGAGGCCGCGCAATGAAAGGACTTTCGCGCATACTCGGCATCCTGACGTTCGCCATCTCGGCAACTGCGCTTTTCGCAGCACCTCCGGTCTCTACGCCCGCAGGCTACATCGTTGACTTCACCAAATACGACTTCATCGATTCTACGCTCAACATCATACAGTTCCCGAGCGGCAAGGAATCGTTCGAGCCGTTCTTCCAGAAGATGGACTCGCTCGTGTTCGAGAACAAGGGCAAGGTCAACATCCTGCACATCGGCGGTTCGCACATCCAGGCCGACGTCGTATCGGGCCGTATCCGCGAGCACCTCGTGAAAGAATACCCGGGTGCCTCTGCAGGCCGCGGGTTCGTTTTCCCGTATTCTGCCGCCCGCACCAACACGCCCTCCAGCTACGGCTCGCAGTACAAGGGCATCTGGGACATGAGCAAGAACGTGCTCCGCGAAGTCAAGAAACCGCTCGGGCTCCTCGGGATTGCCGTCAGCACGTCTGACCCGCGCGCCGAATTCACGCTCCTGCTCGACAAGTACAACTCCGCTCCGGTCTACGCCGAGACAAAGTTCCGCCTCTTCGGGTACAGCGACAGCAACAACGTCGTCCCCGTACTCGTGGTCGATTCGGTGGATATCAAGGGTGTACGCGATTCCGCCACGCAGAGCTACGTGTTCAAGAGCCCCCGCCCGATAGACACGCTCCATTTTGCCTTCCGCTGGTCCGACGCCTCCCTCCAGGCAAAGGTCGCGCAGTACCTCGTCGATTCGCTTGTACAAGATTCCATCTACCGTGCAAGCCTAGACACGCTTAACGCAGATTCTACCGCTGACAGCACCGCGAAGAAGAACGCGCTTCCCGAGAATCAGGAAGCCTCCGCGGATTCCATGTTCCAGGGCAACTGCGACATCATGGACACGACCTGCCTCGAGAAGGAAGAGCCCAAAAACGACCTGCTCGCCGCATGCCGCGTCTTCCTGGATTCCACCAAGCAGGCCGACTCCACGGCCACGCGTGACACCGCCGCCCGCGATTCCTCGCTCGCAAGCGATTCCACCCGCACTGCGGATTCTACCGTCATCGCAGACACATTGCAGAAGGCAATCTGCGATTCGCTCATCGCGCTATCCGAAACACTCTCCTTCACGCGCCCGCGCTTCACCATGACAGGCGTCATCTCGGAATCCGACTACCCGGGCATCGTCTACACGAACGTGGGCATCAACGGAGCACGCATCGCGCACTACTTCGAGGAAACCTGCCCGCTTTTCGAGAAGGAACTCGCCTTCCTCAAGCCCGACCTCGTGATATTTGCAATAGGCATCAACGACGCGAACGTCGAGAAATTCGACGACAAGACCTTCCGCAACAACTACGACATCCTCATCGAGCGCATACGGCGCGTGAACCCGAATGTCGCGTTTATTTTCGAGACAAACAACGACATGTACCGCAAGGTGCGCAAGCGCCGCTACGTGCAGCACCCCGTAGGCGAACAGGCCCGCAAGGCGTTCTTCTCGCTTGCCGAAAAGCACAAGGCCGGCGTGTGGGACAAGTTCTCCCTGATGGGTGGCCTCGGTTCCATGGCCAAGTGGGAAAAGGCAAGCCTCGCGAAAAAGGACAAGATTCATTTCAACATGGCGGGCTACCACCTGCTCGGTGACATGTTCTACAAGGCACTCATCGATGCCTACCAGGAACACATCGCGAACCTCCCTGCCCTCGAACCGACTCCGAAGAAGGATGTAAAAACAAAATGACAGTGTCATCCTGAGCGTAGCAACGCCAGTTGCGAAGTCGAAGGATCTAAAAAAAAATGCCAAATAGTTACTACACATACATAATGTCAAATCAGACAAACACTACAATTTATGTAGGTGTAACAAATAATATTGAACGTCGTGCTTTAGAACATATGAGTGGTAGCGGAGCGTCGTTTACCGCTAGATATAAAATCAACAAACTTGTTTATTTTGAAAGATATACTGAAATTAATGATGCAATACAAAGAGAAAAACAACTAAAAGGTTGGAAAAGAGAAAAGAAAAACAACTTAATAAATCAAATGAATCCCCAATGGAATGATTTGATGAAAGATTAGATCCTTCGACTACGGGCTACGCCCTTCGCTCAGGATGACATATGCTTGACTACATAATACCTTACCTCACACGCACGTTTGCATTCGACCAGAATAGCCCGCTACTCTTTACGCAGTTCTACTTCTGGGGTTTCTTCGCGGTCGTATTCGCCGTTTTCTCGCTCGTCCACAGGAAGCTCTTGCTCCGTAACGCATTCCTGTTTGCGACAAGCCTCTTCTTCTACTACAAGACAAGCGGCAGCTACGTCTGCATTCTCCTCTTCTGCGTGGTCGCGAACTTCTTTATAGGCAAGTGGATCGAGAAGGCCCAGGCGCAGTGGAAAAAGAAATTCCTGATGATTATCGTCGTCATCATCGACCTGCTCGTCCTCTGCTACTACAAGTATTCCTACTTCTTCCTCGACGCCCTCTACGACTTTACCGGCATCGAGTTGCATGTATACAACTTCTTTGCCGCCGCAAGCAACAAGATGTTCGGCACGCACTCGCTCGTCGATACCATCATATTGCCCGTGGGCATCTCGTTCTTCACGTTCCAGGCGATGAGCTACTGCATCGATATCTACCGCGGCAAGATCAAGCCCGTAACGAACATCCTCAACTTCGGTTTCTACCTCTCGTTCTTCCCGCAGCTCGTCGCGGGCCCCATCGTGCGCGCCGACAAATTCGTCCCACAACTCTACAAAAAATACTTCCTCCCGCGCCGCACCTTCGGTATCGCCGTATTCTGGATTTTGAACGGCCTCGGCAAGAAGATTATCCTAAGCGACTACCTCGCGACAAACTTCGTGGACCGTGTGTTCGACCAGCCTCTGCTCTATACGGGCCTCGAGAACCTCATCGCGCTCTTCGCCTACTCCCTGCAGGTCTACGCCGACTTCTCGGGCTATACCGACATCGCCATCGGCGTTGCTCTCCTCATGGGCTTCCGCCTGCCGCAGAACTTCAATAGCCCCTACAAGGCGCTCTCCCCCACCGAATTCTGGCGCCGTTGGCACATCTCGCTTTCTAGCTGGTGGCGCGACTACCTGTACATCCCGCTTGGCGGCAACCGCAACGCGACTCTCGGCACGTTCTTCTGGATGGGTTTCCTGAGCCTTGTGGCCATCATGCTTTCGGGCAGCGTGTGGGTAGCCGTCGCCCTCATCGCGCTGTTCCTCTACATTTCCATTTACGCGTATTTCAAGCCCGATTCCCGCAAGTTCATCACCACCAACATGAACGCCATGGCCACGCAAATCGTAGGCGGCTGGTGGCACGGTGCCAGCTGGAACTTCATCATCTGGGGCGGCCTCAACGGCTTTGGCCAGGTGTTCAACAAGATCTGGTGCAAGCGTAGCCTCACCTTCCGCGCGAGCGCCGCATTCATCTTGTTCGCCGCGAGTGCCATCATCTTCAAGAACTACCACATCGCCATCTTCGCGATTACAGCCGTCTATTTCGGCGTGCTGTTCTTCGGCATCTACTCCGTGCTCATCTTCCGCCTGTTCAGCCAGAAGACTTACCACAGGCTCTATGTGGCATGGAACGTGACGCTCACCTTCGTGTTCATCACCTTCACGCGACTCTTCTTCCGCGCAGGCTCGAACCTCGACCCCGCTGAAGCGAACGAAGTCGCCTGGAACACCGCGAAGAACATGGTGCAACAGATGGGCACCGCCTGGAAGTGGGATACCCTCGGCACCATCGCCTGGCAGCACATCAACATCATCCTCGTGTTTATCGCGGGCATGCTCATCCACTGGGTCCCCAAAAAGTGGAAGAGCCGCTACCGCATCGCGTTCGCATCGCAGCCCATTCCGCTGATGGTGCTTTCTACGGCATTCATCATCTTCATCATCTACCAGTTCATGAGCGCGGACAGCTGCCCGTTCATCTATTTCCAGTTCTAGTCTAAGCGAAAATTTTCGGGTGCGGCATGGATAGTGTCATTGCGAGCGAAAAACGGCTCAAGAGGCAGGTCATCGGAAAGCCTCACCGCTTCTTAGCTATCACCCCGCTCGGTTTTGAACAAACTCTCGCACGAGAAATTGAATTTTGCAACCCGCAAGTCGTTGGCGATGGCAAGGTCGAATTCACCGCAAAGATTACCGACGCCTGGAAGGCCGTCGCATACACGCGTGTCGCGAACCGCATCCTGATGCACATCGCCGACTTCAGGGCCGAAAACTTCCGCGACCTCGAGAAAAAGGCAGCCGAAATCCCGTGGGAACTGTACCTAGACAACGGCGGACAGGCGAGCATCCAAATCCACGTCACCTGCAAGCACTCGCGCCTGTACCACAGCGACGCCGTCGCAGAACGTTTGCAGAAAGTGATTGAAGGGGGAAGCGTCCCCCTCGCTCCTGCCGACACGGCATCCGCTACCCCCTCTGCGGGGACACCCCGCAACGCCCCGCAGAACCTCTTTGTAACGCTTATCGATGACCGTTGCACCCTCTGGCTCGACCTCGCCGGCGAAGAGCTGTACAAGCGCGGGCACGAGCGGTTCGTGAACGATGCCCCCCTCAAGGAGACAATTGCCGCCGGCATGATTCTCGAGGTTTCCGCGCTCGTCGCCGCACCAATCGCCATCATTGACCCAATGGCAGGGAGCGGCACGTTCAGTCTCGAAGCCGCATACATGGCAAACGAGCTCATCCCCGGCAAGTGCCGCGACTTCGCGCTCAAGCACCAGCCCGCATTCAAGCCCGCCACCTGGAACCACATCGTTAATTCGGGAAGTCATCCTGGACGCGAAGCGGCCGGGCGGACAGCACTTAGCAACTTGTTGCTTAGTGCGCATGGCCACCAAGGTGGGACCCATACCATCGCGAACATTCTCACCAGCGACATCTCGGAACGCGCCATAGGCATCATCCGCCACAACGTAGAGTGCAGTCCCCTCGCGCAGTCATTACCCGAAACAAACAAGAGCACACAACCAGCGACAAGCATCACTCCGCAACTTCGCGACTTCTTCACCTACACCGCAAAAGAAATCGCCGACGCATGCCACGCCCCGAGTGCATCGGGCGGACACGACATAAACATTTCTGAACCCGTAATCGTGCTGAACCCGCCCTACGGCAAGCGCCTCGACTTCGACGCTCCGAAACTCTACACCAAAATTGGCAAAAAAATCGCAGAACTCGCCCACGATTTGGCCCCGTTCAGCATGCCCCTCACCATCGCAATCCTCGCCCCCAAGGACGATTCCCGACCCGGCAGCAAGTTCACATGTACCGCAAACCTCTTGCGCGAATGCCCGGCCCTAGACCCCGCCAAAAACGCCTCCGCAAAAATCATCGAGACAAGCCACGGCGGCCTCAGCCTGAATGCCCTTTTTGTCAAGATTTAGGCCATTTTCCGATACAAAAATTCCCGCAAATGTTACAAAAAGCGTTCACCACCTAATCAAGGAACACTTGGAGAACACTTTATCTTGATAAGCGTCACCCTAACCTTTTTTTTACATCCTAAATGAGCAACATAAATATATTTTTTGCGAGAATGTTTGGGCCAATAACGAGGTAAAAATGAAAATTCCTTTCTTTAAGCCATTACTTGTTGCAGGCGCACTGGTGATCGCCTGGAACTGCTCTGATGAAGCAGCAATTACTGTCCCCACCACTCCGCAGGGTGCCGAACAGTTTGCCGCTGTCACTACCCCTAGCTGGATTTTCAACGGCGACCAGACCTACATCATCACGCCGACCGAAGCAGGGTTCTTCGTTGCAGACAAGGCGGGCAACCCCGTCGGCACATACGATCCGGCATTGGGCATCGTTTACGATGGCGCACTCACACCCATTGCGACCATCCCGGACCTCTCGCAGCTCCCGGTACTTACCCCGGACCAGACGATTATCAACCCCGATGGCACGATTACGGACCTGGCAGGCAACCCCATCGTCCAGCCCGTTGACCCGGTCCCGGGTGGCGAAGTCGTCGAAGACCCGAATCCGGTCACCCCGGACCCGGTAATTACCAGTTCGGATACTCCGGTCATCCCGGAATCTTCCGCAACAACCAACCCCGAGGAGCCAAAGCCCACCTCGTCTGCCACTCCTGAACAGCCGAAGTCTTCCTCCTCTGCCAAGCAGGAGCAGCCGAAGTCTTCCGCGACACCCGCCAACACAAATTGTGACGGCCAGTGCCTCGATGCACCGTCGGGCACATGCGTCGCCTACTACCAGAGCCTTAAGGGCCCCCACCAGGAACAGTACGCCTACGACAAGACCTGCAACATCAACTGCTACTACGACCCGAACAACAAAAATTGCCAGGATATGGGAGCGGGAACGGCTCAACCTTCGAGCAGCACCACCCAGCCCAAGTCCTCGAGCAGCGCAAAGTCTAGTTCCTCTGCAAAATCCTCGAGCAGTGCAAAGTCTAGCTCCAGCGTTGCACCCAAGTCTTCCAGCAGCTCGCAGCAGCCGTTGACCGGCGGATGCCCGAACATCGTTGTCAAGAACGGCGGCAAAACCGGATCCGGCTGGGCCACCCGTTACTGGGACTGCTGCAAGCCCCACTGCTCTGTGCAAAACAATACCTCTTACCATTCCAAGCAGTGCACCAACAAGGGTACAACCGAAAGCACCGACTGGGGCGCAGGGAGCGTCTGCGCAGGCGGTTCGATGATGGCCTGCACAAGCCAGATTCCATTCACCATTGACGGCTGTTCCGACATGGGCTTCGCATTCGCCGCTGTACCGGCAAGTGACGGCGGTTCCTGCGGCAAGTGCTACCAGCTCACGTTTACCGGCGAAGGCCACTACAACTCCACTAACGCCAACACCAAGGCAATCAAGGGCAAGAAGCTCATCATCATGACAACGAACATCGGCGGTGACGTGTCGCAGGGCCAGTTCGATATCATGATCCCGGGCGGTGGCGTTGGCATATTCAACGGCTGTTCCAGCATGGGCTGGGGCGCACAGGGCCAGCAGTACGGGGGCCTCCTCTCCGACTGTGAAACCGAAAGTAACTACAATGCAGGCACCTATGTCAGTTGCCTTACCGAAAAGTGCAACAAGGCGTTCAGCAACGACAGCAAGGCCAAGCAAGGTTGCATGTTCCTCGTTGAATACCTGCATGCCGCAGGCAACCCTGAGCACAACTACGTTGAAGTGGAATGCCCGCAGGTGCTGAAAGACAGATACTAATCTAAAGAAATCGATCTTGAAAATCCCCGGCTCGACCGGGGATTTCCTTTTTGCAAAGATACCCCGGCACTCGCCGAGGTATTTTTTTTAGAATAAATCACGTATAGAGAGTTTCCGCAGTTTAATGCGGATGGGAAGCGAACGCCAAAAATGCTTCCAGTATGCGACCTCCGCCCAGAACACGTCCATCGGCGAGAACGGGCTGAACCTGATAGCACGCCAGCGCCTGCCGAACCAGCGCGTAACGAAAGACCTGTACTCGACCTTGTAATAGAATCCGAAGTTTCCGCCCTCAAGGATTACCCCGAGCATCCACTTGCCATAGCGTTCATTGGGTTCGCAGAGCATGCGATCGCGTTCGAGCCCGTAAATATGCCCCAGCACCCACATCAGCGCCTTGGTCACACGTAGCAAGCCAAAACTACGGAGATTCTTCGCAATCTCTAGCCGTTCACTATCGCTCGCCTGCTGCAAAAGCACGTAATAGTCAGTTATCTGCTTCAGGCCGATACCGCCTGCCATAAAGTGCGTCTGGATATGCGCCAACTGCATCGCAAGCGCAAACCTGAGCGAGGGAACGTAGAAGCCCTCCGGCACAAGTTCAAGGTTCTCGATCTCGGCATCGAGAAAGCGCATTATTCGTTTGTCTGTAAATGGGTTACGGTTCCCTGAAGATACCAGGAAATGCGCCTCGACACACACCTTTGCGGCAGAATGAACTACGTGAACATGATGCTTCGACACGCAGAGTTTCCTGCGGGCCTCGGCATAAAGCTCCTCGCGGGTCTTCTTGTGGCCGGGTACCGCAGGAGCGTCCTTTTCCAGCAAGTCCATGCTGTCCAGGAGTCCCACGACAGCATCGCGCCCGCCACTGATCCAGATGTCGATATCCCCGCACTGTCGCATAAACTTGTCCGGGTACAGGCGCGCGTTTGCCGCACCCTTCAGGATGGCAGTCCGCCTCCCCTGGCCCGCAAAAAGTTCCGTGAGCCGCTTGGCCTCGTCGTTCACCATACGGTTATGCCCGCGGATAGCCTCCGCCTCGCTCGCCCACTGGAAGGCCAGGTCCAACGGCGGCCGCCGGTCCTTCGGGAGTTTGCAAATACCCGCATAGGCAATGCCAACAACAGCAAGCTTGGACGCCAAGGAATACAAAAGAGACCACTCTTCAGCGGTCTCTACGTTGAAATTTGCAAACTCATCCTTACCCGCACCGAATGCGAGCCGAATGAGAGTAAAGAGATTACGTTCAGACAGAATACTCACTAAACCTGAACAGGCGTATCATTCGGATTATCGTTATAATTCAGAATAATCGTATTAGAATCAATAAGCAACAAATCACTCTTATTCCGAAGCGAAATGACTCTTACTGATGGAGCCTCATATTCTTTTTTTTGAATAAACACCATATTCAAGCCTTTATAGTTTTATGGTGTCTGAACTTCAATTTCATCAGGGCAAGAACCGTCACAACTACCACATAAAGGTTTTAAATCGGAAGCAATTTTAACAACCTTCATTTCCGGCTTTTCATAAGTTTTCTTTTCATCCATGGTATTTTACCTCACAATTATGCGCTTACCATTATAGTAATATGTACCCTGGGTCGTTGGCTTGCCGTTGAGTTTACGACCACTTAAATCGTACCAGCGATCCATTTTTAGTTCGCCAGTTTTGGAATTCAACACACCTCCACCAATAACTCGACCATTTTTCCCAACAATTTCAATTTCGAATTCTTCCGGAAGTGTACTCAAATCAGCAAAACGTTCAACCAATCTAGACGATTTCGTTAGCACCTTAGATTCGTCATAAACAAGGTACGCACGCATCGGCAGAACAGCCGCTGGCTGGTTTTTATTTTTAATTCTAAAGAACTTCCCTATCGTCAATCCCTTTGTCGGATTTTCTATACCAGAATACCCATATGCATAATCCCATTCTGGATGATCTTCATTTATAACGACCGTTTCATAAGATCCTTTAAAAACCCAGCCATTATATACAACCTGTTCTGGCTCTTTTGTAATTAATGAAACAGGTTTATCCAAAACAAAGTTTATGTTTGTTTCAGAAGGAAGATAAACATAGGGACGACCCGCTTTTAATTCATTTCCATCAGGCACCTTAACAATAAATTTCCATTTTCCCGTGGAATTATCAATCGATTCAAATTCCCAGAAATCACCACACTTAGATTTACCACATTGAACTTCATTCAAACTAACTGTAAACGGGAACATAACCGTTGACATAGCATTTACAGTAAATGTACGATTGAAAATCACATGGTCTACAACTACATTGTCGCTCTCAGGAATACTAACATCTTCTTGATTAGAGCTTTCGTTATTGATTTCAGCACGAGTACCAGTTTCATCCGTATAAATCGTAACTGCTCCATACGGAACGGCCTTTGCCACAACAGAGATCGACCCATCAACAATCGTGAGTTCCGTAAACAGGTTCGTCACATCGGTGCCAGATTCATTCTTAATGGTCACAGCACAAGTTGACGTGACATTACCATCAGCGACCTTATGCACACTTCCGCTGGGGTCCATTTCAATAGAATAGCCTACCGGAAGAGTCCCCTCACGAGAACATTCAGCATTGTGAATTTTGCCATCATATTCAAACGTGCCAGAACCTGCCGTAACCGTTATCGGCAACAGAGACCACTGTGCAGTAAGCGTCCTATCACCAGAAGAATTAGCCGGGAATGCATCTGTCAGCACATCACCAGTCTCGCTGTCAAGCCACCCTACGAACGAATATCCAACCCTTGCATTCGGAGTAGCAAGAGGAAGTTCGCCTGATTCCATAGTAAACGTGAAGGATTCATCACCATCCATTGAACCTCCATTGGGATCGTACTCTACCGTGTAGGTACTGATTACCCAATGCGGGTAGAGGGTAATGTCAGCGTTTTCTGTGTACGGGCTGCTCACGATATCGCCATTTGCATTCTCCCAGCCATCCTGCGTGTAGCCGGAGCGGGTGAACTTTTCGCTGGAAAGTTCAAAATCCACATCATGGGTCTTCGTACCTGCCGCAACAGCGCCTTCACCGAAGTCTCCTGCATTATAGGTAACCGTGTAAGCAGGAACCCAACGCGGAATGAGTGTAACATCGGCATCTACATCAAATGCAGCACCAAGATCATACTCTATAGTTTCATCATTGGTGGTATAGATCCAGCCATTCTGGACATAACCATCGCGAGTGAACACCTCAGTAGAAAGCAGAAGATTGGCTCCATAGGCTTTCGTTGCAGAAGCTACATTACCATCACCATATTCGCCACCATTATACGTAATCGTAAATGTTTGCGATGTCCAATATGGATATAAAATTAAATCTGCATTATCTGTATACTTCGAATTAAGTGCAAGAAAACCATCAGAACCATCGTCCTTTGTACTCCAGCCACCTTGGATATATCCTGTTCTCGTATAGGAAACACCCCTTAATGTATATTCTTCATTGTGAATCTTTTTCTCAGAAGGAACAAGTCCAATTCCATAAGTTCCCGCTCTATATGTAATCTCATAAGTAATCAATTTCCATTCTGCATAAAGCGTAATGTTTTCTGTTAAACCAGCAGGAATGCTTGTTTTCTTATCCTTAAATTCAGGATCTGTATACCAGCCCAAGAAACTATGTTTTTCATCCCAAACCGGATCAGAAAGCGTCATTCCATCAACAGTAAACTCGCCTGCATTTGAATTTGAGCATTCGTCTGAGCATTTCAGTACATAATTCACAGTATAAGAATTTTTCACCCATTTAGCATAGAGATTAACATCTTTAGTAATAGTTTGATTAAAGTTAAACGAGGTACTTGCGCCGCGTTCAAACCACCCCTCAAAAGTATAACCTGGATGCGGATCCATTTTATCAGTGGTCAACTCATTAGCCTTTTCATTTTCATATACAGAACTCACATACGAAGCCGTAGATGATTCGTTCTCATAGAAACGAACTGTATAGACTGGCGCAGTAGTCCACGCAGCAACCAAGGTCATATCTCCTGCGGCAACAGGAAGATTGTCAAGTCCATATTCATCGACATAACGCACTGTGGGATCATTTCCATCCGCCCAGCCCATGAAATTATACTTTACATTTTGATCATCAATAAATGAAGTCGGTCTAGCAAAGCCCTGCACTGCTATTCTCTTTCCATTTTCAATCTTTATTGATACCGATTCAGAAGATCCATTTGGGAATGTTCCGTGCAGGTCCCCGTTAACAGGACTGAATGTAATCGTATGCATCTTGTTCCAAGATGCCGTAATCGTTGTTGCTTTTGTCGCAGTTTTATTATAATCATCACCTACCCAACCGGCGAATACATAACTATCATCGCCCCAAGTGGGATCTGCAACGCCATCATTATTGATTGTATTCCCAGCCTTTACATACTTCACAAATGTTGCTCCGCCAGCAAAGGAACCTCCATTTGCATTGAAGGTTATCTTGTAACCATCTGCGCCGTAGCCATTCAAGCAAATGCTGGATGCACCGGCGGACCACGGAGTACTCACAGGGCAAATTCCATTCTCAAGTTCGGCACCATTAAGAGTACAAGCTATCAGTTCCGTATTCAGTTCTGTAGTTCCAGTCGGCGAACCAGTCGTAGAGCCGCCCATAGTTCTGCCGATGGCATCGTCAAACTTTTCGCTGTCATAATAAACATCCTCAAATTCCGTTTTTCCATTGTAATGATTGCCGACAATCGCCCCAGCCTTGCCAGAACCCGTACTTGAAAGGGTATTTCCCGCATAAACACAAGAGGATATCGAAGCAACAGCACCTTTGTCAAATTCTTTTGTATAACCAACTATTCCACCAACATAAGCCGTTCCATTGGCATCGATATCCACCGCACTATAGCAATTCGTTATCGTGCCTCCACCATTATTGCCAACAATTCCACCAACAGACTGACCATCACCACTTGTAACCATCTTACCGGTTACATAGCAGTTTTCAACAATACTCTCTGGGTTACTCTGCCAACCAACCACAGTACCTATAGAAAGCGGCTTTTCCACAGGATTAGCTCCTGTAGTTTTATAGTTCTTACCATATGCGTAAACTTCAACATTCTCCAAAATTACATTCTGAACATGCCCCGTAAAAGCCCCAATAAGTCCCAAGTTCTGTGCAAGTTCTGTATCTTTAGGATATTTATTGAGAATTTCCTCTGCACTTATGTACAAATTTTTTATTATCTTGTTGTTTCCGTTAAAATGGACCTCCCTCTTCGTTCCTTTGGACGAAATCGGAATCCAGAAATAACCATCCATATTCAAATCAGCCCTGACTTCTGCACAATACGGCGTTTGGTTCGCATTCACTTTAGCAGCAAACCAAGCCAGTTCTGCCGGAGTATAAATCTGGTAACAGTCGTTAACCTTCTCAGGATCCGTAGAACTCTTATGATCAGTCCACGGATCCATAGCAAACCCCTGCCCAACGAGCACGAGGCAGGCCATAAAAGCTAATTTTTTGAAATTGTTTACAAAGAGCATACTTTACCCCCGTTTTTGCTTAAATTTAGTTAAAATTGCCATTTTTTGCAATTAGTTTGTAAACAATGCAAAATTTTGTTGACCAACTTCACACAATCACTAGGAAATCGGTAGGAAAAAAAGTATACAAATGGCTACAAAACCACATTTCCCCTGCCAAAAATGTGATTTTCGTCAAATTTCGCCACTTTTGTTTCATACAAATGGCCATTTGCCCAAAATTTGCGCAAGACGCTTTCACGGCGAAAAAAGAGCCTAGTCGCCCACTATTTTTTCTACATTTTTCAAAAAATTTCAAAAAGGATATATTATGCCGAAACTTCGTTCGCTCAAGACTATGGAAGGCCGCGAAATGGCCGGTGCACGCGCCCTTTGGCACGCAACAGGAACCAAGGTGGAAGACTTTGGCAAGCCGGTGATTTGCGTGGTGAACAGCTATACCCAGTTTGTTCCGGGACACGTTCACCTGAAGGACTTGGGCCAGGTGGTCGCCCGCGCGATCGAAGCCGCCGGCGGTGTCGCGAAGGAAATGAACACCATCGCCGTGGATGACGGTATCGCCATGGGCCACGACGGCATGCTCTACAGCCTCCCCAGCCGCGACCTCATTGCCGACTCCACCGAATACATGGCTAACGCCCACCGCGCCGACGCCCTCGTGTGCATCAGTAACTGCGACAAGGTGACTCCGGGTATGCTCATGGCCGCCATGCGCCTCAACATTCCGGCAATTTTCGTCAGCGGCGGCCCCATGGAAGCCGGCCACGTGACCACGAAGGACGGCAAGGACCGCGCCCTCGACCTGATTGATGCCATGATTGATTCCGCTGACAACACCATCAGCGACGAAGAAGTGGCCGCCATCGAAGCGAACTCCTGCCCCACTTGCGGTTCCTGCTCCGGCATGTTCACCGCGAACTCCATGAACTCCTTGACCGAAGCCCTCGGCCTCAGCCTCCCGGGCAACGGCACCATCGTCGCGACCCACGCCGAACGCAAGAAGCTGTTCGAAGCTGCCGGTAAGCGCATCGTGGAACTCTGCCACCAGTATTACGATTTGAACGACGAAAGCATCCTCCCGCGCAGCATCGCCACGAAGGACGCCTTCGAAAACGCCATGCGCCTCCACCATGAAGGACATCGACCGCCTCTCCCGCAACACGCCGTGCATCTGCAAGGTTGCCCCGACCGTCCACAACATCCACGTGGAAAACGTGAACCGCGCCGGTGGCATCATGGGCATCATGGGCGAACTCGACCGCATGGGCCTCATCCACAAGAATGCAAAGACAGTTCACGCCGCTACGATGGGCGAAGCCCTCGAAGTGAACGACCTCAAGCGTAACCCGACAGCCGAAGCCAAGCAGCGCTACCTCGCCGGCCCGGGCCGCAAGTACAACCTGGTCGCCTTCTCGCAGAACTTCATGTACCCGGATCACGATCTCGACCGCGCCAATGGCGCTATCCGCGACGGCGAACACGCCTACACCAAGGACGGCGGCCTCGCTGTTCTGTACGGTAACCTCGCCGTGGACGGCTGCATCGTGAAGACCGCAGGCGTCGACGAATCCATCTTCAAGTTCACCGGCCCCGCCGTGGTGTTCGAAAGCCAGGAAGATGCCGTGAAGGGCATTCTCGACCCGAACGTGGTGAAGTTATCCGCTACGAAGGCCCGAAGGGTGGCCCCGGCATGCAGGAAATGCTCTACCCGACCTCTTACCTCAAGAGCCGTCACCTCGGCAAGTCCTGCGCCCTCCTCACCGACGGACGCTTCTCCGGCGGTACGAGCGGTCTTTCCATCGGTCACGCTTCTCCGGAAGCCGCCAACAAGGGTAACATCGGCCTGGTGCACACGGGCGACGTCATCGAAATCGACATCCCGAACCGCAGCATCAACGTGCAGCTCACCGACGAAGAGCTGGCCGAACGCCGCAAGGAAATGGAAGCCCGCGGCGCCAAGGCATGGCAGCCGGAACACCGCGACCGCGTAGTGTCCAAGGCATTGCAGGCATATGCCGCCATGGCATCTAGCGCAGACAAGGGTGCCGTGCGTGACCTTTCCCTCATTGGTGTGAAGTAATTAAAGGAAAGTAATGGATTCTCTCCTTAAACCTTTCATGAATTCCCGCAAGGTGTATGTTCCGGGAAAGATGTACCCGGACATCCGCGTGGGAATGCGCGAAATTTTGACTGAAGACCCCGAAACGCCGGTAGTTCCCGTGTACGACACGAGCGGCCCTTACAGCGATGTAGACGCCAAGCTCGACGTGACGAAGGGCATCGAGCGTTTCCGCGAATCGTGGATTATGGAACGTGGCGACGCCGAACAGCTGGACGACATGACGTCTGCTTATGGCCGCGCCCGCCGTGCAAACCACGAACTCGACCACCTGCGCTTTAACGCGGAACACCACCCGCTCCGCGCAAAGGCCGGACACCACCTGACGCAGCTCGA
The DNA here is from genome assembly GCA_902800815.1 of Fibrobacter succinogenes. Classification (GTDB taxonomy): domain Bacteria; phylum Fibrobacterota; class Fibrobacteria; order Fibrobacterales; family Fibrobacteraceae; genus Fibrobacter; species Fibrobacter succinogenes_B. The sequence goes on from CADCGB010000017.1 coordinate 100,130, forward strand.
TTACGCCCGCAAGGGAATCGTCACCAAGGAAATGGAATACGTGGCCATCCGCGAAAACCAGCGCCTTGACGAGTTGCAGGCCCAGGGCAAGATCAAGATTGAAGGCTCCCCCATTACGCCGGAATTCGTGCGCGACGAAATCGCCGCAGGCCGTGCGATTCTGCCGGGGAACATCAACCACCCGGAATGCGAACCGATGATTATCGGTAACCGCTTCCTCACGAAAATCAACAGCAACATCGGCAATTCCGCCATCACTTCTTCCATTGAAGAAGAAGTCGAAAAGATGGCCTGGTCCGTGCGCTGGGGTGCCGACACCGTGATGGACCTTTCCACCGGAAAGCACATCCACGAGACGCGCGAATGGATTATCCGCAACAGCCCCGTCCCTATCGGCACGGTGCCTATTTACCAGGCGCTCGAGAAGGTGAACGGCAAGGCCGAAGAACTCACGTGGGAACTGTACCGCGACACGCTCATCGAGCAGGCGGAACAGGGCGTGGACTACTTCACCATTCACGCGGGCCTGTTGCTGGAACACATTCCGCTGACTGCCAAGCGCACCACGGGCATCGTGAGCCGCGGCGGTTCCATCCTTGCCCTTTGGCAGATGCGCCACCACCAGCAGAACTTCTTGTACACGCATTTCCGCGAAATTTGCGAGATTCTCGCCGCCTATGACGTTGCCGTTTCTTTGGGCGATGGTCTGCGTCCGGGTAGCCTCGCCGATGCCAACGACGCGGCCCAGTTCGGAGAACTTGACACCCTCGGCGAGCTCACGAAGATTGCCTGGGAATACGGCGTGCAGGTGATTATCGAAGGCCCGGGTCACGTGCCCATGCACAAGATTCAGGACAACATGGCACGCCAGCTCGAAAAGTGCCACGGCGCCCCGTTCTACACGCTCGGCCCCCTCACCACCGACATCGCCCCCGGTTACGACCACATTACGTCGGCCATCGGCGCGGCACAAATCGGCTGGTACGGCACCGCCATGCTCTGCTACGTGACGCCCAAGGAACACCTCGGGCTCCCCGACCGCGACGACGTGCGCGCAGGTGTGGTCACCTACAAGCTCGCCGCTCACGCGGCCGACCTTGCAAAGGGCCATTTCGCAGCCCAGTTCCGCGACGACGCCCTTTCGCGCGCCCGCTTCGACTTCCGCTGGAACGACCAGTTCGCGCTTTCTCTGGACCCCGAAAAGGCCATGGAATTCCACGACAAGACGCTCCCCGGCAGCCAGGCGAAGGCCAGCCACTTCTGCAGCATGTGCGGGCCGAACTTCTGTTCGATGCGCATTACACGAGCCGTCCGCAACTTTGTGGCGACTGGCGAAGTCGGCGACGTTTAAGGCCCGCGCAGTCTAAACCCCGCGACCCGCGCAGTTTATTAAACGGCGACGAGTCAACGTTTTTCGTATAAATTAAACAGCCCGCGAAAGCGGGCTTTATTTTATATGAAATGATGGTTCGTGTTTGTTCGTGAACCTTACACGATGGTAAGGATATCCGCGAAACCCGTCACGTCAAAGATTTCCTTGATTTCGGGGCACACGTTGCGGATAAACATCTTGCCCTGCTTGTTCATGACCTTCTGAGCCGAAAGCAGCACGCGCAAGCCCGCAGAAGAAATGTAAGAAAGCTTCGCAAAATCAAAATTCAGTTCGGTGACGCCGTCCAGTTTCCCTTGAACCTCAGCCTCGAGCTGCGGTGCGGTCATCGTGTCCAAACGCCCTTCCAGGGCAATGCTCATAACGGAATTTTCAACTTTCTTTTCGATCTGCATATTTACCTCTCTCTTAAATTTAACAATTTAGCGCTTCGCCTTTTCCCTGTACAGCGCCTCGTCGGCCCTTTCGAACAAGTCTTTCAGGGTCTCGCCCTTGCCGCGGCTAGCCGCATACCCGATGCTCAGGCTCAGCCGGTACGGGAGCGATGCCGCCCTCTGCGCAATCTCGTAATTGATGGCGAACTTGATGGCCTCGGCCGCCGCCATATCCGGGAGGTCCGCCGCCAGGTTGAACTCGTCGCCCCCGAAGCGCGAAATAAAGCAGCCCTTGGGGCCACAGACGCGCTTGAGCACTTCTGCCACGGTAATCAGGGCGCGGTCGCCCTCGTGGTGCCCAAAGTTGTCGTTTATGTCCTTGAACTTGTCGAGGTCGAGCACGAACAGGTACAGCGAGCCCTTCGCCAGGGTCTGCCCCATCTTGGAATCAAGATACACGTTCAGCTGGTTACGGTTGTTGAGCTTCGTGAGCGGGTCGGTCGAAATCATGCGGGACTGCAGTTCGAGGAACACCCACAGCACGGCAACCATCATCGCGTATATCGAGAACGGGTGCGTCCCCGTAAAATACTCAAGAACAAAGAATATTAACGGCAGCACACCGCACGAGGCAAGCGCCATGTTCAACATCCTGTCGGAGTAGTAGCGCTTGATGAAAACGCGGCGGCCCGCAATAAAGCCCGTGCCCAGCATGTAGAAACTGCAAATGGCGATATAGACAAAGTAAATGCTCCCGCGGATGGCGTGGTTATCGGGGCTTATGCGGTAAATCCAGCCCTGCGAGATGGAACCCGCGATAAACAATACACCAATCGCCATAGGGATTGACAGGTAGAGGAGTATGCGCTTCTTGTGCCAGAAATGCAACTGCAGGTTGTAACCCACAAAGCGCAGCCACTGGAACGCGAGGAACACGTTCAACGAGAGGAAGGCGATGCAGCAGGCGTGGTTCACTGCCACGGCAGCCGGAGAGGCAACCCCCTCGACATGCTCCGACACGAGATCCAAGGCGAAAAGCACAATGATCATCACGAACACGTGGGTCAGGATAGTCTGGTTCGCAAGCCTATTCAGACTCGTACGGAGCGTCCAAAGCATGATGGCAAGAACTGCTATGCAGAACAGGCTTATCTCGGTATATTCAAGTAAATACTCGGTCATACCCGTTCCACCTTCTTGCGGTTCTTGATTTCGTAGAGGGCCTCGTCCGCCCTGCGACCAAAGGATTCCTCGGTCTCCCCCTTCCTGAGCCTTGCGTACCCGATGCTCATCTTGAGTTCGTACGGAAGCCCGAAGGATTTCTTTACAAGCTTTTCTTCAATCGCCGTGCAGAGTTCATCGGCAGCGGCATCGTCCGGGAGGTTCGCAAACACGACAAACTCGTCGCCACCGTAGCGCGAAATAAAGTGCCCGCGCGGGCCGCATACGACTTTAAGCACATCCGACACAATCAGGAGCGCCTTATCGCCCTCCATATGGCCGTAGGTATCGTTGATGCCCTTGAACCTGTCCAAGTCCATCGCGAACTGGTAAAGCTTTTTGCCCGGGATTTCTTGCTTGAAGCGCGTACTCAAGTAAATGCTCGCCTGGTTACGGTTGTTGAGGCGCGTAAGCGGGTCGAGCGAAATCATCTCGCGCTGGATCTCGAGGAACACGACCACGAGGCCGAGGGTCGCACCCACGCAGAACACCGAGAGGCCCGGGTACTGAATCTGGACAATATTCGCAAAGAACGGCAAGAAACCGAGTGCCGAAATGGCGTAAAGCTTGTTCTTGTTCACCAGTTCACGCTTTTTCTTGATGGTAAAAACAGCGACAAAGAACGAGTACAGCAAGTACGCGAAGATAAGGCTAACCTGCACAATATTGAGCTCGCCACGGTGGTAGTGGTTCGCGTCATCAACGGTAAAGAACCACCCCGTCCAGATGGAGGCAATCGACATTATGCCGATAATAATCATAGGCAGGGCAAAAAGCACCCTATGGACATTCCAAACCTTGAACTGGCTCGACGAGAGGAACAAGGAGTAACGGCTCCAGAAATAACAGAGCACGCCACTCTGTGCAAAATAGGCGGCATTTATAACCTTGTTGAGCAGAATTCCATAGCTAAAGGTCGCCCCATCCACGAACACCCAGAGGATATCCAAGGAAAAGAGGAGCAGGCAGTGGAAACAGATATTAAAGAATGTCTTCTGGTCGGCTTCGTGCATCACTCCGCGCTTGACCATGAACATGAGGATAGTCATGATAACAGCACAGAGGGTATTGACAGTAATATAGAGTAACATCTACGAAGCCTTGACGTTCCATAAAATAATAAAAAAAACACTCTTTTGACATTAAAAGAACGGCAATATTTGCCTTTATGCGTGACTAGACTCACAAATGGTTGCGGGCGTAAACATGATTTGTACCAAAAGCGAATAAAAAGCCCGTTCCTGGATATAGATTATAGTTAGTGTATGAACGTTTTTACATTACACAAACTGTGTATGGAGGTTTTATGAGATTCACAACGGCGGCAACCCTGGCTCTGGCGGCATCGCTGGCCACAACCGCATTCGCGCAGATTACCCCGACCCGCGTGGGGCCCGTGAGCCAGTACGGTCAGCTGATGGCCGGCAAGAACTCGCAGGGCAAGGGCCAGATTTACGGTAGCTGCGAAGGCGTGAAGGACGGCGCCGAAGTGCAGGTGCGCGGTATGAGCCTCTATTGGAGCCTTATGCCCCAGGCTGTTGAATACTGGAGCGAAGAAGGTGTTTCCACCATGGTTCGCGACATGAACATCCAGATTGTGCGCGCAGCCATGGCAACCGGCAACGAAGACTGGAACAACGGCTACAAGGGCTACGGCAGCGACCCGACCACGCAAATGAACTTGATGAAGACCGTCGTGGAAGCGGCCATCAAGAACGACATCTACGTGATTATCGACTGGCATTCGCACAACGCCAACGAACAGACCAATTCCGCAAAGGATTTCTTTTCGAAGATGGCACAGGAATACGGCAAGTACGACAACGTGATTTTCGAACTCTTCAACGAACCCACGGACGTTTCCTGGAACACCATCAAGACCTATGCAGACCAAGTGGTTTCGGCCATCCGCGAACACTCCGACAACTTGATTCTCGTCGGAACACCTAAATGGGACCAGAACCCGCATGCACCTATCGGCAACGAAGTCAACGACCCCAAGAAGAACACGGCCTACACCCTGCACTACTACGCCAATAGCCACTGCTGGAGCGGCAGTTACGATTGGAGCGACCCGACATGGGGAGGTGATTGCGAAGGAACCAAGGGCGAAAAGGCAATGAACGCGGGCCTCTCCGTATTCGTCTCGGAATGGGGCACCGCCAACTCAGATGGTAACGGGAATCCCGACCAGAGCCGCAACAAGAGCTGGCAGGACTACATGAACAAGCACAAGCTCTCCTGGGCGAACTGGTCCGCCTCCTACATTTCCGAAGGAACGGCCGCCTTCCAGAACGGTTCCAGCAAGACCTCGCTGCAGTACACAACATCGGGCAACCTGGTGAAGGGCTACCTTTCCAGCAACCCCACTACCTACAAGGCCTGCCACGACGCAGTTCCCGAAAGCAGTTCTTCCGTGTTTGACGCAATTCCGTTCTATGCGAATAGCGACCGCTTCAACGCCTCGGTCCAGAACGGGACGCTCTCGCTCACAAGTACGGCCAGCGGTGTAGCAAACATCCAGGTGTTCGACATGCTCGGCAATACCCGCGTGCAGATGAGCAAGCAACTTGGCTCCGGCAGCCACAGCATCGCACTCGGAACGCTCCCCGCGGGTAGTTACCTGGTGCGCGTGCAGCAGGGTGCAAACCTCTCGCAGGTACGCTTCCAGGTGCGCTAGGCAATAACGTTTTACACCAAAAGAGAGAGAAGTCCCGGGGGCTGCGGCCCTCGGGATTTTTGTTATGCGACAAGGGAGGGGGTCCACCCCCTCCCTAAGACCCTCCTGGCACTTAATAATCCGCTCTACCGAGAAATAGACATGCAGGCTGCGCGGATTATTTGCGTGGGCGCCTGCCGGCGCGTAAGACAAAGGCTGGCAACACACTCACACTTGGTAAATTTGCGAATGATTCGCAATTTTACCACTTTTTTACGGACTAAATAGAGGGCAAACAAGATTTAGTCCGTCGTTTATTAATTTGTTCGCAACATTTTTTGCATTTTTCGGCATTTTTGCAAGCCAAAACACCCTGAAAGCCGCCATTCCAGACAAAAATCAACCATTTTTCGTTTAATTTGTCTTAAAAATTACAGACTAAACCACCCCATCACGTCATTTAGTCTGTCATTTCTCCAAAATGTCCCACAAAAAGCGATGCGCACACTTTTGAACGGGTGGTGACAAAGGGCGCGCGCATGATTCGGCACATTTATCGCCTACCAGCACAAAAGCGAAAGGCCCCGCTGAAGCGGAGCCTTTCTGTAAAAGTTTCAAGCGGAGGCACGGAAATCAGTTGTTACGTCCGCGCCACTAGCGCTTATCCGAAATCAATTACTTGGTGATGACGCGGGCCATTTCGCAAACCTTGTTGCTGTAGCCCCATTCGTTATCGTACCAGGCGCAAACCTTCACGAAGGTCGGGTCGAGCTGGATGCCAGCCTTGACGTCGAAGATGGAAGTGCGAGCGTCGTTGCGGAAGTCGGTAGAGACGAGAGCTTCGTCGGTGTAACCGAGGATGCCCTTGAGTTCGCCTTCAGAAGCTTCCTTCATGGCCTTGCAGATTTCTTCGTAGGTAGCCGGCTTTTCGAGTTCGGCAGTGAGGTCAACGAAAGAAACGTCAGAGGTCGGAACGCGGAGGCTCATACCAGTGAGCTTACCGTTGAGCTGCGGGAGAACCTTGCCCACGGCCTTAGCAGCACCCGTAGAAGACGGGATGATGTTTTCGAGGATGCCGCGGCCACCGCGCCAGTCCTTCTTGGACGGGCCGTCGACGGTCTTCTGCGTAGCAGTAGCAGCGTGAACGGTGGTCATGAGGCCACGCTTGATGCCGAACTTGTCGTTGAGGACCTTGGACATCGGGGCGAGGCAGTTCGTGGTGCAGGAAGCGTTGGAGATGATGTCCTGACCAGCGTAGGTCTGGTGGTTCACACCGTAGACGAACATCGGAGTAGCGTCCTTGGACGGAGCAGACATGATGACCTTCTTGGCACCGGCCTTGATGTGAGCGCGGGCGAGTTCGTCGGTCAGGAAGAAGCCAGTGGATTCCACGACAACGTCAACACCGAGGGCACCCCAAGTGATGTTGGTCGGATCCTTTTCGGCGAACACCTGAATCTTGTTGCCGTCAACGATGAGGAAGTTGCCTTCGAAAGACACGTCGTGCTTGAAAGCGCCGTGCACGGAGTCGTACTTCAGCATGTAAGCGAGGTAGTCGACGTCGAGGAGGTCGTTGATACCGACAACCTGAATGTCCTTGGAGAAGTTTTCCACAGCAGCGCGGAACACCATACGGCCGATGCGGCCGAAACCATTGATACCGAGTTTGAGAGCCATTATTGGATCCTTTTGTTTATTGTTGAAATTGCTAGCCACCTTCTGGGTGGTGCTTTGCTGGCGTCAAATTTACTAAAAATAGCCCCGAAGGACTAGTCCTAAACAAAAAAAACTTGTTTTTTAGGCACACTCGACCGGCAGGGGCGGTTCGGCACCAGCGAAGGCCCTGGCTAATCGGCGTCCTTTACACAGCGGACGGAACGTGCGGAGCCCTTAGAGCCGCTGTCTATCATCGTATTTTCCATGAGAGCCGACAAATACAGCAGAGTTGCCCTGCTGGGCTCGTATTCAGAGGAACTCCAGAACGTCGTGACAAAACCATTGTCCTGCATGACTATTTCGTCCCAATAACCGGTAGGCAAAGCCGTAAACCCGAAGTTGTCCGAGCCCTTGCCGTTAGTCGCTAAGCTATCGTAGACAATCAGGCCACCAGCCTTATTCACAAATCCGCCAATCCAACCGTCAGCGGACTTCAGCAACGTACCAGCAGGGCCAAATTCACCAACAGCCGTCCGCAAGATTTCCAACTCATCCTTGCTGGGCAGGTGCCAGCCGGAGGGGCAAACCCCGCGCACCGGATAACTCGGCATACAGGTATTGTCATCACCGCACCCCTTACCGCCTTCAGACCATTTGCCAGCACTGTCCATGGCAGCACCCCAAGTGTAGAAGCGACCAACCTTGGCGCATATAGAATCGGCGGTGCAGTAACTATTTTCGGTCTCATAGTTAAGGTTCTGCGCCATCCACCACTGGCTAGCGATTTTCACGGTCTTGTAGGTCTGCCCGTCGCGATCGTCCTTCACCGAGCCGTATTCGCAGGTATCCGTGCTGTCCGTCTTGCAGGGCGTCGCCTTGACCTCGTTCGCGGCGCCAGCACCCTTGAGGCAGCGGACGCTAAGACCGTATTCCCTGTAAATGCCGAACAGGTACGAACTATCCCTGTCAAAGAAGAATTCCAGTTGGTACATCTTGGTTGTTCCCGAAGTGCTCCAGAACTGCGCATATTCCCCCACATTGTGGAACGTCGAGTCTTCTTGCATGTAGCCTGCAGGGAGCGCGGAGAAGCCGTATTCGTCCGTACCGTTGCCGCCGTCCTTCCAGCCTTCGGTGGACTTGAGCACCTTCCCCGCTATCGGCAGCCCGCCAACAGTCGCAACAAGAACCTGGAATTCTTCCAGCGAAGGCACGCCCCAACCCGCAGGGCACGCTTCCATCGCGAATTCCCACTTGTAGAGCCGGCCGTACTTGGCGCAGTTCTCGTCGTTATTCTCGTAGCAATAGCTGAATCGCGTTTCGAAGTTGAGGTTTTCGGCCATCCAGGTCTGTTTCCCGATAACTACCGTCTTGTAGGTCTTGCCGTCACGATCGTCCGTGAGGGTGCCGTAGGTAATTTCCGCAGGCAGTTCAGGCGCTTCACTGGAACTCGACTGCACTGCATCGCTGGACGAGGATGTGTTCTGTTCGCTGGAACTGGATTGAGCCTTGTCACTGGACAAAGACGTGCTAGATGGATCCCCTTCGCTGCGCTCCGAGGATGACAGTTCTGACGAAGAATCCGGGTCATTAACCGGGCTAGAAGATGAATCGTCGCCACAGGCAGCGAGAAATACCGTGAAGGCTAGGGCCAAAAATCCCAAATGTTTCATAGTTTACTCCTTCACACATCCATAGGAAATATATTAAAAAAAATTCAAAAAAACATTGTCTAAAAAGATTGAAGAAGTCTGCTAGGACGTGCGTTCTTAAATAATTTTTTACCATCAAAATACCATATTCCACCCGGGAATAAAAAATGCAGGGCGGGAGCAAATCGTTTTTGTATCTTTGCTCTCATGAACAACTCCATGCTCAAAAGATTTACCCGTGTAGCCGATTTTCGCGGCCGTCTCGCACAACTGAGTGCGAGCCTGTTTACGCTGTTCTTTATCGCGTCTTGTGCCGGAAACGGTGACCCGTTGACCAACCCGGAACCGAAGAACGACGACTCCCCCGCTACCGCCGCGCAGAACTACTACGACTATAGCGAAGCCCCGGCAACAAGCGCGAAGGCAAGCAAGCAGAGCATGCCCGAAGGCACCATCGGGAACAGCGGATTCAGTTTCAAGTTCCCGGGCGGCGACTGGACGATGATCGGCGGCGAGGACGGAGCCCCCTACGAGTTCTACAACGCGACGACAGGCCGCAGGGCGGTGCTGCGCGAGGTCGCGCTCGACGAGGGCGAACCGATGAACCTGATGGACCGCGCCCAGATGGAAATGCAGAGTCTGGAGGCTAGCGGCAAGAAGGCGACCTTCAGCGAGCTCAATCCCGAAGAGGCGTTCGGTACCACAGGCGCGTTCTTCGACATCGCGGGCAAGCGCTACGAGACCCCCTACGAGGCATGCGGCCTGGTTACCGGCAACGGCAGCAGCGTATACACCCTCACGCTCGCGGCTACCGACAACGTTCCCGCAAAAGGCGCACTGAAGGAAGAATGGCAGGAATTCTTCAAGGGATTCACGCTCAAGGAAATCTCCGTGGAGCAGGGCCCCGAACTCTCGCCGGAACGCATCCAGAGCCACTCCTCCGCAGCGCTCGGCTACACCTGGAGCACCAAGGACACACTTTGGCACTTCTGGAACGGCATCGCCAAGCAGAACAACGACCCGGACCTAGTACTCACGGACAAGTCCGAGGAAATCTCCCTATTTGTATATGGCGCCATACTCCCGCCCGACGTTATTAACCAGCAGGATATGTTCAAGGTGCTCCTCACCCGCCTGGGTGTCGACCCGAACAACAAAACCCTCGATGCGCGCCGCGTGAAGGTCGGCGACCGCTACGCCCAGGAATTCACGCTCACCCACATGGTCGGGAATTTCGATTTCGCCTACAAGGGACGGTTCTTCTACGAGAACGGTCGCGGAATCCTGATTGCCGTCTGGACGCAGGGCGCAACGCAGAAGAAATACGCGAAGGCTATCGACAACGCGGTGGAAGGCCTAAAGACCGGAGCCGTGCCCGAAATCAAGAACGACAAGAAGCAGAACAAGTTCAACGCCGCCGTCATGAACCAGGTGGGCATCCTCCGCCTGGTAGAGGACCAGCCGCTCGTGGCCCTCAGCTACTTCGAGCGCGCAAACAAGATGGACCCGGACGAGCCGCTGTACCTCATCAACTGCGGATTCATCTACCAGATGAAGGAACTCTACGGCCCGGGCATCGCCTACTTCACGAGCCAGATGCCTCTCGTGCGCAAGAACGGCAAACTTCTCTCGATTCTCGGTGAAATGTACGAGGTGCTTTTCGACTACAGCCATGCCCGCGAATGTGCGGAAGCGGCACTCCAGTTCACGCCGAACAACCCCGAATACGTCATCAACCTGAGCGACGCCCTCTGGGGCCTCGGACAGCGCCACCAGTCCCTCGTGGTAGTGCAGCGCCTCTATGACACGCAGCCGAGCAGCCGCCTGGGCGTGTACCTCGCCAAGACCTACATGGGCCTCGACCAGTACGCCGAGGCAGTCGAAATCCTCTACGGCGTGCGTGGCAGGTTCGGCATGAGCAAGGACCTGGGCGAAACCCTCATGGATGCACTCGTATTCCTGGGACGCTACGAGGAAGCCCGCGCCATCAGCGAAGAGACGCTCCTGAAGGACAAGAACGACTACAAGCTATGGACCATGCACGGCAAGATCCTCTTCTACAGCCACAACTACCGCGAGGCAGAAAAGGCACTCACCAAGGCGCTCTCGCTCAAGCCGGATAACGAAGACGCGAAGAGCTACCTGAGTGCCACCAAGGCGTTCCTCGGGAAGGCCGACAACCGCACGCTACAGAAGCCCATCACTCCAGTGGAAGAACGTACTGCGAACCTCAAGAGCCTCCTCAGCACAAAGGCCAAGCAGGAAGCCGTCGAGGGCGACTTCCCCGCCGTGGTCCACTACCGCAAGGAATGCCTGAAGGCCGAAAAGAACCAGCCGTGGAGCCGCAGCGAGGAAATGCTCATGGAAGTCCTCGACGTGCGCGGCGCCGCCATCTACCGCGAGTTCACCTTCGACTTCTTGCCGGGCTACGACCGCATATTCCTCAACGCGCTCGAAGTCTACGACAGCAACTGGAACCTGAAGCAGAAGGCAAGCCTCAACGGCGCCTACATCACCTACGCGACTGAAATCGGCGGCAAGAACGAAAGCCAGATGGCGCATTTCCCGCTCTCGGAACTCGCGCCGGGCGACTTCATCTACCTGCAGTTCAGCCGTACCGCCATCGAGGCTAAGGGCATGATCCCCTACACCGACTTCGTGAGCAGCAAGGACGTACCCGTGGGCCAGTCCATCTTCCGCGTGTACGCCGACACGAACGCGTTCACCACCGAGGAATACGGACCGCTCGAGCGCGAGAACATCAAGGGCGGACGCGAATGGAAGATCGAGAGCCCCGTCGTAACGCGCAAGGAACTCTACATGCCCGTGTACCGCGATTTCGGCGCAGGCTTGATGCTCACCGGGAAGCAGCAGTGGAAAGACGTTGGCGAAGACTACGAAAGCCTTATCAAGCACCAGTTCAAGCAGGCCGTGAGCGTGCGCGAGAAGGCGTTCGAGGTGAAGGGCAACAAGATTGGCAACGACGCGGTCAAGGCCCTCGCGAACTTCGTGCGCCACGACATCCGTTACCGCGACATCCGATTCGGCGGGCATAGCCTTATCCCGCAGACCGCCGAAGTGACGCTCAAGGAACGTCGCGGCGACTGCAAGGATATGGCGCTCCTGCTCAAGGAAATGCTTGCGACCATCGGCGTCAAGAGCTACCTCACCGCCATCCACCTCACGGAAGAGGGCTTCTCGCAGTTGCCGACCATCCAGCAGTTCAACCACATGATTCTCTACGTGCCCAAGCAGGACCGCATAAACGAGATGTGGATCGACGCGACCGACAAGACGGGCAACGACCGCCCCGTACCGCTCGACATGGAAGGCAAGGTGGCCCTCATCATCGACGGCGAAAACAGCCGCGTGACGCAGACACCCATCCTCGAGGACAACCAGGAACACAAGATTTCCATTGACCACAGGCTCTTTATCGGGCGCGACGGCGTGAGCGAATTCCGCGACTCCGTGACGCTGCAGGGCAAGTTCGCCTCCGCAATCCGCAACAAGTTCTATGGCCGCGAAGTCAAGGAACAGGAAAAACTCATGGAAGACTTCATGTCGCAGGGAATCCCGGACGTGAACATCTCCAAGGTCGAAATCAAGAACCTCGACGAGTTCAACAAGCCTCTCGTTCTCGTGACCACCTATGGCTCAAAGAGCTACTTCGGGCAGGGCGGCGAAATGAAGGGACGCTTCCCCAACGTATGGGAAAGGAGCCTCTTCAAGCTCCCGAAGGTAGCAAAGCGCCACCACCCCATCCGCATGCCGCACGAGACGCAGTTCCACTACAGCCTAGCCGTGAAGGCTGCAGACGGGCGTGAAGTGAACGTTACCGGAGTGAAGCCGTTCCCGCGCGACGTGGACTACGTGAGCTACGAGAAGGGCGTAACCGCAGGAACGCAATCTTCCATCAACTGGACCACATTCGCGCTGTATGCCGACCCGAGCGAATACAACAAGATTCGCGAAGAATGGGACTACCTGCTGAGCGAAACAAGCCCGATGGTGATTGTGAAATAATCAATTAGGAGGGGTAATAGACGGTCAGCACGTCGGGGCCGAGCATTGCCGACTCACGGGCAACTGCACCCGAGGGGACTCCAGGGAAAGCAACCGGAGTAAGCGCTGGCTTGCCTTCCCCGCCTTCAAGAGCATCCTCAACACGCGGGTCCGTGGAATGCCACAGGTCCAAGCGATTCCAGAGGGGGCGATCCGCAGGCACATCGCCGGCAGAATTTTCAAAAAGGAGATGCGCGAGGGTTGCGCCGGGTTCGACCATCAGGCGGTGCATTCCCCGGCGGGAAATATCCGCAAGCATCTCGCGCCAGCAGGAGCTGAACGTTCCAGCGGTTATCCGTATGGTTTCGACATGCGGGAGCGATGCGAGCGCAGGCTGGTCCACAAGGGAAAATACGAGTGAACGTTTATCGTCCGCGACTTCAGTCGCACCTTCCTGCGGTTTAAAAAAATTCAATCCACGTGCTTCTTCGGCCGTAAACTCACGGTGCCCCGCCCAGAGGACCTTCACAGGATTGTTCCCGCGGGCATATCGCACGTCGAGCGAGGGATTGTCCGCAAGGAGCGTCCCCGCACCCACGAGAACAGCATCGCTCATCGCGCGCAGTTCATGATTCCAGCAGTTCGCGCCCTGGCCCGTAATGCGAAGCGGTGCATGCGAGCCATCGGGCCGCGCAACACCCATACATCCCGATTCCGAAACGGCGCACTTTACTTCGACAAACGTCGCCTTATTGCGCACGAAATAATCGTAGGCTTCGAAATAGCGTTCTATTTCAGCAAAGACGCTCTGGCCCTCGATTTCGAGTTCCGACTGCGGGCGCATCCCAACACCCGCGCGAGGCATAGGATTGCCGGCAGTTCGTCCGGAAGCATCGTACCCGAAGACGCGGCAACCGCTACCGCAATCGCCTTCATCCGCCTCCTCGAAGGAAGCGGCAATGCAGGCCTCTACCCCCTCGAAAACGCGGATGCCCGCCTCCTCGAGAATCTTGCGGCTGTTCCCGCGCACCACCGGATTCGGGTCCGCATGCGCGAAATAAACTTCCTTGATACCCGCATCAATGATTGCCTTGGTGCAGGGGGGCGTGCGGCCATAGTGGCAGCAGGGCTCGAGCGTCACGTAGATGGCCGCGCCGCGGGCGCACTCGCCCGCGTCACGCAGCGCCATCACTTCGGCATGGGCACTCCCAGGGCGCTGCGTACGCCCCTTCCCCACGATAATCCCGTCCTTGACGACAACAGCCCCCACAGCCGGGTTAGGCCGGCTTATTCCTATCGAAAGGAAAGATTCTTCAAGTGCGAGCTGTAGGTAGTTCACTAGTTCTTCGGGAAGGCCATGAAGCCGCCGACCACGTTGAACACGCGCTCGTACCCGTTCTGGATAAGGAAGTTCGAAACCGCCATGCTGCGCTTGCCGCTACGGCAGAAGATGAGCAGGTCCTTGTCCTTCGGGAACTCGCCAAGACGCTGTTCAGCTTCCTGGAGCGGGATGTTGATAGAACCCGGGGCCGTACCTTCGGCAACCTCGCCCGGAGTACGCACGTCAATAAGCACGCCACCGGCCTTCTGCATCTCGAGAGCCTTCGGCCAGTCAATGTTCGTAATCTGCGCCTTCGGGGCTTCCGGAGCCGGAGCAGGTTCTGCAGCCTTTGCCTGTGCGGGTGCTGCCGGGGCGGCCTTTGCGGGGGCCTCCACCTTCTTTTCTGCCTTGGCCTCGTTGCATGCGCAGAGCATGAACGCAGAACAAATCACCAGACCGATTAACTTTTTCATTTTGTTACTCCTATTTGTTATTAAACCGTTTCAACATCCTCGCCAAAGTCGCCCTTGTCAAGAATCATGTAGACACCTAGCACGGAATGCAACACATTGTCCGTCGACCTCAAAGGCACCGCATTGAGCATGAGCAGGGTATTTTCCTTCATGAACCCGCCCTTCCACGAGATGCTCCTCCCAGTATCAAACACCTCCGAGAGCGTCTTCGACATGTACGGCAGAATCCTGCTCGTCACGACTGCGTCGAGGTTCTTCCCTTCAATCTCCTTAGGGTTCAGTATCTGGAAGTCAGTCGCAAAAGCCTGGTTGCAGCCCTGGATGGTAAAGTTCCTGTCGACCCAGAGCACACGCACATCCGGGAACGAGAGCGCCGCCGAAAGCATGGCCTCCTTGTCGTCTGCGCCCGAAACCGGGTTGTCGAGTACCATGTCCATCCTACGCGCAGAGCCCTGCAGCACAAGACGGTTATCCTCGTCGTTCACGAGCCTGCAGCGGAAGCAGTACCAGACCATCGTCTTGTCGGCACCATACAGGCGCACCTTGATAGTCTCGAACGGATCGCCCCTCGAACCGTAGGAATGGAAATCCTTCACGCGCTCGTTCACAATCGAATCGAGCAGGTTGTAGTCGGATTCCGGCATCATCTTGCGAATATCCACGTAGCCCGTCGACTGCGGAATAACACGATGCTCCTCGTCCATCAGCGGCGTAAGGAGCCTAAACCGGCGTTCATCGACCTCGAAATTCCAGAGGAAGTCGCCCGTATTCTGCAAGAGGTTATCAAGCCGTACCTGAATCCGCTCGCGCTCCTTGCGGTTCTCGTTTTCACGGGTAAAGTTCCTAATAAAGCAAATGTAGCGGAATTCCTGTACCGAAACATACTCCAGCACGGTCTTCATCTCGTACCACTGCACGCGACTCTGGTCAGTATTCGATGTGGTCGGGTCAAGTTCCACCGAAAACACGAACGACATGTTCTGGTGCTTTTCCACCTCGTCAAAGTACAGCCTCATTCGGGCCCAGTCCTTCGAGTGCAGCAGGTCCTGGAACAAACTCCCAGAAGAGAGCCTGCTAAAAAGCGGATCAGTGATGTACATCGGCAAGCCGTAAAGGAACTCGAGCCTGCGAGAAAACACGACAATAAACTCGTTCACGTTGCCCGTGAACTTGTCATAGAGCTTTTGCCTGTTCACGTTCTCGCGAAGCAGGAAAACAAAGATAGCGCACGCCACCAAAAGGATGACGCTCACGAAGGCGAGAACGATAAGCCAGTTTACACCAAGATCTGCTGCGGGAATCATAGGATTCATACCTACAAGATAAACAAAATAACGTGCAGGGAACACCTCATGACAAAATTCCGCTCATTTTTTGAACGATTTGGACGCCCAAAAGCCATTATATGCCGGCAAAGAGCCTCCCGTACCATGCCTTGCACCAACTTCATAGCCCGAAAGACCAAACGACAAGCCGAACGTAAGCGCGAATCCCGGGAACCCGTAGGAGGTTTCTATACTCCCCCACGCAAAGCGAAGGCTAGTCCCGACGGTAACGGTCTGCATGTCCGTCCCGAGATAAGCGGTAAAGGCCCGAGACGCACCCCAGAACACGCCTGCCCGGGGGTACTCCCGCAACTCGTCGGTAAAGGCAGACCACCAGGCGGCAAACGTGAACGACCTGAACTGCGCGGAGAGCCCGAACTTGAGCCTATAACGGAGCCAGGCGTCGTCTCCCGGGACCCACTGCGTTATACCGCCAAACCCGAGACCCGCCACAAGGAACCAACGGGAGAACGACGCCTCGAGCGAGGCGCCCGACTCGCGGAACAGGGAATCGAGCGCGTAGTAACCATAGAGAAACGCGACTCGGTAATGCGGGTTGCCCCATTCCCCCGCGGCGGAGAGCACCCATTCCTCGGGAGCGTCCGAGCGCATGTAGCCCGAAATGCCGAAGGCAGGGACTGCCCTGCGCGCAGGCGTGGAGTTCCAACCCGGTAGGCCCTCGGGAGCACACCCGAAGTCGGCGACAAACGCGACAGGAGCATCAAAGCAGAAGGCCTGCGAGAAGGTTCCCGCGAGAAGAAGAGCGGCGGCTAATCGGCGCGGTTTAATACAAGCCATTAAATAACGCGGGGCTAAACGGCGCAGACGAATTTCAGTTTTTAAACGGCGCACGATTCTAGATAAACTAAGGACGCAGTACAATTCCCACCACCTTTTCGTAATCGCCCTGCCTCGCCGCCACGTAGTTCACGCCGTGGCTCCCCAGGCGCTGCACGGGTACATCCATCCACTGCGGGGAACTCGCCTGCGCGACGGCGTTCCACACTTCCCTGCTGGCCGAATCGAGCAGGCGCACCTGCACCTCACCCTCCCCCTCGACGCGTACCCGCAGGGGCACGCCCCTTGCGCGCACGACCCTACTGGAAAGCGTAACCGAGAAGGGGGCCTCCGTCTTGTCGCCCGCCTTGCGTACAAACCCGGGCGTATTTTCCGACGAACCCGTAAGCGGGCTAAAACCCGCAGGGCACGCCGCAGTCCCCTTGTCCCAGGTAACCGAGTCGATGACCTGCCCTCCGTAACACAGGGCGAGCGACCCGCCGGTGTTGTTCAGGTACCCGAGCGCCACCTGCACTATCCGCACGTCGGGGAACCCGACCTGCCTCCTCAACTCGAGCGAATCCCGGGTCAGGAGAACCGCCTGCAGGGGGAATATGCTATCCCCGCTCCCGCCCAGTGCGCCGCCCCTGCCGCAGAGGCGCACCTGCGACAGCGGCACCGCCACCCGGGACGCGTTGAATACCTCCACCCACTCCGGCACGGGCTCCTGCGGGCAGTGGTGTACCTCCGATATCACGAGCGGGGACTTCCCCGGTACCACGAGAAGCGTATCGATTTCGTTGTTCAGCGGGTACTCGTCCTCCGGGAGCAACACGTTCAGATGCACGCTCCCGCGGGAGGCAATCTCGAAGTCGAAATTGCCCGAAACCGCAAGCGTATCACTGGTTTTCGTCCCTGCAGAGAGGTCCTGCCACCCAATATAAACGCGTGAACTCTCGCAGCCCTCGAGACGCCCTTCCACACGGAAGTTCACGACCTCAGCGGACGCCTCCTCGGGCACAACCCTCAGGATGCCTACCCCGCAGTCCAATATCCCCTGCTCGTAGCCGGCGTTCGCGAAACCTGGCGTGGCGGCAGCAAACTCCCAGTCGTCGGTCTCGCTCCGCCGCTGGTACGCCTTCCCCGCCTTCGAGGCCGGCACCAGCACGGAATCCATGCATGTGCCCGCCTCGAGTTTCCACAGACTTTCCCGCGAATTCGGGAGCGATTCCTTGAATACCGCGCAGGCGACATTCTCCCGCACGGGGCAAAATGCGCTGTCGTGTACCAGCACCAGGCGGTTCCCCTCCGGGTACGGCACCCGGACAGCCGCCTTCCCGTCCATGAGCAGCGTTAACGTGTCCGCCCGGAACGTAGCATCCAGGCGCACCTCGACAAACTCCCCGTCCTGGTCAGGCACGTCCGTCGGGTCCGGAAACACCTCCACGAGCAATGGGCATGCGGGAATGGTTACCGCAAGCCAGGGCAATAATTTCATGTAGTCCCCCGAAGGGGTTTATCCCGCCCGCCGTCCCGAAAGAACGCCACCTAACTGGAGCAAGCCAGGATATCAGTCGACCGAGTAGTCGCCTGGAAGAATATAGGCAACGGGGTTTACAGGACGGTCGCCGACCCAGACCTCGTAGTGGAGGTGCGAGCCGGTAGACATGCCGGTAGAACCCATATAGCCGATGATCTCGTAGCGGTGGACCAGCTGTCCAGGCTTGACGAGGAGCATCTGCATGTGACCATAACGGGTACGAATCCCGTTTCCGTGACTTATCGCCACAAAGTTACCGAACGACGGATTGTACATGGCGTTTTCCACCACGCCGTCCGCCGTCGCAAAAATCGGGGTCCAGCGCTCGTTCGCAATATCCACACCCTGGTGCATGCGGCCGACTTCGCCGGTTACCGGGTGTACGCGCGGGCCGAACCCGGAACCGAGCCTGCCTCGCGTGGGTGCGATAGAAGGTATGTAACGCCAGCGGGACTGCTGCTGCCCCACGTATTCGGAGAGCGAGGAGAACGCGGCGTTGTTCATGTCGAGCTTGTTCTGGATACGCGCGGCATTCTCGCGGAGGAGCGCCATGCGTTCAAATACCGGGGATGTACCACGCACCAGGAGCGACTCGGGGCCGATAAAACCACCGGTACCCAGTTCACGTGCCTGCGCGTCGGGCGGCGTAAGCGCGAACTTGGAATGCACACGCTGCTCGTCCTTGAAAAATACGCCGGAAGTCCCGTCCAGATAGTCGAGCGTACCCTCGATTTGCACCATCTGGCGGTCAAGGTACTGGCGCGACTTGATGACATGCTTCAGCACGGCATCGTGCACGAAGGTAGCGGAAAACTGGACTACGAGAAGGAGGAGGCCAACGACGACGAAGGCGCGGACCGCCCAGTGCCCGCGGAAAAGGAATTCCGGCAAGTTGAGGGTCACCGACTTCGATGAATTCTGGTAATGGATGTTGGCCTTTACGAATTTCACGGGCAAGAAGATAGAAAAACACCCCTAAAAAGAAAAGTAAAAACCTCTATTATATTGTAAAATCCGCATTTTTGCTTAAATTTCGCAAAAAACGGCACCAAAATAAGAAAAAAGTAAGAGGCCGCCACGCGGGCGGCACAGTTCACTAGACCGGGTTGTCGATATCCACGAACTTGGCGGGAATCTTGAGCTCGTTCTCGATTTTCCGGGCAAGGGCGCGCACGCCAAAAATCTCAGTGCGGTGGTGCCCTGCGGAGACGAGGTTGAACCCGAGTTCCTCCACGGCGATGGGCACGGCCTCCTTGATTTCGCCGGTAATAAACGTGTCGCAACCGAGGGACTTGGCCTCCTCGATGCCGCTTGCGCCGGAGCCGCTGCAGATGGCGACCTTCCGAACAGTCTCGCTGCCGTACAGGAGGCTGTGTTGAACCCCGTGCTCGAAAACTCCGCAGGCAAGGTCCACAAAGCCCTCGCGGGAAACAGGCTCGGCAAACTCCCCCACGACGCCCACGGTACGTTCGCCCTCACGCATGAACCCATCGATCTTTTGGAGGCCGAGCGCACGCGCTATAAGCACGTTGTTCCCGATTTCCATGTGGCCGTCGAGCGGCAGGTGGTAGCCGTAAAGCGAGATACCGTTCTGCATCAGGCGGCGCATGCGCTCGCCGAACTTGCCCACGAGCACGCGGTTCTCGCCCTGCCAGAACCCATTCGGGTGGTGCACGATAATGCAGTCCGCATGCTCCTCGATGGCGGCATCGATAAGCCTATCGCGGAAGGATACTCCCGTCACGATTTTGGTCACCTTGTCGGAAGCCTCAACGCAGAGGCCATCCACACAGTAGTCCTTGAACATCTGCGGTTCAAGAAGGTCGTTCAGCCAGCCGGAAAAATCAGAAATATTCATACCCAGAAAATAGCAAAAAAGAAAAAAATGGCCGAACCGAACCTCACCCGCCCGTCCGGAGTTGTCAAACTCTATGCATTTTTGTAGATTTATGCATAGAAAAATTTTTAACCCTCAGGAGCCATAATGGCACATTATCTTTTTACCTCTGAATCCGTGTCCAAGGGACACCCGGACAAGGTCGCCGACCAGATTTCCGACTCCATCCTCGACGCCTGCCTCGCGCAAGACCCGAAGAGCCGCGTGGCCTGTGAAACACTCGTGAATACCGGTCTCGTCGTGATTTCCGGCGAAATCACCACCAAGGCCGTTGTCGACTTCCAGGAAGTCGCCCGCAACGCAATCAAGAATATCGGTTACGTGAACCCTGACCTCCAGTTCGACTACAAGGGCTGCGCCGTGCTCGTCGCCATGGACAAGCAGTCCCCCGACATCGCCCAGGGCGTTGACGCCAAGGCAGCGAAGGGTAAGGAAGACGACAAGCAGGGTGCCGGTGACCAGGGCATGATGTTCGGCTACGCCGTGAACGAGACTCCGGAACTGATGCCGCTCCCGATTAGCCTCGCCCACAAGCTCATGGAAAAGATCCAGGAACTCCGCGAACAGGGCACAATCAAGTGGCTCCGCCCGGACGCCAAGTCCCAGGTGACAGTCGAATACGACGAGAACGACAAGCCTGTGCGCGTGGACACCGTCGTCATCTCTACCCAGCACGACGAGTTCGTGAAGGGCAAGGAACTGACACATGACCAGATCCAAAAGGAAATCGTCGAAAAACTCATCAAGAAGGTCATTCCGGCCAAGCTTCTGGACAAGAAGACCCGCTATCTCGTGAACCCGACCGGCAAGTTCGTTGTTGGCGGCCCGCACGGCGACTGCGGTCTCACCGGGCGCAAGATTATCGTGGACACCTATGGCGGCATGGGTCGTCATGGCGGTGGCGCATTCAGCGGCAAGGACCCCTCCAAGGTGGACCGCAGTGCAGCATACGCTGCCCGCTACGTAGCCAAGAACATCGTAGCTGCAGGCCTCGCCTACCGTTGCGAAGTACAGCTCGCCTACGCTATCGGCTACTCCAAGCCCGTGTCCGTTCTCGTGAACACCTTCGGTACCGGCAAGATTGACGACCGTAAGATTGAAGAAATCGTCGCGAAGAACTTCGACCTCTCCCCGGCCGGCATCGAGAAGATGCTCGACCTGAGGAAGCCGGGCTACGTAGCGACCGCCGCACTCGGCCACTTCGGCCGCACGGGTGCTCGTTTCACGTGGGAAAAGACGGATAAAGCAGCAGCATTGAAAAAAGCAGCGAAGGTTTAATCAGTCATAATCAATTTACGAGAAGCGCCCGGCATTTGCCGGGCGTGACTTTTTTTTCGTGATGGCGGACTTTAGTCCGTCTTTTTTGGCTACAGGCCTTCTTTCATCGTGAAGAGCGTCGTTATCTCGAGAGAATCCTCGACGCCGTATATATCGGAATAATGCGCCATCCAGGTGATGGTCGTATCGCGTTCGAGCGGCTCGTCCAGAAACGCATAAAGGACGAAGTCACGATTCCTTTGTTTCAGCGGGTATTTCGTGACGTACGTTGCATAACAGGCCGAAAGTGAGATCAGCTCCATTTCTAAAGTCATCAAACCCGTAGCAGAATCTACAACGGTGCTGAATCCCGATGTGTAGGCCCCAATCCCATCCGGCAACTCATAAACATCGTCAAAGGTGTACGGGGTACTATATTCTACATGTCCATAATATCTCGTTCCGTCGTCGTATAGCGTGTCCAAGTCTATCACCAGCGTATCGAATTCCGCCCGCAGTTCATCGACATCCAGTTTCGGAGTCTCGATGTAGGGCGGGATATAGTCTATCAGGCGCTTCTTCGTGTAATTGATATAGGTCGTATCCAGGCGAACTTCGGTCCAGTGATAGTGATGAATAAAATGCTGTTCACCATCTTCCGATTCCACGACCTCTGTTTCTACTTCGCCAAGAGGTTCCTGCCCGGAATATGAATACACGACGCGGCAAGTCTTAACGACCCATGTCCAAACGCATTTAAAGTCGTCGTCACCGATTTCGCATTCCATCTCGTCTTTCGGAGCCGTTACCGTATCGAGATCCTTGCGGCCCTTGCCCGAGTAGTAGATAAAACTATACGCTTCCTTGTCCACGTAGGTCGTGTCGCAGACGGCATTTTCGGGACAAGGTTCCACGGCGGGCCCCGTACTGGAGCTTTCATCACCGCAGGCAAAAAAGACAACAGCAATTAGAGGAAAAAAGGTCAGCCAAACAAGACGTTTCAACATACGGGTCCCAATTTAGAAAAAACCCGTGTTTCACAGGTCCTTCCGTTTTTTTGCATCAGGTTTATTTCACCGCGATAAAGAATTTCTTGCTGATACCCGGCGCGGAGGCCTGCACCAGGTAAATCCCGGCACGGAGTCCCCTGGAAAGTTCACGCGTGTCGCGGAGCGTCGCCTGGGGAACATTCCGTAACTTGTGGACGAGTCTACCGTTCACGCCGTAAATGCTCACGCTGAACACGGTCTGCGGAAGCGCAACTCCAGAAAGCGTCGGGATCGAGGACGGCTTCGTTGTATCGGCTTCCGTCGAATCCGTCTTTGTCGTGTCGTTCACGGTAGAATCCTTGGCTGTCGAATCCTTCTTCGAGGTATCCGGTGCAGCAATCTCCTTCACGAGCGTCACGTCGAACTGGTCGATGTTCGGGCCGTCCTTGCCATCAAGCGTCGCAAACTTCACGCTGTTCTCACCCGCAGTAAGCTTGAGCGAGACTTCCTGCGTTTTCCAAGTGCTCCACGCGCCCGTCTTCTCGAACACGCTCGTTGCCGTGTCTATTGCAGAAGAAATCACCAGGCTACGATCCTCGCTAGAACCGTTCGCGAAATCGATTTCGAACTTGTATTCGCCCGCCACGTCGACCTTCACGGGCACGACCACGCTTCCGCCCTTGTCAAAGTTCACGTAGGCATCGCCGTGGTAGCCTGCATTCGAAGTTTCGATAAAGCTGTTCGTCGCCGTACCCTTGTCCGCCTGGTATTGCCTGTCGGGAGTCGGGGGCGGCGGCTCCACATAGTTCGCGTCGCATTCCGTGGGGCTCTTGAGTGTCGCACCCGCATTCGCCTTCACGGCGGCTTCCACCTCGCTTGCCGGCAGCATGAAGCCCGTATAGTCGTAGGGCGGCGTAAACGACGTTCCTGTGCCCTTCGTGTTGCCCGAGCAGTTCGTAAAGATGTTGTCGATTACCTCGTTCACGCCGGTGCCATTCGCGTTCCCGGTGTAGATCGGGTTAGCCTCGTTGATGAACACGTTCCGCTCGGTACGCACCGTGCACATGTGGCCCGCCGAAACACCCAGCACGTCTGTACCGCCCGTGACGCTTGCATCGCCGGTGAGGAGGTTGTTCACCACATGCACGTTCCCGTAACGGCAGCGCGGCTTGCGCTGGTTCGCCGCTTTCCACCAGTTGAACATGTAGGTCACGTTCAGTTTGCCCTCGCTCACGGGCTCGTTGTCGGAACTGCCGATAAGGTTCGAGAGGTTGTGCGTGCTCTTTTTCTTGTAGCCGAAGATGCACCAGGTAAACGTTACGTTGTCTGCACCCTTCACCACGTCGGCGTTGCCGTCCTGGCCGTCCCAGAATTCGCAGTGGTCAATCCAGATGTTCTTGGAGCCGTCGTTTTCGATGGTAAGGTTGTCCCACGCCTGGTCGGCATTGCTGCCCGGGCCCTGGATGACGATGTTGCGCACGATGATGTTCGAGGCCTTGCTGATGTGGATGGGAGCCTTCAGGAGCGTTCCCGGCCTGAGCCCGATAATCGTCTTGTTGGAGCCGGTAATGTTCAGGCGGTCGCCGGTCGTGCCGCTCCAGCCGCTGCCGAGGGTACCGTCGATGTAGATAACCCGCGGGGAAGAATCCTTGGCGTACTTTTGCAGGTCGGCGAATGTCGTAACCGTAATGGGGGTCGCGTTACCGCCTCCGGTCACCTCGAAGGGGGTCGACGTACGGCCCGAACGGGTCGCCCAGCCGATGGGCTTGCACTGGTCCACCGCAGCGGACGCGCAAACCGCGAGCCCACACAAGACAGCCAAAATCCTGGAAGATACTTCAAACATCCCTCATACTCCTTGCGTCACCAACGCTTTTTTGTAAATCTATCCTTTTTTCACATAAAAAGGGCGTTTAATGCACAAAAAAGCTTTTACAAGTTGTCCATAGACAACGGCAAAGACGGCGCAAGGAGCCACCAAACTAGCGCTGTTCGACGGTAAAGCCCTTGTCGCGCAGGAGCTTGAGGACGTTATCGCCCTTCCCCGCCATGTGGGCTGCGCCAACTACGACAAACACTTTACGGTCCTGCGCAAGGAATGCTGCAACGGAATCCGCCATTGTCTTGTTACGGGCAATGTAGACGAGATCCTCGATTTGAGCATCCAGCAGGGAATCCGTAGCGCTGCCTTCGGGTTCCATGTACATGGCTTCACGGAAAAGCGAATCATCGCCCTTTATCCAGGCACCCATCATCAGCGTAATGGAGGAATCCGTCACTTGCATTTCGCCTATCGTGCTCCTAAGGTAGTAGATGCCAAGCGAATCCGAAATGCCTTCACCCACAAGCACGGCAATCTGGTCTTCTGCAGACTCAAGAGAAACAACCTTCTTCTTGGATTCCTGCGCTGCGTGCAAGAAGTAGAAATCTATCCCGAGATTCGGATCAAAGCCGAGTCTCATGATGGCGAGGGAACTGAGCGTCATTGCTGCAGACCAGGGCTTGTAGCCATAGAGGACTTCCGGTGCAAGATACCACGAAGCACAGATACTATCGAGTTGCTTCTTGACGTCTTGAGGCAAGACCTGCGCCAAAGATTGCCCCGCCGGCAGTTTGCCCCGCAGTTCCGTCTGCCGGGCAATTTCCATAAACACCGCCGTATCGCTCATATCGAGTTCCACCGCAAGCTCATCGGAGCGGTCAAACGCATTCGTAATTGCCGTATCCAGCGGGTAGAACGAAGCATCTGCAAAATGGACGCTCCCCAGCAGGTAAACGCTGGAATTGGAATCCGAAACTTGCCAAAGCATGTGCCTTGATTGCAAGGATTTCACGGGAGACGCTGTATCAGGAACAACCGTTTTGGGAGTCTCATTTTCGGATACGCCTTCCGCAGAAGCCTCCTTTTTAGAAACAGCCTTCTCAGACGAGGAACATCCGGCAAGCAAAGTCAGTAGGGGCAGACAAACCAGCACAATTCTAGACAACATAACAATTCCTTGTTAGAGCACGTACAAGGCAAGGAACACCGTAAACGCAGCAAAGAACAGCACTACAGGCACCAGGAACCAGAAGCAGTAAAAACCGATCTTCAAATCGTAGAAGAACATCTTCCACCATCCTCGGCGGGTCTTGCTGATTTCGGCGCGGCACTCGGGGCAAATGTTGCCCACCTTGTTGCGCACGCGGATAGCCATATTGCTCTGCAAGGGGGTCATACCCACCTTGTCATTGAATTCCTTATTGCATTTAGAACAAATTGCCTGCATGCAAAAAAAATAGTAAAGAAAATCGCAAAAATACAAGTTCAAGTATAAAATGTATGGATCCCACCTTGGTGGCCATGCGCACTAAGCAACAAGTTGCTAAGTGCTGTCCGCCCGGACACAAGTGTCCAGGATGACCCGTAATTACTTTCCCTTTTTCAAGGCGATAAGCACAGTGGAACCGAGAATCAGGAGTATGCCCGCGATGAGCCTGCCCGTAAGGACTTCCCCAAAGACAAGCACGCCTATCGTTACCGCAGTCACGGGTTCAAGCGCCCCGAGAATCGCCGTAGGCGTAGACCCGATAATCTTGACCGCCTTCACCATGAAAATGAGCGAAAGCACCGTCGGCACGAGCCCGAGCATAAAGCCCCACCCCCACGAACTTGCCTGCGTAAACACCGGCGGGAGGCCTGACCCGAGCGTCACCGCGTAGAGCAGCAGGAAAACGAGGCAGAAGCAGATGGCGTAGAACGTCATCTTCACGGAGCCCATCTGCAACTTGATGCGGTTCGCCATCACCATGTATATCGCATAGGCAATCGACGAGGCGAAAACGAGCACAAGGCCCATGGTACTGAGCGGTACGCCATCGCCACCGCGATAGAGGAGAGCCACGCCAGCCATAGAGATAGCAATCGAAACGACAGTCCAGGCCTTGATTTTCTCCTTGAAGAACACCGCCATGAGCACTGAGACTTCTAGCGGATAGAGGAACAGGAGTGTAGAGGCCAGCCCCGCGTCCATGTACTTGAACGAAGCATAATATGTAAGCGAACTCACCGCAAAGAGGAATCCGAACGCGACAAGCGCACCGAATTCGCGGAATGAAATTTTAAAGTGCGAGCCCTTCGCAAGAATCACCACAAAAAGGAGAAGTGCTGCCGTGAAGAAACGGTAAAAGAGAACCGTCTCCGGCGAGTAATTTTGAGCGTACAAATGCAATGCGCCCAGCGGGTTCGTGCCATAGCAAATGGCAGAAAGGGCGGCGAAGGCAAAGCCTTTCATTACAAAATTGTTTTTTTTCATACAAAATACTAAAAAGAACCCTATTGTAAACAAAATTTTCTAATTTTGCCGTCAAAAATAAAAAAAGGAGATGTTCGGTGAATATCAAGCACCTATCTACTGCAGCTTTATGTGCTGCTTTTGCTATTTGTACAACATCCTGTAGCAACGAAGACCCTGCATCCAACGACATCTATAGTATTGTCAGCAAGCTGGATCCGGATAATTGCAACGACAAAACCGAAGGAAGCTTGAACTTCGTGAAGTCCGAAGCCACGATGTACGCGTGTTCTGAAGGCGAATGGGTCGCCATGAACGACCACGAAGCAATTCAGTACCGTTGCACATCAAAGGAACTGGATGACAAGTCTGGCTTTACGATTATATGCGATGGGGATACCATCGGCACAATCAAGAACGGGATAAACGGTACCGACGGCAAGGACGGAAGCAATGGTACCAACGGCACCAACGGTACGAATGCCGACATGGACAAGATCCAGAAGGATATTGACTCCAAGCTCAGCAGTGCCTCCGCCAAGCAACAAAAAGATATTGACGAAGCCCTCAAGGACTTGAGCTCCGCCTCTGCCAAGAGCCTGAATGACATCAAGGACGCCATCAAGAGCTTCAGCAGCGCCTCTAGCAAACTCGACGAAGATATCGACAGCAAGTTCAACGATGCTTACAGCAGCTTGAGTGCTGAACTTGAATACAAAAAATGCGAAATCGTCAATACGGAACGCAACGACGAAAAGGCTATCATCACCGTGACAATCCGTTGCGGCGAAGCCGAAACCAAGATGGAAATCCCGTTCACGCCCGTGAACGAGAACCTCGCCAAGGTGTACAAGAAGCATGTTGTCGTGCGTTTCCCGGTGCAGGCCAATAAGGAAACAAAAACTGACGACATCTACGAAGAAATTTGGAAGAACCTCAAGGGTGGCGACAATGCAGAACTTACCGTGACGGACCTTGACGAAAAGTTCGCCCCGAGCGGCAAGGTGTTTATGCAGGACTTGTTCGCCTCTGCCAATAAATCCTTTGTGACAATCGAAGAAACTAACGAAAAGACGGTGGAATACAAGGTTGCACGCCTCGAAGGGGATCTTGAAGTGACGAACTTGAATACCTCGATTGTCAAACTTCGCGTAAAGCTGAATTTGACCGACAACAAATACAATGACCTCCTTGAAGAGCTTGAGAATGGCGACTATAGTGCCTTTGGCGGGTATGGTTCCAAGGCAGCAGCCCTTATCTACAATGCTTATGTGGACTTGTCCGAAGAATCCGATACGGTTGTGGTGGACTTCTTGACGGATTACAAGGCTGCCCGCGTAAAGAACTTGGTCGATGCTGGTTCTAAATTCGCCACTGCAAACAAGCAGGCTAACGAAGAACTTGCCGCAGCACTTTATTTGGAAAACAGCGAAGAATATCCGTCTTTCGAACATTATGCCCCCGATCAGATTGGCCTGGCCGAAAACTTCAACAGCATCGTGTGGGTGATGGCC
>CADCGB010000018.1 GCA_902800815.1 Fibrobacter succinogenes
CTTCGGGCGGCTGATGCAGAGGTCGTTCAGCGGCTGGCGCAGGAATCCGCGGATTTCGTTCCAGCGGTAGTCCGGCACGATCCAGTCCTTGTGGCTTTCGAGGAAGTCGATCAACTTCTGCTGGTAAGAACCCATCTTGAAGAAGTAGTTCTTTTCTTTGAGCCATTCCACCGGGCGGTGGCTGATGGGGTCGCACTTGTTTTCGTCGAGTTCGTCTTCGCTGAAGAAGCGTTCTTCGCCGACGGAGTACCAACCTTCGTATTCCTTTGAGTAAATTTCACCCTTGTCCCAGAGCTTCTGCAGGCATTCCTGCACAAAAGCCTTGTGCTCGGGCATCGTGGTGCGGATAAAGAAGTCGTTACCGATACCCATCTTCTTCCACAGGTCTTCGAAACGGTGGTAGTATTCGTCCACGTGTTCCTGCGGAGTCACGCCACGCTTGTCGGCGGCGCGCTGCACCTTCTGGCCGTGTTCGTCAGTGCCGGTCAGGAAGAACGTCTGGTAGCCCAGGATTTTGTGGAAGCGAGTGAGGATGTCCGCGAGGACGGTGGTGTAGGAGTGCCCAATATGCGGGGCGTCATTCACGTAATAAATCGGGGTAGTAACGTAAAAATTTTTCATGGCCAAAATTTAGTAAAAATGGGTGTCATCCTGAGCGGAGTGAAACGGAGTCGAAGGATCTAGTTATGTATATTTCAATAAAAAAGAGGTCCCTATGTCTTTTATCGAACTTGCCAAGAATCGCTATAGCTGCCGCGCTTTTACCGCCCAGGCCGTTGAACCCGAAAAACTCGCCCAGGTGCTCGAGGCTGGCCGCCTTTCCCCGACGGCAATCAATGCACAGCCCGTGACCGTGAAGGTCATCAAGTCTCCCGAGGCCCTGGAAAAGATCCGCGGCATCACCCGCATGGCCTACAACGCCCCCGTGGTCCTGATGGTCTGCTACGACGAACCCAACTGCTACACCGCCGAAAAATACAACGACAACTTCAACAGCGGTGTGATGGATGCAAGCATCGTGACCACCTCCATGATGATGCAGGCGACCGACCTCGGGCTTGCGACCCTCTGGGCCCGCGGCTTCAATGCATCCTACATCGAAAGCGCGTTCGAATTTCCGGACAACTTAAAACTCGCCTGCCTCTTGGATATCGGCTACGCCGACCCCGAGAACGGCGGCCCTTCGCCCAGGCACCCCGTGCGCAAGAGCATGGAAGAATTCGCCAGCGAAGTGTAAGTTAGTAGGTGCTCTGACAGAATTCGTCATTGCTCATTTTTTGAATGGACGATTCCTGCGTTGTAATAGAGAATATTTGTGCTGACCCTATCCGTTATAATAATTGTTGTCATGCTTGTTTTCATCTTCGCGATGAAAATCTTTCAAAATAGTATTGTTGGATATATAGGAGAGAAGCATACAGCAAACATAATTAAGCGTGTAACAAGGGGAATAATTTATACGGATGTTTATGTAAATGGAAGTTATGGTGCTCAACAGATTGATATTGTCGCTATTACTACAAAAGGCGTTTTAGTTGTTGAAAAGAAGACGTATATCGGTTTAATTGTTGGTTCTGCTAGTAGCAAACAATGGAAGGTGTATGTGAATCGAGGCAGACAACAGTATGATATGAAAAATCCGCACCATCAGAATTTTGGCCATATTCAGGCATTATGTGAATGTTGTCCTTCAATGAAAAATAAATGCATTGATTTAGTTGTGTTTGGGAATAATGCTAAACTTGGCGATAACATCCCTCAAGGAACGATTAATGATGCTGATTTTAGAAAGTATTATAAATCTTTGCCAGAGATGCTTTCCCAACGAGATATAGAGAACTTTATTGATTTTATGAATGGTTTGCAAACGCAAAAATCAATCAATAAGGATATGCACAAAAAGAAAATTAAATCAATGAAGGGTAGGTGGGACTAAATGAAAAAAATATTTTATCTGTTATTTGTTGTTTTTGTAATGTCAGTTTTTGCTTATGACGTGCAATATCATCCGATGCTTATGCAAATCAAGGATAAGCATGGAGAAACGTTGATAAAGGCGCTTGATAAGATTTATGGTGATAAGATTGTAGTGCAGGATAAACGCTGCCATTATTTTGAAATGACAAAGAACTCCGATGTTGAGTACGAGATAGATCAGTGCCGGATTGATTTTGTTCAACAAAAAGTTTATTCGCAAGCGGATCGTCTTAATGGTATCGAAATCAAAGGAACTATTTGGATAGAGGGTAACTCCTTTCGGACACGTGTCGCTGGTGGGGAGTGGAGTGAGTGGAAATCTACCGAAATGATTCCTGCAACTCATTGGCATCACCGCACGGGTTATGAGTTCCGGAAGAAAAATGGCGAGTTTGAATTTACGCCCACGAGCAGGGTATTGAAGATTCGTGGTTCATCCAAATATATTGACAAGAATCGCACTAAGGAAATTACAAATGGCGATGCTCCTGGTATCGTTGTTCAGGAAAGCGGTACTGGTAAAATTGTAATTCAGGAAAGTCGTTAATTCATAGCAAAAAATCTATATGCAACCCAACTCCAACAACATTGTAGTCCTGCGGGCGGAAGAGGAATGGCAGCGCGCAGGGGCGTATTCTGTCCGCATACAGGGCATGAACCGGCAGCACCATATTTCGCTGCGGGATGAATTTGATGATCACGATGGCGACGGCACGAAGTATATCGTGCTGCTCGATGCCGGGTACCCGGTGGCGACGTGCAGGTTCTTTGAGACTGCTCCCGGGCATGTGACGCTCGGGCGGGTGGTCGTTCTGCCGGAATACCGCGGGCGAAAACTGGGCATGATGGCGGTTTGCGAGGCGGAAAAGTGGATTGCGGAGTGTGGCTATTCCGAAATCGACATTGAAAGCCGCCTTGAGGCGGTAGAATTCTACGAAAAACTCGGTTACGTGCGCATTGACGACAGTGTCGTCCGGAGCGGCGTGTTTGACTGCTTCCGCATGAAGAAAACCCTTTCGGCAAAGTAGTTTTTTTCTAAATTTATTCTTGCAAAAATTCAAAAAAGGATAAAACATGCGCGATCAGTTCGAAAGCCCGCTTATCAAGCGTTACGCCAGCAAGGAAATGAGTTTCATCTTCAGCCCGCAGTACAAGTTCCAGACTTGGCGGAGGCTCTGGATTTACCTCGCCGAATCCGAAATGGAACTCGGCCTCCCGATTACGCAGGAGCAGGTGGACGAACTGAAGGCCCACGAGAAGGACATCAACTTCGAAGTCGCCGAAGAAGAAGAAAAGCGCCGCCGTCACGACGTGATGAGTCACGTTTACGCTTACGGCGTCCAGTGCCCGAAGGCGAAGGGCATCATCCACCTCGGTGCGACCTCCGCATTCGTGGGCGACAACACCGACCTTATCCAGATGCAGCAGGCCATGATTCTCGTGCGCAAGCGCCTTTGCCGCGTGATGGACAAACTTTCTAAGTTTGCCATGGAATACAAGGACATGGCTCAGCTCGGTGCAACGCACTTCCAGGCCGCCCAGCTCACGACCGTGGGTAAGCGCGCTTGCCTCTGGCTCCAGGACATGCTCATCGACCTCGAAGAATTGAACTTCCTCATCGAAGTTCTCCCGTTCCGCGGCGTGAAGGGCACCACCGGTACGCAGGCCAGCTTCATGGACCTGTTCAACGGCGACGAAGAAAAGATTATGGAACTCGACCGCCGTGTGACCGCGAAGGCGGGCTTCAAGCGCGTGCTCACCATCACCGGCCAGACCTACACCCGCAAGTGGGACAACCGCGTGAACCAGGTGCTCAGCTCCATCGCTCAGAGTTTGCACAAGTTCGCTACCGACATGCGCCTCATGCAGGGTGTGAAGGAAGTGGAAGAACCGTTCGAAAAGACACAGATCGGCTCCAGCGCCATGGCTTATAAGCGTAACCCGATGCGTAGCGAACGCATTTGCTCTCTGGCCCGTTTCGTGATGGCCCAGGTCAACAGCACCGCCTTCACGCAGGCAACGCAGTGGTTCGAACGCACCCTCGACGATAGCGCCAACAAGCGCCTCGCCATTCCGGAAGCGTTCCTCGCTATGGATGCTATGCTCATCATTGCTGAAAACGTGACCAACGGCCTCGTCGTTTATCCGAAGGTCATTGAAAAGCGCATTATGGCTGAACTCCCGTTCATGGCTACCGAAAACATCATCATGGAAGGCGTGAAGAATGGCGGCGACCGTCAGGAACTCCACGAAGAAATCCGCGTGATGTCCATGTCGAACGCGTGCTGAAGAACGAAAAGTTCCAGAAGCTCGGCATCACCGAAGAAAAGCTCAAGGAAATCCTCGACCTCCGCAAGTTCGTGGGTCGCGCTCCGGGACAGGTCGTCAAATTCGTCACAGAAGAGGTGCGTCCTGCCATTGAAGCGATCCCGGCATGGGATTCCATTGATGCTGGAGAGTTGAAGGTTTAATTTGCCTTATTGCCGTCGCGATACGGCATCACCGCGACACTCTTTCACGAAATCGCTTTGGGCATGTCCCAGAGCGATTTTTCTTTTTATATGAAACGTGACGTTCTATATGGGCTGATTTCTTTAGACAACCGGTAAAAAAATGCCTTCGCGTGTTGTTTTTCGGGTATTTTAGTTTATATTTTTGATGGTGGAGGAGAAAAACTATGGATATCAAGAAAACCAAGATTTCAAGCAACCGCGAATGGTCGCCATCTACGCAGAAGAAACTCGCCTCGATGCTCGGGGTGTCGGCGGTTACGGTGCTTGCCAGTGCAGCGCTGACGGCATGTGATACGACATCGGCTACCAGTGGACAAGTTGTAGAGCCTACATCTTCCGAGCAGACAACTTGCGGCATGATGCCCTGTGGTTGGGAATATGACGAATCTAGTTCTTCGGTGGCGGAGTCCAGTTCTTCCCAGACAAGATATTCCTCAAGTATTGACCTAGTCGGCGGGATTTCTTCGAATAGTGAACCGCCAAGGCCATTATCCAGCAGTTACGAAATCGATACGCTCGATGTGACCTCGGGCGAGGTAATTCCGCCGGAGTTTCTCGAACCGGAATCGGGCTCCAACATCGACACCGGGCATCTGGAATCCAGTTCTTCGGAGGCGGAACCGTCGAGTTCTTCTGAACCGGAACCGCTGCCCGGCGACCCGATTGAAACTATACCAGTTGAAGTTGGACCGATTTTAGCGGGGGTCATCGAGGATACGCCGGTACGCATGGATGAACCTAAGCAGTAATTTTCACCAATGAATCTGGTTCTTTCTTTAACAGAACGGTGTAACCTGCGTTGCACCTACTGCTACTACAAGGTGAGCCACGAGGCCCGCAGTGAGGTGATGTCGAACGACATCATGGAGGCGGCGATTAGGCTCGCCTTTGAGCGCACGCTTTCGCTGAACCAGCGTTTTTTGAACATCACTTTCTTTGGTGGGGAGCCGTTACTTTGCATGGATGCCATTCGCAGGGGCGTGGAACTTGCGAAAAGTTTGGTGCATGAACGATTTGGCGAAGACGTGTTGCTCGGGCCGCCGACTTCGAATACGACATCGCCGAAGTTTCGCCTGCGTTTTGCGGTAAATACCAATGCGACGCTGTTGAACTCCGAAATTATCGAGTACCTGAAACGCGAAAGGTTCCGCATCTACCTCTCGCTCGACGGCCCCGAGGCGCACCATAACATCTGCCGCAGGCAGGTGAACGGTGCGGGCTCCTTCAAGCTGATTGAACCGCATATTCCTGCGCTCACCAAGCTCGATACGGTCGTGCTTTCGGTCGTGACCCGCGACAACATGCGCTCGCTTACCGATGCGGCCCGCTGGATACAGGCACAGGGGTTCAGGAACATGACCGCCGCCGTGGATTTCGACGGCAAGTGGACGGGGGAGGAATTCGATGTCCTCGCCGCAGAATACGAGAAATTGGCCGAATTCTGGCTCGAACTCAAGCGCAAGAATGTTCCCTTTTACCTGGGAACAATTCAGGATAAGCTAAAATTCCGCCTGACGGGGCAGCGCCACCGCACGTCTAGCTGCCAGGTGGCCGAAGGCATTGTCGCCTGTGCCGCGAACGGGAACCTTTTCCCCTGCACGCGGTTTATCACGAGCAAGCCGGATGCACCCTATATTCTGGGCAATGTCTTTGACGACCCTGCGCAAATTTGGAACGGAGCGGTGGCCCGCGATATCCAGGACTTCTTCAGTCGCGACAAGGAGGATTGCGAGGGTTGTGCCATACGCTTCCGCTGCCACGCGCACGAATGCGCCTGCACGTCGTTCTATTCTACGGGCAGTATTCACGGGGTTTCGCCCGAGGTCTGCACGCACGAACGCATGCTCGCCGCCATATGCGACGATGCCATCTGCGACGAAGTCGCGGCGTCCTAATAAAAAGATCCCCGCCTTCTCCTCAAAGAGGATAACTCTACTTAGGCAACAAGTTGCCAAGTATCGTATAGCGGGGATGACATCTAAGAGCAGCGGAGGTTGCGCCCGATACGGAGTATCGTGGTGCGCTTGATGCCGTTAAGCTGGCAGAGCCTTTCGATGGTCGTGCCGTACCTGCGGGCAATCTTCCCGAGGGTATCGCCCGGGCGGATCCTGTGGAAGCGGTGCTTCGAGAGTTCCTTCTGGATTCCGTTGTGGCTTTCTACAGCCGGGGCGAGGGCGTACTGTTCGGCATTTTCGAGCAGCGTGCCTTCTTCGAGGTTAAAAACGGTTGCCGGGTCGATATTCACTTCGCCGTAGCGGATTTCGAAATGGAGGTGCGGACCGCTGGAACGGCCGGTGTTGCCACCCCAACCGACGAGCTGGCCGCCTTCGACCATGTCACCCACGTTTACGAGCCTTTTCTTCAGGTGGCCGTAGAGGGTGCGGGTTCCGTTCGCGTGTTCGATCATCACGTAGTGGCCGTAGCCGCGACGGTTGTACTTGGAGACGACAACCTTGCCGGGGTAGGCGGCGACGATGGAATCACCGATGGAAATGTGCAGGTCGACACCCCTGTGGAGCCTGAAATGGCGGATTCCGTAGGGCGAATTGATGCGTGTACCGTGCAGTGTGGGGAAGTGCGCCCCGCTGAAATCGAGGAACTGGAGCGTCCCTTCTGCAAGGTTGGAATTCTCAAGCGAATCGAGTTCCTCGGAATCCTCTTCGGGTTCGGCAACGGAGACAAATTCTACTGCCGATGCGGAGTTGCCGAGGGTCGAATCTGCAGTTGCGGAACTGGAACCTGCGGCGATTTCTGCTACCGAGGCATCCTCTGCCGGGGCAAGCGTATCGGCGGAAACTTCTGCGGCAACTTCGGTTGCCGAAGCATCGACAGCTTCGTCTGTGCTGCTGACGGCGGTTTCTTCGCCGAAGGAGAGCACGGGGAGTAGCCCTAGACAGAAGATGGATGCTTTCAGGAGTTTCATTGTGGCCGTAAATTTAGAAATTATTCTGTGAATTTCAAGTTTACAAATGCATGGCTAGTTTAACTATGTTTTTCTAGATAAACTGAAAATGCCGAATTTAGACGAAAAACGTCATTTTCGTGATTGATGCGGCTTTGCCGCGCAGGTGTTTTTTCTAAATTAGCGTGATAACCGACAACAAATACTTGGTCATTTCATGAAAATTTTTTACCCGCTCTTTTGTGCGTTTTTAGTGCTGTTTTCGGCATGCCATGAAGAAGAAAAACTGGCTGCGCTTCGGAATGAAGTCTCTGCCCTTGAAAATCGTGTCGATTCCCTGCAGAAGTCGAAGGAAAAGTTGCAGAATGTGCCCAACTATACCATACTCTCGGATACGGTCCGTGCGGGTGAGGGGCCGTTCCACGTGTTCTCACGCCTGAAGGCGATGGTGGAGGGTGGCGATGCCGACTTGGGTAAGGTCTACCTCGCCATGCAGGATAGCGTGGAGTTCAAGTTGCGCGTGGGCGAGAAGTTCTACATCGCGGTGGATGCGGACAGGCATGTGCAGCGATTCCGCTATGCGCCGAACGTGATTACCTCGCATGTGGTGGTGAGGACCGATACCGGCTTTGTCTACAAGCTTATCGAGAAGCCCGTGGTACGCAAACTATCTGTATATGAGGGTGCCCTGGAAGAAGGGAGTACCTTGAACGGCATTCTCCTGAAGGTGGGGATCCCGCGCCGCATGGTGGGCGTGGTGAGTGGCGTGCTGCAGTGCAAGGTTGCCTTCCCGCTGGCCCGAGCGGGGGACCGCTTCCGTATTTTGCTGGAAGATTCCTATTTCCAGGATTCCATCTGGGTGTCGGGCAAGGTCGTGTATGCCGAATTTGAGGGTAGGAACGTTGGGCACCACGAGGCATTCCGCTACGAGGACCCAGATCCGAAGAGTTCCTACAATGCGCACTATACCGAGTCGGGCGACGCGCTTGTCTTTGACGGCCTGCGCTACCCGCTGGAACACCTCCGCATAACAAGTTCGTACGGTTCGCGCGTGCACCCGATTACGGGCCGCGTGACGGTGCATTACGGCGTGGACTACGGTGCCCCGACGGGTACTGTGGTGCATGCGGTTGCCGAGGGCGAGGTGACGGTTTCGGGTTTCGACAACCTGAGCGGCAACAAGATTGCCATCCGGCACAGGGATGGCACGTCCAGCTGGTACATGCACCTCTCGGCGCGCGGCGTCGGGGTGGGCGCGAAGGTTTCTCCGGGGCAGGCGATTGGACGCGTCGGCTCTACGGGCAGGAGCACGGGGCCGCACCTGCACTATGGTTTCAAGAATGCGCAGGGTCAGTGGATAAACCCGCTCTCGAAAACCATGATTGCGACCCCGAAGCTTTCGGGCGAGCGCCTTGCCCGCCTGAAGGAACAGGTGAAGGATATCCGCAAGGAAATAGACCTCACGCTTGCCGCCCCTGCGGTGAGGGTGAACGACTCCACCGACGTGATGGTCCGTACCCGCGTATTGAACTAGAGGCACGCTTTTTTGAACCGGTAACAGCATTATGCTTGAAGATGATGAACTGCGGGAAGTAAGGACGTCTAGGCGCGCACACCGGTCGCGCCGTATCGACGTGATGCGCGAGTGGGATTCGGGGATTGTGGACGACCGCCCGACCAAGGAGCGCTTTAGCCGCGAGTTCAAGAAGGCAAAGATCAAGCGGCTGAAGGATCCTGTAGCAAATATCGGCGAGGAGAACTGCGTCGAGGGGCTTGTACTTGAAGTACACCGCCGCACCTGCGAGGTGAGGCTTGCTAATGATGCGGGGCAAGATCCTTCGACTACAGGCCTGCGGCCTGGAGTTTATCCTGAGCCGAGTCGAAGGGCTCAGGATGACACTACGGTTACCGCGATGTACCGCGCGACCACGTCCAAGCAGTTGGGTGAGTTCCCGGCGGTGGGCGACAAGGTGTTGCTCGGGCTCGTGAACGATGGCGAGGATGCCGGCGAGGGCGTGGGTTCCCAGAAATACTGCGTGGTGCGCGTGCTCCCGCGTAAAAGCGAACTCAAGAGGCCTGGCCCGCGTGACAGTTTTTACAAGCAGCAGACGCTTGCCGCGAACATTGACCAGGTGGTGATTGTCGCGAGCGTGACCCAGCCGGAATTCAACTACGGGTTCATGGACCGCTTTTTGCTTGCGGCGAACCTGAATAGCCTGCCGTTCATTCTGGTGCTTACCAAGATGGACCTGCTCCCGAACGGCGAGAGCGACCTTACGGACGATATACGCGACTTCATGAGCATCGCCGACAAGGTGATTCCCGTAAGTGTAAAGACGGGGGTCGGCCTCGATGACCTCCGTAGCGAACTGCGGGGCAAGTCCTCGG
This sequence comes from Fibrobacter succinogenes, assembly GCA_902800815.1. GTDB lineage: Bacteria > Fibrobacterota > Fibrobacteria > Fibrobacterales > Fibrobacteraceae > Fibrobacter > Fibrobacter succinogenes_B. Next base: position 9,781 of record CADCGB010000018.1, read on the forward strand.
TGTTTAGCGGCATGAGCGGGGTCGGCAAGTCCTCGCTGGTGAACGCTCTGGTGCCGCATGCCGCGCTTGCGACGGGCGAGGTGCGTGAACGTGACGGCAAGGGCCGCCATACCACCATTTCTTCTAGCCTGTTCGACCTGCCCGATGGCGGAATCGTTATCGATACCCCGGGTATCAGGAGCATCGGGCTTATGGACGTGGAGCCGGAAACCCTCGCGAAAATCTTCCCCGGGTTCTTCGAGGGCGACCTCTTTACGTGCAAGTTCAGCAACTGCATCCACGTGAAGGAGGCCGGCTGCGCGGTACGTGCCGCCGTTGAGTCCGGAAAACTCTCCAGGGCGCGTTATCAGAGCTACCTCCGCATATTAAATTCCTCGGATTGATTATATTATTGATTATGGATGTCGTGTCTAAAATAACTCTGGTGGCCTCCATCGTACTGATGGGTTACAGCGCTTCGCAACTCGTGGCAAAGACTGCCGAGTTGGACGAGAAGGCCGATGAGATCCGGACGCTTATGAAGGTGAGCGAGTCGCGCGAGCATGGCATTCGCCTGTTCAATTTTGCGATATCGTTTATCCTTCTGGTTGCCTATGTGCTCCTGTCCATTTTTTCGGGTCTTGTATACTGGATTTCTGCCATTATTGCCGTAAAGCTTGCGATAACGCTCTTTTTCTCGGACCGTGAACTCCGCATGGAAATCCGTGGCGAGGAAATGGATAGGCGGGCGATACTGCTGGACAAGGCGGATTCCTTCTTGAATGTTTTACTTGGGCTTTCTATGGCTTTGGTTCTGGTACTGTAGCATGGGAAACAATATGAAAAAGATTCTCCTTGGCGCGGTATGCGCACTGATGTTCTGCTTCGGGACTGTATCGGCCCAGACAAATTCCTCGGGTGCCTCCGCAGCATCCGCTAATTCGGGGGCTGCTTCCCAGGGCTCGCAGACGACCGGGATTCACACGCCGTTCTTCTTGGGCGGTGCGCTCGGGTTCGGTACGGGTACGGGCGTGGGTTCCGAGAGGGGTGTCGGTCTCAGGCAGATCGAGCCCATGTTCGGTATCTGGTTCCCTCACGTGGCGTTCTTCCGCGCGGGTTACGGATTCTTTGATTTTGATGGCGAAGGCGATGACGGTTCCGAGACGGAAATCGAGCATTACAACCTGGATGTGGAACTCGGCGTTCACGTGTTTGGCGACTTGTACGTTGTCGGGAACTTTTCGCGTGCGAAGGAACTCTCCGATGCGGGCGATGTCGCATGGAATGAATGGGGTGCCGGTTTCGGGACAATCTTCAGCATTTTCTCGAAGACGATGCTCTTTGCCGATGTGGGTTACCGCTGGGTGCTCGACCACTACGATCCCTTCCTGAACAAGAATATCTCGGGTAGTCGCCTGCAGATGAACCTGGGATTCATCACGTACATTTACTAGGGCTGGGTTCCGCGATGAAGAATGTTGCCATTATGGGTGGTGCGTTTGACCCGGTTCACATGGACCATGTCACGGTGGCTAGGCTTTGCCTGAAGAACAACCTCTGCGACGAGGTGTGGTTCGTGCCGAGCCCGGATAGGTGGGACAAGACCCTCAACGCCTCCCCGGAAGACCGCTTCGCGATGCTGGAAATGGTAACCTCCGATGAGCCACGCTTTGTGCTTTCGGACGAGGAAATCCGGCAGGGTGATTTTCGCGGGTCGTACGTGTTCCTGAAGGGGCTTGCGGAAAAGTACCCCGATGTGAACTTCCGCCTGCTTGTTGGTGCGGACAGTTACGGGAATATCCCGCACTGGCGTGACCCCCTGCATTTTTATGGCACGGAGTACAACGGCCACCTGCTGTTGCGCGACTTCGGACTGATTGTCTTTGCCCGTAACGGCTACCCGCAGCCGAATATCGAGGAGCACCTCGCGAAGGGATATGCTCCGTTGTTCTGGCTCGGGGAAAAGGAAGGCTTTGTGGGCAAGTTCTCGAGTACTGCGATACGCAGGGAGTTGCTCTACAACAGGGGCGTGAAGCCTGCAGGTCTCGCTCCTGCGGTGTACGAATACATTCTGGAAAACGATTTGTATAGCGAATAATTTGGGGTAGGTCAAATGAAGCTTGTAGATAACCTGAGGCAGAAGCCGTTTGTACAGAAGGTGGAGAAGTTCTTCCCGGCGATTGCGTTCCTGGGCGGTTTCGGCTGGGATTCCATAACGCTCGGGCGCCAGATCGACAATACAGACCTGTTGTTCCTGCTGGCATACTACACGGGTGCGCTTATCCTCGTGATTCTGCTTTCTGCACACCTGGAACATCCGGAGGGCTGGACCCGCGAGCGCATCATGGCGGCGAAGGCCTCTACGGGCGGTAACACTCCGGCGAAACCCGCTCAGAATGCCGCACCTGCAAAACCCGTTGCTCCGCAGGCAGCCGCCCCCGCAGCAAAGCCCGCGACGGTAAAGCAAGAGGCTGTGCAGACGGCGAAGGCTCCGTCCCCGACGAACGCGAAACTTGCCGCGGTAGCAGGGAAGATGGCGAACATCGCGAAGCCCGCGACGACCGTGGTGGCATCGAAGATTAAGAACGTGGCCGATGCCTCGGCAACGAAAATCAAGAATGCTGCGGATGCCTCGTCTGCCGAGGCGAAGAAGTTTGCTGACAAGATTGGCTACGAGTCTACCGCCGTCCCGAAGAATGCGATTGTGGTGGAGCACCGCTTCCTCGATCGCGAGTGGAGCGACGTGTGGAAGGACCGTTTCTCGTGGATGCTGCAGTTCCTTTTCGGTGGCATGTTCAGTGCGCTTGTGGTTTGCTACTTCAAGAGTAGCGGTTCGCTTGCATCGCTGTTGCTCGTGATTGTCCTTGCGGTCCTCCTGGTGGGGAACGAATTCCTGAAGAAGAAGTACGAAAGTTTCGGCGTTAGCCTCGCGTTCTTCTGCCTGCTGGGCACGATGTTCATGAACTTCACCATCCCGCATGTGGTTCATCGAATAGGCTTTATCTGGTTCTTGTTGAGTACGGTGGTATCTTTCCTGATTTGCGTGGGTATCCAGAGGCTCTCGCACCACAAGAGGCGCGTGCTCATAGCCCCTGCAATTATCAGTTCGCTCCTGATTGTCGCCTACATCATGAACTGGGTGCCGCCGGTCCCGCTTGTGCTCAAGCAGCAGATGGTCTGCCAGCATTTTGACCGCGCCAACTATTCCTGCGACGTGGATAACCCGACATTCCTGCAGATGGTCGGCATCAAGTTGCCCTCCGTTCACCGCACGGACAGTTCCGAGGTGTATTTCCTCTCGTCGGTGTATGCCCCTGCCGAACTGCAGGCGGAACTTGAGTACCGCTGGTACTACATGGACCCGGCAACGGGCAAGTACAAGCTTACAGATAAAGTATCTACCGGCAGGATGAAGATTGTGGGTGGTCGCCAGTCGGGTTACCGCAGCTACACTAAGAAAAAGAATATCCCTCCCGGACGCTATAACGTGGAAACCGCCTACAAGAACGGCGCCGTTATCGGTTCGCAGAAGTTCGAGGTGTTCGAGGGTGAACCCGCGTCGAAGGGCTATGCCCGCGATTCCTTAAGGTAACGCTCCGTGCGCGCCCCGAGCGACATGTACTTCGAAAGCATCGTGCGGCCTGAACACGACCGCATGTTGTTGCTCGATAGCCTCTGCTACCGCTTTACCTACCACAGCCGCGAGCAGTGGAAAGAAAATCTTGAACGCGGGCTTGTTACCGTAAACGGGAACGTGGCGGATTGCACGACCATTGCTCGCAAGGGCGACAAGGTCGTTTACCACGTGGAAAACTACGAGGAACCCGAGGTTCCGACGGATTTTGATACCGTATTCGAGGACGAGGAGTTCATGCTGGTGGCCAAGCCGGCGGGCATTCCGGTCCACCATACGGCGCGCATATTCTACAACACGTTTGTCTCTGTGGTGCGGCGCGAGACGGATTACGAGACGGCGACCCCGATGCACCGCCTGGACCGCGATACGGGCGGGCTCATGCTTTTTGCGAAGTATGCGGAATCCGCGGCGCGCTTCCAGAAGAACCTTGACCGCATATTGCTTCGCAAGTTCTACATGGCGGTGGTGCGGGGAGTGTTCCCGCACGGGGAATACCGCTGCGATACGCCCCTCCGCGAGGACCCCGCAAGCCGAATCCGGCTCAAGATGTACCCCTTCGAGGATGGCAAGCCCTGCTCTACGGTTTTCCGGAAGGTGAAGGTGATCGAGCGTGGCGGTGAAACCTTTACCGCGCTTGAGTGCGAACTCCTGACGGGCCGCAAGCATCAGATCCGTGCTCACCTCGCAAGCCTCGGGTTCCCGATTGTGGGTGACCGCCTTTATGCCTTTGATGGCCTCTACTACGAGAAGATGGCGGGCGGGTCGCTTACGGAAGAAGACTTCCGCGTGCTTGGTGCCCATAGCCACATGCTCTATGCGTACAAGGTAGAACTCCTGCTCCCGTACTGGGATACCCCGCGCACGTTTGTAAGCGAGATTTTTCCGGCTGAAATGAAGGATTTACTTCGGTAAATTCACTCAAAAACGCCTTTCTGGGTGGCGAAACCCGCGTAAATTCCTGCCTCGGACTCCCTGTTTTTGTATCTTTTATGCGTAAAATTTTGAACCTACGGTTCAAGGAGTTGAAAAATGAAATCTAGAGTCCTGTTGGGCCTGGCCTGTGTCTCCATGATGATGGCCGCCTGTGATTTACTGAAAAACGATGCTCAGAATGCCGAAGCCAAGGTGACTGGCACCTCTACGGATGACCAGAAGTTCGCCTACATGCTGGGTGTGCAGTTCGGTATGCAAAATTTCAAGATGCTCCCGCTCCAGATGGGTGAGGAACTCGACGAGGACGTGGTCGTGCAGGCCGTTCTCGATGCTACCAAGGCCGAAAAGGATACGAACTTCAAGCTGCAGATTCCTATTGATACCCTGAGGCAGGTCAGTTTTGACTACAATGCCGTTGCCCGTGCCCGTATGGAATCTATCCGTCCGGATAGCGCGACGAATGCTTCCTTCAACGGCGATCAGGCGAAGTTCCGAGCCTATATGGATTCCGCAATGAAGGCTCTTCCGGTGGTTCCGGCTCCGCTCCCGAAGAAGGCTCCGGTGACGCTCGGTGAAACCCCGACCAAGAACCAGAGGCTTTCCTACTTTATCGGTGTGCAGTTCCAGAACCAGTTCAGCGCGATTGGCAACCAGTTCCAGACCGAATTCGATGTGAACTACTTCGTCCTCGGTGTCCGCGATGCTGCCGCCAAGAACCGCGATACTACGCTTACGAACGCACTGCCGGATGATTCCCTCAAGGCGGTTGGAGAACGCTACAATGAGAAGATGAAGGTCATCCGTGAAGAGGCCATGAAGAAGGCTCAGGAAGAAGAAGCCAAACTCAAGGAAGCGGTGAAGGAACTCCGTGGCGATACGCTCGTGAACGGCATGCCCGCTAAGATGAACTACAAGGTGAAGGTTTCCGGCATCACGAACAAGGCCGAAAACCTTGAGACCTGGGCTGGCAAGCCCCTCCTGATCTTCTACTTCTCCGCGACCTGTGGCCACTGTGCCCACGCTGCACCGCAGATCCTCGATATTGCCAAGGAATTTGCCCCGAAGGGCTTGACCACGGTTGCCGTTGCTAGCGGTGGAAACAACAAGAGCGGCATCCGCAAGTTTGCCGACAACGCAAAGTTCGACGATTCCATCAACATCGTGTGGGATGAAGCCCGCCAGTTCGGTGAACTCTACAGCGACGGCTACGTTCCGAAGGTCTACCTCGTGAATCCGGATGCTTCGTACAAGGAATACGTTGCCTTCGAGAGCGAGAAGGAAACCCTCAAGCAGGAAATTGCCGCCCTCATGGATGGCAAGCCTGTTGTGTGGAATATCGAACCGCCGAAGCCCGCAGTAGTTGACACGCTCAAGCCTGCTGCTGCCGCCAAGCCGGAAGAAAAGAAGTAATTGAAAGAATTTGATGTTGTAGTTGTCGGTGGCGGCCATGCCGGCATCGAGGCGACGCATGCCGCCTGGAAGCTCGGTGTAAAGACCGCCATGCTCACGATGGATATAAACGCCATCGGCCGCATGAGCTGTAACCCGGCCGTAGGCGGGGTGGCGAAGGGCCAGATTGTGCGCGACATCGATGCGCTCGGCGGCCTGATGGGCCTCTTGACCGACAAGGCGGGGATCCAGTTCCGCATGCTCAACATGAGCAAGGGGCCCGCCGTGTGGGGCCCGCGCGCCCAGTGCGACATGAAATATTACAGCGAGATTGCCCAAGAGGTCATTACGAACCTTCCTGGGCTTTCCGTTATCCAGGGGGAACTTGCTGCGTTCGAGCGCATGCCCGATGGCCGTCTGGAACTTACGCTCTTGAACGGCGACCGCTACGTGACCCGCGCACTCGTTGTTACGAGTGGTACCTTCCTTGCCTCCAAGATGTTTACCGGGCTCGAGACGAGCATCGGTGGGCGAGTGGGCGAACCGAGTGCCGACAAGCTTTCGGAATGCCTTGCATTTAACGGCATTGCGCTTCGCAGGCTCAAGACGGGTACTCCAAGCCGGCTCGACCCGGATTCCATAGACTTTAACGAATGCGACGTGCAGCACGGCGACGATGTCGCCTGGCCCATGAGTGACCGCCATCTTGCAGAAACTGTCCCCGGCCGTGATGCGGATTATTTCTGGGGTGACGCTGCAAGCAAGTTTGTTCGTAACGACTGTGTCTGCTGGATTACGCGCACGAACATCAAGACACACGACATTCTGCGTAGCGGGTTCAAGGATAGCCCAATGTTCAGTGGGCGTATCCACGGCAAGGGACCGCGCTATTGCCCGAGTATCGAGGACAAGATTAACCGTTTTGGCGACCGTGACGGTCACCAGCTTTTCCTTGAACCGGAACAGGCGGACATCGGTCGCGTGTACATCAATGGTTTCAGTTCGAGCCTCCCTGCAGATATCCAGTTGCAGGCAATCCACACGATTCCGGGCCTCACGCGTGCCCGCGTGTTGCAGATTGGCTATGCGGTGGAATACGATTCTGTCGATGCCACGCAGTTGTTCCCGACGTTCGAGTGCAAGAAGGTCCCGGGACTCTACTTTGCGGGCCAGGTCTGCGGTACGAGCGGCTATGAAGAGGCTGCGGGGCAGGGACTCCTGGCTGGCATCAACGCGGCTCTGAAAATAAAGGGCGAAGGGCCCTTTATTTTAGGTCGTTCCGACAGTTACCTAGGGGTAATGGCGGACGACCTCACGAACATCCTGCTCGACGAGCCTTACAGGATGTTCACGAGCCGCGCGGAATACAGGCTCTTCCTCCGGAGCGACAATGCGGAAGCCCGCCTGAAGGAGCGCGCACACCAAATCGGGATGATTTCGGATAGTGACTACGCCGACTGGAAGCGCCGCTGCTCCCTTGTGGAAACGGCCCGCACGCGCCTTGCCGAGGAATCCGCGCCCCCCGAGCAGGCAAATATCATTCTTGAAGCCGGCGGGCAGGCCCTTGCAAGCGAGCGCACCCGCTGGATTAACGTGCTTCGCCGCCCGGGAATCGACCCCGAGCAGTTGTTCAAGGTGGCTCTCCCGGACTTGCCGCTCACGCGCCGCGACCAGTGGTTCATGTACGCCGAGGAAATCTATGCAGGCTTCTTCGACAGGCAGGCCCGCGAAATCGACGACCAGAAGAAGATGGAATCCGTGCGCCTGCCCGAAAATTTCGATTACATGCAGGTGACCGCCATCAGTATCGAGAGCCGCCAGCGCCTGAATGCCCATAAGCCGCTTACGCTGGGGCAGGCAAGCCGTGTGCCCGGCGTGCGTCCTGCCGACATTACCGTCCTCGCGCACTGGCTCGAGAACCGCTAACACCTTGCGCCCGAACGGCTCTCACTTGCAAATTTCGCCAAAATTTGCTATCTTTGGGCGCGTCAAATTAACATAATTGTCTTAAGACATATTTCCAAGAGGTATACCATGGCAGAAGAAAAAGAAGTCAAATCCACAGAAGTTAAGCCTCAGGAAACGAAATCCACCGAAAAAGCTCAAGAAAAGAAGGCCCCGGCCAAGAAGAAACGCCCGATGAACGCAAAGCGCAAGGGTGCTGCTCCTTCTGCCAAGAAGCCGGCCGTCTTCAGTGATTCTCTGGAAGATCGTTTCCCCGCACTCGCCGCCAAGCTCAAGAAGTCTATCGAGGATGGCATCAAGCAGAAGATTAAGGAAGCCCAGAACGACCCGAAGGTCAAGGCTGCTTCCAAGAAGTTCGCTGCTGAAAAGTAATCCGACTTTTTTGAAAAAACGCCTCCGCTTCGCGCGGGGGCTTTTTTCATTGCTCCCTCCCTAGTTTTCGTTGCGCCGCTAGTCTCATATTTCAATTTCTATATTTGCTCCCATGATTAGCATTACCAAGCTCCTGATGGATACGCCGAACTACGGCGACCAGCTGCGTTACGAGCCCAAGGCCCATGAATGCAAGAACGGCGTGGCTCCGGGACGTGGCCCCGTGGTGGTGTGGAACTGCACCAAGACCTGTAACCTGAGCTGCGTGCACTGCTATGCCCGCTCCGAGGCCATCAAGTACCAGAACGAGTTGACTCACGAAGAGGGAATCGCCCTCATCGACCAGCTTGCCGATTTCAAGGTGCCGGTAATCCTCTTTAGCGGTGGAGAACCGCTGCTTCGCCCCGATTTTTTTGAACTTGCGAACTATGCTGCAAGCAAGGGAATCCGCCCGACCATCAGCACGAACGGTACCTGCATTACGCCCGACGTGGCCCAGAAACTCAAGGACATGGGTGTGGGGTATGTGGGCATCAGCCTGGACGGTTGCGAGGCGACGCATGACAAGTTCCGCGGCAAGGAGGGCGCCTACAGGCTTGCTCTCCGCGGTATCCGTAACTGCGTAGCGACAGGCCAGAAGGTGGGCCTGCGTTTTACGATTACGCGCTACAATGTTCAGGACCTAAATGCGATTTTCGACTTGCTTGAATCCGAGAATATCGACCGCGTGTGCTTCTACCACTTGGTGTACAGCGGGCGCGGTTCCGCGATGGTTGCAAATGACCTGAACCACGAGGAAAGCCGCAAGGCGATGGACCTGATTATCGACCGCACGCTCGACTTCAAGAAGCGCGGTATTGACAAGGAAATTCTGACGGTGGACAACCACGCCGACGCAGTCTACCTGTACTTGCGCATGAAGCGCGAAGACCCTGCCCGCGCCGAGAAGGTGCTGGAACTCATTCAGCGTAATGGCGGCAACCGCAGTGGTATGGCCTTCGGTAACATCGACAGCATCGGGAACGTTCACCCTGACCAGTTCACGCAGTACATTACCCTCGGAAACGTACGCGAAAAGAGCTTCGGCGAAATCTGGAGCGATGAGAGCAACCCGATTATGGCGGGCCTCAAGAACCGTAAGCCAATCCTGAAGGGACGCTGCCCCAAGTGCGCCTACCTGAACCTGTGCAATGGTAACTTCCGTACCCGCGCCGAGGCCGTGACCGGCGACTTCTGGGAACAGGACCCGGCGTGCTACCTGACGGACGAGGAAATATCCTGACCCCGCTCGAACAACATCTCCTAGCTATTATTCAGGACGCCTTCCCGCTGGAGGAGCGCCCGTACCGGCGATTGGCGGAGATGCTGAACACGCAGGAGCAGGCCGTATTCGATGCGGTCGAAAACCTGCGCCAGTCTGGGATTATCCGCCGCATTGGTGGCATCTACGACTCGCATAGGCTCGGGTTTATTTCGCGCCTCTGTGCGGGCAAGGTTACCGACCTCGAAAAGTTTGCTTCTGCAGTCAACGCGATTCCTGCGATTACCCACAACTACGTGCGCTCCCACGAATACAACGTGTGGTTTACCGCCATCGCACAGTCCGAAGAAAAAATCCGCACAATTGTGAATGGACTCCGGGCCGCAACGGATTTGCACGACGTGCATATCCTTATCGCAACGAAGAAGTTCAAGATAAATACGGTGATGGGTGGGGCTGGCGCACCAAATCCTGAGCGAGTGGAATGCAATGACGCGAAGCAATCTCCTACAGGAGTCTTGTCCGATTCCGACCGTGCCCGCATCCGTATAGCCTGTGATGACATCCCTCACACGCTCACGCCGTTCAAGGACTGGAATGTTACTGTAGATGAACTCCGTGAAGACCTTGCGCAAAAGCGCATGCGCCGTTTCGGGGCAATCCTCCGGCATCAGGACGCCGGCTTCGCCTATAATGCAATGGTCTGTTTCAATGCAGAAGTCACCCTGGATGCGCAGCATCCGGGCCTTATCCTCGCGCAAAAGCCCTACATCTCACACTGCTACGAGCGCCCTGCCTTCGAAGGCTTCCCGTACACGCTTTATGCCATGATGCATGCGCAGTCCGCCGAGGAACTGGACTCATTCATAAAGGATGCCGCCACCTCTATCGGCAATCCCGAATACGTTGTTCTCCACTCTGTTCGAGAACTCAAGAAGACAAGCTTTCGGTTCTTCTAGAACTTGTAGCCGAGCGAAGCGTAGAAGATGCCTCGCTGCCCGAAACTAAGAAGGTTGACTATTATTGGGGTGTCCTTTCCCATTTCAAGTCCGAGCAATGTCGCATGGAATATGGGTGCAGCTCCATTTCCATTGAAAGCAATACCACCATCGAGTTCCATGAAGGGGTTAAAGAATCCTCTAGCATTAAAGTTCAACTTTGCCCTTGGCATGATGGTGTACAGGTACTCGTCCTTTAGCGGCATGGCGAAGTTGAAAACGAGACCCGTTTCGAACATTTCATTGACCTTGTAGCCGTAGTCAACGGATATTGCACCTAGAGTCCCGAAGCTATCGTCTTCACCGAATATGCTTATGATGGCGGAGCCAATCAACCCGACAAAGTCCGAAAGCGTCAATACGCCATAACCGACGCTTATGGTATGTCGCTTGAACGAGTCTTCGTTGCTAGGGATGTTCGTGTTTTCTTCTGCACCCCAGGCATTTGCCTGCGAAGCAATGCCCAGTGCGAATAGAATGGCGGTAAGTATTCCTTTATGCATGGTATCTCCTTCTTTAGCGGATTTTCATATCGATTGCGATGTGGTGGCCTGCCTCGAACCCGAACAGCGTGCCGTTGTGGATTTCGTAGTTGAGCCCGAACCCGACGGAGTGCCCGAACATGCGGAAGAACCGCGAGACATCGAATTTCATCTTGTAGCCCTTGTACTTGTCCTTCATCCCGCGGTAGGCGCTGGCGAGGTTCATGTTCTCGGATTCAGTGACGCGTGCTTGGTACATGAAAACCTCGCTGAGCTGCCAGCCTGTACGGAGCGAGTCGTTCCAGCCGAGTTTCCAGACAAGCGATGCCATGAACCCGATTTCGTCACCGGGCTTGTAGTTCTTGTTTTCGATGAAGGTGTTATACCGGAACGCCGTCCCGAGGGAAAGGTCTTTTGAAAATTGTAAAAAACTAAACGGCTCCACGTTCAGGCGGTGGAAGCGGTTCTTTTGAGAGCCTTCGCCGGGCGGGAATCTCCAGCCCAGGTTGATCCCGAAGAAGGGGAGGGCAAGCCACCTTGCGCCCACGTATGTCTCGTTGAACCCGTTCACGTGCAGGTTACAGTAGTTGTGGATGTACCCCTCGTTAGAGTACTCGTAGCTGATTCCCAGGAATCGGAAGGCTCCGTCCACATACAGGCTCAGGTATCGCGGGATTATTGCATATTCTGCAGCGACATCCATGTCGACGCTATATACGTCCTCGTCAAGTTCAAAAGCCCCCTGTATGCCAAGACCGGTTGCAGGAGGCAAAATCGGGTGCATGTTCTCTGTGGCATAGGCCGCCACAAAGAGAAACGGTAAAGTGCATCCGAGAACTTTGTTCATGTAAGGAAATATATCTTTTTTTGCCGTCGCGAACCTTGCATATATTATATTTTTTACAGATGTACTCGTTTATCGGACATAGGGTGACTGCGCATTTTAAACCTGCAATACTAACGCATTTCAAACCTGTGTTTAAAATGACGCATTTTAACCCCGTGCAACTTGCCGTAGCTATACTGTTACTTTGTCTGTGCGCCTGCCTGAACGAGCCTACTGAATCGTCGCCTGCCTACCTCCCGATGGATGATTCCGAATATCCGTATGCGAATTTGCCCCGCATTGTCATCGAGACCGAGGACTTTGCCGGAATCCGTGACCGCGAGACCGAATTCCCCTCGCACCTGCAGATATACGGCAAGGATGCTCCCGAAAGTGAGGTCTATGAACTTACGGTGCGTGGGCGAGGCAATTCGAGTTTCAAGATGCCCAAGTATGGCATGAAACTCGAGTTTAAGGACAAAGTAAGCCTCTTCGGCATGCCCAAGAGCAGGGACTGGGCACTCATTGCGAACTTCGGCGACAAGAGCCACTTGCGCAATTACATGGCGATGCGCCTCTCGGAATGGCTGGATATGCCCTATACCCCGCGCTGTACATTTGTCGAGGTCTACCTGAACCGCAAGTACATGGGGCTCTACCTGCTTTCCGAAACGGTCAAGGTCGCGAAGAATCGCGTGAACATCGAGGAGAACGACACCACCTTCCTGTTCGAGAAGGAAAGCGACAAGAAAATCGACCCTCCGTTTATCCGTTCGAGTCTCGGCTATGCCTTCCATGTGAAATCCCCGAAGAACCCGTCCGAAGAGTCCCTTGAACTTTTGCGGAATCATCTGGACGATTTTGAACGCCGCATGAGGTGGTTTAGTCTTGCGGATACGGGTGCGATTGCGGAATGGATTGATATGGAGAGTTTCGTTCCCTATTACTGGGTACAGGAGTTCTCGAAAAACGAGGACGCCTACTTTGCGCGAAGCATATTCATGACTTGGAAAAAAGGCGGGAAGATCGGCTTTGGTCCGGTTTGGGATTTTGACATCTCGTTCGGGAACGAGTCGTACGAGATTAACCGCGGGTATGAGAACTGGCACATCCGTAAGTACCGCTGGTTCTCATATTTCTTTAAGGATGAATCGATTCGGTCCCAGGTGAGCCGGTACTGGTTTGACCACCGAGAGACTTTCCGCGCCCTTATTGATAGCGTCCCCCTTTACGAGGGAATTATTGCCAAGGCGGTGGAAAATGAATACCGGCGCTGGCCGATAATGAGCAATACCGAGAACTGGGCGCTCAAGGAGCCCTACGAGGACTATGGAGAGGCCATTGATGCCATGGTCGAATGGATGAAAAACCGCTTTGATTGGATAGAATCGGCCCTAAATGGGGAAAATGTGCCTAATTGGTGACTTATTTTAAGAAAAACTTACGTTTTCCTGTCCACTATGTGATAATAAAAACTAGTTTTCGTTATAGAAAACAACGGAGCAATCTATGCTTTTTAAATATTTGTCTCTCCCCGTTCTTTTTGCGGCTGCAGTTGCCTTTGCACAAGATGCTGCCCCTGCCCCCCAGGCACCGGCTGCGACCGAACCGGCACCCGCCGTGGCGCCAGCTCCTGCCCCTCAGCCCCCTGCTGCGGCCCCTGCACCGGCAGAAGGGGAGGCTTTCAAGGAAGCTCCGTTGCAGAAGCCTGCAGAAGTTGAAAAGAAAGACGACAACACTTCGACGATTTCCGTGTTCGTCAAGAACCCCGAAGAAATCCGCGCCTTGCAGGAAGACTTGAAGAACTTGCAGACCATGGTGGGCGACTCGAACCCCGAGGTCGCGGCCCTCTTGAAGAGAGCGAACCACATAGCGGAGATGAACGATCGATGCGCATCCATTTCGCTGAACGACCTCCTGGATACGACGTGTGCCCGGTTCTATGAAGTAGAACTCCCCGCATTCGAAAATGCATACATGGAAGTGACAGGCGAGGTTCGACTCGGTTCTATGCGCATGGCGACGACCCTCGAGGAACGTACCCGCCAGCTGGCGAGCTGCTCCGAGGCCCTTACGAGCATTGTGATTAGCCGTGAACAGTTGCTCCGTCTGCGCGGTAACGTGTACCTGGAACCCATCAATTTCGAGGGCGACTTTGATGCCGAATACATCTTCACGCTTTCTTATGACCCGGCCCGTATCGAACAGCAGCATCGCTTGGCTAACCTCTGGATTGAAAAGTGTGCCCCCATCGTGGTGCGCCAGTCCGGTACCGAATTTGCCCCGATGTTTATCGCTACGTTGAAGGTGAAAAACGACTCCCTGAACAAGGCGGGCTCGAACGTGAAGTTCATGATGAACAAGAAGACCCTCTCGCTCCGAATTGATATGCGTCGTCCGGTGGGCGGTGCCTACTACCTGAATGGTGTGCGTCTTTTCGAAAAGACGATCGATGCTGACAAGAGCCAGTCGATACTGTTCTTTGATATCAAGAACAAGAAGGCCGTGCTGAATCAGCCCAAGGATGCCGAAATCCAGAAGTTCCACGGCAAGGAAGTGTTCAAGAAGTTGAAGAAGATGGAAATGGTCGGCCGCTGGGCATGGGATACCGAAAAGCTGCCTGATGAGGTAGTTGCTGCTAACTCGCAGGATGAGTCGGAACAGATGACCGCTGAAGACTCGCTTACCTACCAGCAGGGACTTGTTGAATTGGAACGCGCTCTTGCCGAAGAACGTGAAGAACAGGCTGCGCAGGCTACTGCAAACGAAGCCTCTGCTGCCGATGCTGCGAAGGATGCCGCTGGCGGCGAGGGCAAGAAGCGTGGTATTCGCTGGATTCCGCTCGCAATTTCGACAGCCGTGCTTGCGGGCGGTGCCGCGATGGCTTATGTGTTTAACAAGAAGGCCAAGGACGAGAAGGAAGCCTACGATGCAGAAATTGATGATGGTGATTATCGTAGTAATTATGAAGATCATGAAAAGTCTGCGGGCGATTACCAGCGGAACCGAACAATCGGTATCAGTCTGGCGATAGTCGGTGCCGTGGGTGTAGCCCTTTCGTTCGTCTTCTAAAAAGGTAAAGTCGAGGTTAATATGAAAAAGATTAGCTTGTTTGCAATTCTGCTTACCGCTGCCGCGATGACCGCCTGCACGGACTACAAGGCTCAGATTAACGATGCGTATGAAGAGGCTGCGTTCAAGGCGGCCGCTGAGGTTATTGGAGGATTTAGTGGTGGTGAGCCGATCGCTGATCTGCCTATTTTATCTTCGGGTTCGTCGTCTGATTATTCGGCTATTCCTTGTGGTGATATATGGTGTGGCCGACAAACACCTCATTCGGAACATTATGATGTTCGTTGGTTTTCCTATATTGATTCGGTAGGTTCGTACTTCACGTTCGATGATACAACCACCATCAATAGTAAGGATACTACGGTTGATTTTTCTAGCCTTGTCGACAATTATGGATATGTAGGCGGTAATTACTGGTTGTGGACACAGTCAAGTAAATCCACGTATGCTTCCGTTGTGGCTCAAATTGGAAATCCTGATGGAAGTAGTTATTGGGATGTTACTTCGGGAGGAGGTATATGTGTAGTTTATTCTTCTACATCTCAATTAAAAATGATGCTTTCTTTTATAGATGAAAAGGAAGATTGTGGTTATGATAAACCAATGGTCTTGCTGCCGGAAAATGGTAATACATATCCCCCCGTTGTTGCAGAATTTACGTGGGATCAATTTGAACAGGAAGGTTGGGCAAATAAGCCTGTGAATATTTATGATGTGATTATCAAGTTGTATGGGTTTGATTTCCAGTTTGCGGAAAAATATTCTGATAATACAGGCTTCTTTAGGATATATTCCATTGGTTATCTGGGAACTTGCACCAATCATTATTAATCCGGTGATAAATATTATCGCTTAGTCATCCCCGGCTTCGGCTGGGGATTTTTCTATCTTTGAGACATGCGCAAAATCTACATGGCAGGCATGAGCCACAAGGTGGCAGAGATCGCGGTCCGCGAGAAGTTCTACATCCCGATGGATGTGAAGACCGATGCCCTGAGCCATTCCCCGTTCGATGAACTATTGATTCTTGCGACGTGCAACCGTACCGAGGTCTACGTGGCATCTGACAACGAAATTGCGGATGCGGACCTTGTGCAGTACGTGTGTGGGCTTGCTGGGCAGAACTACAGTGATTTTGCGAAGTTCTTTTACGTGAAGTCGGGTGACGACGTGGTACATCACGTGATGAACGTGTGTGCCGGGCTCGATTCCGTGGCGGTGGGCGAGGACCAGATTTTGCACCAGATTGGCCGTGCCTACGAGACGGCGCATTCGCTCCATGCTACAGGCAATACCCTGAACAAGCTGTTTCAGGGGGCAATCCACACCACCAAGCGCATCAAGACCGAGACGAACCTGAGCAAACTCAGTTGCAACATCCCGTTCCTGGCGATGAAGCAGGTGCAGCGGACCTTCGATGATCTGGAAAACCGCTCCGTGTACATCGTGGGCCTCGGCGAGATGGGCTCCCTGATGCTCAAGTACGTGCAGGAATACACGACGAACATCTATGCGAGCAGCAAGACTTTTGCGAATGCGGAAAAGTTCGCGGACGTGCTTACTCCCGTAAAGTACGAGGACCGCTACAGCGTGCTGGGCAAGTGCGACGTGGTTATCCTCTGCAGCGCATGCCAGGAACCTATCGTCACCCGCGACGAGTTTGCCGGCGCCGGTAATACGTGCCGGCTGGTTGTCGACCTTGGTAGCCCGCGTAATGCGGAAGCGAGTATCGGTGAATTGCCTGGTGTTCAATACATGTGCGTTGATGACCTGGAGAAGATTGTTTCCGAGAACCGTCGCCTACGCATGGAGGAACTCGATGCTGCGCAGAAGATTCTGAAGGAAGGTATTGACGAGTTCGTGCACTGGAACAGCATGGACGAGGTCTCGAAGGAGATAAATGTGCACGCGGAACGCATGGTGGCGGTAGCGAACGAGGAATCCGAAAAGTTGCTGCGCTCGATGCCGGACTTGCCGGAGGCGGACCGTGCCCGCATCAAGATGATGTACGAGCGCTTTGCGAAGAAGATGGCGAATGACCTGCTGTACAAGGTGAAGGCAGGCAACTCTCCCGAAGACGTGAAGGTGTTTTTGAAGTGCCTGGAGGCAAGCAATGGGTAACGTGCTACGTATTGCGACCCGCAAGAGTGCCCTTGCCGTGGCGCAGACTACGCTTGCCGCCAAGGCCATCGTGTCGTCGAACCCGGGGCTTGAATACGAACTCGTGCCGATGACGACCGAGGGCGACCGAAGGCTCAACAAGTCCCTTGCGAGCTTCGGTGGCAAGGGCGTGTTCATCAAGGAACTCGAAGTCGCCCTGCTCGAAGACCGCGCAGACATTGCGGTTCATAGCCTCAAGGATATGCCGGCAGAAGTTATGCCGGAATTCAAGCTTGCCGCAGTCCTGAAACGTGAGGACCCGCGCGATGCGTTTGTTGCCCGCGGGGGAGTGAACGGCAAGAATTATATGGAACTGCCCTCGGGTGCCCGCGTCGGTACTGGGAGCATTCGCCGTGTAGTGCAGCTGAAGGCTCTCCGCCCGGATTTGGAATACGTGCCCATCCGCGGGAACATCCAGACGCGCCTCTCGAAGCTCGAGGAACTTGACGGCGTCGTGCTTGCTGCTGCCGGCCTCAGGCGCATGGGCCTTGCAGATCAGGTGACGGAATATTTTGATACCGATAAGATGCTGCCTGCATCCGGCCAGGGAATTTTGGCAATAGAGACTTTGGCAGATGACGCGCAGGTCGCGGGCATCCTCGCTTGCGTGAACGACGCTCCCACCCATTGCATCGCCGTTGCCGAGATGGCCTTCCTCAAGGCGCTCAATGCGGGCTGCCAGTTCCCGGTGGCAAGTTTCGCGGAATTCGTCCAGAATTCGGGTGCCGAGAATGCGGGTGCTGCGCCGGTAATGAAAATCCGCGGAATCTACTGGGACGAGGCTTCTAGACGTTTGCTCCGTGCGGAGTACTGCGGCCCGGTTGGAACAATTGAGGCGGCGCGCGAGGCGGGAATTGCGCTTGCGGGCAAGATTCGCGAACAGCTATAGTTTATTGAAGGTTTGTAATGAGCGGTGCTGGAAAGGTTTACTTGATTGGTGCGGGTCCTGGCGATCCGGGGCTCTTGACGCTCCGCGGTAAGGAACTCCTGGAGAGTGCCGATGTCGTGGTCTATGACCGCCTGGTTTCGCCCGCGATTCTCGGGTTTTGTAATCCGGCCGCGAAGATGGTGGATGTGGGCAAGATGCCGACGCACCACAAGGTCAAGCAGTCCGAAATTAACAAACTTCTAGTGCAGTTCGCCAATGAGATGCCCGGCGCGACTATTGCGCGCCTCAAGGGCGGCGACCCGTTTGTGTTCGGGCGTGGCGGCGAGGAGGCCCTGGAACTTGTTGCGGCCGGTATTGAATTTGAGGTTGTTCCAGGTATTACGTCTGCAATCTCCGTGCCTGCATATGCGGGTATCCCCGTAAGCCACCGCGGGATTGCGACGAGTTTCCATATCATCACTGGTCATGAAAAGGCGGAATCGAACGGCGAACTTTCCCTCGATTTTGAGACGCTCGCCAAGTGCCCCGGCACGCTCATCTTCCTGATGGGCATCGCCAATATGGATTTCATTGCCCGTCGGCTTATGGAATGCGGGAAGGACCCGAAAACTCCGCTCGCCTTTATCGAAAAGGGCACGACCCCGTACCAGCGCACTGTCATGGCGACGCTCGAGACTGCGGGGGAGACGATTGCCCGCGAAAACGTGACGGCGCCCGCGATAACGATCATGGGCGGCGTCGTGGAACTTGGCAATACGCTCGCGTGGAAAAAGAACTTGCCGCTTTCGGGCAAGCGCCTCGTGGTGACGCGTGCCGCAAAGCAGGCCAGCGGAATTACCGCACGCCTCACTGCCCTCGGCGCCGAAGTTATCGAAACTCCGATGATTGAAACCCGCGCGGTTGATGGAAATTTTGATTGGGCTAGCCTCGCGAACTTCGGCATCCTTGCTTTCACGAGCACGAACGGCGTGGAAAGTTTCTTCAGGCAGTTATTTGCCGCAGGCTTTGACGTGCGCGTGCTTGCCGGCAAGAAGATTGCGAGTGTGGGGAAGATTACCGAAAAGAAGTTGCTGGAATACGGCATTCGCTGCGATTACGTGCCCGAAGACCATACCGGCGAAGGCCTCGGGAAGCTGCTGGCCACGCTCCCTGTGGACCATTCCCGCATTCTCCTCCTGCAGGGCAATCTCGCCGACGATACCCTGCTGAAACTCCTCCCGCAGGCGACCCGCTGGGTGGTCTACGAGACGCTCCCTGTGGTAGAACTCCCCGAATGGAAGCGTGAAGCTGTCGCCGGCGCCGATGCCGTCGTATTCGCCAGCACCAGCGCCGTCGAAAACTTCTGCAGTGCCCTGGCCGCAACCCCCGACAGCGAACCCCGTCTCGCATTCTGCATCGGCCGCATGACGGAATCTGCAGCCCGCAAGCACGGCTTTGATACCGTCACCTCCGACGAGACGACGATGGATTCCCTCGTCAAGAAGATTGCGGAATACTACGCAGGGGAGGGTGCATAATGAAGGCCATCCTGATTATCGCGCATCACTGCATTCTGCCCGGGGCCTACAAGGGTTTCGAGGAAATCTTGGACAAACTGCACCACGACTTGCCCGGTACGCGTGTGGCGAGCACGAGCCTCCTGGACTTGGAAAATGACTTGCGTACGCTCCTGCGCGAAGATGTGGAGTCGGTGACGCTCTTGCCGTACCTGCTCTTGAACGGTCAGCATTCCAAGAATGATGTGCCGCGCGTGGTGGCGAAGTTGCAGGAAGAATTTCCGCAGATTCCTATCACGCTTTTGCCCTGTCTCGGCGACTGGAAGGAATTCGCCGATATGGTTGTTGCCGGCATCCGCAACGCTCAAGAACCGCGCACTTGTGTTCCGTCGTCATCCTCGGCTCCCGAGCATCGAACCTCCAACCTCTTCTCCATCGAAGTGAATCTCGAGGGCAAGAACGTTCTCGTGGTGGGCGGTGGCCGCATTGCATTGCGCAAGGTAAAGACTCTCTTGCCGACAGGAGCCCGCATTACCGTGGTTGCCCCGCAGTTCGACCCTGAATTCGAAGCGCTCAAGTCAGGCGAACAGGCTTCATTGATTGTCTTAAAGAATCGTCCTTATGAGCCGCTCGACCTCCGTGGCATCTTTATGGTCTTTATCTGCACGGACCAGCCTGCCGTCAATGCGCAAGTTTCTAACGATGCACGCGCCCGCCGTATTTTGGTCAATAACGCCTGCGACTACCTCGATGGCGACTTCATCGTGCCTGCCCGTATGGATTTCGGCGAAAACATTGCCGTGACCGTCTCCACGCAGGGCCGCGCCCCCTCGCTCGCCAAGAAACTCAAGCAGAAAATCCAGACCGAATGGGCCGAAGGCCTCGAACAGGTTGAACACGATTTTTTAAATTCATGACACTATGATTATCCGTCCTCGTCGCTTACGCAAGAATGAAACCATCCGCAACATGGTTGCGGAAACCGCAGTCAACCCCGATTCCCTCGTATACCCGATGTTCGTGGTCGAGGGGGAGGGCGTCAAGGAAGAGATTCCGTCGATGCCTGGCCAGTTCCGTTTCTCTATCGATGAGATTCTCCAGGAGCTCGAATCCTGCGTCATTGCGGGCATCAAGTCCATACTCCTATTCGGCATTCCCGATTCCAAGGACGAGATGGCGACTTCGGCATACGACGACGACGGTATTGTGCAGCGTGCTATTCGCTCCATCAAGGCGAAGTTCCCCAAGCTCTACGTGATTACGGACGTGTGCCTCTGCGAGTACATGAGTCACGGCCATTGCGGGATTATCAAGGATGGCGACGTGGATAACGACCCGACGCTTGAACTCCTTGCGAAGACTGCGGTTTCGCATGCGCGTGCAGGTGCCGACATGGTGGCCCCGAGCGACATGATGGATGGGCGCGTTGCGGCGATTCGCGAGAAACTGGATGCATGTGGCTTCTCGAATACTCCGATTATGGCATACAGTGCAAAGTTTGCTAGCGCATACTACGGCCCGTTCCGCGATGCGGCGGATTCCGCCCCGCATTTCGGTAACCGCAAGAGTTACCAGATGGATGTGCGCAACGGTCGCGAGGCGCAGCGCGAAGTGGAACTCGATATTGAAGAAGGTGCCGACATCGTGATGGTCAAGCCCGGGCTTGCTTTCCTCGACATTTTGCGCCAGACAGCAGAAATTAGCACTGTTCCTGTGGCTGTGTATAACGTGAGTGGCGAGTACTCGATGGTGAAGGCTGCCGCGAAGATGGGCTGGATTGACGAGAATTCCATCATCCGCGAGAACCTGCTTGCGATGAAACGTGCCGGTGCAGACATCATTATCACCTACCATGCGAAAGAAGCGCTGGAAAAGGGCCTGCTGTAAGAATAAAGTAATTTTCGACCCTTTTAGGGTAAACTAAAATTTACTAGTTTGTTCTAAACAAATAAGGTATATTTGGCTTGTCATTCCGACAAATAGTTTATCTAAAAAAAGGAGAAAATATGAAAAAACTGATGCTCGTGGCAGCCCTTGGTGCTGCTTTTGCACTCACCGCCTGTGGTGACGATTCCTCTTCCAACGCATCCTCTTCGGGTGGCAACTCCAAGACCAAGCTCGATGGCAAGGCTGTCGTTTCTTGCGACAAGGTTTCGACGCTCGGTGGAATGGAAACCCATTCCTGCTATGCTATCGCTGCCGACGATGCCGGTGTTGATGCTTTCAAGGCCAAGTGCGCTCCGATTAGCGACCTCGACAAGACCAAGTATACTGTGGGTACCGGCTGTGCCGCGGCCTCTAATGCTTGCGACACTCAGGAAGGTGGCCAGGTGGAATACTTCTACGACGAAGCTTCCTCTCACTTCTCCTGTGCGGAACTGGTGGGTCACAACCTCTAGTCTGCGCTGTACGTCTTGTACTTTTTATGGGGGAATCCGGCCTTCGGGTCGGATTTTCTATTTTTCTCGCTATGAACCATTCCCTTAGCGAAAAACTTTTTGCAGAAGCCAAGAACCTGATGCCCGGTGGCGTGAACAGTCCGGTGCGTGCCTACAGTAACGTGGGGACGACGCCTCCGTTTATTGCCCGC
This sequence comes from Fibrobacter succinogenes, assembly GCA_902800815.1. Lineage (GTDB taxonomy): Bacteria > Fibrobacterota > Fibrobacteria > Fibrobacterales > Fibrobacteraceae > Fibrobacter > Fibrobacter succinogenes_B. The sequence continues at coordinate 31,830 of CADCGB010000018.1, forward strand.
GCGAAGGGCAGCCACATCTACGATGTGGATGGCAACGACTATATCGACTACGTGGGCAGCTGGGGCCCGATGCTCCTGGGCCATGCGCATGATGCGGTTATCGGTGCAGTTGCGGAAACGGCGAAGAATGGTTTAAGTTTTGGGGCTCCGTGCGGGCTTGAATCCGAACTCGCGAAGCTCGTGATGAGCCTCGTGCCGAGTGTCGAGATGATTCGCATGGTGAATAGCGGCACCGAGGCAACGATGAGCGCCATCCGTGCGGCTCGCGGGTTTACCGGTCGCGACAAGATTGTGAAGTTTGAAGGTTGCTACCACGGCCATAGCGATAGCCTGCTTATCAAGGCGGGTTCTGGTATGCTTACCACGGGCAAGCCGAGCAGCAAGGGCGTGCCGGCCGACCTTGCGAAGTACACGCTCACGCTCCAGTACAATGATGTTGCGGGTGTTAAAGAACTTTTCGACAAGATTGGCGACGAGATTGCGGGTGTCATCGTGGAACCGGTGGCTGGCAACATGGGCGTTGTGCCCGCAAAACCTGAATTCTTACAGACGCTTTCCGCAGAAACCAAGAAGCACGGCGCGTTGCTCATTGTCGATGAGGTCATGACGGGTTTCCGTGTGGGTATCCACTGCGCGCAGGGGCTTTACGGCATTAAGCCCGACCTCACGACCTTCGGGAAGATTATCGGCGGCGGCATGCCTGTGGGTGCATACGGCGGGCGTCTCGATGTGATGCAGCAGATTGCGCCGCTCGGCGGTATCTACCAGGCGGGTACGCTTTCGGGTAACCCGGTCGCTATGGCGGCGGGGTTGGCCACGATGCGCGAACTCAATGCACATCCGGAATATTACGTGCATGCCGAGGCGATGACTAGGCGCCTGCTCGATGGCCTCAAGGATGCGGCCGCTTCTGCGGGTGTCGCGATTTCCACGAACCAGGTGGGTTCCATGGGTTGCATCTTCTTTACCGACGGGCCGGTCACGTGCTTTGCCGACGTGCAGAAGTCCGACCTGGAACTCTTCCGCAGGTACTTCCTCGGGATGCTCGACGAGGGCATCTACCTGGCCCCGAGCCAGTTCGAGGCTATCTTTGTGAGTGCTGCGCATACGGAAAGCGACATCGACCGTACCGTCGATGCCGCCAGGAAAGTTTTCAAGAATCTTTAATCCTGCGTCTGTTCGTTCGCGGGAGCGTTTTCTGCGCCGTTGTCTTGTGACTCGGCGTTTTCGGCGTTCTGCGCGGCGGCATCCTTGTCGCGGATGGAGGCTCGGCGGATCTTCCCGCTGATGGTCTTGGGCAGTTCCGTCACGAAGTCGATGATGCGCGGGCTCTTGTAGGAGGCCGCGACGTTCTTCGCGAACAGCTGCATTTCCTTCGCGAGGTCCTTCGATGCCTCGTAGCCCTTCTTCAAGACGACTGTCGCCTTCACGGCCTGGCCGCGGTCCTTGTCTTCGACGCCCGTTACCGCCACTTCAAGGACGGCGGGGTGCTTGTGCAGCACTTCTTCCACCTCGAAGGGGCTGATGCGGTAGCCCGAACTCTTGATAAGGTCGTCGGTACGGCCCACGAACCACAGGTAACCATCCTTGTCTCGGGTGGCGGTGTCGCCCGTATGGTAGACTCCGCCCTCGAACACCTTCTCGGTGCGTTCCGGGTCGCGGTAGTAGCCGCCGAACATGCCGAAGGGCTTGCCCTGGTCAATCTTGATAATCAGTTCGCCCACCTCGTCGTCGGCGCAGGGGTTGCCGTCTGCATCCACGATTTCCATGCTGTAGCCCGGCGAGGGCTTGCCGATGGAACCCGGACGCGGTTCGGTGAACCCGAAGTTACCGGTAGTGAGGGTAAGTTCCGTCTGGCCGTAGCCTTCCTGCATACGGATGCCCGTCTGCTCGTAGAACTTGTTGTAGATATCCAGGTTCAGGGCCTCGCCTGCGGTGGTGCAGTACTTGAGGCTAGAAAGGTCGTACCTGCCGAGCCCGTGGTGCAGTATGTAGCGGTATACGGTCGGCGGGGCGCAGAACGTGGTCACCTTGTATTCGGCCATCTTCTCGAGCAACTTGCCCGGGATAAACACGTTCATGTCGTAGGTAAACACGGCAGAACCTGCAATCCACTGGCCGTAAATCTTGCCCCAGAGTGCCTTGGCCCATCCGGTCTCCGCGACGGTCAGGTGGCGGCCTCCATCGACCACGTGCTGCCAGTACTTGGCGGTCACGATATGGCCGAGCGGGTAGGTAAACGTGTGCGCGACCATCTTCGGGTTCGAACTCGTGCCGCTCGTAAAGTAAACGACCATGATATCGTCGTTGTGTGTTGCGGCATCTCCTTCGGGGCGCGGGAACTTTGGCGAGTAGATTTCGTAGTCGTCGTAGAAGCTGACCCAGTTCTGGCGGGCGGTCTGGCCCACGGTTACGAGCTTTTCCACGGACGGGCACTTCGATTTGGCCTTGTCGATTTCCTTCTGCAAGGCGGGTTCGTCGTAGCTCACGACCATCTTGACTTCGGCCGCGTTAAAGCGGTACTCGAGGTCTTCGGCGGCGAGCATGTTCGTTGCCGGGATGGCGATGGCGCCAATGCGGTGGAGCGCGAGCAAGAAGAACCAGAACTCGTAGCGGCGGCGGAGGATGAGCATCACGCGGTCGCCCTTCACGATTCCCTGTTCAACGAGGAAGTTCGCGGTGCGCTGGGAGGCAAGCGAGAGGTCCTTGAACGTGTAGATGTGGCTTTCGTCGTTGTCGTCGCACCACACCAGGGCTTCGCGCTTGGGCTCGGTCTTGGCATATTCGTCTACGACGTCGTAGGCGAAGTTGAAGTTCTCCGGGATGGTAATCTTGAAGTTTTTATAGAGGTCCTCGTACGAATCAAATTCGGTGCGGGAGAGAAACTTACTTAGCATCATGTTCGAATCCTGAAGTATTGGGCCTTAGAGATCCCTATACATGATTTTTTCGCGCATGGTGGAAATGTAGCGGACCATGTTCAGTATGCGCTTTTCGCCGATGGTCCTGAAATCTTTTTCGTGGAACACGAGCCTGTGTGCACCTCCGGGGAGCAGCATCTTGAGGCAGGCGTATGTCTGCAGAATGCCGAGTACCGCAGTCGGGTAGACGGAGAAACTGAGCGTGTCCGACTTGTACTTCTTGACCTTGCCGTCCACCTTCTGGTAGATTCCGTGGTAGTCCTCGTAGTAGTCGAATATCTCGAGGGCCTGCTGCTTGAGGTACTTGTTGCCAAACCAGATGGGCGGTATGAATCCGGAGGGCTTTCCGGTACCGTTCGCCTTCCAGAGGGTAAGGCTCCTCTTGAGGAGCGCCTGCGTGAAGCGTTCGTCGATGCCGGCGAATTCGGCCCCGTTGTTGGATATCCAGAGGACAATCTTGCCCTGGAGGCTGCGCTTCATCTGGAGGTCTGCGCGGTGGCGGGCCCCGTGGAGCATAATCTCGTAGCCCTCGTTCACGAACTTCTCGAGTTCCTCGCGGAATTCTTCGGCCTCGGATTCGGGAGCGGCGCCGATGGAGGGGACCACGGCGATGCTGATGGGGGCGCCGGCGGCTTCGGCGAGCTTGCGGATCTGGACAGAAGCCTTCTTGAAGTTGTTCACGGTCAGGCTATGGTAGCACAGGATGAACTTCTTCTTCTTGCGGGAGCTCTGTTCGGCTGCCTGGATGTCCAGGATGTCCTTGTTCTGTTCCATGCGGGTACCTACTTGTCGTCGTTGGTGGAAGAATGGAATTCTTCCTCAAGCTTTTGAGAAATGAAAAGGTGATAGAAGAAGAACAGGATTGCCGTCAGTGCGGAAATCTTGAGCCACGATTTAAACAGCCAGTCGGACATAAGTCGCTCCTTGGTTCGGCGCGGTACAACGCCCGCACTCTACCGAGAAAAATACATTATTTGGCCCGGAATAGCGCAAAACTTGCATTATTCCTTGAATTTCTTGATTACGACCACACCGTTATGGCCTCCGAACCCGAGCGAGGCCGATACGGCGACATCGATGTTGCCCGGGATGCCCTTGTTCGGCACGTAGTCGAGGTCGCAGCCCTCATCCGGGTTGTCGAGGTTGATGGTGGCGGGGTAGAAGGAATCCTTGATGGCGAGCGTAGAGATTATTGCCTCGATGACGCCTGCGGCGCCCACGCAGTGGCCGGTCATGCTCTTGGTGCTCGAAACCTTGATCTTGTAGGCGTGCTCGCCGAGGGATACCTTGAGCATTTCGGTCTCGGTGAGGTCGTTCAGATGCGTGGAGGTTCCGTGCGCGTTGTAGTAGTTCACGTCGGTGGGTGCGATTCCGGCATCCTTGAGCGCGCGGGTCATGGCCTTCGCGCAGGTCTCTCCACCCGGGCGCGGGCTCGTGATGTGGTAAGCATCCGCAGAGGCGCCGTAGCCTGCAAGTTCCGCGTAGATCTTTGCCCCGCGGGCTTTCGCGTGCTCGAGTTCTTCCAGCACCATTACGGCACCGCCTTCGCCCATGACAAAGCCGCTACGGTCTTTGTCGAACGGGCGCGACGCCTTCTCGGGGGCGTCGTTGAACTTGTCGGTGAGGGCGTGCATGCCCGCAAAGCTCTTGATGGAGTATTCCGTAATTCCGCTTTCGGAACCGCCGGCGAGGCACACGTCGAGCCTGCCCGAGCGGATTGAATCCAGGGCGACCCCGATGGCGTCCGTGCCGGAGGCACAGGCGGTGCAGACCGTGTGGGCGAGTCCCGTAATCCCGAGGGCAATTGAGACGTTCGCGCACGCCTCGTTCGGGATGAGTTCCGGCATGGCGAGCGGGGAAACCCTGCGCTTGCCGCCCTCTATATATTTATTGTATGTCTCGTCGAGCACGTCCATGCCTGCAAGGCCGTTTCCGGCCACGATGCCGGTGGTATCGCCTGCGAGTTGTTCGCGGGTGAGGCCCGCATCGTTGACAGCCTCATTGGCTGCCCCCATCAGGAACTGCGTGAAGCGGGCCATGCGGCGGGCTTCCTTCGGGTCAATCCCGTGTTCCTCGGGCTTAAAGTCCTTGATTTCTGCGGCGATCTTCACCGGGCAGTTGCTGGCGTCGAACAGGGTAATGGGGCCGATTCCGCACTTGCCTTCGCGGATGGAATTCCACATGTCGGGGACGGACTTGCCTACGGGGGTCACGGCACCAAGGCCGGTAATGACAACTCTTCTTTTCATAAAAATCCTTGTTTTTCGAGCCAAAAGATAGTTTTTTTGTGCTGTAGCCTTTTTTCTGCGCAACGACCCTGCCGGAATCTTTGGTAAATAACAAAAATAAAGCATTTCTGTAACAATTGTCACCAAAGTAAAAAAAATCTCCCATTTATGCAAATTTTTATTATATTCTATGCACACGAAAACAAAAAAGGACGTGATTATGAAAAAAATTCTCCTCGGTGCTGCTATTGCCGCAGCTTCCATCTTTACGGCATGTGACTCTTCCTCCGAATCCTCCAGTGTCACTTCTTGCACGATCAAGGCTCTGGGTGTTCAGTATGCCTGTATGGAATCTTCCGATGCTGCAATCAATGATATGTGCAATAGCATTAAGGATGAATCCATGGGCCTCGGCGAAGGCATTCTCGGTTCTGGCTGCCCGGGTGGCGCGGTGAAGACCTGCAATGGCACAAGTGAAGGCATCACTGGAACTGCTTACTTCTACAGTTCTGATGCCGCCGATGCTACTTGCGAAGAACTTCTCTCGGACGACGACGATTTCGATGAAGAAGACGATTACGGCTTCACTCCGGACGATGACGAATATTACATGAAGGCGCTCAAGAAGGCTGCTAAGAAGTAATTCGTTTTGAATGAAAATTGGACCCGGCTTTGCCGGGTCTTTTTTTATATTTGGCTATTATGATCGTATCTTGGATGACAACCAATAAATGTAACCTGACCTGCAAGCACTGCTATCAGGACGCGGGCGAGAACAAGTCGGCCGAACTCACGACCGCAGAGGCTTTGAAACTGATTGACGAAATCGCGAAGGCGGGGTTCAAGATTATGATTTTCAGCGGTGGCGAGCCGATGACCCGCCCCGATATCGTGGAACTGGTGGCGCATGCCTCGAGCAAGGGACTCCGCCCGGTGTTCGGTACCAACGGTACGCTCATCACGCATGACCTTGCTTTTGAACTCAAGAAGGCAGGCGCCATGGCGATGGGCATCAGCATCGACAGCATCGACCACGACCGCCATAACGACTTCCGCGGCCTCCCGAACGCCTTCGAGATGACGATGATGGGCATCGAGAACTGCAAGGCGGCAGGCCTCCCGTTCCAGATTCACACGACCATCATGGACTGGAACCAGAACGAGATTTTTGACATCATGGACTGGGTCAAGGAAATCGGCGCAGTTAACCACCAGATTTTCTTCTTGATTCCCGTGGGTCGCGGCAAGGAAATCGAAGGCCACGCACTCCGCGTCGCCGAATACGAAGGACTTCTCCGCAAGATTATGGAAAAGAGCCGCACGCTCGGCATCCCCGTCAAGCCCACTTGCGCTCCGCAGTTTTTGCGTATTGCCGACCAGCTCGACATCAAGACCCGCTACAGCCGTGGATGTCTCGCCGGCCTTGACTACTGCATCGTAAGCCCGATAGGGAAGGTGCGTCCCTGCGCCTACATGATGGAAGAGGCGGGCGACGTACACGATACGCCGTTCGACGAAATTTGGGCGAACGCCGAGGTGTTCAAGAAGCTCCGCACCAAGGCCTACGCCGGTGCTTGCGGCAAGTGCAAGTTCAACGATCGTTGCGGCGGCTGCCGCGCTAGGGCTGCCTACTACCACGATGGCGACTACATGCAGGAAGATTCCTACTGCGCGTACGGGAGAGGCTTGTGAGTTTCACTGCCGACGATGAAAAGTATATGCGCATGGCGCTCCGCGAGGCGGAGAAGGCTTTCGAGGAGAAGGAAATCCCTATCGGCTGCGTTATCGTTAAGGATGGCGTGGTCATTGGCCGTGGCCACAACCAGATAGAGATGCTCAAGGATGCCACCGCCCATGCCGAAATCCTTTCCATCGGCACGGCATCCGGCAAGTTGGAAAACTGGCGTCTGGATGGTTCTACTTTGTATGTAACGCTGGAACCCTGCCCGATGTGCGCAGGCGCCATCCTCAACAGCCGCATCTCGCGCGTGGTCTACGGTTCCCCGGACACCCGCTTCGGCGGCTGCGGCACGACTATTGACGTGGTTACGGGCAATGCCCTCAAGCGCGAGGTCGAGGTGGTGGGCGGAGTGCTCGCCGACGAGTGCCTCGGGCTGTTGAAGGCCTTTTTCCAGCGTATGCGGCTCGAAAAGGGCGATTCCGGCGCAAAACCGCCAATTTCGGCCGAGAAATAACTTAAATTTCAAGCATGAATCTACTCAAGTTTTGCGCTTCCTCTGCGGCGCTCCTTTTCCTGTGTTCTTGCGATAGCAACGACGTTTCCCTGGCATTCAACACCGAGAATGCTCCCGTTCAAAAGTATTTCATGGAATCCTCGCTCGATGCCATGCTCCCGAGCGATTCGGGCGTAACCGTGCCCGAGGCGATGGAGACCCACCTGAAGGTTCAGGCGACGCTTTCCGAACTTGTGGCCTACGATAACGGTTCGGGCCGTTTCGAGATGAAGATTGATTCCGTTGAGTACAAGAGCGACAAGCGTACTGTGGAGGACTACCTCTACATCCAGAAGTACTTGCTCACGCAACATTTCCAGTACAAGATGGCCCCCGACGGTTCGGTCAGTGAACCTGCTGTCGAAGACGTGGCTCTGCAACCGGGTACCGAGGAACTCAACCTGCTCAAGTTGTTCATGAAGGTTCAGCCGATTCTCCCGGGTACCCCCACGAAGGTCGGTACCACCTGGGAACGTGAAGTCCAGATTCCCGATAACGGCAAGACGACCTCGGTCTACAAGTCCTTTACGCTCGAGGAAGTGTTCATGCACGATGGTGCCCAGATGGCGAAGATCGGCATGAACGTCAAGTACCGCGAGGTGGCCGATTCCACCGCGAACGTGCAGATGGAAAGCAAGGGCTTCATTGTCGGTACGGGCTCTATCCTGTTCGATGTCACGCACGGCGTCATCTCTACGGTGAACCTCGACCTCCAGGGCCACGTGAACGTGACGGACCTCGTCGCGGGAAGCGTCATTCCCGACATGCATATCCTCCAGAAAATCAAGCTGCGGAGCGAGTTCTAATGTTCAAGTGCGGTTTAAGGCAAGTCATTTGTGGTACGCTTCTGCTGGCAGTCGCGGTTATTGCGAGCGACATGCCGTTCCCGCACCCGGAGAACGGTGCGGTCCGCCTGGTAGAAAAGGACAGCCCCTACGTGCTTGAACAGGGCATGGTGATTTCTGCCGCCGATACGCTGTATGCCGAACCGGGCGTAACCGTGCTCATGGGCGAATACGCGAAGATTACGGTTCGCGGTCCGGTGCATATCCTCGGTAGCGAGTCCAAGCCGGTCGTGTTCCGCAGTGCCGATTCCAGCGAGAGCTGGAACGGGATACATTTTGTTTCTACGAACCGCCCCTTCGAGGTCAAGAACTTCGTGGTGGAGAACGCCTTCCGCAATACGGTGTTCCGCTCCCGCGGTATTTTCGAGAACGTGAAGTTCGTCAACAACTACTACGGCCTCTGGGTCGACGATGTGCCCGAGGTGTTCCTCGCTCGTTGCGACTTCGTGCGTAACCGCTTTGCCCTTTCTATCCGTGCGGGCAAGGTGATTTCTGCCGACACCAAGATTTCGGGCAACGTGTACGGCCTCTACTTGGAAGCGGGTGGCGACTACAATGGCGACAAGTCCTTGGTCAAGGGCAACCTTGAATCTGATATACGCAAGGAATCCGATGAACTCGCAGGTAGCGGCAAGCGCGTAAGCCGTAGCGTGTGGCACCGCATAGAGACTGGTTTCTAAGGGGTAGCAGTGGAAGAAGCGTTCCGTCGATCCATACGCAAGATGACCGGTGCAAGCATTCGCCTGAATGCCTGCCCGAACCGCTCGTCTATGGTGGCGGACCTTTCGCAGTCCATGATGGTTACCTGGTCCATCGCGCTGTTCGAGCACCTTGATGCGATGCTCAACAACCTGGACCCCTCGGTGGGCAACTCCGAGCAGATTTCTTACAGCGAGACCGCATGGAAACTTGCGGATGCGAGCTTCCCGCAGATTGCCGAAGCGGCGAACAAACTTTATGACGAGTTCCGCGCCAAGTGGATGCAGCGCTTTTCGACCGACGAGGTCTTGCGCCTGCTGCTTGAGGGCGGCGACTTTATCCATCACGACGACGAGAAGGGCTGGGCCCTTACGGTCAAGAATAACAAGCAGGATATAAACGCGTTCTATTCCGCGACCATACACCTGCTGGTAAGCGATGCCGAACCGCTGTTCGTGCGCATGCATGGCCGCGTGATGCAGCTGCAGGAAAAATTGTGCAAGTACTGGCACTCCGAGAGTGCCGTGGATGCTGTGTCCAAGTTGCTCCCGTGCCTGGAATCCTCGCTCCGCGATAAGGAGAATGCGATGATTACCTCGCTACGTTCTTCGCTCAACGTGCTTGCCAAGAAGCGCTTTGCGCTTGCCTTCACGGGCAAGGGGCCGCAGCGCTACTACCACAGTGCCGCCTCCTGTGCGCGCAACGTGGGTAGGTTCTGGAACCCGCACTACGCCTACGAGAACGGGTTCCTCGCCTTTACCGATGAATTTTGTGACTACGCACGTGAACTTACGCTTCACGTGATTGAATGGTACCACAGCAAGTGGTCGATTTTCCTCCGCGGGTTCTCCCGTGGTCAGTTGAACTTGTTTGAAACAACGGCCTCGTCCGAGGCTAAAAACTAGGGATAAAAATGAAGAACGCATACAACTCGATTCTGGTTCTTACCGTTGTTGGCCTGCTCGTACTGGTTGCGGGCGCCCTCTACTTCGGAGCCCCGCTCTTCGGCTGGATTATCATGGCGGCTATCTTCGCCGTGTTCATCATCGACCAGTTCAGGCTGCTCTCGGCACTCAAGAGCATCCGCAGCGAGGAAGGCGAGATTGAATCCTGCGAAAGGTCCGGCATGTATGCCGTTGCCGGCGATGGCGTTGTGGCTCGCCGCCTCAAGCTTGCCCGCGAATTGATGGGCAAGGGCGTGCGTCTCGATTCCGCGATTGCGTTCGAGGTCCTTTCGAATAATGCTTCCGTCGCTGCCCCGCGCAGTTCGGGCGGTGCGGTGATCCTCCTTGGCCTTATGGGTACGTTCTTCGGCCTCATGTATTCTGTCGCTACTGCGGGTGTTGCTATCGACAATTCCTCCACGCAGGGCACGCTCGATACTATCCAGGTGCTGTTCGGCAACATGAAGGGCATTTTCGGTACCAGCCTTTGCGGCCTGTTTGCTGCCCTCGTGCTCGGCGCTTCCCGCGGGCTTTTCCTGAATTCGCGCGATGCGTTTATTGCTCGCCTTGATACGCTCACGCTCAGTCTGCAGGGCGAATCTGCCGGCGAGAACGAGAAGAGCAAGGATGAACTTGGTCGCCTGTTTGATTCTGTCGAGAAGAACCTTGCACGCGTTGCAGAGTCCGTGCAACAGGGTCTGAACGGCATCGTGTCGAAGGTGGGCGAGGAACTTTCCACTTCGACGGCAAAACTGAATGCAGATATGGGCTCGATGGTTGCTAAGCTCGAAGGCACTCTCGGCAACCTGGGCGGTACCGTGGGTACGGATGTCGCGAATGCGCTGAATCCGCTGAACGACTATATGAAAAACCTCCAGACATCCGTGGAATCCCTGCCTGCCAAGCTGGATGAAAAGCTGAATGCGATTTCTTCTGGCTTGAACTCCAGCCTGGATACGATCTCCGCTAGTGTGAAGGATGGCCTTTCGGGTGTCGCTGCTTCGACCGAGAAGTCCATGGACGGTGCAGTGAAGAACATTGCCGAATCCGTCGCCACGCAGGTCAAGCAGTCCGACGAACAGTGGAAGGCCTTTATGGACAAGCTTGCCTCGGAAACGAGCGCGAATGTCGATTCCCAGAAGCAGGGCCTCGAGACGCTCAAGAACGTTGCCCTGCAGGTGGCCGAGAAGGCCCAGGCGGGTTCTGCCGAACTCTCGCAGTCCGTTGCCGAAAAACTCAACACGCTTTCTTCCGATATCCTTGCCGCATTCCAGAAGCTTTCCGAAACTACGGCGACGCTGCTTGAAGCTCAGAAGGCGCTCACCGAGAGCATCGACAACCGCGTGGTGAAGGAAAAGGAAGCGACCGATGCCCTTGGCGGAAACATCGTGGAGACTGCGGAGCTCATGCGTGTGAACCAGAGCGAACTCAGCGCGAACCTCGAGATGCTCCGTGCGGGCCTCGAGACGATTCTCGAAAAGCTCAGTGGCGATACCGCCGAGCACGAGGACGAAGAGAATTTCGTGGAACACCTCAACCAGTCCCTGGAAGCGTTCCACGAGCGCGCAAGCGAAGTGCTTATGGAAAATGCGGTCAAGACTCAGGAAATCCTCTTGGAAGTCCTCGAGCAGACGCAACGCGCCGCAAGGCAGGCAACCCCGAAGGCAGAGGGCTAAGGTATGCGCTTACGTCGCGAAGAAGGCAGCAATCCCTGGATGGCCTATACCGACTTGGGCATCGCGCTCGTGTCGCTATTCATCCTTGCGTTCGTTGCCATGGCTACCCTCAAGGAGCAGAAGGCGGAAGACCTTACCCGCACCGAGGAAGAGGTCTTGAGCTGCCAGGAAGAAATGCGAAAGATTGCCGCCGAACGTAATGCGCTGTTGGCGAAGAGCCTGCAGACATCCATCGAGGCCGGGCTTATCGCCCTTGAAGATGGCAAGATCCAGATTCAGGCCTCGTTCCTGTTCCCGACTAACGGCGCCAAGCTGACTACGGAAGGCGAGGGCGTTATCAGGGGAATCAGCAAGGGCCTGCTTGACGCGCTCGATACGGGCGACGTGATTATGGTGAGCGGTTTTACCGATGACATCCCGTTTAGCGGTTCTACCACGTACACGAACTGGAACCTCTCTACCGAACGTGCCGTGAACGTGGTGAAGATGCTTATCAAGGAAGGTTTCCCTTCCGACCGTATTTTTGCCGCGGGCTTCGGCGAATTCCAGCCCAAGTACCCGAACGATACCGAAGAACACCGTCGCCTCAACCGTCGCGTGGAAATCGGTGTGACACCGCTTAGACTTGAAAGCAGGCACTGATGCAGGAACGCGTTGAGTCCATAAGGCGATCGATAGATTCTATCCGCAAGACGGGTACCATGCCGCATTGGCGCATGGCGTACGCCGAGTCGTTGTTGACTCGCGCGGGGGAATACATCGCCGTGGACCGCGAACCCGAGGCGCGCTTGGTTTTGGATAAACTAACGCGCTGGGTAGAGACGCATACGCCGAAGGTTGCAGAGGCATCCGCGACAGAAAAGAACCCGATGGTGTTCTGGAATGCGGACATGCTCCGAGGTATCATCGCGCAGATCAGGAATACCCTGACCGAGAAGAAGATGCTCGTGCCGAGCACGGAACGCGATGCCATTACACGCCGCCTTGACCTGGTAGAAAAGTGGATTGCGGAATCCAAGATTCTCGAAGCACACCAGGAATTGCTTGCGCTCCGCAGTGCACTCATTGCTCGCTTGCGCCGCTCGTACAGGGCGCGCCTTGCCTCCAGCGACTACCGTTCCGGCTCCTTCGTGCAGCCCGCGGGCACGCTTGTTGGCCCGTATAATGCCCGCCATACGCTGGAAGAAACGTTCCAGGTGGTGGGTGAGCGCGACCCGATTTGGGTGGAAGACTTTCTGGATATCTACAACGACCTGTTCCGCATTGTGGAAAGGCTCGTGCCGCAGGACAAGAAGTAGGGAAATGCGCGGGTGAACTGCGCTAAAGGTGGGAGGAATTATGGAAACGAGATTCTTGATGCGCTTTATCGGGAGCCATGCCGAACTTGCCCAGATATGGGACGAGATTATGGAACAGTTCCCTGAAGCGGACTTGCCCAGCGAGGATACGGGAGACTGGTATACCGTTAACGACGTGATGGTTGACGAGTACGAGTGCCGTTTCGAGGAATTGCCCGAAGAGGAACTCATCGCGATGGACGGGAGTCTCCTTGTGGAAGAGTTCCCGGAAGAATTCCTTACCGACTTGATGGAACGCTACGAGCGCGTCTATGGCGTGTTCAAGTGGGCTTCGATGGATGTTGGGGTAGGTTGCGGCGAAAGTGAAGGCTGGGGCGAGTTTACTGCCGACTTCGTTGATGATTATTCCGACGAGGCGAACGAGATCTCCGAAGCCGTCCTCGGGTTTTAAATTAATCCCTGCGGGCTTCTCGAGATTCGGGTAATGTATTAAACTGCAGAAGAAGGCTTTTCGCTCGCTCACACATAGCAAAAACCGCCTGGACTTGCATCCAGACGGTTTAATTTTTGCATTTTCTAGTAACTAATAACTAGTGACTAGTAACTGCGGCGGAGCCGCTTACGTCTTGTCTTCGCCGCGGAGCATGATGACCTTGCCCGTGCGGATGTACTCGACGATTTCGAACTTCTGCAAGAGGCTCTTGAGCGTGTCGACCTTCTGGCTGTTGCCCGTAATCTGGATGATCATCGAGGTGGCAGTCATGTCCACGGTATTCGCGTGGAAGTGGTCGCACAGCTGCAGGATTTCCGTACGCTGGTCGGGAGTGCAACGCACCTTGATGAGCGCGAGTTCCTTCTCGACGGCGTCCGTGCCGGTATGGTCCTTCGCCTGCACCACGTCCACGAGTTTCTCAAGCTGCTTGATGATCTGCATCAAGATTTCGGGATTGCCGTGGGCGATGATGTTCATGCGGCTGAAGTTCGGGTCGAGCGTGGGGGAGACAACGAGGGAGTCGATGTTGTAGCCACGGCGGGAGAACACGAGGGCGATACGCACGAGCACGCCCGGGCGGTTCGCAACCAACAAACTAATAGAATGTGCAATGTCTTTCATTTTTAAAACCTCCTGTTACGTCGATCCCGTGGGCTTTTCGAGTTTTGCCTTGGGTGCTTCCGTAAGCATGGCGGTAAGCGGTGCGCCTGCCGGAATCATCGGGAACACGTTGTCTTCCTTTTCGCATTCGCAGTGAATGAGAATCGGGCCGTCGTTGTAGCTGAGCGCCTTCTGGATAACGCGTTCGGCATCGGCGGGGCGCTTGATGCGGAGCCCAGGAATGCCGTAGGCTTCGGCGAGCTTCACGAAGTCGGGGTTGCCCATCATGTCCACGCTGGAGTAGCGGTGGTCGTAGAAGAGTTCCTGCCACTGGCGCACCATGCCCAGGTACTTGTTGTCCATCACGAAAATCTTGATGGGCAGCTTGTGGATGGCGGCGGTCGCGAGTTCCGCTTCCGTCATCTGGAAACCACCGTCACCGCTGAAGCTGAGCACCGGCCAGCCGGTCTCGTTACCGAATGCGGCACCGATAGCGGCGGGGAAGCCGAAGCCCATCGTGCCTGCGCCACCGCTGGAGTGCAGCTGACGCGGATAGTTTATATGGAAGAACTGTGCCACCCACATCTGGTGCTGGCCCACGTCGGTCGTGACGATGGCCTTGCCGCCGGTGAGTTCGCTTGCAGTCGCAATCACGTGCTGCATGCGCAGCCCGCCCTGCTTCGCGTAGGTGAGCGGGAAGCGCTTCTTCCAGGTCTGGCAAGTCTTGACCCATTCGGCGGTATCGAGCTTGTTCACCATCGGGAGCAACTGCTCGAGCACGAGCTTCGCGTCGCCGCACATGAACACATCGGGCTGCAGAACCTTGCCTTCTTCGGCAGGGTCGATATCGATGTGCATCTTGATGGCGTCCTTGCAGAACACGTCGAGCTTACCGGTAATGCGGTCATCCCAGCGGCTACCGATAGAGAGGATCAGGTCGCAGTCAAGCACGGCCTTGTTCGCGTACACGGTGCCGTGCATGCCGAGCATGCCGAGCGAAAGCTCGTGATCAACGGGGAAGGCGCCGAGACCAAGCATGGTGCAGCATACCGGGGCGTTCAGCTTTTCAGCGAGTTCGCGCACCTGGCGGCTTGCACCGCTGATCATGGCACCGTGGCCCACGAGAAGCAGCGGCTTCTTGGACTTGCGGAGGAATTCCGCCGCCTTCTCGACACTTTCTGCGGAGGCGTAGCTCGGGATCTTGTAGCCCGGAAGGTCCATCTGGTCGGTGAACGGGGCGGTGCATGCGCCTGCGGTCACGTCCTTCGGGAGGTCGATGAGCACGGGGCCCGGGCGGCCAGTGCGGGCGATGTGGAAGGCTTCCTTCATCACGCGCGGGAGGTCGTTGGAATCCTTCACCAGGTAGGAATGCTTGACGGCCGCGAACGTCATGCCGCTCGTGTCGCATTCCTGGAAGGCGTCCTTGCCGAGGTTCGGGGTCGTCGTCTGTGCGGCGAGCACCACGATGGGGCTCGAATCCATAAGGGCGGTGTAGATACCCGTGAAGGTATTGGTAGCGCCGGGGCCACTCGTGACGAGGGCAACGCCCACCTTGCCGGTCTGGCGGGCATAGCCGTCAGCCATGTGGGTCGCTCCCTGCTCGTGGCGGGAAAGGACAACTTTAATATTGGAGTCAAGGATCGCGTCGAACATCGGGATGGCGGATCCACCGGGGTAACCGAAAATCGTGTCGATGCCTTCGCGCTTGAGGCATTCGATAATCACTTCGGCACCACTCAGAGTCTTGTTTGCCATAGATTTTCCTGGTTGAATTTGAAAGTCTGTTAAAAAGATTGCGCAAAATATAGGTGTTTTTATATTCTATGGCAAGACGAATTTATAAAAAATCTCAAAAAGTTTGAAAATTTTTGATAAAGTTTGCGTGACTTACAAAATTTGTCTTTGAAAATGTTGAAAATTTTGACAAACTTTTGATGAATTTAAAATTTGAATGTCTAAAAATTGATGGAAATTGGAATGATTTTTGCGAAATCTACGAAGCTGTCTACTAAAAATTAACGAAAAATGTCTAAAATGCTTCGTCTTGTCCCGAGAAAAACCGATTTTGCCCCTCGAATCGTCATTTTTTCAGAAAAATCTCTCTCATTTGGCTCATTTTCGCGTTTTCCCCGTTTATAAGGGTAGAGACTTCCCAAAAACAGTAACTATCCCAAAGGACAACTCATGGAAAACGGATTGATTGAAACGGAATTCCTCCCGCGTGAAAAACTCCAGCGGAAGGGGGCGACTGCGCTCTCTAACGAGGAACTCATCGCGCTTATTCTCGGTAGCGGTACGCGCGATAGCAGCGTGTTTGAACTTTCCAGGCACGTTTCTGACTACCTCTCCTCGGTAACGACATTCCCTACGCTAGAAAGCCTGCGCCATATCCGCGGGCTCGGCAAGGTGAAGGCGACCCAGATTCTTGCCTGTCTCGAGCTTTCGAGCCGCTATATACTCTCTTCGCGGGCGATATCGGTCATCGCTCCCGAAGACCTGCTCTCGCGCCTTGCTGGCCTCAAGTTTGAACCCCAGGAACATTTCGTGGTGGTGACGCTCAATTCGGCGAACTACGTGATTAACGTGCACGACGTGACCTCGGGCCTCGTAAACCAGACGCCTATCGCCCCACGGGAGGCCTTCGCGAAGGCTATTGAGGACCGCGCCGTATCGGTGATACTGGCGCATAACCACCCCTCGGGTTCCACCGAACCATCCGAACAGGACTTCGCGATAACCCGCGTGCTGTGTGCTGCGGGCAGGGTTCTCCAGATTCCTGTAATCGACCACATTATCGTGGGGAAGGGCGGCTACACCAGCATGTGCAGGCTCGATCCCGAGATGTTCGAGAGGGGTGTCAGGCACCTCGATATCGGCATGCAGGCCGTCTAATGCTGTAAAAAAAGTGAAACAATGGGCGAAAAGTGCGTTTTTGCGTGTTTTTCATCGCTTTTTGGGTATGTACTTAATATAAAGTTTGTTAAAAAAATTATATTAATGGTAGTTTAGTTTAGGGATCACCCTGTTTTTTAAGGAGACTCTATGAAGAGAGTAGTAGCAGGATTGGCGCTCGCGATGGCCGTACAGGCTTTTGCAGACCATCCGCAGACCATCAACAAGACTGGTTTTGTTGGTGTCAACAGAACTCAGTCAGCCCAGTCGCTTGGTCATTCCAAGCTTGCGTTTTATGGCTTGGTAGATGCAACCACCGATGTGAACAACATTGCTCCGGACGGCGTTGAAGAACGCTATACAGGTGTCTACCTGCCGGCAGATTTGAATGGTGGCGTTCAGTATGGCCTTGAATACAATACCTTGATGCGTAAGGGCATGGTGCAGGATTACGTCGCCTTGGGTGCCCAGGTCGGTTTCGGTATCGGTATTTGGCACTACTTCGACTTGGGTGTCGGTATTCCGGTCTACTACGACAAGTTTGGTGTTGAAAACACGGGCTGCGCATACGATCCGATTGGTGGTCCTCAGTATATTGCGGGCCAGCCGGTGGTTGGTGCCGATGGCTTACCGGTGGTCGATGCTGCGGGCAACCCTGTGATGACTGCTCCGACGGTTTGCCAGCAGGGCCAGGTTCCTGGTACTAACGTTGGCGGTCTCGGCAACCTCAAGGCTGACTTGAAGATCAGGCTTCCGCTCCCCGAAGACCAGCCGGTCGACTTCGCTATTTTCGGTGAAGCTACCTTCGGTACGGTGAATACCAAGAAGGACGGTCTGTGGGTCCGCGAGGCGGAGTTCATCCACAAGACCGAGGGTACGGCACAGGCCTACGGTAACCGTAGCACGGTCGTGAAGGGCGGCGCTGCCTTGACCCTCGACTTCGACAAGATTGACGCTATCCCGCTCCTTATCCATGCGAACGGCGGTTATGTGTATTCAACGAATGGTGACTACCTCTCGTACCCGTATGCGACAGGTGCCCTTGAAATCTACTTCATGGACTTCCTCTCCATCTTTGCGGAATACTACATGATATTCCAGCTGGACGAGTTTAGTGATGGCGCGAAGCTCGACGTGAAGGACTTGACCGGTGCGTTGGTGTTCCACCTGCCGATCGGTCTTGACCTCCATATGGGTGGTTCCTACTCTCTGGGTAAGGGCTATGACGCCAATGATCCTTCTAACTTCACTACGGTCCGTTCGATGGAAAACGATATCCGCGAACTCTCCTACAAGACTACTGTCAATCCGAAGTTCAAGGTCTATGGCGGTATCACTTGGAGTGGATTCCTGCTCCCGCAGGACCGCGACGGCGACGGCGTTACCGACGACGAAGATAACTGCCCGGATGACTTTGGCCATCGCCTGAATCAGGGGTGCCCGCTCGGCAATCCTGATGCTGACGAAGATGGCGTTTGTGACGCTTGGGTTAACGAGAAGGGATTTGAATCCGAATTCCAGGATGTGTGCGAAGGCATCGACGCTTGCCCGAACGAACAGGGTGAAGGCGAAGATGGCTGCCCGCTCGATGAACCGGACCCGGATGGTGACCATGTCTGCGATCCGTGGGTTGCTAAGAAGAAACTCCAGAAGAAGTTCAAGGACGTCTGCGAAGGCATCGATAGCTGCCCGGCTGAAAAGGGTACCGTTGCCAACAAGGGCTGCCCGGAAGACAATCCGGACCCGGATGCTGACGGCATGTGCTCTCCCTGGGTGACCGACAAGAACAAGCTTGGCGATTACGCTAACGTCTGTAAGGGTTACGATATGTGTCCGGGCGAAGCCGGTCCTAAGGCTAACAAGGGTTGTCCGTGGGATGATCCGGATAGCGACGGTGACGGTCTCTGTGACGAATGGGTGACCCAGAAGAAGATGGGCTTCTACTTCGAGAAGGCCGCTGAAGACGAAAAGATCAAGAACGAATGGTTCATCGAGAAGACCTGTAAGGGTATCGACAAGTGCCCGACCGAATTCGGCCCGGCCACTAATGAAGGTTGCCCGCTCGGCGAACCGGATACTGACAAGGACGGCATCTGTGATGAATGGGTGACGCAGAAGAACATGCTCGACCAGTACGACGGCATCTGCTCCGGTATCGACAAGTGCCCGACCGAACCTGGTGAAGCATGGGCCAACGGCTGCCCGATGGACAACCCGGATGTTGACGGCGACAGCCTCTGCGCTGGCTGGGTTGCCGAGAAGAACATGCAGAAGCAGTTCCAGGATATCTGCCATGGCATCGACAAGTGCCCGACCGAAAATGGTCCGGCCTGGAACAAGGGTTGCCCGGCCGAAGATCCGGATAGCGATAAGGACAGCGTCTGTGACGCCTGGGTCTCCAAGCAGAAGATGACTGAACAGTTTAAGGATATTTGTTCTGGCATCGACCGTTGCCCGGATGAAAGTGGTCCGGCCTGGAACAAGGGCTGCCCGGCTGAAAATCCGGACTCCGACGGCGACAGCCTGTGCGATGCCTGGGTTGGCAAGCAGAAGATGTTCGAACAGTTCAAGGATATCTGTCACGGTACTGACCGTTGCCCGGATGAAGCCGGTCCTGAATGGAACAAGGGTTGCCCGATGGACGACGATCCGGATGCCGATAAGGATGGCGTCTGCTCTGAATGGGTGTCCACCAAGAAGCTCCTCAAGCAGTTCGAAGGCGTCTGCTCTGGTCTCGACCGTTGCCCGGATGTTGCGGGTGATGACGGCCACGGCTGCCCGAAGAAGGCTGTCGAGAAGCTTACCGGCGTGACCTTCAAGCCGGGTAAGGCGACGCTCGAATCCAACGCCAAGAACATCCTCAAGGCTGTTGCAAAGAAGCTGAACGAAGATGATAGCTACAAGGAACTGAAGATTGTTATCCAGGGTCACACCGACAACAAGGGTAAGGACAAGACCAACCAGAAGCTCTCTGAAAAGCGTGCTCAGGAAGTCATGAAGACCCTCATCAAGTTCGGCGTGAAGAAGAACCGCATCAAGGCCGTGGGTCTCGGTGCAAGCTGCCCGGTCGACGACAACAGCACCGAAGATGGTCGTGAAATGAACCGCCGTATCGAAATGCACTTCGCTACGCCGGAGAACGACGGTACCAAGTGTGAGTCCGAGTTCCAGTAATAGAGTCTGATCACAACTAAACTAAAATTCCCGAGGCGAATGCCCCGGGAATTTTTATATTTGGGTTTATGACAAAACTTGACGAAATCTTGCAGTCCCTTGGCGCATCGAACCACGACCTGGTGGAAAAACTCCCCGCAAACCTGAACCACAAGATGGTGCAGAAGGCCCGCCTGGGCAAGAAGCCCGTGCCCAAGCACACGCAGGACCTGATTTTGCAGGCCGTGAACATGCTTATGCGCGAGAAGGCCGTTGCCGAGGACAAGGCCGTAAAGCAGTACAAGCGCGTAGAGATTTTTGGCGAGTGAATGTGGAATGACTATTAGGGCGCCAAAGCCTTCGTTGTCATTCCCGGCTTGACCGGGAATCTTCCTTTTTATTAAATTACAGATATGCAGCAATACTTAGACTTACTTCGTGATATTCTTGAAAATGGCGTGGACCGTTCCGACCGTACGGGTACGGGCACGCGCTCCGTGTTTGGCCGCCAGTGCCGTTACGACCTTTCGCAGGGGTTCCCTTGCCTTACCACAAAGAAATTGCACCTGCGCTCGATTATTCATGAGCTGCTGTGGTTCCTGAAGGGCGACACGAACATCAAGTACCTGCACGACAACAAGGTGACCATCTGGGACGAGTGGGCCGACGAGAACGGTGACCTTGGCCCGGTTTACGGCCACCAGTGGCGCAGCTGGCCGACTCCCGATGGCGGGCACATCGACCAGATCCAGAACCTGATCAACAGCCTCAAGAACAATCCCGATTCGCGCAGGCACCTGGTGTGCGCATGGAATGTATCTGAAGTCGACAAGATGGCCCTGCCGCCTTGCCACTGCCTGTTCCAGTTCTACGTGGGCGGGGTAGGCAAGTCCGGCAAGCGCAAGCTCAGTTGCCAGCTGTACCAGCGCAGTGCCGATACGTTCCTCGGCGTGCCTTTCAATATTGCATCTTATGCGCTCCTCACGCTTATGCTTGCGCAGGTCTGCGATTACGAGCCGGGCGAGTTTATCCATACTCTCGGCGATACGCACCTGTATGCTAACCATTTTGAACAAGCGAAGGAACAGCTCACGCGTACTCCGCGTAAGCTCCCGACCATGAAGCTGAATCCCGAAATCAAGGACCTGTTCGAATTCAAGTTCGAGGACTTTGAACTCGTGGATTACGACCCGTGGCCGACCATCAAGGCTCCGATTGCGGTGTAATGTCATCCTGGGTGCGAAGCGCCCGGGCGGACAGCACTTAGCAACTTGTTGCTTAGTGCGCATGGCCACCAAGGTGGGATCCATACAGTTCCAACAAGCGCTTGCCAAGAACAGTATGGATCCCAGAACCTGCGGTTCTAGGATGACTGCTAAATCCCTTAATTTCCTAACTTGATAACTTGACTCATTAACCAATAATCGCAAGTAATGTTAATATCCGCAATAGTCGCAATTTCAAGGAACAACGTTATTGGGCGCGATGGACACCTGCCGTGGCACCTGTCCGCCGACCTCAAGCGTTTCAAGGCCATCACGACCGGGCATTCCATTATTCTCGGGCGCAAGAACTACGATGATATCGGGCGACCGCTCCCGAATCGCACGAACTACGTGCTCACGCGGAACACGGCGTTCGAGGCCCCGGGCTGCATCGTTTGCGGTAGCCTCGAACTGGCCTTGAACAAGGCTAGCGCCGCCGGCGAGAGTGAGTGCTTTATCATTGGCGGCGCCGCCGTGTATCGCGATGCGATGCCCCTCGTGAAGAAGATGTACG
Source organism: Fibrobacter succinogenes (assembly GCA_902800815.1). Lineage (GTDB taxonomy): Bacteria > Fibrobacterota > Fibrobacteria > Fibrobacterales > Fibrobacteraceae > Fibrobacter > Fibrobacter succinogenes_B. Next base: position 53,592 of record CADCGB010000018.1, read on the forward strand.
TGACCCGTGTGGAATCTGACGTGGAAGGTGACGTGTTCTTCCCGGATTGGGGCGAGGGTTGGCGCATGGTGAGCGAGGAGAAGTTCCCTGCCGACGAGAAGAACGATTTCCCGACTGTTTTTCAGGTCTGGGAACGCGACTAGCCGCACCGCTGCTACAACTTGGAATAATTTTTTAGGAAAATGTCTCCCGCGATTTTGTCGGGGGAGTTTTTTTTGTATAGATTAAAAATATGTTGGACCTTAATGTGTTTTATCGCCTTGCGGCTGCAATTGGTATCGGGCTGATTATCGGCCTGCAGCGCGAGCATACGTATTCGGATCAGTCGGACCACCATCCGGCCGGTGTCCGCTCGTTTACGCTCGTGGGCCTTGCGGGTGTCATGACGGCGATGCTTTCGAACTTGATGACCGGTGTCGCTCCCTTTGTTACGGGTTTTGTCGTCATCGGGATGTTGCTGATGGCTTCGCACATATCTTTCGCGATAGAGCACCGCCCGCAGGATGGCCGCCCTCTGGTCACGACCGACGGCATCACCACGAGCATAGCGGTGCTTGTCGTTTATCTCCTTGGGGCGCTTTGCTGGTTCGGGCGCCTGCTTGAATCGTGTATCGTAGTCGTCGTTATGCTCTGGATACTTTCGGCGAAGGAACAATTGCATACCTTCGCGCAGAAGCTTTCCAAGGAAGACATCCTTGCGACGGTCAAGTTTGCGGTCATATCGCTCCTGATTCTGCCTTTCCTGCCGAACCAGGCGTATGGCCCGCCGGGCCTTGAAGTGCTGAACCCGCACACGATATGGCTCTTCGTGGTGTTTATCTCGGGTATCGGCTTTGTGGGCTACGTGCTCATCAAGATTGTGGGTCCGGGGAAGGGAATCTGGCTTACCGGCCTCCTGGGCGGCATTGCGAGCAGCACTGCCCTCACGCTGAACCTTGCGGGGCGCAGCCGCGATAACGAGGACTATGCGTCCGATTTTACCCTCGGGATTGTGCTCAGCTGGGCGGTAATGTACGTGCGTCTGTACCTGATTTGCGTGTTCCTGAGCGTGTCGCTTGCACGCCCGCTCGCGCTCCCGCTGTTGCTCCCGGCCGTGCCTGCCCTCGGGTACGCCGCCTACCTCAAGTTCAGGGCGTCGCGGAGCCATAACCCGAAGGGTTCTGACTTCTCGAACCCGTTCCGGTTGCTGCCTGCCATCAAGTTCGGTGTGGTATTTACCTGCGTGATGTTTGTGGCGAACGCCGCCCGCGTGTACCTGGGTGCAGGGGCACTCCTTGCCTGCAGTTTCCTCGGGGGTGCCGCCGAGATGGATGCGGTTGCGTTCTCCGTGATAGACATGAACCTGAAGGCGGGGCTACCTGTTCGGGAACTGATATTGGCACTCCTGCTGGCGAGTATTGCCAACACGCTGACCAAGGGCGGCATGGTGTTTTTCCTCGGCGCGAAATCCATGCGCAAGCCGATTGCGGTTGCCGTCGCACTCATTTGCGTCGCGACCCTCGGACTAATTGGTTTGTATATATGACAAGGGAGGGGGCGCTCCGTGCCCCGTAAAATAAAGATCCCTGCAGAGAACTGCAGGGACTTTTCAATGCTTGGAGATCCCCGCCTTCGCGGGGATGACATTGGGTGAATTACTTCACCTTCAAAGCACCACGTTCCAATTTAATGGTGAAATTGGTAACATCACAAACCTCAGACGGACCCCAGTACTGGATCGGACCCGGGTAGGTGTAGCTTTCAGTCTTGGCCCAGACTTCGCGGTTCTTGGCGAAGAACTTGAACGGAGCGCCGTCGAGTTCAACGAGAGCCTTCTGGATAACCGGCTTGTCGGCACCGTGACGGCGTTCGATGTTCATCATCATGGTGATAGGAATGCCACCGGCAGTCCACTTTTCGATACCCTTGGTGAGGTCACGCACAGAGCTCATGTAGCCGTTCATCTTGTTGAAGGCGAGCACGGAGGCGGTGTAACCGAGGCTGTAGCAGTAGTCGGCGTCGAAGTTCGACGGAGCGGCGCAACGGCCTTCGTAACCGAAGAAGTGGTTGAGGGCAGAGAACTTGCCCTTGAAGTTCTTGCGGCTCTTGAGTTCCTTCTTGACCATCTCGATGACGAGCTTTTCGGTTTCGATGAGGGAAACCTGCACGTTGCCGTGGCTGTCGCGGTCGAGCATCAGCTGGCCCTGAGTGGTGGAGGGGAGGCTC
>CADCGB010000019.1 GCA_902800815.1 Fibrobacter succinogenes
CACGCTTCCGGAACTGCCGGATGCCCGCCGCAAGCGCTTCATGGACGACTTCGGTGTTTCCGAATACGACGCCATGGTGCTGACCGAAGACCGCGACGTGAGCGAATGGTACGACACCGCCGCCAAGAACTGCAAGAACGGCAAGGTATTGGCCAACTGGGTGATTACCGAACTTTTGGCCAAGGTGAAGGAACTTGAAGGTGGCCTCAATGCCCTCAAGATCAAGCCCGAAGACCTCTGCAAGCTCGTGAACCTTATCGCCGACAACACCATCAACGGTAAGATTGCAAAGACGGTCTTCGCCGAGATGTTTGAAACCGGTAAGGATCCCGAAGCCATCGTGAAGGAAAAGGGCCTCGTGCAGGTGACCGACACTGGTGCCATCGAAGAAGTGGTCCGTGCCGTGTGTGCCGAAAACGCTGCCCAGTTCGCCGAATTCAAGGCCGGTAAGGTTGCTCTGAAGGGCTTCTTGGTCGGTATGACCATGCGCAAGTCCGGCGGCAAGGCCAACCCGGGCCTCGTGAACCAGATCCTCGACAAGCTCGCGAAGGAATAATGGTTTAATGCGCATTGCGTTCGCAATTCTCATCGCGTTGTTCCTCGCGATTCCCGCAGCTGCCGACACCCCGAACAAGTGCGACAGCCTGCGCGTGAGTACGCTGAACATGACCGAGGAGCAGATTGCTGAAATTTGCGGCATTGACTCGACGAAACTTGCCGAGGGCCCGACCCTCCAGGAACTCAACGAAGAGGACCCCAAGTACATCAAGCGCGATTACGACCACCGCCAGCAGGTTGTGGTAGGGAGCGTCATTATGCTCTGCGTCGCCGTCGCCATGGTCCTGATGAACAATTATAACCCGAAAAGGTAGATTCTTATGAAATACACAGACGAAGCAAAACAGAATTTCAAGGCCCTCTCCAATAACCCCTATCCTGGTCGTGGCATTATCCTCGGCGAAAGCGTCGACGGCAAGTCCTACGTGCAGGTCTACTGGATTATGGGCCGTAGCGTCAACAGCCGCAACCGCGTTTTCGAGATGGAAGCCAAGACCGGCTTCATGAAGACGAAGGCCTTCGATGAATCTAAACTTACCGATCCGCACCTGATCATCTACTACCCGGCTCGCCACACTGCCGACGTCCAGATTATCACGAACGGCGACCAGACCGACACGATTTACAACGCCATCAAGTTGGGCGGCACCTTTGAGAGCGCTCTCGCTACGCGCCAGTACGAAGACGATGCCCCGAACTTCACGCCGCGTATTTCCGGCATCCACTACAAGAACGCCCAGCCTGCCGTTTACAAGCTCTCCATCCTCAAGAGCCGTAACAACAGCGAAGAAGCCGGTTGCGAACGCATGACGTTTGAATACGAGAAGGCCCTGCCGGGTCTCGGCCACTTCATCAGCACCTACGAAACCGACGGCAGCCCGATTCCGTCCTTCAACGGCTTCCCGAAACTGATGCCGATTTTTGACAACGCCGAAGACACGCTCAAGAAGTACTGGGCCGCCCTGAACAAGGACAACAAGGTTTCCCTGATGGTCAAGTGGATTGACAAGAAGACTTTCAAGGCCAAGACACTTATCGTGAATAAGAACAAGTAAGAACTACTCTAATTCGAGTTCGTTCTGAATGGCGCCTTCCATGCACAGGAGGCGCCTTTTTAAGTCGGTGCCGAGCGCGTACCCGCCAATCTTACCCTTGCTCGTGACCACGCGGTGGCAGGGGATAACGACCTGGATGGGGTTTGTGTGCAGCGCGTTCCCGACGGCACGGACTGCATTCGGGTGCCCGATGATTTCGGCGACCTGCTTGTACGTCCACGTTTTGCCATAGGGAATATCCATGATGGCTTCGAGGACGTTCATCTGGAACTTGGTGCCGGTAAGCTTTATCGGCACGGTAAATTTTTTGATTTTACCTGAAAGGTACTGGTTGAGTTCACGTACAACGTTGTTATAAGCCTTCGATGTCGTACGCGGGAGGGACGTGCTGCTATCGGGAGTGGCATAGGCGCAGGCTTTCACCGAACTCGGGACAATCGCCTCGTCGGCACCCGAGAACCGGAGCCCGCACAGGAGGTCGCCTTCGAACGAGAAGGTCCACTCGCCCCACATGTTGCGGTGCTTTATGGTCAGTATGTCCATTTCCGGTTTTTTCATATTTATAATATACACTTTTTTAGGGGAGAAAGAAAAAAATCTATATTATGTTCCTGTTGGGGTATGTGAAAAAGAGGAGAAATCATGAAAAAGTTTCAGTTACTTGCGGGTCTTCGCTCACTCATTGTTGCGAGCTCGGTCTCTGTGCTCCTTTTGACCGCCTGCGGCGACGACGATAGTTTTTCTCCGGTTTCGAGGAATCGTGGCTATGACTATGCGTACACCTCGACAAAGGGCTTGTCGGAAACTCCGTGCAACGAGGTGCGCGAGGGCCGCGAGGCCGTTATAGGGCGTGACAAGGACCGTTACGAGTGCCGCTTTGACCGCACCGATTCTATCTACATTTGGGTGGGCGAGTACGACACGCTGACTGCGGAAGGCCGCGAGTTCAGCCGCCCGGAATCGTCGAGCAGTGAGGATGAGGAGTCTTCGGATAGCGAAGATTCTTCTAGCAGCAGGGTCTCGTCGAGCAGTTATTCGTCTTCTTATAGTTCTTCGAGCGCAAGGTCGTCTAGCAGCGAGAGATCCTCGTCCAGCAGTTATTCCAGCAGCAATTACTCAAGTAGTGCGCTTGCTAAATCCATTTTTGGTGTTGAATACAATCGCGAATTCTTCAACCCCGATCTCCAATACGGCATGATGACCGACAAGCGCAACAGCAGGATTTATAAGACTATTACCATCGATGGCGTTGTCTGGATGGCGGAAAACCTCAACTTTGTCGATACACAAAAATACCCTCTCCATAAGGAAGGGGCCCACTGTTATAACGATGACGAGGAAAATTGTGAACTGCTGGGGCGTCTGTATAACCGTGCTGCGGCAATGAACGATTCTGGGTGTGCAAGTGGTAAATCGTGTAACATAGGGTCAGGATGGGTTCAGGGCGTGTGTCCGGACGGGTGGCATATTCCCACGGTGTCGGAAGCGCAGGCTTTGGTTGACCGTGTTGATAGCGTTGCCAGGGTTTTAAGGTCTTCTAAAGGTTGGCTGGAATCAGGTATTGTTAAGGGTGAGGACTTGTACGGTATGTCCTTTGTCGGTACAGGCTACTGGGAAGGGCTCTATGATGAGTACCGCTCTATTGGTGAATATGGCTTTATGTGGGTTGGTGCTGCGGGAACTTCCCAGAAGTACCTTTTGATCCGTGCCAAGAATGATGATGCCTATATTAATTCTTATAGTACTGAAGTGTTCTTGCCGGTTCGCTGCGTGTATGATAATGCAATCCAGGGAATTTTCTCGAGCGCCTCGTCTAGCAGCGCGAAGTCTTCGAGCAGTTCTGTGGCTTCTTCCGCATCCAAGGAAAACTTCTTCAACCCAGATGTTACTTACGGAACGCTGAAGGATAGTCGCGATGGTCAAGTGTACAAGACCATCGAAATCGATGGATCTACCTGGATGGCGGAAAACCTGAACTTCGCAGGCGATACCGACTGGCCGCTCCCGAAGAGTCATTCCTACTGCTACGGCGGCCTCGACGCCAACTGCGACCTGTATGGGCGGCTGTACGACCGCGCCGCGGCCATGAACAGCACGACTTGCGGTTATGGAAAGTCGTGCAGCTTATATGATGGCTTTAATAGGGGCGTATGTCCGGACGGGTGGCACATTCCGTCGGAAGAAGAAGTTGACGATTTGCTGGACTTCACTTTTGGCAACAGGAAGACCTTGAGGTCGGCAGACGGATGGGTCGTTACTGAATCCAATGCGAACGAGTCCGGCTTTTCTCTGGTGGGATCTGGAATACGTGTTGACAAGGACTATGTAAATCAGGGCAGGTTTGCTCTGCTCTGGTATTACACCACCGGAATAACCCAGAAGTATCTGGCATTTTCGGGTGTCGAGGACAAGATGTATTTGACGGAGAATTCAGAAGAGACGATATACATTTCGGTGCGCTGCGTGAAGGGTGCTGGTGCCGAACCCGCTTCTTCGGGCAGTACAAAATCTTCGAGCAGCGAGAGTTCGTCAAGCGAGAGTTCCTCGAGCGAAGAATCGTCGAGCTCGTTTGATAAGGCTCTGCTCTTCAATTCTGCGGTAAGTTATGGCGAAATGACGGATGGTCGTGACGGCAAGACGTACAGGACGTTATATATAGCGGGACATACATGGATGGCGGAAAACCTGAACTTCGCGGATTCTTCGAAACTCTCCATCCTGGAGGGGAATAACCGCTGCTATGATGATGATCCGGGCGAATGCGAAGCCTTTGGGCGCCTGTACAGTAGGGAGGCTGCGCTGAACGACAGCAGGTGTACTTGTTATAACGGGTCGTGTCCCTCGATGTCTGGCAATGTTCAGGGTGTCTGCCCCGATGGATGGCATATCCCTTCGAAAAGCGAGGCTGAACAACTGGCGAACTTGAATGGAAATCAGGCAATTAGTTTGAATTCGTCTTATGGGTGGGACGCTGACCATAGAGGCAACAATTCTACGGGCATGTCCTTTGTAGGAGCCGGTGTGTATCGTCGTCAAAGCGGCTATGTTGGATTTCAGGGTAAGGGAAGATATATCAATTTATGGGTTTACGACGCATCGACCCCGAATGGAAATTGGTATCTGATGGATGTAGGGAAAGGCTCGACCGGAAATGGAATCATAGCGGTTGAGGATGAAGCTGGGTATGACCCGTTTTATACTGTTCGCTGCGTGAAGAACTAATGGAGTTTAATAGGTGTATATGAAACGCTTTTCTAATTGTAAAATAGCCGGCCTTGCCGCTCTTGCTTTTGGTCTCATGTTCCTTGTCGGTTGTGGTGACGATGATAGTTTCTCTCCGGTCTCTGGAAACGGGGGAACTGATGACGTTGAATCCTCGGATAGCGTTAAATCATCCAGTAGCGTAAAATCTTCGGATAGCGAAGAGTCCTCCTCGTCATCTGTCATCCCCGCCTCGAGCGAAAATTCCCGCTCCAGCAGTTCACGTGTCAGTTCTTCTAGTAGCAATAACTCGCCCGATGAGCCTGCTTCCGCAATTGAAATTAACATCACGACGAAAGACGATATATTTAATCCGGAAATTGATTATGGCGAAATGACGGACCCGCGCGACGGAAAGAAGTACAAGACCATAGAATTCAATGGGCAGACCTGGATGGCGGAGAACCTGAATTATGCAGATTCTACAAAGAGTACTGTGATAAAAGGGAACACCCATTGCTACGATAACGATGAACGGAATTGTGAACTGCTTGGTAGATTCTACAACCGTACTGCGGCGATGAATAATGATGCATGTATTCCAGGTAAAGTCTGCAATCTGGGTGATGAACCTGTTCAGGGAATCTGTCCTGACGGCTGGCATATCCCTTCTTGGAAAGAGATGTATTATTTTGACTGGGCAGTGGACGACCGTCTTGACTATGTAAGGTCTGCGAACGGCTGGGGGGACGGGGTAAAGATAATTGCTCCCGGGCTCGATGTTTATGGACTGTCTTTCGTTGGCATGGGGGAATATGTTAATGGTAGGTCCACTTCTAAGGGCCTTTACTCGGCAACGTGGGCTGTTTCTGAAAGTGTGTATTCCTATCTCTTGATTAAAGTTGTAGAACAGAGAATGTACGTTGATGATATTAGTCTTGAAAAAATGACTGATAATTTCTTCGGAGTCCGCTGCATAAAGGACTAATAGCGAACTTAATTGCGCAAAAAAATGACCTGCCGCGGGGCAGGCCTTTTTAATGTTAAAGGGTGCGAGACTACTTGTTCAGCGCCTCGGTCGCTGCGGCGACGGAGAGCAGGTCCGTTTCCTGGAACGACTTGCCAATCCACTGCAGGCCGACGGGGAGTCCGCCTGCCTTGCCGCACGGCACGCTAATGCCCGGGAGGCCCGAGAGGTTCAGGCTCACGGTGTAGATGTCGCTGAGGTAGACTGCCATCGGGTCGGTCTCGTTCATGCCACACTTGAGCGGGAGGCCCGGCATCGTGGGGCTTGCAATCACGTCGCAGCTTTCGAATGCCTTGCTGAAGTCGTCCGTAATGAGGCGGCGCACCTTCTGGGCCTGCACGTAGTAGGCGTCGTAGAAGCCTGCGCTAAGCACGTAACTTCCGAGGAGGATACGGCGCTGGACTTCCTTGCCGAAGCCTTCGCTGCGGGACTTGGCGTACAGGTCGAACAGCTTGCGGGCTTCCTTGCTGCGGTAGCCGTAGCGCACGCCGTCGTAGCGGCTAAGGTTGCTGCTAGCTTCGGCGGTTGCGATGATGTAGTAGCTAGAAACAGCGAAACCGATGTGCGGGAGGCTCACTTCCTTGAGCGTGGCGCCTTCGGCTTCCATCTTCTTGAGCATTGCTTCGATGGCGGCCTTGCATTCCGGGTCGAGACCTTCGGCGAAGTATTCCTTCGGGACGCCAATAACCTTGCCCTTCACGCCGGCATCGAGCTTCGCGGTGAAGTCCTCGGGTTCGCGGGTGCTGGTGGTATTGTCGTGCGGGTCAATGCCGCAGATTGCGTTCAGGAGTGTAGCACAGTCGGCAACGGTAGAACCGAAGGGGCCGATCTGGTCCAAGGAACTTGCATAGGCGAGCAGGCCATAGCGGGACACGCGGCCGTAGGTGGGCTTGAGGCCCACAACGCCTGTGCACGCGGCAGGCTGACGAATGGATCCACCGGTATCGGAGCCGAGCGCACAGGCGACCGTGCCACTGGCCACGGCTACGGCCGAACCGCCACTGGAACCGCCCGGCACGCGGGTCTCGTCGAGCGGGTTCTTCACCGGCCCGTAGTACGAGGTCTCGTTGCTCGAGCCCATTGCGAACTCGTCCATGTTGGTCTTGCCCACGATAATTGCACCTGCAGCCTCGAGCTTTTCGAGGGCGGTAGCGGTGTAGGGGGCAACAAAGTTATCGAGAATCTTGGATGCGGCCGTGGTACGCGTGCCTTCGAGGCACATGTTGTCCTTCACGGCGACGGGGATGCCATCCAGTACGCCGAGGCTCTTGCCTTCGGCACGGCGCTTGTCCGATTCCGCGGCCTTCGCGAGGGCGCGTTCGTTCAATACGCTGATGTATGCATTCAAGTTCTTGGTAGATTCAATTTTTGCGAGAGATTCTTGCGCGAGAGCGACCGCCGAGGTCTCGCCGCTGGCGAGCTTGGCGCTCAAATTCTTGATGGTTTCCATTACCTATTTCCTCCGGACCACTTCATGATGTAGATCGAAATGGCCATACCGATGACGCTGACTACATTGAACTTGAAGCTGATTCCCAGGGCGAGTTTGATCATGTAGAGGTCGATGACCATGGGACTCGCGTTGTCGCCGTTAAACCCGAACGAGGGGGAGAAGGACTTCACGAAGAAGTTGTGCACGATGTTGTCGTAACCACCCGCATTCATGAGTTCGCCGAGTTCTCCGAAGAGGAGCCCGAGACATTCGCCAAGCACTCCGCCGATGATAAGGCCGAGTACGATGAAGAGAAGGAGTCGTCCAAAGTTGTTTTTCGTAGTCATATGCGAAAATATATAAAAAAGACGTTCGTTTGTTGTTACTTAATGCTCCAGTCGATGGGCTCGAGACCCTTGCTCTTGAGGTATTCGTTAGCCTTGCTGAAGTGCTTGCAGCCGAAGAACCCGCGGTAGGCCGAAAGCGGGCTCGGGTGCGGGGCCGTAAGTATCAGGTGGCCACGGTTGGGGGCGACGAGCGCCTGCTTTTTGATGGCAAAGCTGCCCCAGAGCAGGAATACGAGGTTCTCGCGCACTTCGGAGAGGCGCTGGATGACTGTGTCGGTAAACTGCTGCCAGCCGATGCCGGCGTGGCTTGCCGCCATGTGGGCACGGACCGTGAGCGATGCGTTCAGGAGCAGGATTCCCTGGTGCGCCCAGCTTTCGAGGTTCCCGTGCGGGGGCGGCGTGATGCCGAGGTCGTCGTGGAGTTCCTGGAATATGTTTACGAGCGACGGGGGAGGCTCGATACCCATGGGCACCGAGAAGCACAGCCCGTGTGCCTGGCCCGGATTGTGGTAGGGGTCCTGCCCGATGATGACCGCCTTGACCTTGTCAACGGGGCAGTAGTCGAGTGCGGCGAAAATCTTGGAACCGGGCGGGTACACGACGTGATGCTCCGCCTTCTCCTGCAGGAGTTTGTCCTTAATTTGTTTGAAATACGGCTGCTCGAACTGATCGGAGAGCAGGTTCAGCCAGGATTGTTCAAGTTTTACGGTCATAGTTTTTTTGCGAGTATGGCGATTTTCTCGCCGCGGAAGCGGGTGTAGAAGAGTATGGCGGAATTCTTGCCCTTGAGCTTGAGACGCTTGGATTCTGCATCGGGGTCGAGTTTCACGCCGCGCAACTTGAGCGTGATTTTCCCGATGTCGTGTTCCTTGAGCATGCTGCGGACGGCGCCCGTCGCGATTTCGGTATGCGCGAGCACTTCGTAGCAGGAAAATCCCGGTGCAGGGAGCATCTTGTCGCTAGAGACATACGCGATGCCTTCCGAAATTAGGTGCGCGTCCGGGTCGTGGGCAAGGGCCGCGTCGCTGAAAAGGCGGCTGCGGATAAGTACCGGCGCGGGTTCCGCGATGTACTTGCCGATTCCTCCCAGGGGCAGGTCGCTCCGGCTCGTCGCCGTGCGGTAGGTACGGTCCTTACCTTCGAGGCTGTCGTTCCGGTCGAGTTTTCCCTGCAGGTCGTCGTCGAGGGTCTCGAGCGAGCGGTCGCGCCTGCGGGTCCATTCTGCAAGCGTTTCGCCCGCCTTCCCGACAATGATTGCGCGGACGGTATCGGGGTGCTTCGCGAGTTCCCCGAAGAGCACCAGGCATTCGCGGCAGTCGCTATGCCCGCCCAGGAAGAGGATTTCGGTTCTGTCCGGGATTTCTGCGGGCGGGTAGCCGGGCGGGAGTTTTGCCATGCCGCCCCTGTAATGCCTGCTGATTTCCACGACTTCTTCGAGCGTGGGCGTGAGGTTGCGCAGGTCGCGCTGGTTCTCGCCTTCGATGGCGCGGCGGGCCGGGTCGATGGTGAAGTAGTCCGCGCGCATCCCGTTGCCCGCGGGCTGTGCGCTGTTTAAAGACTGTGCGCCATTACTGCCCGCGCCTTCAACGGAGCGCACGTCGGCGCAAATCGTTCCGGCGTTTTTCCCGAACGCCTGCAGGTTGTGCCTGTACATCGCGAGGCGGTTCTCGTCGAGGTCGACTCCCGTGAGTTGTAGCGATGCGGGCAGGTAGAAACTGTCGCCGCCCATGCCGCAGCACAGGTCATGAACTTTCGCAGTCGCGTCGTTCCCGCACGGCCACAGGTTCGCCTTCCAGCGCCCGATATCTTGTGCGGTGCTTTGCTCCAATGCGAGCTTGTCGCACAGGAGGAACATCCCGCGGGCATTCTCGTTATTTGCGGAATTGCGGGCGGTCTTGACATTTGAAATGGTTTCGCCGGAGCAGAACTTCTCGCGGAACTTGGGTACGAGCGCCATGTAGTCCATGATAGCCGCGCGGTCCTCGTTGCTGTAGCCTGCCTTCTGGAGCGCGGTCGAAACTTGCAATGCGTCCCACTTGCGCGTAAGGGCCTCTTCGATAAAGCCCTGTACAGTGTCGGATGCGAGCAAATTCCACGGTTGCATATTGTAAATTTAAATTATTTGCACGATTTTATGGGCTCCGGCGCACCGCTTGCCAAACTTTTAGTTTAAATTTAAGGCATGGGATACAAACAGGGTTGTTTTAGAGTGCGGCACTTGTGCCGTTTTGGGTGTGTCGCGGCGATGGCTGCGGCAGGGTCTATTTTTGTTGCATGTGGCGGCGATTCCGGCAGCGACGCCGGTTACGACTACGAAATCGTGGGCGATTCCTCCGCGGGCATGTCCTTGCCCGATCTCAGCGGATCTTCCGAAATCACGGATGTCTCGTCTCCTTCAACAGGCACGCAGTCTTCCGATTATTCCCCCGCAGGTTCGTCCGATGCCTCCCTTTCGTCGAGTTCGCTTGCCCCGCAGTCTTCTGCTGTGCCGGTACCGTTTTCTTCTTCGTCTTTGATCTTGTGGGATCCGTATCCGAGTTCCAGTTCGTTCCGTTTCCCTCCGCGTTCTTCTTCGGGAACGGAACCCCCGCGCTCCTCGGCGCATGAACCACCGCCTTCGTCCTCGTCTAAAATTCCGCAGTCCTCCGCTTCCGAGCCTCCGCTCAGTTTCGGTTTTTACACCGGTGCAGACATCTCGACCGTGCAGGAATACGAACGCTTCGGCGCGAAGTTCTTCGACGTTGACGGAACCGAGAAGGACATTTTCACGCTCCTCAAGGACCACGGCTTCAACGCCATCCGTTTAAAGACTTTTGTAAGCCCGAAGGCGCAGTACGGCTATGCCGCTGCGGGTTGCGACCACGATGCAGAAGCCTATGCCGACAAGGACCACATCGTCGCCTACGCGCAAAAAATCAAGGCTGCGGGCATGGCGTTCTTGCTCGATATCCACTACAGCGACAACTGGGCCGATCCCGGCAAGCAGATTATTCCCGAGCGCTGGCGCAAGGTGAACAGCTCCGACGCTCTCGCCGATTCCGTGTATGCCTACACCCTCGACCTGATGAATGCGCTCAAGCAGGTGGGGGCGGTTCCCGAGATGGTGCAGATTGGCAACGAGACCACGCCGGGCATCCTTGTTCACGTGCCGAACAGCAGTACGAACTGCTGGGGCGACAATGTGGACAAGGCCTCCGCCGCGATTGCCGGCGACATGAGCACCTCGAGCGGCAAGGCGAACGCGGCCAAGTATTTCAAGGCGGGCATCAAGGCCGTCAAGGAAGTTTCGCCGAATACCAAGACTGTGCTGCACATCGAACGCATACGCCAGGCGAATACCGTCACCTGGTGGATGACGGAAATATTCACGAACCAGAAGGTCCCCGCCGACGTGATGGGATTCTCCGCCTACACGGCGTATGGCGACAAGGCTCCTGATGACTGGAAATCGCTCTTCCAGACGGTCACTTCAAGCTATCCGAATCTTGAATTCATCGTCGCGGAATACAACGGCGGCGATGCGGAGAACCACTACAATTTCGACGGCTCGCGCAAGCGCACGACCGAGATGGTAAAGGGTCTTGACCGCTGGATAGGCACGTTCTTCTGGGAACCGACGCTCAGCGGCGCCTGGGGCCCCGCGCTCTTTGACTGGAAGGGTAGCAACTTGCAGGCGAACAGCAAGGCCTTCGAAGAATTCCCGATGCGGTAGTTCTTTTTACACCTAAGATGGCACAAAGATGGTGCGTCGTTCCGTGAAATTACGTGTTTTTCTGTTTTTTTTTGTCCGGATTAACTTGTTTGTGATTATATTAAGAGTATGAAGTATTTGTATTCCATGCTTTTGCTGTTGTTGTTGGCTGGCCTCGGCTTTGCCGCGGTAGGCGACACGCGGACTATCACCTATTACCTGAACGGGGGCGTGAATGACCCCGCGAACCCGGATAGCTATGTCGTCATAAAAGCAGATTCTAGCGAATGCACGATTACGCTCCAGGAGCCGATCCGCGAAGGTTCCCGGTTTCTGGGCTGGTTTAAAGAAGCTACCACCGGTGTTTTTTACGACGCTCCCCAAAAAAGTATATCCCGTTGCAGTGGAGACAAATACACGCTAACAGCGCTTTGGGCCCCTGCAGTCAAGGAACCCCAGTTAAGTGCTGACAGCTGTTACCAAATCACCTCCAAGGAGGAACTTTACGCCATCCCCAAACTTTCCACCTTTGCTTGCATAGAACTCCAGAACGATATCGTGGTCAATGATAATCTGCTGGATGCGGAAGGGAACCCGGACTCCACCCGCAATGACATCATGTACTGGCAGCCTTTTGCATTTGGCGGAATATTTGAGGGCAACGGCCACACCATTTCGGGGCTTTATACAAAAAAACAGTATGAAGCCGGGTTTTTCTCTAAGCTTTATGAAGGCGCCGGCAAGCCCCCCGTCGTAAGGAACTTGGGTATTAAGGATTCCTATTTTGAAGGTACCCGTTATGCAGGAGGTATTGTCGGCTATATAGACCAGTCGGCGCTTCTTGTCAATGTTTTTAGCGAGGCGACGGTTGTCGCGCGCGGTAACGCCGGCGGCATTGCCGGTGCAATTATAAGCGAGGAAGACTGGTCGTGCCTTTGTGCTCCGCCTCCCTTGGCAAAGCCTGCCCTAGCAAAGCCCGAATGGCCCACGATGAACCCGAGCAACGTGACTCAGATTATCAACGCCTACAATGCGGGCCGCGTTTCCGGTGCATCTAGCCTATATGATGATGGAACCGGAGGCATTGTCGGTCAAGCGCAGGATTTAACCCTCGAGAACGTATTCAACATCGGAACTGTTTCTGATGGCGGCGATGCCATTTTTGGCCTTCATAATCTTGAATGGTGTTACTATGACAGTTCCCGCCACCATGTTGAAATCAAGAACACCTACTATGCCGGCGATGGGGCAGCCCAATACGGTGGATCAAAGGCGACTGCGGACGAATTCAGGGACGGGACCGTTCTAGGGAAATTGCAGGAGGGCACCTATGGTGCCGCATGGGAACAAAGCGTGGGCGTAGATCCATACCCGGTTTTAAGTTCCAATGTGAGGTATTACCTTGACTACAAACTGAACGGTGGCGTGAACAGCGACAAAAACCCGGAGTACTACACAATCGATTCCGCCGTTATTCTGTCAAGTCCCACAAAGGAGGGCGATACCTTTGAAGGATGGTTTACCGACAGTCTGTATAAGGAACGGATTGACACCATCAAGGCCGGTACCAAAAAATACTATACCCTTTACGCCAGGTGGGAGAGCGAATATCTTGTGACCTATGTTGCCAATGGCGGCATGGAGCCCGAAATCAATCCCTCGCGCTGGTCCTCGGATTCCGCGGCCTATACATTAAAGGGGCTTGAAAAAGTAGGCTACACTTTTGACGGCTGGTATGCCGATTCCACGTTCAAAACGCTTGTGAAAGAGCTTGCGAAGGATCGCCGCGACGATATCACGTTATATGCAAAGTGGATAACGAACAACTATAAGATCACGTACCACTTGAACGGTGGCGAGAATGACCCCATTAATCCGGCAACATTCAATTTCGACACCGACATCACCTTAAAAGAACCGACCCGTAAAGGCTTTATTTTTGTAGGTTGGTTTGACAAACTCACTTATTCCAGCGAAATCAAGAGTTTCGGGAAAACATCCTACTACAGCCGCGATTTCGACCTTTATGCGCACTGGTATCCCGAACCCAAGAAGCCCGCCAAAAACGAAAACGGCTGCTACATCCTCTCGGATCGCAATGAACTGTACTGGTTTGCATTGTATACGAGCAACAAGCTTGATAGCGTCAAGGTTACGGAAACCCATCCCTGCGCTTGGCAGAAAAACGACATTGTCGTCAATGACGCCCTCGTGGACGGCGACAGCAACTGGGTGGACGGAATTGTACTGTGGCACCCCATTGGCGTACTGAGCAGGGGCGACACCACTCCTGTTTATCAATCCAACGGCCACAGCATTTCGGGACTGTTTGTCAACGATTATTACAGCCAGTCCGTATGGGAAGAATTTTTCTGGCATCCGGATGATGCGGGCACCTTCCCGAAATTCGTGAACAGTTGCGTAAACACAAACAATGGTACCATCTGGTCGAGTGGTATAAGGCAATCGCTTCTCGAAGTTTCCAAGACGCTTTCGTTCGGCGTCAGGGCAGTAGGTCGCATGCTGCAAGTCTATGGCGCCCGGGCAGGCTCAAAGGTAAGCGTGTTCGATATGCAGGGCCGCGTAATTGCCCGCGGACAAGTGGATGCCGGCGGAAACGTCGCGCTTGAAATGCGCCGTGCAGGCAATTATCTGGTTCAAGTGGGCCGCCAGGCGCACAGGGTCAATGTGAAATAGTACTCTCGCCGCAGCGGGTTAAAGAATTCCTGTTTCCCCCTGTACACAGAAAAAAACCGAAATTGTTCGCTTTTTCGGCATAATTCTTGTATTTTTTAGGCAAAAACAAAAGGATGGAATATGGATAATTTCAATTTCTACAGCCCCACGGAATTTGTATTCGGCATGGACCGCGAGAATGAATGCGGTGCGCTTGTCAAGAAGTATGGCGGCACGAAGGTGCTTATCCACTACGGTGGTGGCTCTGCGGTGCGTTCGGGATTGATTGACCGCGTGAAGGCTTCGCTCGACGCTGCGGGCATCGCTCATGTGGAACTCGGCGGCGTGAAGCCGAACCCGCACGATTCGCTCGTGTACAAGGGCATCGAGATTGTCCGCCAGAACGGCATTGACTTTATCCTTGCAGTGGGCGGCGGCTCTACGATCGACAGTTCCAAGGCCATCGCGATGGGTGTTCCTTACAAGGGCGATTTCTGGGATTTTTACGAGGGCAAGGCATCTGTTGCATGCGCGCTCCCGATTGGCGTGGTGCAGACGATTGCTGCTGCCGGTTCCGAGGGCAGCGGCGACTCCGTGGTGACCAAGGAAGATGGCATGCTCAAGCGCGGCGCGAGCAGCGACCATATTCGCCCGAAGTTCGCAGTGCAGAACCCGGCGCTCCTTTGCACGTTGCCTGCCTACCAGACGGCCTGCGGTATTACCGACATCATGGCCCATGTTTTTGAACGCTACTTCACGAACACGCTCGAAGTGGAAATTACCGACCGCCTGTGCGAAGCGGTTCTCCTCACGATGGTGAAGGAGGGCCCGCGCGCCATTGCCGACCCCGCCAACTACCAGGTGCGTGCAAACATCATGTGGGCGGGGACGGTAGCCCACAACGGCGTTGTGGGCTGCGGGCGCAGTCAGGACTGGAACAGCCACGCCATCGAGCATGAACTTTCGGCGCTTTACGACTGCGCCCATGGCGCGGGCCTTGCGGTCATCATGCCCTCCTGGATGGAATACGTGGTGGACCACAATGTGATGCGTTTTGCCCAGATGGCTACCCGCGTGTTTGGCTGCCAGATGAATTTCGAGAACCCGAAGGCCACCGCCCTTGAAGGCATCAAGGCATTCCGCCGCTTCTTGCATTCTATCGGCATGCCCATCAACTTCGCCGAACTCGGCGCGAAGGAAGAGGATATCCCGAAACTGGTCGAAAAGCTCAATCCGGGCGACGGCTGGGGCTTTGTTCCGCTCAAGGCGAAGGACGTGACCGCGATTTACACCATCGCCGCCCACGCATCTCTTGATTGACCCGCATTCTTCAACGTCTTCCCCGCGACCTGTGGTGAGCGAAGTCGAACCAAGGCGGGGATCTTTTATGGTCTAGCATATGAACGCTCTTTTTGTCGGTGGTACGGGGACCATCAGCATGGCCATCACGCGGCTTGCTGTGGCCCAGGGCTGGAAATAGTAACGATAATTTCTAGGGTGGCGGCGACAATCCGCCACTTTTTACATATATTTCTTAAAAACGTAAAGGGCAGGTTTCTATGGGATTCTACTTCCGCGGACTCGCGTTCAAACAGACCATGATGATTCTTATAGTCGTCACGGTTGTCGTCGGCACGATTTTCGGCATCATGACGTCGAAGATGAACGGAAAACTCGAACAGATGACGATAGATAATGGCGAGCAGACTAGCGAAGCGAGTGTAACCTATATCAACTCGATTTTCGATGCCGCCAAGACAATCGGCGAGGAAATTGCCGCGAGGCTGGGCTCGCAAGAAATGACGCGCGAAGAACTCGACAACTACCTTCTGCGCTCCTTGGATGTCGCGAGGAATTCCGTCCCCCAGATTATTGCGGTGGTCACGGCATGGGAACCCGGCATGGGCCCTGAAACCAAGAAGGGCGACTACATGAAGCTGGCCTACTTTGTCAATAACGAGAGCAAGCTTGTCGCCGGTGCCAACTACGATGTTCATGAATGGTACAAGAGCACGAGGGATACCAAGACTGCCCGCTGGCAGGAACCGTTTATCGGTGAATTTGTCCCGGAGCCTATTGCCGTCTATACGGTTCCCATATTCCGCAAGGATAAGGCGGGCGAGGATGTCTTGGTCGGTGTCTTTGCCATTGATATCTCGATTGATTTCCTCAAGGGAACGGTTTCCTCGATTCCGGTATCCAATTCGGGTTTTGCCATGATACTTTCGTCGAGGAATGTCCCGGTCGCTTACCCGAAGGCCGTTGCCGGCGGGAGAACTGCTGACGAAATGAAGGTCAGGGAACTTGTCGGTGGCGATCTTGCAGATTTTGATAGGAACGTCAAGAAGGCGAAGGGCCTTATCTTGGGTAATGTCGCAGGGATGGACGCGGCCATTTACTACACCACGATGAAGTCGAACGACTGGACGTTCCTGGTTGCCTGGCCTGTACAGCAGTGGTACGAGGACCGTCAGGCCCTGTTTAAGCTTTTCGTTGGGCTTGCAGTGGCAGGCTATGTCATACTGCTTTTCTTTATGCTGCTCATCTCGTTCAGGGTGACCAAGCCGCTCAAGGATCTCGCGTTGGCGGCGAAGCGGCTCGGCAAGGGCGACTTCAATGTGGAAATTCCCAAGATTTCTGGGCACGACGAGGTGTCCGAATTCGCGGGTGCGTTCAAGAACATGCTTGACTCGCTCAAGAACTACGTCGAGGCCGAGAAAGACGTGAAGCGCATTGAGCGTGAACTCGATTTGGCGCGCAATATTCAATTGTCGATGCTCCCGGGCGAGGAACGCGAGGAAAATTCCGATGACGACCGCCATGAACTTTCGCAGTTCCTGCAACCGGCGAAGGAAGTGGGTGGCGACTTCTACGACTACTTCAAGATCGACAACGATCACCTGTGTGTGGTGGTGGGCGACGTGTCCGGCAAGGGCGTGCCTGCATCGCTGTTCATGATGGTCTCCCGAATCATGCTTCGCATTATGGCGAAGAACACGAAGAGCGTGGAAAAGACGTTTGCGTCTGCGAACTATGCACTTGCAAGGCGCAACAGGCTGAACATGTTCGTGACCGTCTGGATGGGCATTATCGACCTGCGTTCGGGCCGCATCGAGTTTGCGTCCGCCGGGCACAACCCGCCAGTCGTGCGCCACAGCGACGGTTCTGTCGAGTTTATTCCGAGCAAGTCCGGGCTTGTTATGGCTGCCATGGAACATACCGTTTACGAGTCGCAGACCTTTGACCTCAAGTCGGGCGATACCTTGTTCATGTACACCGATGGCGTGACCGAGGCGACAAACAACAACGATGAACTTTTCGGTGATGCCCGCCTGCTCAGTTCCCTCAAGAAGGGCGGTGATTTGGGTACGTCCAAGATTTGCACCTTTGTCAAGAGCGAAATTGATGACTTTGTACAGGGTGCCCCGCAGTTCGACGATATTACGATGCTTGCGGTAAAGTTTGTGGGTAACGACGAGCCCGTGTGGGAACGTTATGAAAAGACAGTGAATGTGGGTGATAGTAAGCGCGGCGAATTTAAGACGTTCGTTGAAGGAATCCTAACACCTATGGATGGAGTGAAAAAGATGCAGATGCAAGACGCTTGGCAGCGTTATGAAAAGATCGTTGACGTTATTCCCGAGAACCAGGAAGTCCTTACGACGTTTGTCGAGGGCATCCTTGCCCCGATGGATGCGTCCATGAAGTCGCAGATGCAGATTAACATTGCAATTGACGAGATTTACAGTAACATCGTGAAGTTCTCCGGTGCGACCGAGGTGACCCTGATTGTGGAAATCCGTAAGGCGACGCTCGAGGCAAGGCTTACCTTTATTGATAACGGCAAGCCGTTCGACCCGCTCAAGCAAGAAGACCCGGATGTGTCGCTGTCCGCGGAAGACCGTGAGATTGGCGGCCTCGGAATCTTCATTGTCAAGAAGACGATGGACAGCGTGTGTTACCGTAGGAACGGCGACCACAACGAACTCGCCATCATTAAAACGCTGTAATTTTAGCTGTCATCCTGGAGCCACGCTAGTGGCGATAGGATCCACTAGGGATTTCCTATTTTCGCTTCAATTCGAGCACGTAGTCGGCGGCGTTTACGAAGTCCTGCGCGTGCTCGATGGCAATGACGGTGTGGCCCGCTTCGGTGAGGCCATGGATAAGGTCCAGCAGGTGCTGGATATCCTTCTGGTGAAGCCCGCGTGCGGGTTCGTCGAAAAGGAATAGCGTATTTGGGGCTTTCGCACGTGCAAGTGCGATAGAAAGGCGCAGACGTGCGCGTTCACCACCGGAAAGGTGTGTCGTTGTCTGCCCGAGTTTCAGGTAGTCGAGCCCCGTATCCACGAGGGGTTTTAACTTATCCGCAAACGGTTTAAGGTTCGTGAACAACTTGTAGGCTTCACCGACTTCCAGGTCAAGGATGTCGGCGATGGAAAGCGACTTGAAGCGGACTTCGAGAATCTCGTCCTTGAAGCGCCTGCCGAGGCATACGGGGCATTCGGATTCCTCGTAGCCTGCGGGGTCGAGGATAACGCCTTCGCCCTTGCAGTTCTCACAGCGGCCACCGGGGGCGTGTGTCGCGAACTTGCTGGCGGTATAGCCGCGCACCTTGCTTTCGGGGAGTTTCGCGAACAGGTCGCGCAGTATCGTGTTCAGGTTGATGGCCGAGGCGACTGTGCTGCGGCGGTTCCCGTGGAAATCTCCGGTAGAAAGCACGGAGAGCGCCTGTATGCCGAGACTCCCGAATTCGCCCTGGTTTGCACGCGGGGCGAGGTTCCTGAAGAATAGCGTGGACTTGCCGCTGCCGCTCTGGCCTGTGATGACGCTGAACTTTTGCACCGGGAAGTGTGCGGTGACGGGCTGCATGTCGAACATTGCGAAGTTCTCGATATCGATGCTCGCGGCTTTGTCTACAGGCTTCTTTTTTTTGCGCTTGTCACTCTGGAGCCGCAAGGCTGTCATCCTGGAGCGTAGCGATAGGATAGAGTCCAGTTCCTTAATCCACGTTCCCGTAGGTGACTGCGGGTTCCCCAGCACTTCCTTCGCGGTTCCCTGCAGCAGAATCTCGCCGCCTTTTTCACCGGCGCCGGGACCCATTTCGATAATCCAGTCGGCCTTCTTAATGAGGGCGGGGTTGTGGTCGATAAGCACGAGCGTGTTCCCGCGGGACTGTACCTTCTTGAGGACTTTCCAGAGTGATTCCACATCGCATTCGTGCAATCCGCTTGCGGGCTCGTCGAGGACGATCAAGAGGTTGTTCAGGTGCCCGGTGGATAGGCTCGAAAGCCGAAGTCTCTGGACTTCGCCACCCGACAGGGTGGCCCCTGCACGCCCTGCTGTAAGGTAGCCGATCCCGAGTTCATTGATGGCCTGGATACGGTCGATGAGCGTGCGGAAAGCGGGCATCTGTTTTTCGGTGAGTCGCGTGTCGAGCAGGGCGTGCAGTAGGCTTTCGAGTTCCGCGAAAGGCGTGCTCAAGATATCCTGCCAGGTGGTGCCGCCAATACTAGAGTTCAATATGCTTTCGTTCAGCCGGAGCCCCTTGCATTTCGGGCATTCCTCGTCGCAGTCGCCTTCGGCGCCCTTGAGCATGCCGGTCCCCGCGCATTCGGGGCAGGCGCTTGTGCGGCTATAGGGCGAAAAGTCTTCGGGCACAAGCGGCCTTATGAGCCCGGCCCCGTGGTCAGGGCACCGGGGTACCGTGCTGTAAACCTTGCGCTCCCCGCCGATATCGAGCGTGAGTTCCCCGTGCGTGAGTTTTAGGACTCCGTCGACGGCTTCGGCGATGCGGGTGCGCGTGTTCTCGCGGACAATCACGCGGTCCACCACGATGAAGAATTCCCTGGGGGTGATTTCCTTTTCCTGCGCGGTCAGGTCTGCAAGCGAGTAACTGACTCCGTCGGCTAGCGCGCGGGTGAACCCCTGCGCCAGGAACACCGCCGATAGCTTGTCGAGCGTCGCGCGCTTTTCTTCGACGCGCGCCAAAAACTGCAACTTGCTCCCCTGGGGCATCCCCGCAATCTCGCGGATAATATCCTCGCGGCTCATGCTCTCCATGGGCTTCCCGCACTTGGGACAGGCGGGCTTAGCGTACGCCGCAAAAAGCGCCCTTAGGGTGGCGTCGCATTCCGAGATGCTCAGCGCGTATGCCTTCGCGGGTGTCTCGCCGTGGCTTGGCCCTACGGCAAGGCTCGCGGGCAGCCCTTCGGCACTGTCGAGCGGGATTATCCTTCGCCCGCCAAGCAGCTCGGCCGCGAACGGGGAGAGCGTCTCCAGGTAGCGCCGCTTGGATTCCCCGTGCAGGGTATCAAGTACGAGGGTCGACTTTCCACATCCCGAGGGGCCGCAAACAATGGTAATTCGCCCCAGCGGGAACTGGGCATCCACGTTTTTCAGGTTGTGCAGGCGGCACCCGCGTATGGAAATGAAGCTACTCATTGCAGGACTGGATCCTTCGACTTCGCCCTACGGGCTCGCTCAGGATGACGCTGAGCGTCACTCCCTGATGGTAAATCTCAGTTCCCCGAACGGCGTGCAGAAGTCCATGTTCTCGAGGTTGTTCTCCTCGATACCGGCGAACATGCGGTAACCGCCACCGATAGATACCTCGAGCATCTTGGTGATGCGGTAGTTGAAGTGCGCCGCCATGTCTGCCACAAAGAAGTAGTCCTCGGATTCGAAACCTTCGTCACCGTTCTCGAGTGCGTTCACGGCACCGCCACCGACCCTGATAGGTACGGAAAGCGACATTTGCTCGTTGAAGCGGAGCGGGAAGAGTTCCACGAATGCACCGAAGGAGTTGTAGTTCACGAGCTGCTTCTGGGGCACGTTGTAGTTGCGCACGTCGCTGATGGTAGATACGTACCACATACCGGCCGAGAGCAACTTGCCGAAGTCAAGGCCTATGCGGAGCGCCATGAAGATAGTCCCGTCGTCGGTGATCATGGAGTTTCCTCCGCCGATGCCGATGAGGGCCTTGATTCCCCTTTCGGACTTTTCCTCGGTGGGGGCGTTCGAATCGCCCATGCCCGCCAGTTCGGCAAAGCTTGTTCCCGAGAGCGAAAGCACCAGCGCAAGCGCGAGGGCGAACTTCGCCGTGAATCTACTTCTTTTCTTCGTTCCGTTGAGCATTGTGGATGTCCTCCAGGGTTGCGTTCCAGTTCCATTTCTTTTCGGCCGATTCCGGCCAGTAGCAGATGGTCCACACGAGGCTGTTGCCGCACAGGATAATCGACCACACGCCAAAGAGCAGGAACAGGAACAGCGGGATAAAGGCGAGCGAGCCGTAGAAGATGGACATGCGGGTAACCATCGCCGTCTGGATGAGCATGAGGATCTTCACGTAGATGTTGATGCATATCCAGGCGATAATGGTCGTCATGAGCGAGTAGCCGAACAGTTTGCGCTTGCGGTAGGGGGGCGCCTTCCCGGTTTCACGCTGCCTCAGGCTCCTTGCGGGCAGCGCGTAGAGCATCAGGAATATGAGCAGCATCGCCGCGGTATGGAAGGCGATGTACCAGAACGCCGTGATGAGAATCTTGAGCAACTGGGGCGAGAAGTGGAACCCGTCCACGATAATCATGGTGAGCACGTCCTGCACGTGGTTCACGAACCCGGCGAACATGCCGATGAACCCCGCGAAGATGACCAGGAAGGGGGTGTACACCTGGATCTGGCGGATGACGGTACGCGAGGTCTTGACCTCCCACACCACGTTGAAGTTCGTCTCGAGGCTCCCGAAGGCGAGGATGAACGTCACGAAGAGGCCGAGTGCGCCGATAAACCCGAGCTTTCCGATGGGGATATGTTCCGCGTTCTCGACGATGTTCTGGACCTGCTCGGTGGGCCAGTCCAGGTTGAGCATGTCGAGCAATATCGGCAGGTAGTCCGACACGAACCCGCCAAATCCGACGGCGAGGGTAATGGAGGTGAGCAATATGAGCAGGGGGACGACTGCCACCAGGGTGGTGTAGGTGAGGCTTGCCGCGCGGGTCATTCCGTGGTAGTACAGGAACGACTTCCCGGTCACGACCATGACCTTTACAAAGGAGGGGGAACGCTCTGCAATAGAGTCGAAAAGCCTCTCCCAAGAAAAATTCTTCCACCAATCCGGCATGCCCCCAATTATAGAAAATGAATGGGCCGGTGCGGAAAAACGGGCGGAAACGGCTTTGATGTCCACGTTTTTACATAAAAGTGTGGACTTTTTTAAACTTACGATTCTTAAAAATACCTTATAAACGTAAAAATTTACAAAAATATGTAGACTTTTAAAAATTTTTAATATATATTTAACGATGGTGCCATGTGCCCTTTTGAGGTGTATGGGTGTATATTTATAAAAGACAACGCAAGAAATGGAGTTGTTATGGGTATTGGAACGAAAACTTCTGTGATGTTGGCCGGGGTGCTTGCTTTTGGGCTCTCCGTACCCTCTTTCGCGGCTCAGCGCCAGATGGAAAATCTTTCGCGTGGCCTTGCTGTCACGAACACGGGCAAGGGTATGCTGGTTTCCTGGCGCCTCTTGGGTACAGATGACCCCGCGACGGAATTCAACCTTTACCGCGATGGCGAGAAGGTGGCCTCTATCGGGAAGACCGGTGGCACGAACTACCTGGACGCCGCCGGCAAGACTACTTCCAAGTACACGGTTGCCGCTGTGGTGAACGGCAAGGAAGGCGCCAAGCAGGCTGTTTCCGTAGTGCTCGACCAGACGGTTTCGAACAGCGGGAAGGGCTTCCCGTACAAGACTATCAAACTGGAAGTCCCTGCAAGCCAGAAGATGCCCGATGGCGAAACCTGCACCTATGTCCCGAACGACATGAGTACCGCCGACCTCGATGGCGACGGCGAATACGAACTTATCTTGAAGTGGGACCCGAGCAATGCCCACGATAACTCCCAGACGGGCTATACGGGCACGGTGTTTATCGATGCCTACAAGCTCGACGGCACGCGCCTTTGGCGTATCGACCTCGGCAAGAACATCCGCGCGGGGGCTCACTACACGCAGTTCCAGGTGTTTGACTACGATGGCGACGGCAAGGCCGAGATGATTGTGAAGACTGCTGACGGTACCATTGACGGTACGGGCAAGGCGATTGGCGACAAGTCGAAGGATTACCGCAGCTCTGCGGGAACTATCCTCGATGGTCCCGAATACTTGACGGTGTTCCGTGGTGTTGACGGCGCAGCGATTTCGACTGTTACGTACGAACCGAGCCGCAATATCTTGAGCCATTCTTCGCCCCAGGCTAAGGGCAAGTGGGGCGACAACTACGGCAACCGCTGCGAACGCTACCTGGCGGCAACGGGCTACCTGGATGGCGTGCATCCGAGCGCTATTTTCGTTCGCGGCTATTATAGCTCTGCCTACGTGGCTGCCTACGATTTCGATGGAAAGGACTTGAAGCTGCGTTGGCTTCACAAGTCCGAAGACCCGGACAAGGGACTTTATGGCGAAGGAAACCACAGCCTCCAGGCGGCAGATCTTGACGGTGACGGCTACGATGAAGTGTTCTTCGGTGCTGCGGCCTTGAATCACGACGGTACCTTGCGCTACCGCACGGGACTTGGCCATGGCGATGCCCACCACATCGGTGATTTGGATCCGGATCTTCCGGGGCTTGAATCCTGGGATGTGCACGAACACAAGAATGCCCAGTACACTGAAGAAATGCGTGCCAACGATGGCAAGATTATTTGGGGCACTCCGCAGCCTTCTGCCGAAGGTGTTGATAATGGCCGCGGTATGGCGGCGGACGTTGATTCTGAATATCGTGGCTATGAAATGTGGTCTGCGAAGGGCGGTGGAATGAAAACCGCCAAGGGTAAGCTCATTGGTACGCCTGCCGTGTCTCAGAATTTCCGTATTTATTTTGACGGTGATGAATACGATGAGCTTTTGGATGGCGCTTATGTGACCAAGTTCAATTCATCTTCGAAAAAGTCCGAGGTCTATTTCGACGGGCCTGCCGCTCTCGGTGCTACGGGTTGCAATGGCACCAAGAATACGCCGAGCCTCGTGGCAGATCTCTTCGGCGACTGGCGCGAAGAACTGGTGGTGCGTAGCGAAAAGGACCCGACCACGATATACATTGTCTCGACTCCGGTAGAAAGCAAGCTCCGCGTGTATACGCTGATGCACGATGCCACCTACCGCACGGCGGTTGCGTCTCAAAATACGGCCTATAACCAGCCGTCGCACCTGGGCTACTACTTGCCCGACATGGTAAAGTCGCTCAAGCAGCCGAGCATCTTCGTGGTGGGCGAGGACCCGGCACCTGCCGACACGACTCCGGTGGTGAACAACGGAAAGTCCGAACTGGATGCCTCTACCCCGAAGGATGGTAAGGGCTGGACCGAAACGACAAACGAGGGCTTCCTCAAGAACGGCTACTATAACTTTGACAATGCGCTTTCGAGCTACGGTACCTGGGAAATCTTCTCGAAGACCGAGGCGAAGACTACGCTTACGGTGCGCTTCACGAACGGTGGGAGTACCTCGCGCAATATGGCGGTTACCGTGAACGGTGCTTCTGCCGGCACGATTAGCTTCCCCTCGACAGATGCCTCCTGGACGACGTATTCCGAGGCGAAGATTGACGTGAAGATTGCCGCTGGCGTGAACACGATTACGTTTACCTCGACGACGAGTGATGGCGGCCCGAACTTTGACATGTTCACCTTCGGTATCAACGGCGTGGAGCTTTACGACGGTACGCAGAATCTCGATGATTCTACGACGACCGCATCGGTCGTCCCGTTCAAGGGCGAGGTTTCCTTCAACCCCTCGACGGGCGTGCTCTTTACCCCGAAGGCTGGCTTTGCCGAAGTCTACCTGTACGACATGTCGGGCAACATGCGCCTGGCCGTGACGACTAGTGTTTCCGCTGGCGCGAACGGTGTTTCGCTGAATAGTGAACTGCTCCCGAAGGGCATGTATGTGGTGAAGGTGAAGCTCGACGGCAAGCTTGTCGCCGCAACGAGGATGGTGAAGTAATGGGTGCTTTCTCCAAAATCTGGCAATCTGCCGTAATCGCATCGATGGTCGTCGCTCCGCTCACATGGTCGGCAGTGACTATCTACATGTGTGGTGACTCCACCATGCAGGACTGGGCCGAGGGTTACTACCCCAAGCAGGGGCAGGGCCAGGATTTCCATTTTTGGTTCGACCCGACCAAGGCGGCGGTGGTGAACCGTGGCCAGGGCGGCATGTCGCTCGGTGGCGGTGGTAAGGCCAAGGATGGCAGCACCGCTGTCGGCTATTACGACATGTTCTTCAAGAAAGGTTGCTCCAATGGCAACTGCATCGCTGAAAAACTCAAGGCGGGCGACTACGTCGTGATCCAGTTCGGTATTAACGACGTGAACTACAGTACCGAAGATTTCTTCGCTTCCAACATGAAGAAGATGGTGAGCGATGTCCGCGCGAAGGGCGCTTACCCGATTATCATGAGCCCGATTCGCCGCCTGTATTACGATTCCCCGACGCAGATTCATAACAGCTACCGCGGTTATCCGGCGCTCAACAAGAGCCTCGCCGAAGAACTCAACGTGCCGTTTATCGACATGAGCGAGATGGTCGCGAACTACATGATTTCGGTGGGCGAGCAGTATGCGGCTCAGTTCATCTTCAACTATGCGACCAAGGCAGAATACAGCAATCTTGGCAGTGACCAGACGGACCAGGTGCACTTGCAGATGAACGGTGCGAACGCTTTCGGTCGAATCATTACCGAGCAGATGCGCGCCCACAGTGACCCGATTGTGAAAAAGCTCGGCGACTACATGGCGCCCATGTACCAGGTGGATGTCAAGGTGAGCCCCGAAGGTGCTGCTGAAGCGACTTCGATTAACGCCTATTACCCGCAGGGAATGACCGTCATGCTCAAGACTATCCCGAAATCCGGCAAGAAATTCCTCGGCTGGTATGACGGGAACGGCAACAAGGTGGGTGCCCCGAGCCGTTC
Source organism: Fibrobacter succinogenes (assembly GCA_902800815.1). Classification (GTDB taxonomy): domain Bacteria; phylum Fibrobacterota; class Fibrobacteria; order Fibrobacterales; family Fibrobacteraceae; genus Fibrobacter; species Fibrobacter succinogenes_B. Next base: position 25,966 of record CADCGB010000019.1, read on the forward strand.
GAACGTGAAGTCTCCTTACATTCATACGTTCGTGATGGGTAGTGCCTCGACGCAGTTTACGGCGGTTTACGAGGGCGGAACGGCGCAGAAATATACCGGCGATGGTGCTGCGTTAACCGCATTCCCGACCACGACCCCGAAGAGCCTTGACGATGTGACCTTTGTTCCGTTTACCCCGATTGAAGGCAGCACGCAGGATACGGTGAAAATTGACAAGGGTATCAAGAAATTCTTTGATGCAAGCACTCCGGATACGGCTGGAATCGGCTGGACTCAGAACGAATGGACTGGCTTTACGGGCGAAGGCTATTACAATTTGGATAATACGAATGCCTCGTTTGCCGCATATAAGGTCAAGTTCCCAGGCGCAGGCTATGTGACGCTTGCGGTGCGCTATGCAAACGGCGGATCGTCGGATCGTATGTTCAATGCTTATTTGGACCATGATTACCTTGTGAGTGCGCCGCCGACGGGTGGTTGGGACAAGTGGGATACCGCCTACGTGGTGATGGATGCTCCGCAAGGTGAAGCCGAACTCAAGATTATGTCGCTTACAAGCGATGGCGCTCCGAATCTAGATGCCTTCGGTTTCAGTATCGACGGCGTTTGCCGCGTAAGCGAAGGCTGCCCCGAAGTTCAGGATTCAACTAAGGATACGACTGATACGTCGACGACGGTTCTGCGCGGCGTGGCCGCAAATGCGGGAGTACAACTCCGTGGCGATATGCTCTCGCTTTCGGGAAATTCCGACGTGAGCGTGTTCGACATGCGCGGCCGCCTGGTGGTGCGCAAGGTTGCTACTGCGGGCGAGGTGAATCTCTCGTCGCTCGTGCGTGCGAACGGCCTGTACCGCGTTGTGATCCGTGATGGTGGTTCCAAGTTTATCGCTACATGGGCGAAGGTGAGGTAGGGATGCGTAGCGCCATTAAATTCCTTCTCATTGCCGCCGTGTTCGCGGGTATCGCCGTGAGCGATTCCACGAGCTTCACCATCCATGTGGTGGGCGATTCCACCGTCTGTACCTATAAGGATAACGCTTACCCGCAAACGGGCTGGGGCCAGGTCATTGGGTATTTCTTCGATGGGGCACGCGTCAAGGTTAACAATGCGGCTATCGGCGGGCGCAGTTCCCGCACGTTTATCGAGGAAGGCCGCCTGGACGATGTGATGAAGGGTGCCCAGAGTGGCGATTACCTTTTCGTGCAGTTCGGGCACAACGACCGCGACTACAGCAAGGAAGCCCGCTATGTGCCGCCTGACCAGTTCCCGGGTTATATCCAGAAGTATGTGGATGCGGGCAAGGCGAAGGGCGTGAATGTCATTCTGATTTCGCCGATGAACCTGAACGGTAGCCGCAACGTGTTCTCTACGGGCGACAAGAACTATGATGCCCGCGGCATGATGCAGACGGTCGCGAAGAACAACAAGATTCCGTTTGTCGACCTGAACATGAAATCGTACAACACGTACAATACTACGTACAAGAACATGCCGGATTATGTGACGCGTTACTTGTACAAGAAGTTGGAGAAGGGCGAATACCCGAATTACCCCGACGGCGTGAACGACGGCACTACGCACTTCCAGGAAATGGGCTCGATGGGCCATGCGCAGATGATTTGCGAAGAACTTGAAGAAAATCTCAAGAGCAACACGAACCTTTCTGCCGAGGCGAAGGCGGCGCTCACCACGCTGGTCTCTACCATCAAGCCGCGCTACACCATCAAGGTGCAGACGAACCTTTCGAACTATAACGGCCTCATTACGCAGACGCAGTATTTCCCGGCGGGTTCGCCCATGACGCTCCGCGTGACTCCGAACGGCCAGACCTTCGAGAAGTGGGTGGACGACGACTGCAACGAACTTTCGAAGAACATGATTTATTACGGCTTTAAGACCAAGGCCCGCAACATCACCTATACGGCTATGTTCAAGGGTGGTTCCGAATGCAAGAAGATTGCGCATGATTCCGAAGACGAGGGCGGTGATGGCCCGACGTCTTCAAGTTCCGAAGAACCGGAATCTTCGACCTCAATCGATACGGCACTTTGCTTTACGGGCGTGGCTGATACTATCTGGCGTTCCCCGATAGATATGGCGAGTCCCGAGGTGGGTGATGGCACGACGGATTCAAACCATGAAGGCTTTACGGGTCAGGGATTCTTCAATCTTGAAAACAGCGCCTACAGTACGGCTACGTATAAAGTAACTTCCGATCAGTCGGCGTCAAACGCTCGTGTGATGGTGCGCTATGCCTTTGCCGGCACTACCAATCGCGACATGAAGATTACGGTCGACAACGGCACCTACGATGTCGCCTTCCCGCCGACAGGCGCCTGGGATAAGTGGGATACGGTCTACATTGAAGACGTGTGGGTGGATGCGCTTGATTTCAAGGTAAAACTCGCCTCAACTACGTCGGATGGTGGCCCGAATGTCGACATGATTGCTTTCGATATCAAGGGCGTGTACCGCACCGGATGCCAGCCTGCGAAGGTGAAGAATGATGTGGGAAATGATGTGGAATCTTCTTCGAGTGGCACGGATGCGATTGTGAAACGCCCGACGGATGTTCCTGCGGTTCGCGACGGTCGCCGCTTCAACGCTCTCGGACGCATAGTTCCCGGCGAGAAATCGCATTCCAGGCTCCCGAAGGGCCATTATTTCAATCGATGATTTTGGGTGAGCCGGTGCAATCTTTGCGCCTGCTCACACTTTTATTGATTGTTGACTTTTTTATGCTGTGAAGTGTGGACTTTTTGTTATATTTAGGGTGAAATGATTAATCTTTTTGAATACTTGAACTACCGCGAATTTTTGCGAGACGCTTACGAGGAACGCCATGCAGGTGACTGGCGCTTTAGCCACCGCTATATTGCGGAGCGTGCCGGTTTCGATGCGTCGATGTTCAACAAGATTTTGCAGGGCAAGCGCAACCTGACTGCCCGGCTTGTTTCTGTTTTTGCCGATATTTTCTGTAACGACGAACGCGAAAAGGCCTATTTTGCCAACATGGTCGCCTTCAACCAGGCGAAGACCCACACCGAAAGCAGGCAGTATCTTGAAAAGCTTGTCGCCACGAAGGAATGCAAGGTCGAGAACGTGGCGAAAGACCAGTTCGAATACTTCGACAACTGGTACCATGCGGTTATCCGCGAACTGGTGACGTTCTACCCGTACGTGGGTGACGATGCCGCCCTTGGGCTCATGGTGCGTCCGCCGATTACGGGTTCGCAGGTGCGTTCCTCCATTGCGCTTCTCGAACGCCTCTCGATGATCAAGAAGAATCCCGAGACGGGCTTTTACGAGCAGACGCAGGGCCTGATTTCGAGCGGTTCAGAATCGTACAGCACGGCGGTGAATTCGTATATCCAGCAGAACCTGAACGTGGCACAAGATGCGATGGACCGCTTTGATCGCGGTGAACGCAACCTTTCGACGCTCGCCTTTGCGTGCAACGAGGATACCTACAAGGAACTGGTCGAGATGGTTCGCCGCTTCCGCAGGGAAATCCTTGCGAAGGTTTCGCAGTGCGAGAAGCCCAATCGCGTATTCCAGTTGGGGATGCAGCTGTTCCCGCTGTCGGACCCGTATCCGCCGCCGCAGCGCCGAGGGCGCAAGCGCCGCATACGCGGGCTCGAGATGAACGAGGGTGTGGAACCTTCTGCGGAAAAATCTGGGGAGGGTGAACAATGAGTAAGGTGTGTGGAATGAAATGGAGCATGCCAGTTGCGGCGGCTGCGCTGCTCGCCTTTACGGCGTGCAGCAACGACGGCAAGGTTGCCGGCGGTACCGAGGCGGAATCGACTATCGCACTGCAGGTGCAACTTGCCGACGGTTCGCCTGCGGGCCATTCGCGTGTGCGTATGCTCCCGAACGATTTCTTGAGCGATGGTGCGTCTGGTGCGGCATGGACGGAATCGGACGAAGCCGGTTTCGTGGAAATTGTGGCCGAACCGGGGAAGTACGCGCTGGAAGTCCGCAACGTGCGCGATTCCAGGGCCTCGGGTGCGGTACTGAACCTCACGCTCGATACGAACGTGGCAAGGTCGGAAACCGTCAAGCTGGGTGAGCTTTCTACAATCGAGGGGTTCGTTTTCCTCGGGGAAGAATCTCCCGTGATTCGCGTGATGGGGCTTGACCGCTACGTGGTTCCCGATAGTACGGGGCATTTCGTTATCGACTCGCTCCCGGTGGGTGCTTTCGATGTGCATGTGACCGATGCTGCCGAAAAGAATTCTGCGACGCTCAGTTTTGTACCGGGCGATACTTTGTATGTAGATTGCTCCGACCCGGAATCCGAAATCAAGGTGTTCAAGAATCGTGAACCGGTGGCGAGCAAGTATCCCGAGAAGGACTGGAGCGAACACGATGCGCTGCTAGCCCAGATGGAGGGCTATGCTGTCGGTACTCTGGGTGCTGCGGGTGTTACCGATACCCTGGGCAACATCTCTAGGGCGGAAGGCGAAATCTGCATCGTCACCACGACGGAAGACTACCTGATTGTCGAGGACACGACGGAGGTGGATTCTGCGGGCAATGCGAAAACTTCGGCCGTAATCGCTCCGGGTTCTCTCCGTGACTGCGCCTATCGCGAAGGCCCCACGTGGATTCTTTTTGAGAAGAGCGGTACGTATAACTTGCAGTCTCCGCTCCGCCTCAAGAACGACAAGACCTTTGATGGCCGCGGGCGCGATGTGCGCTTTGCTGGCATGGGAATCCTTACCGAAACATCGAGCAACCTGATTTTTGAAAACATCACGTTTACGGCTCCCGCGATAACCGTGCTCGATACCAGCTCGCGCAGGGCGCTCTCGATTCACAACCGCTCGCATCACGTGTGGGTGGACCACTGCACCTTCGAGGAATACCCGCTGGTGGAACTCGACGTGAAGCGCGGCTCGCACAACGTTACCATATCCTGGTCGCGCTTCGAAAATGCGCAGACGGGAGTGCTCTTCGGGCTTTCGGGCGATATCATCAAGGATACCGCGCAGAGCCTGACGGTGCATCACAGTTACTTTGCGGGCCTGAGCAGAGATGGCGTTCTCTCGCATGGCGGTGTGCTCCATGCCTACAGCAACTTCTTCGATGGTGTCGAGTTGTCTGGTGTGGTCTGTTCTGATTCTGCACGCTGCCTTGTCGAATCCAACGTTTTCAATAACGAGATGGCCGTGACGCTTTACCGCTGGTATAACGAGGACGGCTCTCCGGTAGATTCGACGGTCGGCTTTGTCGCGATGAAGGATAACCTGTTCACGGCGGGTGGTGAATCCGTTGATGGCGATGCCCTCGGCTACAAGCCTGATTATGAATATCGTGCCGATATTGCCGATGCGGACAACGCCTGGCTTATAAAGAAGGATAGCGGAGCCCGGTAATTTTCTATTATTGCGTCTAGAACGCTTTAGGAAGGAATTACCATGAAAAAAGGTCTTTTTGCCTTTACGGCTCTCGCTTTTACCGTCGTACTTTCGTATGGTGCGGAGCGCTATAAGGACCGCATGTTCGACGTGAAGGTCGAAAACGATGTCGTGTATGCGACGGACGTACTTCATCTGAATGCAATCAGTTCGCTTTCTACGGCGATGACGCAGCTGGTAGGTGCGGGTCGTTCTGTTTCCCTGTATGATAACGAAACGGAAATGTCGCCCATCGACCTGCACATGGATATTTATTCACCCAAGGAAGATTCTGAAAAGAAACGCCCGGTGGTGCTCGTGATGCATGGTGGTGCATTTGCTGCTGGCTCGAAGGACGACATGGAGCAGCAGTCGGTGACCTACTGCGATTCGCTTGCGGCGCGCGGGTTTGTCGCCATTGCAGTGCAGTACCGCCTGGGCATTACGGCGACGCTCGAAAACAAGGTGCTCACCATTGATAGCTTGAACTTCTCGCGTACCGTTTATCGCGGAATCCAGGATGTACGTGCGGCAGTTCGCTACGTGCGTTCCAAGGCTTCTGACCTGGGTATAGACAAGGACCGCATTTATCTGCTGGGCAACAGTGCCGGCGCGATTCTTGCGCTCGAGAACATCTACATGGATCAGGCTTCCGAGGTTCCTGCTGTGGCACACGATGCTCCGGACCTGGGCTGGCTTGACATGTATGGCGTGCAGGGGGAGTATTCGCAGGCGAATGCTGCGGTTGCCTTGTGGGGCGGCGTTCATGACCCCTCCATTATAGGGGAAACGACATCTCCGGTGCTCCTGGTGCACGGGACTGCCGACAGCACGGTGCTGTTCAAGACGGGTAGGCCCCTCGGGAACCTTGCTAGCACGCTGGGAGTAAACGCAATGATGCTCCGGCTTGTGGGAATTAACTCCATCAATATCAATACGCCCACGCTTTATGGTAGCTTTGTGGTGGATTCTGTGCTCAAGGCGAAGAATGTGGAGCACGAGACCTACTTTGTCGACGACATGCCGCATGAGTTTTATGACGAGGACGACTATGACGTGAAGGTGCGCGAGAAGGTTTTTGGATTCCTTTACGGCCTCACGCAGAAGCCTGCTACCGCGAAGGTGGTTGCCGTTGCTATGGCCCGCCCCGCACAGGTGCGCATGGGCGAGGACAATATGAACTTTACGGTGGCGTCGGGTGTGAACCTGCCTTATGCCGTTATGGACCTGCGTGGCCGTACGGTCATGAGCGGTCGCGTGTCGCAGGGTGAAGTTGTTGGCCTTGACGCCCTTGAACGCGGTGTGTACGTGCTCCGCGTGAAGGGAGAACGCCCGCTACGCTTCGGCCTTGCGAAGTAGTGGTGCGAAAAAGCCCCCTTTGGGGCAGATAATTGACATTTTCTGTTGCCGATACGATAATTTATTGTATATTTATGAAGGATAAATTGTAAGGAGACCTTATGAACAAGTTTGCTAAGTTTTCCCTGATGGCTGCCCTTGCCGCAGCCCCTGTCATGGCTGATGAAGATTTCGGCGGTATCGGCGTGACCATTTACCAGGTCCCGGCCGGCGTGTACGTTGCCGAAGTGATTCCCGGTGGCCCTGCTGCCGATACGAAACTTGCTACTGGCGACATCATTATCGCAATCGATGGCGTGAGCCTCAAGGGCCAGAACATCGAGTTCTCCAAGAGCCAGATCCGCGGTCAGGTGAACAAGCCGCTTGAGATTACCTACGTGAGCAACGGCGATACGTCGTCCGTGGTGGTGCGCCGTGCATCTATGCTTGTGAAGGATTTCGATGAGGAAGCCGTGAGCGCCTGGTATGGCGACAAGAAGGAATTCAACGGTGCAGAGCTTGAAACGTTTGCAAGCGGCACCGAAGCCAACAAGAAGCTCCTCGCTGTCCTTAGCCGCGGTACTGTGGTGGCGGGCGATGCGAAGGGCGTTTCTGCCAAGCACCTGAACGGAGTGTTCGTGGAAAAGGCCGAAGAGGCTGCCCCGAAGGCTCAGCCGAACAAGACGGTCAAGTCCAACGGCGCCGTGCTGAAGGGCTTCAGCCGCAATGCTATCGCATTTACGCTCAAGACTGCGGGCACGACGGTCGTGAAGGTTTCTGGTCCGAACGGCGAAGAGGTTGCCTCTGTTCGTGTGGATAATGCTCCTGCCGGTTTCAACAGCGTTTCTTGGGAAGGCGACAACCTCCCGAGCGGCCGCTACATGGTTAGCATCGAGCAGTCCTTCGGTGTTTCCGGCAAGTTTGCTGTACTGAAGTAAGAGCATCATAGCGGCCGCTCGTTTTTACGAGAGCCGCTCGCGATAGAACCTGGATAAAACAATCCCGTCATCGCTCGCTTTTCGCAAATACCCCTGGTCCAACGACCAGGGGCATTTTGCTCACGGGCCGCTACATGGTTAGCATCGAACAGAGCTTTGGTGTCTCTGGCAAGTTCGCCGTGCTCAAGTAAGAACAAATTAATTTTTGGAATGATTGGCCCCGCTTTTTGCGGGGCTTTTCTTTTGTGAACCAATAATTCCTATATTTGCCTCAACGTGATTTTGTCTAGAACCCATAGTCTGCTGTGGGTCGTTTTGCTGTTTTGGCTCGCGACCTTCATTGCTCCTGCCGCACTTGCGCAGGAGATGACGCGCTTTGAACTGGAAGAGCGCGAACAGCCGGTCGAGGACACCACCGAGGTGGACTGGATGAACGACACGACGGGGACGGACACGATTGAGTACCGTGCGGTAGACCTCATCTACGACGTGGACAAGGAAACGTTCAACCTGAACAACAACGCGCAGCTCAAGTACCGCACGGCGACACTCGATGCCGATACTATCTGGTTCGACCAGAAGAATTCCGTACTTGCGGCGGCGGGCGAGCCGGTGCTTCGCGAGACCAAGAACCCTTCGCTTTCGGGCATGCGCCTCAAGTACAACATGAACAGCCGTATCGGCGAGATCTACTATGCGACCACGTACCAGGATAACCAGCAACTGAACGGTATGGAGGTGCGCAGGCTCCCGGATTCGCGCATTCAGATTGCGCGTGGTGACTTTAGTACCTGTAACGACTCTACGCACCAGCACTTCTACTTCTACGGTCGCCGCATGGTGGTAAAGCCGAAGGAGACGATTACGGCAAGGCCCGTGGTGCTGAACATCGCCGACGTTCCGGTGGCGGTGCTCCCGATGATTGTGGCACCCTTGAAGAGCGGGCGCAAGTCGGGCTTGCTCACCCCCAAGTTCGGTGGCGACCAGGTGCAGGGCTACTACCTGAGTAACCTCGGCTTTTACTACGCGCCGAACGACTACTGGGATGCGACGCTTTCGGGCGATATCGTGGAAGGCGAGGAGGCGCGCTTCGAAAAGTCGACCGTTACGGGCCAGGTGCGCTACAAGAAGCGCTACGTGCTCGACGGTAACGTGTCGTACAAGGCGTACCTCAGGGAATTCAACTTCGACAATAGCGGTTACGACATCAATTTCTCGCACAACCAGAACCTGACGCCCGATGGCAAGCATACGTTGACGGGTACAGGTTCGTTCGTGAGTGACCAGAGCGTGCGTCGCGAGGCGCTTGACGCTGAGACAATCCTTAACCAGCAGGCAAATGCATACCTGACTTACTCGGGCAGGTTCGGTACCAACAAGAGCCTTACGGTGAAGGCGAGCCAGACCAACAACCTGCAGACAGGCTACGTGGAACGCCAGTTGCCCGACGTGCAGTTCCGCATGAACGGGCCTCTGTTCAATTTTGAAAGCAACGATGACGGTGTTGCCATCGACGACAACTCGTTCTGGAAGTACCTCGAAAAACTCAACTACAGCTTTACGAACCGCTTCAACTACCATACGCGCGAGGGCCGCGATACCACGCTCGATGTCGATACGCTTGCGAAGTACGTGGGTTATTCCGGCACCTACTCGCTGGATTACTCGGGCTCACTGTTCAACGTGATTAACCTTACCCCGCGGGCCACCTGGAGCGGGTTCTGGACCGGACAGTCGTGGATAAACCCGGAGGATTCGAGCAAGTACTGGAAGCGCCGCACCAGCCTCGACCCGGAGCACGATAGTTACGGTGAGTTTGCGTACAACCACAACTACAGCCTTACCGCCGATACCAAACTGTACGGCATCTGGGTGCCTGAAATTGGGCGCTTTACGGGCGTGAGGCATATCCTTTCGCCGAGCGTGTCGTACACGTACGCGCCCGAAATCGATACGGCGAAGTACTTTGCCCCGCACCCGTTACTTGGCCAGTCGCCTTTCCAGAAGGAACAGCAGACCGTAGGTCTTTCGCTTGGCAATGACTTCGATATCAAGTACCTGAAGGTGGTGGGCCACAAGCCCGATACCACGAAGGGCGATACGGCAAAGGCGGTTGAGGACCAGTATGGCAACCGTCGTTTGCTGACGACGCGTCATAGCGTTTCGTACAACTTTGCGGCTGATTCCCTGAATTTCTCGGATATCAACTCATCGTTCGGCCTGCAGATTTTACCTGACTACATGTTTACCGTGACGACGCGCCACAGCCTCTACCACAAGTATTCTAGCGACCCGACCAAGGTGCGGTTCCCGGAACTTACGTACTGGGGCTATGAACTGAGCCGCAGCTTTAACTGGAGCGGAACGTTCAACGTGGGCCTCCCTTCGCAGATGGACAAGTACGAGATGAAGAAGTGGTCGCTCGGGCTCAACTACCGCTATTCGTTCTCGAGTACGCGAGTGGGGAAGGACCTGTTCCAGGATAACGTGAGCCACTCAACATCGATTTCGGCAAGTTTCCAGCCAACGGTGAACTGGGAAGTTTCTTACAGCACGCAGTACGATTATAACGAGGGCAAGTTCGTGACGCACCGCTTCACGTTCAACAGGGTTTTGCATTGCTGGCAACTCGACTTTACGTGGACTCCGACCGGGCCTGCTGCGGGCTGGTCGTTCTCCATCTACGTGAGGGACTTGCCCGATATCAAGCTTAACGCAGGTAGCACGGATACGAATTAGTAGGATGATTACGGATAAAGTAATATTGGCAAGCGGATCGCCGAGGCGGCGTGAAATCCTCACCCAGATCGGGGTGGATTTTGAGGTGGTCGTCTCGAACGAGGAAGAGCGCCCCAAGAGCGATAACCCGCTCGATTTCCCTGGCGAGAATGCTGCCGCGAAGGCTCTCGCTGTCTCAAAAATGAGGCCCGGGCAGTACGTGCTCGGGTTCGACACGCTTGTATTCTTGGACGGGATGCCCCTCGGGAAGCCGAAAAGCCCCGAAGACGCCCTTGAAATGCTACAGAAACTCAACGGAAAATCTCACAAAGTTATTACCGGAGTTGCCCTAGCAAAAGATTCGCAAGTCGTTGATACTCAACGAGAAGAAACAGAGGTGTTTTTTCGGGAGAACACCTTACAAGAGCTAAAAGATTATGTAAATTCTAAGGACCCGATGGATAAAGCAGGCGCTTACGGTATCCAGACCCGCGGAGCCCGCCTTATCAAGTCGATTTCTGGTTGCTATTACAACGTCGTGGGCTTGCCCGTGGCCCTGACGCTTGAAATGCTCGCAAGGCAAAAGGTGAAAGTATGAGTATGAACCCTATTGAAGACAAGCGCCCCGACGAACGCCTTGGGGCCTACCTTACCCGCGTACGCGAGGCTAAGGGAATGTCCATAGAGGAACTCGCCACTGTGACGAAACTCACAGTAAAAAACATAACCTTGATTGAAAGTGGCGATTGGAAGGCCTTCCCGGTGGAAGCGTACCTTCGTGGCTATCTCAATTCCATATGCGAAAAGCTCGGGCTTGAATCCAAGAGGATTCTCGACTTTTACTACATGGAAGCGGGCAAGAAGTTTACGAGCCTGCTTTCTCCCGTGCCCGAGAAGCCGGTGAAGGTTTCCCCGATGACTGATGAGGAGAAGAAGCCCCGTAGCAAGGCCGTGCCTATCGTGATTGTGTTGCTCGTACTGGCATTTGTGGTCGGCTCTCATTTCTTGAATGAACTGGGCGAGAGCGAAGAGGCTGCAAAGGCTCAGGAAACGACTGCGGTCGAAACGAACGCTGAACCGCCTGCGCCGGTTGAAGACATCACCGAGATGCCCGAAGGTGCCGAGGCCGTTACGCCTGATACAGTTGTGACAGATTCTGTCATCAAGAATGACTCTACGGCGAAGGCAAAGCCTGATACTGCAAAGAAGAATGACGAAAAGGTGACGCAGGCCGTTGTTGACGAGGCCGTGAAAAAGTCCGACCTTCCGGCATCGGCAACCATCTTCATTTCTTCTGCCTCGAAGACCTCCGAAAATGCGGAAGCCACCTCGGGCAAGACTCACATGGAACTTTTGGGCTCGGGCGCTATGCGTTCGTGGGTGGGCCTCAAGCGCCACGAAGAAGACGGAGCATTCGTGAAGGAAGCGAATATTGCCGAAAAGAACGCCCGCATGATTTACGAAACTTCTGATACGTTGTATGTAATTATCGGTGAGCCGCGTGCCATTTCCAAGATGCTCCTGAACGGCAAGGAAACGAAGATTCCCGAATCGAAGTATGGCCGTGTGGCCAAGTTCCGCGTGTTCGGGGGAGAAGTCGTGAAGACTAAGGGAGGGCGCTAATGCGTACAGCGACAATCAAGAGAAAGACCGGCGAGACCGATATCGAACTTTCGCTGAACCTGGACGATGCTACCCGCGGGGTAGTCAATTCCGGCAACGCCTTCCTTGACCACATGCTCGACCTGTTCCAGGTGCATGGCGGGTTTACCCTGAACCTCACCTGCAAGGGCGATACCGCGGTCGATATGCACCACAGCATGGAAGATATCGCGATTGTGTTGGGCCAGGCTCTCGTGGAATGCCTTGGCGATAAGAAGGGAATTGAACGATACGGTTTCTACTTTGTCCCGATGGACGAGTCGCTCAGCCGTGTTTGCCTCGACTTTAGCAACCGCATTGGCTTTGTGTGGAACGTGAAGCTCCCTGCTGCCGTTGCCGGCGGGATCGAGGCCAGCATGTTCGAGCACTTCTTCAAGAGCCTTGCCGAAAACGCGCGCATGAACCTGCACGTGGAACTCTTCTACGGTAATGACAACCACCACTGCCTCGAAAGCATCTTCAAGGCTTTTGCCCGTGCAGTCGCGATGGCGGTTGCCCCGAGTCGTAATGTGAAGGGTGTGCCCAGCAGCAAGGGCGTGCTCTAATTAGATTTTAGGCACCTTTACTTTATCCCCGGCATTCAGGTTATCCAGATTGATGCCGGGGTTTACTGTTTGCAGTGCTGACTTCACGAAAAATAGCGGAAGAGTCTGTGAACCTGCACCGTAGGTCCGGCGCAAAAGCTTGCTCAGGTCTTCGTCGTTTGCGGTCACCATCTTGTAGAGGCTCGCGTTGTTCGGGTCGGATTGCAGCGCGCTCATCGCGTTCACGAACCTGTCGCTGAAAGCCTCCGCCTTCTTGCCGAATGCATTTTCTTCGCGCCCCGAGGGCAGGCCCAGACCCTTGCCGGTTGCTTCCGGGTTGCCCTTGCGCATGTCCTTGCCGGCAGGCTTCTTTTCGGGCTTGCCCGTAACGGACGAGGGCAGTTTAAAGACGGGAGCCTGCTTCGAGTTGAACGACAGGTTTACGTCCTTTTTCTCTTTGGCAGATTTCTTGATGGGTTCGAGCGCGAGGATGGAGTCGAGCGAGTTCACGTACACGCTGTCGGGCCACTCGATGAGCGGCATTTTCTGGTCGACCTTGATAATCTTTGCTACGGGGCGTTCGTCGTTACAGGCGGCAAGGTAGAGTGCAAAACCGGCCAAAAGGGGCACGGTGATTAAACTTTTGAGCGTTCTCATGCCCTCAAAAATACTAAAAATGAGCCTGAGCCTTGCCAAAAACGCCAAAATCTGCTAAATTTGGAACTCCAAATATTCACTTCAATAGGAAGTTTAAAAATGAAAGAAGGTATCCACCCTAACTATCAACCGGTCGTGTTCGTCGATGCGAATACGGGTAAAGAATACATCACCCGCTCCACGCACGAAGTCTTCCGCCGAAAAGAAGACTATCGATGGTGTTGAATATAGCGTGATTTCCCTGGAAATCACGGCTGATACCCATCCGTTCTGGACGGGTAAGCAGCACCGCGTGGATACGGCTGGCCGTATCGACCGCTTCAACAAGCGTTTCGCTGGCAACATCACGGGCGCAAAGCGCAAGACCCGCAAGGCTGCACCCGCCAAGGCCGAAGAAGAAGCTTAATTTTAGGCTATTCTTGATGCCCTCCACGCTGCGGGGGGCATTTTTTTTTAAATTCACTTACGTTTTTAAAATCACAAAGGAAAAACGATGAAGAAACAACTTATTACTGCTTGCGCCGCTGCTCTCATCGCCATGGGCTTGACTGCTTGCGACAAGAAAGGTACCATTGAAGGTGTCGTGCTGGATCCGTTCACCGAACAGCCGGTCCCGATGCCGACCGTCTGGATGGACTCCACGATTTACACCACCACTAAGGAAAAGTACCCGTACAAGACCGAACTCCAGCAGGGCACGTTCAAGTTCGAAAAGGTCCCCGTTGGCAGCTACCGTATTCTTGCCGGCCGTTCCAAGTACGTGAAGAGCCGTAACCCGGTTGCAACGACCGAGGCCGAACCGAACCTCAAGGTCAAGCTTTACATTTACAGCGACCAGGTGAACCCGGGTCTCTACAAGACGGGCGAAAAGGCCGTCGTCAAGATCAACAACGAATGGGTGCTCTACTCCACGCAGTGCACGGAATCCATCGCCGGCTACCGCCTCGAGATGCCGCAGGTGACCGAAGCTGCAAAGCTCCCGCCGACCCCGCCGAAGGAAGACAAGAAGGCCAAGGGCAAGAAGGGTAAGAAGGGCAAGAAGGCTGCTAAGGCCGCTCCGGCACCGGCAGCACCGGCCGCCAAGATGACTGCCATCCCGGCACCGCTCGTTGTCGGCAGCCAGATCAACGTGCTCTTTGTGAACGCGAACTCCGTTTCTTCTCCGCTCATCGCGAAGTCTTTCGCCGCGGTTGAAGACAACGTTGCAAACCACAAGGACTGCAAGGGCTTTGCCGATACCGACAAGAAGGGCATCTTCGCTGACAAGAGCAAGTCCACCGACCTGACTGTTACCTACGTTGCCGAAAACCTCTTCCGCATCACGGGCACGCTCCCGCAGGGCAAGCAGATTATCCAGCTTTCCCAGGACGGCAAGACTGTCCAGACCTACTACTTCGAAGTCAAGTAAGTCGGTTTAGGCTAGATAGCGTCTAGAACCTATTAGGACGGCTCCCTTTCGGGGGCCGTTCTTATATATATATGGTGCGCCTTGCTATATTTACCATGAGGGAAGGTGTATGCCTTGTCGGATTGGATTTATAAAGGAATAAAGATGAAAAAGGTCAAAGGCTTTTTCTCGTTTTTTGGTTTGGCTTTTACACAGGTGGCGGTTTCTACCGCGATTATCGCCTACACGGAACTCGTCCTTAGCCGCATGGGGTATACGGCAACGGGCTCGTGGCAGTTCTACGTGCTGCACCTGCTGTTCCTGCTGCCCTGCGTGCTGCTGCTGACGCCCGCGGGCTTTACCTCGGACAAGCACCCGAAGGAGCGCGTGCTCCTGTGGACGACGCTCCTCTCGCTCCCGGTGGTGGGGCTGTTCTGTGCGGGCGCCTACCTGAACAATCTCCTGATGATGTTTGCGGGCGTGGGCCTATTCTTTGTGGTTCAGGCGTTCCAGAGCCCCGCGAAAAACGGCTACATGAAGGAACTCATGGGGGTGCGCTTCCTTGCTAACGGTAGCGGCATCCTGATGATTACCACGTTCTGCGCGATGTTCTTTGCGGGCGTGGCGCTTGCCTTTGCCGTTCGCGAGAACCTGGTTGAGCCCGTGCTCTATTCGCTCGGTGCGCTGCAGGTCCTGGGGTTAATTTTTGCAATTAGGCTCCCGTCTATCGGCGCTTACGATGAAACACTGAAATTCCCCTGGAGGCAGTTCCTTACGTTCAAGTATGCGCGCCGCAAGATGGCTAAGGCGTGGAAGAACCGTGCGCTCCGCCAGTCGATTGTCGGCCAGTCGATGTTCTGGGTCATGATATTCCTGATGGTGTTCGTTATCCAGGACCAGTTCAGTTCGGGCTCGCTGTTTACGCAGGACTCCCTTGCGAACTATGCCATCTTCGGTACGGGCATCGGCCTTATCGCGGGTTTCTGGTTTGCGATGCGCATGTCGAGGAACTTTATCGAGCGCGGGCTTATCCCGATGGGTACGGCCGGTGCATCTATCCTCATATTCCTTATCCCGTTTATTCCGCGCCCGTATAACGCTATCGCATTCGCGCTTCTCGGGTTCTGTGGCGGCATCTTTGCGCTCCCGATGTTCGCGACGATGCTCTACAACACCAAGCCCCGTTCTGCGGGCCACGTGCTCTCGCTTTCGAATGTGGTGCAGAACCTGAGCATTCTCGTTTTCGATATACTCGCAATTGTCGCCATCCGTTACTTCGCTGTCGACCGGATGAGCCTGTTCTTTATCCTCGGTATCGTTTGCCTTGTTGGCACGGTGTGGGCGCTCTGGGCCATGCCGCAGACGCTGCTCCGCCAGTTGCTGCGTTCCGTGCTCTCGATGCACTACCGTTTCCTGGTGACGGGCGTGCAGAATATCCCGTGGGAAGGCCCGGTGCTCTTGGTGGGTAACCACATATCGTACATCGACTGGGCGATTATCCAGATGGCAAGCCCGCGCCCGATGCGCTTTGTGATTACGCGCAGGCCGTTTGAAAAGTGGTACGTGAAGTTGCTGCTTTCGCAGATGGAGACCATCGACCTCGATATCTCGAACCCTGCCCCCGCGATGGAGGAGGCGAAGAAGGCCTTGCTCCGCGGTGAAGCCGTGGTGATGTTCCCGGAAAACGCGATGACCTCGACGGGTAACATGAGCCGCTTCCGCCTGGATTATTCCTCTGTCGTCAAGGATGTGCCGCGCCTGAGACTGTTGCCGTTCTACGTGCAGGGCCTGTGGGGGAGTAGTTACTCCATGGCCGATGCCGGCTTCAAGGACATGGTGCATAGCGGTGGCCGTATCATTTCCGTCGCGTTCGGCGAGGAACTCCCGCTTGATTCCAGCCCGATGATGGTGAAGCGCGCGGTGCAGGAACTCTCGATTACCGCGTGGACGAGTTACATCCGCAAGTTGCGCCCTGTGGCTTCTGCCTGGATTCGCACGGTGAAGCGCGTGGGTAGTGGACCCTCCGTTTATAGCCCCGATGGCAACCACCTTTCGGCAAACACGCTTGCGACTGCGGCTCTCTCGTTTGCGGGCATGATCGAGAAGCTCACGAAGGGCGAAAAGCAGGTGGGCGTGCTTATTCCGCCTTCCGGCCCGGGAATCATCGTGAACATGGCCTGCCTCATCAGGGGCAAGACTGTCTACAACCTGAACTACACGAACACGCCCGAGACGATGGACTACTGCTGTGGCGTTGCCGAAGTGAAGACGATTATTACGGCCCGCGTGTTTGTCGAGAAACTCAAGCAGAAGGGCCTCCCGATGGAGAAGTTGCTCGACAAGTACAAGGTCTACTACATGGAAGACCTGAAGGAACAACTCCACAAGTCGACGCTCGTGAAGAACTTCCTGCGCGTGATGCTTTTGCCGGCATGGTACCTGGAACTGCGCTTCTTCAAGAAGGTTAGCCTCGACGACGTGGCGACCATCATCTTCAGTTCCGGTTCCGAGGGCCGCCCGAAGGGGGTGGAACTCACGCATCTGAACCTGATTGGCAATATCAAGCAGTGCGAAAGCGTGCTGCTGCCGACCGCGGAAGACGTATTCCTGGGTTCGCTCCCGCTGTTCCATGCGTTCGGGTTCTCCATCACGACGATGTTGTGCCTTGTGGAAGGCGTGCCGGTGGCGACCTGCCCCGACCCGACGGATGCAAGGCTTGTTTCGCGCATGTGTGCCCAGTTCAAGGTGAGCATCATGGTGGCCACGGGCACGTTCCTGCGCATGTGGGGCCTGAACCGCGCGGTACACCCGCTGATGTTCTCGCATGTGCGTAGCATCTACGCCGGCGCCGAGAAGATTCGCGAGGATGTGCGCCAGTTGTACCGCACCAAGTTTAAACTTGAGATTTTCGAGGGGTTCGGCTGTACGGAAACGACTCCGGTGGCGGCGGTGAACACGAAGGACGTGCTCATGGACGACTACAAGACGGTTATCGAGGGCAACAAGCCGGGTACCGTTGGCGCTCCGCTGCCCGGAACGCAGATCCGCATCGTGGACCCCGATACCATGGAAGAACTCGCCGTGGGCGAGGATGGCCTGATCTTGATTGGCGGTGCGCAGATCATGAAGGGTTACCTGAAGGACCCGGAACGTACGGCACAGGCGATTGCGGTTATAAACGGCAAGCGCTGGTACAAGACGGGTGACAAGGGCCACGTGGACGAGGACGGCTACCTCACGATTGTGGACCGCTACAGCCGCTTCGCAAAGCTTGGTGGCGAGATGGTGAGCCTTGGGTCGGTGGACTTCAAGATCTCGGAATGCGCGCTGTTCGACGAGATTGACCACTTTGCGGTTGCTGTCCCGGATGGCAGCAAGGGCGAAAAGATTGTGCTCGTGTATGCGGGAGATAAGTCCGAAGACGAGGTGAAGGACATGCTCAAGCAGGTGGGCCTCCCGCCGCTCATGCTTCCCGGCGCAGTCGTGAAGGTGGATGAACTCCCGAAACTCGGGAGCGGCAAGAGCGACGTGCAGACCGGCAAGAGAATTGCCATGGAACGCCTTGGAATTTCAGCAAACTAGAGATTATGAAAAAGTCAGATAAGAAAGAGAATACTGTTACTGTAGAAGAGAAGATTGAAAGGAAGTCTGTGATTGCTTCCCTGCGTGAGTGGGTTGTCTCGCTCAACCTGGGTAAGCCGCAGGCGGTGATGCTCGCGACGACTGTCGCCGTGATGGTTGCCGCGTTCCTGATATTCAACAACCTTTCCGTATCGTATGCGCGCCGCTGGGACATCGACTGGGGCTACTACGCAATACTCTCGACGTTCGTCCTGTTTATTGCGGGCGTCGTGGTGAACATGCCATTCGTGGCCAAGCATATCCGCGAGTTCTTGCCGAGCGGTAAGGCGTTCTGCGGGCTTGCCATACTGATGATTATCTTCTCGGTTTTCATGTTCGGGAACATCAGCAACACGCACCGCGTGCTGAGCGACGAGACAAGTTGGGAATCGATGGGCCTGCAGATGTACTTCCAGCATACGGGTGGCATCTGTAACGAGGGCATTTGGACCGATGGCGTTCTCGACTGCAAGACAGAAGTGAACAACTTTAAGGGCAAGGCGCTCGGGTTCGTGTACTCCGTCGTGTTCAACTTCATGTCGCCGGATAGGAATACGGCGCTCAAGGTGAACTACCCGTTCTACATTTTGAGCCTGCTTGCATTCTTCCTTGCGCTATGCCGATGGTTCAAGAGCGATAGGCTGGCCCTTGCGGCGGTTGCGTTCCTGGGTGGCATGCCGATATACCTGCTGCAGGCGCGCTCGGCCTCTACCGAGGTGCTCTACATTTGCCTGCTTACCTTCCTGATGGCATGGTACGCGTTTGTACCTACGAACAAGGTAACGTGGAAACACTTCTTGCTGACGGTCCCGCTGCTTGGGTTCTTTGCGCAGACCCGCCAGGAGACGGTTTTCGCCTTTGTGCCCTTTGCGCTCTACTATTATAGGTACTTCCTCGAGAAGCCTTACCGCCTGCCTGCCTTTGTGGGCGCGGTGATTGCGGTGAGCTGGCCCAGCGTGAACAACATGGCGGCCTACCGCGGCTACGATTTCCAGGGTGGCGAGCATGCGGCGCACTCGTTTGAAAACCTGTGGTTCAACCTGAAGACGAATATCCAGACGATGATGAACCTCGATGTCGACCCGGCGTATGGCGGCATCATGATGAACCCGTTCTACACGACGTTTACCGTTATACTGCTTGCATCGACGGTGTGGCTCCTGCTCCGCATGATTTTTGCGCGCCGTTACGTGCGCGGCTTTGTGCTGGGCATATTCTTCTGCCTGCAGATTTTCGTCATCATGTTCAACGTGTCGGGTACCTTCACGATCGATATCAACCAGCGTTACGTGCTGGTGGCGCTCCCGCTGTTTGCGTTGCTGATGGCGCTCGGGCTCTACGACGCGTTTGTCTTTACGGGCTCGCACCTTTTCAAGTCCAAGATGCGCGATGACGCCGCTGCCGGAATCGTGATGGGTCTGGCCTGCATCCTTTCGCTTGGGCTCATGGTCTATCACGCCCCCAGTTACAAGAGCAACATGCTCTATTACAAGAACAAGTTGCTGGGCGAAGAGGACTTCTTGAATACGGAACTCGCGAAGTTGCCCGAAAACTCGATCTACATCTATGCAAGGCCCTGGCAGATGCTTGCCCAGGGGCACAGCGCATTTAGCGAGCGCACTTTCGAGGGCTGGAGTACTGACGTGTTTGCATCGTGGATGCAGAAGTCGGGTGGGAACATCTACCTGGTGCGTGGCCAGGACGGCTACGGAAAGGTGAATCGTGACAGCCGCGTGGTGGGCTTCAAGACGACCGACCAGATTGACAAGATTCTCGATAGTTACAAGCACGAGCGCATATTGGTGGATGCAAAGCGCTTTGGCTACCCGCTTGTGATTTACAAGATTCTTTCGAAGAAGGGCGTTTCGCAGTACGCACAGAACTTCATGGTCTCGGACGAGAGTGAAGGCATTATCGTGGTGAACAAGCGTTTTCCGGAATCGATTGCCTGCGACTACTCGCTTAACGGCGAAAAGCAGGGCGAGATGCTCGTGACGGTGCCTTCGGATTCGCTCCGTATGGATTCGACGATGATTCACCCGGGCATGAACCGCGCGATGTTCGTGTGCTCGATGCCTGATGGCGATACGTCCGTGATTTACCGCGACTTCTTCCGCGAGAGCGAGAAGGCGGTGCTGCTTTCTAGCCTCAAGATGGGCCGGTTCTCGCAGGAGTGGGGTGACCCGCAGATGAACGAGTCCGTGGAACACCACACGCTTACGCTGGATGGCGAACCGTTCCGCTACGGTATCGGCAGCCACGCGAATTCGAGTATCGATTTCACGTTGCCCCGCGCGTTCGACGTGCTGCATGCGGTTATCGGGCTTGATGACGAAAGCGCCTGCGGTGACGGCGTGTACTTTATCGTGTCGGGCGACGGCCGCGAAATCTTGCGCTCCAAGAGGCTCTACTCGATGGAAAAGCAGGTGATTGATGTGGATGTGAAGGGCGTGCGTCAGCTGAACCTGAGCATCGACATGGCAGGCGAGAAGAACTGTGACCACGGCGACTGGGCGAATGCCTGGCTGGAGGCTAGGTGAAAATCCTGGTAGCCCCTCTTGATTGGGGCTTGGGGCATGCGACGCGTTGCGTGCCCATTGTGAAGGAGTTCTTGCGCCAGGGCGCCGAGGTGGAACTTGCCGTAGTGAAGGCGAATGCAGGGTTCTTCCGTGAGGTTTTCCCGGAATTACGCCAGCGTGTGGCGCCGGGCTACAACGTTGTGTACCCGAAATACGGCTTTAATATGGCGCTGTGGCTCCTGAAGAACAGCGCACACCTGAATGCGGTCATGCGATACGAAAAGCGCTATGCCGAAGAGATGGTGGAACGGCACGGTTACGATGTGCTGTTTTCGGACAACCGTTTTGCGTTTTTTTCGAAAAAGGCCTATAGCGTGTACATGACGCACCAGCGCCGGATTGCGTTCCCGCCTGCAGTTGCTGCACTCGATGGTGTCGGGGTGCGCTGGCACCGTGCCCGGATGAGGAACTTCGACGAGGTCTGGGTACCCGATGTGGAGGCTGCTCCCGGCTATGCGGGCGCGCTTTCGCACTTGCCGGCGTTGCGCGGGGCAGAGAATACGCTGAAGGTAAAGTTTGTCGGCCCGCTTTCGCGATTTGATGAGGTCGCGGGCAGTTTAAATGCTGGCAGTTTAAAAGCGGGCAGTTTAAATGCTGGCGAGTTGCCCGCGGGCAGTTTAAAACTTGACAGTTTAAATGCCGGCAAGTATCGGGTCGTCGCTGTCATTTCGGGTGTCGAGCCCGCACGCACGCAGTTCGAGAACCGCCTGCGCGATATCCTGCGCGATGTTCCGGGCAACCACCTGATGATTCTCGGGAAGCCGCAGGCCCCCCGCAGGCGTTGGACCGAAGGGAATATCGAGTTCGTGACGCACCTGCCTACGGGTGATTTTGCCAACGCGGTAAGGAATGCCGACTGGGTGATTAGCCGTGGTGGCTATAGCACCGTAATGGACATGGCCTACCTGGGCGCAAAGTGCGTGTTCGTGCCCACTCCGGGGCAATACGAGCAGGTAGTGCTCGCGCGCGACCTCGCAACTGCGGGCTATGCCGTAAATATTCCTGCGAACAGGCTTTCGGTGGAATCGCTTCTCGGTGCCTTCAAAAATAATGTCGCTCTCCCTCGGCCCGAATCTTCGGGAGTGCTCGAAAATGCGGTAAAGGACTTGTTTTCGCGCGTAGGCGATAAACGTTGATGCCCCTTCGGGCAGAGGAATGAATATGAATAGGTTTGTACTTGCTTTCCCGATTCCGGTTGGTGTAGCGGAACCCTTCAAGATAACGGATGTCGTCTCGGTAAGTGCCGATGCGAAAAACTTGCTTGTTCCCGGTTGCAATGTGCGTTTTGACGTTGTACGTAATGCTCCTGCGGCTGGTCTTTCTGATATTTTCAAGGAACACCGCGAGATTTCTGCAGAAGAGGCGAGTGCAATCGATTCGCACAAGTCGCTGCTCTTTTTGCTGGGCTCGCTCAAGAGTGCCGATGAACTGCGCATGGTGAATACCGCCATCCTCAAGGTGCTTGCCGCGGGTGCGACGGGCGTGTATATGCAGCAGTCGGGTACGGCGTGGACGGCGGCTGCCTTCCGTGAGGAACTCGGCGATGCTGAATTCCCGATGGACACGTGGATTAACTTTGTGGAAAGTGCGGATGTGCTCTATACGCTCGGGCTGGAGGTGTTTGGCCTGCCGGATTTGTGCATTTCGCACACGAATGGGGCACAGGAAGATCTGGAAAACATCCTTTCTGTGGTCGCGGATTCGATTTTTGTGGATGGAGTCTCTTCTAAGTCGGGTACGGAAGTCGATGCGGGCGATGCCGGCGTGTTCACGCTCCGTGCAGAAACCAAGAGCCCCTTCGCGAAGGATGCTCCGGAGTTCAACCGCCAGGGAATTATGCGTTTAGTGAGAAAATAGCTTATGAATAAGGTTCAAGATTTTGCCACGCAGGTGGAAAACCTCCAGATGGATAGCGAATTCTTCCATTTCGGAATCGTCGTCCTTTCGATTGCGATTATTTTCCTCGCAATATATGTCCTCGTGATGCCGCTGATGAAGCGCTGGTCGCAAAAGAGCCCGAGTGCCTTGAACAAGATCCTTGTGGAACGCCATCTGGCTTCGCGTCTCTTGCAGATTATCCCGGCGACGGCGTTCTCTGCTGCGGTCCAGAATGTTCTTGACCCGAGTACGTGGCTTTTCGAGGTCTCCACGAGGGTGGCGAATATCTGGTATACGCTGCTTTCGTTTGCGATTGCGTGCTCGATTCTTGATGTGATCGAGCATTTTAACGGCATAAACGAACGCACGATGAAGCGCCCATTGCACGGTATTTTCCAGGCGGTGAAGGTGGCTCTGTTCTGCCTTGCGGCGATATTCATCGTGAGTCAGGTGACGGACAAGAGCCCGGTCATCATCTTCTCGGCCTTGGGCGCGATGGCAACGGTCCTGATTCTCATTTTCAAGGATTCTATCCTGGGCGTTGTTTCGGGTGTACAGATAAACTTGTCTGACCTGCTTTGCAAGGGCGATTGGATTGAAATCGAGCGCCACAATGCCGACGGTACGGTCATGGACATCACGCTGACCTCGGTGAAGGTGCGCAACTGGGACAACACCATCTCGGTAATCCCGGCATACGACCTCATCACGAATTCTTTCCGCAACTACCGCGGCATGCAGGATTCTGGCGTGCGTCGCATCAAGCGAGCCATGTTTATTGACCAGAAGACGGTGCGGTTCCTCACGCCGGAAGAAATTGCTAGTTTGTCTAAAATCGATATTCTTGCCCCGTACCTGAATGCGAAGGCGCAGGAGATTGTGGGCGAGGAGTCCAAGGCGGGCCTGTTGGGCGTTGCACAGGGTTCTGTGAACCCCGATGTGCTCAATGACCGCCACCTCACGAATATCGGCACGTTCCGTGCCTACTGTACGGCATACCTTCGTTCCCGCAAGAATGTTGCACAGAACATGACGCTCATGACGCGCCTGCTGGAGCCGACCCCGCTGGGACTGCCTCTCGAGATATATGCGTTTGCGAATACGGTCGTGTGGGAGGATTTTGAGGGCATCCAGGCGGATATCCTGGACCACCTGATTGCGGCCTTGCCGGAATTTGGACTGGAACTCTACCAGCGCCAGTAGTTTTAAGTAGGCGATTTACTTCTCTACGACCTGGCCCAGTATCTGCTGGATTTTCCGCTGCGTGCGGAAGGCGTCGGTATTCGATATGCAGTAGAACATGTGGTCTACGAGTGCCTGCGTGTTGAAATCGTACGAGGGCAGTCGCAACATGTAACTTTCCGCAGAATTGTCGAAGGCGTAGATGGGGCCGAGTTTCTCGATGCGGCCTTCTTCCTGCATTTCGAGGAGTGTGCTTGCAACGTCGTCGTTCACGCAAACGATGGGCATCTGCTCGTAGTCCTTGTTTGTCATGAGCGAAATCATCTTCTGCTTCAAAAGTTCACGTGCATATACTTCGACGGAGAACTTTTCCACCTTGCTGCGCGCAATCTGCTTGTAGTCCCACGGGCTCGCAAACTCGCTATCGGTGTAGTCGATGACGGAAAGCCCCGAGTCGCGCAGGCCCTGGAGCCGGTCCATGGACCAGGAACTGTTGTGGTAGGGCGAGAAGTAGGCGACCTGGTTTATGCCGTGGGCGATGAGGAACTTGCCCAGTTCCTTGCCGGGGGCTGTACCGAAGGTCGAGTTGAAGAATGTCCAGTTTTCCTTTTGCAGGTAGCGCGGCGGGAGCGCCTGCATGGGCTGTTCCCACCAGACGGCGATGGGGTACTTGATGCCCACGAACTGCTGCAAGAGTTTTAGCGGCTGCATGATGAGAAGCGTCGAAAGGATTGCCCCTACGGCGTTCGGGTAGTCCGCTAGCCTACGCGTCTTGCCGCTGCGGTCGATGAGCTTGCCGCTGTTCTCGTTCATGCCGAGCAATATGAGCTTGTAGTTGTCTGCGCCCGCCTTCTTGTAGACCATGCGCAAGAAATCCAATTCGCGCTCGCTTTCGGCGGTAAAGCCGCCCCAGCTGTTGCACCGTGTTACGAATATGATTTCGCTGAGCGATGCGGGCTGCTCGTTCTTGCTCTTGCGAATAAAGCTGTAGTGCCTTCCGGAACGGGTAAGCGTGCCTTTTTGCACCATCGCGTTCAAGAAGTTCCGGAGAATCGCTTGCGAAACGTTGTAGCGTTGCGCGAGTTCTTTCATGAGCGGGAGCGGTTCGTCGATGCGGAATGTGCCGCGGTCCCAGTCCTCGCGGAAGAGGCGCTCCACCTTGTCGTAGGCGCTTTCCCTGGCCTGCGGTGCGGGGTGCCGTTCGTAGATTTTAGCGACTCCGCCCGATGTCCAGAAGCATCCCTTGCCCTGGATGCGGCATATTTGCGATGCTTTCTCTAGCATCTTGAGCGCCGACTGCACGGTGCTCGAGGAGACGCCGTAAGCCTTCATGATTTCGCGTACGCTCGGGAGCCGATCGCCGTCGCTGTGGGGGATATCCTGGATTATCTTTGCCAGTTCTTCGCGCATGCCCATAAAATAACAAAAGTCCGCGCGGCGCGAAGCTGCACGGACCTTTGTTGTTTGGAGTGATTAGGAGAATTTCTAGTACTTGAAGTTCACGCGGTAGCGGTTGATTTCCTTCACGTGGGCGCCCTTCGCGTTCACGATGCCGCGGACTTCCTTGGGCTGCATCTGCGGAGTACGGACCTGCTGGATGGCCATAATTTCGCTACTAGAGGACATCGGCGGGATAAACGGTTCGCTACTGGAGGATTCCGGCATGGGGGCAGCGCTGCTGCTTGTTGCAGGTTCGGGTTCGTTATCCTGCGGAACCTGGCCGTTGAAACTTTCCTGGCCCTTGCGGGTGAGGGCGAGAATCAGCATGCCGTCCTTGGAGTAGATGTTGTTCGGGGTGAGGTCGACGCGGTTGCCGTCGAAGGTCCAGTTGCCCTTGCTCCAGCGGGCGCTGTTGAACGTGTCGAAGTTGTCGGTCCAGTCGAGCGTGAAGTCGCTGCCATTTTCGCCCTGGCCCGGAGTGTACTTGTAGACCTTGACCCAGTTGATGAACTGGAACAGCGGAAGCTTGGATTCGTCGAATTGTCCGACCCATTCGGCGCTTTCAGAAGACCAGATATTGAAGCGGAGGCCCTGGGTGCCGATAAGGTTTGCTACCTGGTCCTTGGGGTCGTTCACGCCCTTCTCGGTCTTGCGGACTTCGTTGCCGTCCACGGTCCAGCGGACGTAATTCGGGGTCCATTCGAGACCGTAGGTGTGGAATCCCTGGTCTGCTGCCGGACTGACAGCGTGTTTCTTTTCGCTAGTCTTTTGCGCTCCGGCCCTGCCGGTAATGATGTTGGACTGGAATTTCTCAGGTTCCTTGCCGAGAACTTCGATGTCGACTTCGACCCAGCGTTCTGCGCTGGCCTGTTCGGAGCCGTTCTGGTAGAGGAACATGGAACTGACTGTTCCCGAAGCGGCTGCCATTTTCATGCGGGCTTCGAATTTGCCGTACGAGAATTCTTCATTGGTGTAGAGTTCTGCGCCGCTGAAGTCTTTTGCGCTGAGGGTAGATGCCATGGCTAGTACCGCCAATGTTCCAGTGGTGAGTGTCTTTAGTATGCTCATAATCATCTCCTACCCATACACAACAATGTAAAATAGATTAGAATCTAGGGCTGCGCAACGCTGTGAAGATTTGAAATGAATAAAGTGTATCAAGTGTGTTAAAAATTCGCCGTTTTTGCGAAATCGCCCGTGTGGGGCGGGCGCGGGCTAAAAAACTGAACCATTTTTCTATCTTTCGGCTCATGGATTCCCGTATGGAAATAGACGATTGGCGCATGCGTATCGATGAACTCACCGATACGATTATCTCGCTTTTGAACAAACGGGCGGAATTCGCGACGGAGATTGGCAAACTCAAGAAAGAGAAGGGCCTGCCGGTGTTCGACGCTGCCCGCGAAGGGGCGGTGCTTGCCGCTGTTGCCGAGAAGGCGGAGAAGGCGGGTGGACCGCTCCCGCCGGAATCCATCGTGAATATTTTCCGCACGATTATGGAAGAGACCCGCAAGGTGGAGGAATGATGAAACGTATTGCCTTGGTGGGTTTTGGACTTTTGGCGGGCTCCATTGCTTCTGCACTCAAGCAGGCGAAGCGCCCGACGGTCATACGCGCGGTGAGTTCGCCCGCGACGCTTGAACGTGCCCGCGAGTTGGAACTTGCGGACGAGTTCTTTGAATACGCGCAGGTGGAGGAGTGGTCTCGCGATTGCGACCTGATTCTGCTGTGTGGCCCGATTCTGCATATTTTGAAGACGATTGATGCGCTAGCGCATGTTTCTTGGGTTAAGGAATTAAACGGCGCGGCGGGTAAAGACTGTGCCGCGAAATTAAACGGCGCCACCTGCCTCGTGAGTGACATTGGTTCTACGAAGGTCGAAATCTGCAAGGCGGGCGTGAAGTTGCCGGCCCCGTTCAGGTTCGTGGGTAGCCACCCGATGGCCGGTTCCGAGAAGCGCACCTGCGAATTTAACGATCCTGCGATTTTCGAGAACGCCTACTGGTTCGTGTGCCCGCCCGAGGGCACTGCCGAGAACGTGTACGCGCCGCTTTTGGATCTGGTGAAGTTCCTCGGGGCCTCTGCCGTAGTGTTCCCGCCGGAGCACCACGACCGCACCATGGCGTGGGTCTCTCACATGCCGCAGATGCTGAGTTCTACGCTGGCGGCAAGTATCCCTGATCGCCTGCTGAGCCACAACTACCAGCACTACGCGGGCCGCGCCTTCCGCGACATGAC
The DNA here is from genome assembly GCA_902800815.1 of Fibrobacter succinogenes. GTDB lineage: Bacteria > Fibrobacterota > Fibrobacteria > Fibrobacterales > Fibrobacteraceae > Fibrobacter > Fibrobacter succinogenes_B. Next base: position 53,530 of record CADCGB010000019.1, read on the forward strand.
GCGCATTGCCGCGAGCGGGTGGGCGATGTGGCACGATATTGCTGTCACCAACCGTGACGAGACGGTGCGTGCCCTGACCGAGGTGCGCGATGGCGTGAACGCGACTATCGAGGCGATGCAGAAACTCGACGTGGTGAAGGATGGCAAGCCTGCGGACGGCGACAAATCCGATTCGCTCGAAGGAATTTTCAAGGCGGGCAACGCCGGCCGGGCAAGCCTATTTGCGCCGGGCCGTAATGCCGCTGCTGCATTCTTTGAAGTTACGGTGCCGCTCAAGGACAAGCCGGGTGCACTCTTGAGTGTGTTGCAGCCGCTTGCCGAAGAGGGGCTCAACATTCGCGATATTGAACTCATGAAGGTCCGCGAGAACGTGGCGGGCACATTGCTGATTGCCTTCAAGACCGAGGACGAGGCCGCCCGCGCGGTCAAACTGCTCCGTTACCTGGGTTACGAAGTTAAGGAACGATAATGGAATTTGCGTTGAATCCCGACAGGGAACGGATGGACCTTACGCTTTTGATGGGCCTGCTGGTAAACGGGCGCACCGTGCTCGACGATTTTGCCTGGGCTAGTGGTTCAGAACGTTTTGCGCAGGCTCTCGCTGAATTTGGTCTCCGCTACGAACTGCACGGGCACCAACTGGTGCTTGATGGCAGGGGTTTCCAGTATACGCTCCCGTCGGTGCTTCCGTATGATTTCCCGGAGCAGGAGAACGTCTTGTTGTGGACGCTCGCGAGCAAGGACCCCGAGCAGGTCTACACGGTTTCTGCCGAACCCGACAGGGAAGGCATCGAGAAGATTGTCTCCGTAAAGGAGATGCTCCTCAAGTATTTCAAGCTGGCAGTGGAATCCGATGGCCCCGCGAAGTTCGTGTTCCGCTTTGCCCCCGAGGAACCTGCCCTCAAGAAGGATTCGCTCGGGAACGTGCCGTTTATTATGCGCAACAGGGTGCTGTTGCGCACGCTGGTGCGTGGCGAGTACGTGAGTTTTGAGGAACGCTCGCTCGTTCATGACCAGTGGACGAAGATGCTCATGTACTTTGGCGTGCCCCTCCGTTACGAGGGGCGCGGCATGGAGCAGTTGAGTGAGTTCGAGCGCCGCCTGATGATGGCGCAGGGTAAGAAGATTGAACGCACCCAGATGACGGAACTTTCCGAGACCCGCGTGATTACCGGGCGCGACTACTACGTGCCGGGCGATACGACCGAGGCGACGGCCTTTGCCCTGCTGACGACCATCGGCAAGGTGCCCAAGGGCAACGTGGTGAAACTCCTGAACGTGGACCTGAACAGCACCCGCGCGGGGGCGCTTACTTGCCTCAAGCGCATGGGCGCGAACATCGAGACTGTGACCCGCAGGGAAAAGTTCGGCGACGTGTACGGCGATGTGGAAATCTACCCGATGGAAGCGGGCAAGCGGCTGCAGGGCAGGCGCTTTGGCGAAGATACCATCGCGACATCGCTTTCGGAATATGCGTTCCTGGCGGTGGCGGCATGTTTTGCCGAGGGCGAGACCATCCTCCGTATCCCGAAGGAAATCCGCTCCCAGATGCGCGTTGCTAATGACTTTTTGGCAGAGAACCTGCGTAAGACCGGCGTGGAAGTCGGTGTGTACGATGATGGGCTTGTCATTCGCGGGATGGAAACTATCGTGAACGGCAGTGACTTTGACGGTGGAAATTCTCCCGAGGCGGGCCTTGCACTCAGCGTGCTTTCGATTGCGCTCGAGAACGATGAACCCGTCAAGAATGCGTACGCTGTCGAGGCGATGTTCCCGGGCGTTGTCGAAAAGTTGAAACAGGTGCTTGTCGCCGAGGCTCCCGCGAACGAGGGCAAGGAATAGGGGAGGGACCATGAAGAAGTTTTCGAAAATCGGAATCGTCGGTTTCAAGGACAAGAGTGCGGATCTCGCGAATGCGCTCGACCAGATTGCGGTCTGGGCCGCGGCGCACCCGAAGGTGGAATTCTTTGCGCTTGATTCCCTGAAGGGACTTGCCAAGAAGCCGATTCACGTGATCAAAGAATCCGGGCTTTCGCGCATGGACCTGCTTCTCGCTATCGGCGGGGACGGTACGGTGCTTTCGGCGGCGCATATCGCGCTCGGGCACAACATTCCCATACTTGGGGTGAATGCGGGTCGCGTGGGGTTCCTTGCCGAAAGTCGCGTGGAAGGCCTTGCAAAGACGCTCGATGACCTGCTTGCGGGTGACTTTTCTACCCGCGAACGCATGATGATTGACGCTGTCGTTTATCGCGGTCGCAAGGTGGTCGCAAAACAGACGGTCTTGAACGAGGTTCATATCCGTGCGCACATGCCCGACCGCATGGTGAACGTGAATGTGGCCTACAACGGCACCTGCCTTACCGAATATTGGGCTGATTCCTTGCTGGTTTCTACACCGACGGGTTCTACCGCCTATAACCTCGCGGCGGGTGGCCCCATCATCCACCCGAGCACTCCTGCCGTCGTGCTCACGCCCGTCGCTCCCAGTAGTCTCTCCGTGCGCCCGCTCGTGCTTTCGCTTACCGACAAGAAACTCGAGATTGTCTCTGCGGTAGAGCGCCCGCTCGACCTCGTGTTCGATGGCCGTACCGCCTACGAGATGAAGGTGGGCGAGAAGGTCGTGCTGAGCGAGTGCAAGGCCGTGACGACGTTTATCCGCATGCGCCATACGGGATTCGTCGGAGCCCTCCGTGAGAAGTTGGGATGGACCGGTAAACCGCGTCTCGCTTAACCATATAATGTTTGCTTCAAGGAGTTCTTCGCACACTCTAATGCGACCGCTCGTTCGTCATCTCAGATGAAGAACCTCCGTTTTCTCACTCGCTTTCGCCATCACGACTCGTTGATACGAGTCGCTTTTGGCTCACACTCACACTTCGTTCCAGTGTTCTCTTTGCGAAGTGTTCCACTATGCTAAAAAAATACTATATTCAGTTATATGAAATTTCTGCGCTCTTTGTTTTATGTCTTGTTGATGGCTTTCGTGTGCCATGCCGGTGAGGTTGCCGACAAGCAGATGGAGCAGTTTACAAAGTTCCTCAAGAAGGCTCAGTACAAAGAGGCTGCCTCTGCATTGCTGGAATACGTGGATATGGGTGAAGAACAGAGGCCTGTGAACATTGCTCAGTATGCAGGTCATTTCAGCACCTTCATCAAGCAGCATGGCAAGGTGCTGAACCATACGAAATTGCGTACGCGCCGCCTCGCCAAGAATGACGACGAGACCGTTTACCAGATTAATTGCGACAAGTCCGCATGGCTTGTAATGATAAGGGAATATGTTTCCCCAAGTGGTAAGAGTTTTTTCTGGGAACTTGAGGTGCTTACGGAAGAAGATGTCTTCAAGTTTTATGAAAGAAAATAAAAAGGAGGCCCCATGAGAATCAAGTCAATAATCCTTACCCTGTTGCTCTGTTCCTTCGCATTTGCTGGCCCGCATTCCAGCGAGTGTGTCAAGAAGATGGTCGATTTTCTGAAGGCTGAAAAATACGATAAGGCCTTCGATGCCGTGCTTGACGAGAGCCCCTTCATCAAGGGTAACGTGAACGTCACGAATATCAAGATGCAGTACACCACGGTGTTTCAGAATATCGCGGCGCAGTATGGCAAGCCCGTGGGCTTCGAGATTCTCGGTACAAAGACGGTCGGCACGCTCGAACGTACCGGATTCCTTATCCAGTGCGAAAAGAATGCCTGGGTTATCGAGCTCACGGAATACAATAATCCTGTATCCAAGAAGCAGTACATCGTGAACTTCAAGGTCGTTGACGAGAGCGAAGCGTTCTCCCGCTACGGCGTGTAATGACTGTTGCAAATTGAAAATCCTCGCAGGTTGCCTGCGGGGATTTCTTTAAAGGGTGCTTCGCGCGGTTTAACCCGCGCGATTTCCGTTAGAACAGTGTCGGGTCTTCGGGTTCGGCGTTCGCATCGTCGCTCGTGCCGTCGTCAAAGCTGTCCGGCGGAGTGATGCGGCTCGTGCGCTTGACCTTCTTCGCGGTGAACTTGCTGCCAAGCGCCTTGTAGCTCTTGATGTCGGCGACTTCGGTCAGGTCGAGTTCTTCCTTCTGGACTTCGCGGCCCACCTGGTATTCCATGAGCTGGCGAGCGTCCTCGGTGGCGAAGAATTCAATCATCTGCGAATCCTTGTGGTCGCTGATGAGGCTGAATTCCGTCGTCATGGGACAGCCTTCCAAATTGAAGCGCTTCACCATGTAGTTGAAGTTGCCTCCCTCGAAGTACAGCACGGTAAATACCTGCGCGGGGTCGAACTTGTGGACGTATTTCACGCCAGTACCCACGAGAATCGGGTCGGCCATGTCGTGCACGCGGGCCGTACCGTTCTCCTTCACGATAAGGATCTTGTCCTTCTCGCCGAATTCGCCGATGCGGTCGCCCTTCTTCTGCGTGCTGATGAGGCCGCTGGGGGCATCGAAGTAGAGTACGCGCGCCCCGAGGGTGCTCACGCCCTTGCGGATGCGCTTGACACTCTTGACCGGGTACTTGGTGACAATGTTGCCCATGGCGCCGCGGCCCTTCACCTCGATGGAACTGAAGTCCACTTCGAAGTTGAGCTTGGTGCGCGGGCGCGGCTTGAGAGTCACTTCCACGACTTCGGCTTCGCCGTTCATGTTGCTGGAGAGGTAAAGCAGGCGGCTACCGGGCTTGTTCTTGCCCATGAAGTAGTCCTTGTCGCGGGTCACGCCGCCCACGTTGAATCGCTTGATGTAGGCCGTGCCTTCCTTGCCGTCCTGGTGGATGACGTTGTAGATGTGGCGTTCGTCGTCCTTGTTGAACTTCTCGACGAGCACGATGTTCTTGCCCACGAAGTCCTTGTCGGAGACCTTCACGACCTTGAAACTGCCGTCGGCCTTGAACACGATGAGGTCGTCGTACTCGGAGACGTCGAAGAGGTATTCTTCCTTCTTCATGCCCGTGCCGAGGAAGCCTTCCTTGCGGTTCACGTAGAGTTTCTGGTTCGCGAGAGCCACGTGCACGGCGCTTACCTGGCCGAATTCCGCGATTTCCGTCTTGCGGTCGCGACCTTCGCCGTACTTCTTCAAAATGTTCTTGAAGTAGTTCACGGCGTAGTCGGTGAGGTGTTCCTTGTTGTAGTTCACTTCCTCGATCTTCTTGTCGAGTTCTTCGAGGAATTCGTCGGCCTTCTTGCGGTCAAAGCGGCTGATGCGGCGCACCGGGATTTCGGCGAGCTTGAGGATTTCTTCGCGGGTCACTTCGCGGCGGAGCTTGCGCACGTAGGGCTTCAAGCCTTCGTCAATCAGCTGGACCATCTCGTCGTGGGTCTTGGCCTTCTTGATGACCTCGTAGACTTCCTTCTCGATGAAGATCTTCTCGAGGCTCGTCATGTGCCACTGGTCCTGCAGGTGCTTGAGCTCGTTGTCGAGTTCCCAGTCGAGCAGATGCACGGTGTGGTCGGTGCTGAGCTTCAAAAGTTCGGTCGTGTTGCTGAAGCGCGGCTTCTTGTCGATAATCACGCAGCTGTTCGCGGCCAAAGTCGTCTGGCAGTCGGTAAACGCGTAGAGCGCGTCCATCACGACTTGCGGGTCAGAACCGGCCTGCAGGTGGATCTGAATTTCCACGTTTTCGGTGGTGTGGTCCACAATCTGCTTGATCTTGATTTTGCCTTTGTCGTTGGCCGCCACGATGGAGTCGATAAGGCTATCCGTGGTGGTGCCGAAGGGAATTTCGCGGATGACGAGCGTCTTGTTGTCGAGCTTCTCGATTTTTGCACGGACCTTGAGGCGTCCGCCGCGTTCGCCGTCGTTGTATTCGCTAACGTCGATGATGCCGCCCGTGTAGAAGTCCGGGTACAGCGTGAACTTGCGGCCGCGCAGGTAGTCGATGCTCGCCTGGCACAGTTCCTTGAAGTTATGGGGGAGGATGGTGGTGGAAAGGCCCACCGCGATGCCGTCCACGCCCTGCGCCAACAGGATCGGGAACTTTGCGGGGAGCGTCACCGGTTCCTTGGAACGGCCGTCGTAGTTCGGAATCCATTCCGTAGTCTCGGGGTTGAACATCACGTCGAGCGCAAATTCGCTGAGCTTGCCTTCGATGTAACGCGGGGCTGCGGCCTCGTCGCCCGTAAGCGGGTTACCCCAGTTACCTTGCGGCTCGATAAGCAGGTTCTTCTGGCCCATGTTCACGAGGGCCGTGTAGATGGATGCGTCGCCATGCGGGTGGTAGTGCATGGTGTCGCCCACGATGCCCGCCACCTTGTGGAAGCTGCCGTCGTGCATCTCGTACATGGTATGCAGAATGCGGCGCTGCACCGGCTTGAGGCCGTCCTCGAAGTAGGGCACGGCGCGGTCGAGAATCGTATAGCTCGCGTAGTCCAGGAACCAGCCGTTGTACAGCTTTTCCAGGTGGTTTACGTTCGAAAGTCCTAATGTTTTCTGTTCTTCGTCCATGATCTAGCCTTGTCGCGCCTATTAAAGTTCTTCCACAGCTTCGGTGCGCAGGTTTTCTACGATGTAGTCCTGGCGCGCCTGCGTGTTCTTGCCCATGTAGTATTCCAGCAACTTGCCGAGAGATGCGTCGTTCGGCATGGTAACGGTCTCCAGGTGCATATTTTCGCCGATGAGCAGCTTGAAGTCCTCGGAATCCATTTCGCCCAAGCCTTTGAATCGGGTGATTTCCAGGTCCTTCTTGTTGATTTCCTTTGCGGCCTTGTCGCGTTCCTCTTCGTCGTAGCAGTAGAAGGTCTTCTTCTTGTCCTTGCGGTTACGCACGCGGAAAAGCGGTGCCTGCAATATGTACAGGTGCTTCTCTTGCACAAGTTCCGGGAAGAACTGCAGGAAGAACGTCATCACTAGAAGGCGGATGTGCATACCGTCCACGTCAGCATCGGTCGCGATAATCACCTTGTCGTAGCGCAGGTCCTCGAGGCCGTTTTCGATGTTGAGGGCGGCCTGGAGCAGGTTCCATTCCTCGTTCTCGTACACGATCTTCTTGGAAAGACCGTAGCTGTTTTTCGGCTTACCGCGCAGACTGAATACTGCCTGGGTCTTGGGGTTGCGTGCCGTCGTGATGGTACCGGAGGCGGAATTACCCTCGGTAATGAAAATCATGGTCTCGCTCTTGAGCGGGTTCTTCGCGTCGGTGAGGTGCACGCTGCAGTCGCGGAGCTTCTTGTTGTTGAGGTTTGCCTTCTTGGCGCGCTCGTTCGCGAGTTTCTTGACGCCGGCCAGTTCCTTGCGCAGCTTTTCGTTCTGCGTGATGCGTTCCAGGAGCTTCTTGGCCGTATCCTCGTTCTTGTGGAGGTAATTGTCGAGTTCGCGGGCCACAAAATCCACAATCCAGGTACGGAGTGCGGGGCCGTTCGGGGCCGTGGTGGTAGATCCCAGCTTGGTCTTGGTCTGGGATTCGAAAACCGGTTCCTGGATACGCACGGAAACGGCTCCCACGATGCAGTTGCGCACGTCGGAAGCGTCGTATTCCTTCTTGAAGTGGTCGCGCACGCCCTTCACCAAGCCCTCGCGGAATGCCGCCTGGTGGGTACCGCCCTGGGTGGTGTGCTGGCCGTTCACGAAACTGAAGTAGTGTTCGCCTTCCTGGTTCGAGTGCGTGATGGCGAACTCGATATCCTTGCCCTTGCAGTGGATGACCGGGTAGCGGATGGTGTCGTCGGTACGGCTGTGGAGCAGGTCCAGGAGGCCGTTCGGGCTATTGTAATCCTTGCCGTTCATCACGAGCGTGAGCCCGTTGTTCAGGTAGGCATAGTTCCAGATCTTCTCTTCCATGTAGGCGGGGAGGAACCTGAAGTTCTTGAACAGTTCGTTATCGGGCTCGAAGTAGATTTCGGTGCCGTTCTTCTCGTTTGTCGGGGCAATCTTGAAGTCCTTTACCAGAATGCCCTTGCTGAACTCGGCGCGCTTTACCTTGCCGTCACGGAAACTTTGTACGATAAACTTGGTCGAAAGGGCGTTCACCGCCTTGGTACCCACACCATTCATACCCACCGACTTCTGGAAGGCTTCGGAGTCGTACTTGCCGCCCGTATTCATCTTTGACACGCAGTCGATGACCTTCTCCAGCGGGATGCCGCGGCCGTAGTCGCGCACGCGGCAGCTGTGGTCTTCCATGTCGATTTCAATCTTCTTGCCCGCGCCCATGGCGAACTCGTCGATGGAGTTGTCGATAACTTCCTTCGCGAGCACGTAGATGCCGTCGTCGGGGCTCTGTCCGTCGCCCAGCTTGCCGATGTACATACCGGGGCGGAGCCTAATGTGTTCGTACCAATCTAGAGTCTTGATGCTGTCCTTGTCGTACTTTACAGCCATTATCTACCTTTTCAAAACTAAAAAAGTGCCTTTTTTCGCCAATTTTAAGAAATTTCGCGAGAATTCTGGCGGTAATTGCCCGGACTCGCGGCTCCGGTCCGCCCTTTGCCCCCAATATAGCAAAAATTTTTGTCAAAGAGTGACAATTTGTGCAGTAATATGGGAAGTTTGGGGAGAGGGGCGTATAAGCGAGGTTGTTTTTCTAAAAAAAGAATTAGCATAAGATATTTAATTTTTTTATTTTGTTAGTATGTCGTGTAAAAAAATGACATATGCGCTTACTGTGGCGGGCTTCGACGGAAGCTCCGGTGCGGGCCTTGTTGCCGACATCAAGACGATGGCGCATTTCGGCGTGTACGGCCAGGCGGTGTGTACGGCGCTCACGCAGCAGAACGAGGAAGAGTTTGTCGCCCCGGGCTGGGTCATATGGGACCGCATCGAGGCACAACTCGGGACGCTCTTTAAAAAGCACAAGTTTAAGTACGTGAAGATTGGCCTTGTGGAAAAGGCGCGTACGCTTAAGCGCATTGTTGAGTTTGTTCGTAATGAATCTCCAGACGCATTTATCGTGTGGGACCCGATTGCGAGTGCATCGGCGGGGTTCCACTTTATGCGCGAGACCGACAAGTTTATCCCGGTGATGAAGTCGATTGACCTCGTGACTCCGAACCAGGATGAGTTTGCCTACTTGGGGCTCGGGCTTGCGGAATCCCGCGGCGAGATCCACATGGGGCAGGACTTTGCTGTGCTCCTGAAGGGCGGGCACGCGCGGGGCAAGGAATCCGTCGATACGCTTTGGTACAAGGATGAACTGTGCAAGTTCAGGAGCCCGCGGCTCCCCGGCAAGGGCAAGCACGGTACGGGCTGCGTGTTGAGTTCTGCAATCCTTGCAAACGTGGCGCTCGGGCACGACCTGCCGGAAGCCTGCCAGATAGCGAAGAACTACATGGACGAGTTCCTCCAGAGCGGGGAAGGTCGCCTCGGGTTCCTGGTATAGGACTAGCAGTTACAAGAAAAGCCCCGCATTGCGGGACTTCTTTATATTCATGGATTCTATCGCGCTTCGCGCTCCAGAATGACATCAATTAGTCATCGTCTTCGGCCGGCTTCTTGGACATCTGCTTGCGCTTGATCGGGTCGAGCTCGGTCTTGCGAAGGCGCAGGATTTCCGGCGTAACCTCGATGCATTCGTCTTCGTTGATGAAGGTGACGCATTCTTCCAGGGTCATGCGGCGGTACGGGGTCAGCTGAATCATGTCGTCAGCGGACTTGGAGCGCATGTTGGTGAGGTGCTTGCCCTTCGTGACGTTCACGATGATATCGACGTCGCGGTTGTGTTCGCCCACGATCATGCCCGGATAAACTTCCGCACCCGGTCCGATGATGAGGTAGCCGCGGTCTTCCAGGTTGGAGAGCGCGTAGCTGGCGGCTTCGCCCGGTTCCTTCGCGATAAGCACGCCGTTGATGCGTGTCGGGATTTCGCCCTTGTACGGCTGGTATTCCTTGAAGAAGGACTGCGTGACGGCGTAACCCTTGGAGAGCGAGAGGAGGCGCGGACGGATACCGATAAGGCCACGGGAAGGCACGATGAACTCGAGCGTTACGCGGTCGTTGTCGTCGGTGACCATGTTCACCATTTCGCCCTTGCGCTGCTGGATTTCTTGGATGCAGGCGCCGCTGAACTCGTTCGGGACTTCGACCTTGAAGTCTTCGACCGGTTCCAGAAGCTTGCCGTTCTCATCGTTGTGGAAAATCACCTGCGGAGAACCGATGGTGAATTCATAGAGTTCACGACGCATGTTCTCGACGAGAATCGTGAGGTGCAAAATGCCACGGCCGGATACCTTGAACGTGGAGGCGCCGTCGACCTTCTCGACGAGGAGGGCGGGGTCTGCCATGTGGGCGCGTTCCAGGCGTTCCTGGAGCTGGTTACCCGTCATGAACTTGCCACCGTACTTGCCGGCGAGGGGCGAGGTGTTCACGGTGAAAACCATGGAGATGGTCGGCGGGTCGATGTGGATGCGCGGCAGGTGCTTCGGGTTGTTCGCGGCACTGATGGTATCGCCGATATCGAACGTGTCGAGGCCTGCGATAAGCACGATTTCGCCCGGGCCCGCTTCGTCGACCGGCTTCGGGGTAAGGCCTTCGTAGCGCAGAATCTTCTGCGGGCGGATGGTCTTCACGGTGCCGTCGGTAAAGGACTGCGCGTAGGTCTGGTTCGGCTTGAGCACGCCCTGCTGGACGCGGCCCACGGCCAAACGGCCAAGGAAGGTCGAGTATTCGAGGGAGGCAATCTGCAGGAGCGGTTCGGCGGAGGGGTCGCCCTTCGGGGCCGGAATGCGCTCAATAATCTTGTCCATGAGGATGCTGAAGTCGCCGTCCGGGTCTTCCATCTCGGCCTTGCAGATGCCCTTGCGGCCGGAGCCGAACACCTTGTCGAAGTCGAGCTGTTCTTCGTTGGCGTCGAGCTCGCAGAAGAGGTCGAACACCTTGTCCAGCGCCCCGTGCGGGTTGCAGCCGTCACGGTCAATCTTGTTCACCACCACGATGGGGATAAGCCCGAGTTCGAGAGCCTTCTGCGTCACGAAGCGGGTCTGGGCCATCGGGCCTTCAAAGGCGTCCACAACCAGAAGCACGCCGTCCACGGTACCGAGAACGCGTTCCACCTGGCCACCGAAGTCGGCGTGCCCCGGGGTATCGACGATGTTCACGCGGTAGCCCTTGTACATGACGCTCGTGTTCTTGCTGAGGATGGTGATGCCGCGTTCGCGTTCCAGGTTGTCGCTGTCCATCACGCGTTCGTTGACTTCTTCACCTTCGTGGAAGGTTCCGCACTGCTTGAGGAGCTGGTCCACCAGGGTAGTCTTACCGTGGTCAACGTGGGCGATGATGGCGACGTTTCTGATTTTTGACTGGTCCATAGAATCTGCCTGTGTTTTATTTTTTGCGCGCAAATTTAGAAATTATGGGCCGAAATGGCAACGTTTGGGGGGCAGGTTTACTATATTTGGGCTACTATGGCAAAAGATTTAGACGAATTTGAAAATGATGACGAAATGGACGAATCCGCCAAGGAGTTCTTCCCCGAAGAAGAAAACCTTGCCCCGGTTGTCCGTGACTACAGCGAACGCCGTATCCTGATCTGGGAAGAAGACGATGCCCGCCGCAACGCCTGCCTGGAAGTGCTTTCCGACGTGCTCGTCGGCGCATTCTTCAAGGCGGTGAAGACCGAGGCCGAGGCCATGGAGCAGATCGAGAACGACGACTGGGATACCTTCGTGGTGGACTTCTACACCGAGGGTGTTTCTTCGAGCGATTTCGTGAAGTGTGCGAACAACTACCCGGGTTCGATTCTCGTGGCCATCAACATGGCGCCGCTCACGCTCCCGGACGAGCGCGACCCGGCCAAGACCGAACTCCTGCGTCGCCTGTTCGATATGGAAAAGCCGACTGTTCAACTGCACGGTTAAGCCTTAAATTTTATGGAATTAAAAATCAGGTCGGCATCGCCGACCTGTTTTTCGTTTATAAATTGCCCGGCGTCGGGTTGCCCAGGCTCCAGTTCTCGGGATTCTCGCGGTCATCCCACGCGCCGATGTTCAGCTGGGAACTGCGGGGGACTGCTGCGGACGAACTGTTCAGGGGCACTGCGGCGAGGTGCAGGCTGTCCACCTTCCCGTAGTAGACGGAATCGAGCACTTCGCCATCGCAGTGGAACACGACGGACGATGCCGTCGAAGAATTCGACTTGTTGAACGCGGGCATCTTATCCACCAGCCGGAACTCCTCGGGAACCACCTCGCTGGAGTCGCTCCCGATGGCAAGTGCCATGCGGGGAGGCAGTTCCACCGGGCGTATTGCGGCAGATTCCTTGAGGGCGGATGTCTTCCCGATAAAGCAGTCCTCGATGAGCAGCGTATCGTTGCTCCCGTTGTAGACCTCAATGAAGTCGTAGGCAGTGGAATCGTTTTTTGAATTCACGAGGAATTCACTGATCACGAGGTCGCCCTCCTTTACCTTCCTGCGGGTGGCGGGGAGCGCGAGCGGAATCTGGAGTTCCACGTCGTCTGCTACCTGCAGGGCGATTTTTGTCTTTGCCCGAAGGGAATTGATGGCGAGTTCCGGCACCGGCGTGTTCTCGTCGATGCGGATAGTATCGGAGATGCTGTAGATTGCAACACCCGTGGAATCCATCAGGGAGAGCGTAACCGCGTAGTCGTACCCGAGCGGAATCATCTCGCTCCGGAACGTAGCGTTCAGGCCGTCGGTTTCCATCGGGTAGGTGAATGTGCCCTGCGCGGAGGCCAGCGTGAGTGTGCCCGAGGCGACGCCCGCCGGGTTGCCGAACCCGAGGGGGATTTCCACGTACACGAAGCCGACGAGGGCGTGCATCGGGATGGAGATGTCCACGGTGGTTCCGGCCTCGAGTTTCATCTCCACTTCGCCTTTCTGCATCAGGGCACCGTTCGCGTAGAGCCTTGCCCTGAACTTCCAGTGCTCGTGCGGGAAGAGGTCGAGGTCAAAGCGCGCATCCTTCGCGCCTGCCGTGAGGTGGAGCGAATCTGCGCCGATGCATTCCACGACGATGCTATCCATCAGCGGTACATCGGCATGGGTGAGGCGGAGCGCCACGCTCGCGGTTTTCGCCTCGAGCGAGCCGGTCGGCGTGTCTTCGGGCGAATTGGAACTGCAGTTCCAGAACGGGACTGCGCACATGGCCATGGCAAGCGAGCACACGGCCTTCTTGATCATTTTGGTAGGACTCATAAAACCTCCTGTGTTGGGTGGTCCTACCCTTAAAACGGTTTAAAAAGGAAAATGAGCCAAATTGACGAAAAAAATTTTGCGGCAATAAAAAAGCGCCCACAAGGGGGCGTTTGATCAGCAATTAATCACCGGGTTTAATCGGCGGCGCAGTTTAACTTATAACTTCAACTTGGCCTTCCCGCCGGCAACCCTTTGTGCCTGCAGCTTTTCTGCGCAGGCCTTGTCTTGCCTAAGTATTTTCACGAGCGCGCTCGGGCTTATGCCGAATGCCTGTGCCGCCGCCTTCGTGTCTCCATTCTTGGTCGCCATGATGTCGAACACATGTGCCACGAACAGCGGGAACAGCGCATTGCTGGTCTGTATGTGCCCGTTGCTCCCGGGGAAGGGAATTTCTGCCGCGGGTGGCGTTTCGCGCACGTTCAGGGCGAGTGCCATCTGCATGCGGTGCAGTGCATGGGTCTTATTTTCCTTCGCGCTCCTCGCTTCGCAGGATTTGATTTCTAAATTGTACTGAGGAAGGTTCAGCTGGACTCCGGTGTTGGTCTTGTTGCGGTGCTGTCCGCCCGGGCCAGACCCCTGGAAACCCTTCTGGGTGCAGGCGGCGAGCAGCTGGTCCAATGTCATTCTGAGGTAGGTATCGCGATGCATGACCTGAAAAATAAAATAGTTGTGGCGCTTGTGGCTCTGCTTGCGCTTGGTTTTGTTGCCTGCGCGGGTACAAGCGAAAACTCTGGCGCAAAGAATGCCGAACCGGCTGTGGGCGAGGTTTCGGCCCAGGTGAAGGATGCCCAGTACGAGGGCCAGCAGCAGGATAAGCAGGCCCTGCTCGAAGCCATGTTCAACAACTTTATCGCTGCCGTGCGCGATGGTGCCCCCGCCGATACGCTTTACGCCTACCTGACCGATACTTCGGAATACTGGCTCGATACGCTCGAGAACCACGCCCGTACCTACAAGCCCGAAGATATCGATACCTGCCAGTTCTACGAGGCTTATTCGATTATCCTCTACCGCCTTTACGAGCGCGAGCACCTGTGGGCCACAGACGAAGACCGCATGCTGTTCATGATGCTCAGCAAGAGCGGGATGTTTGACAGGTTCACCAACCTGCCGCTTGGCCCCATGAAGGTAAAGAACGACCGCGGGAGCGTTGGGCTTGCCAAGAGCCCCGAGGTTCCCATCATGATTTTCGAATGGGACGACAAGGAGTGGAAACTCAACTTGCCCGAAACGATACCGCTCATTACGAAGGGCATTGAATCCATCGCGGTCAAGAAGAACTGGACTGCGAAGAAGTTGGCGCTCTACTGGATAGAGAAGGAATACCGCATGACGTATTCCCGCCTTGACGAGAGCCTGCTTGAGCCTATCGGATTCTAGATGCGTATTGTTTTTCTCTTATTGCTTGCCGCCATTTGCGTGCACGCTGCTCCGGCAAAGCTGATTGGGGCGGTCGACTCGAAGGCGGAATTCAGCGGGAACCGCCTCTTTGACGTGCTCGATTCCGTGGGCGGCCCTGGAACCTGGATGGAATGGGACGTGAACGGCATCCGCGACCCCTCCGTGATGGACGTGCTCGATCCGCTCCTCAAATCATCGAACAAGCCGAAGATGGTATGGGTGCTTTCGGAACGCAAGTTGCCGCTGCTGTGCGTGCTGCTCCCGAAGGGGGCTGGCGAGGTGCTTGTGTTCTATGAGCTCAAGGCTCTCGATGCAAAGCCCGTGCCGCTCGAGATGAACCGCGTGCTGAGCCCCGAGGTGGTGTTCCGCGACTACCGGCAGGTGGGCGCATCCGAGTTCGTGCACCTGGACAGGCCGAACCTGAAGGTGTCGGCAACCGACAAGTACATCCGCTTCAGCTATTCCAAGCCCGATGCGACCCCGCTGCGCTTTGACCGCGATTTCGAGAAGAAGACTACCGTCGAAAAACGTACCGAGATAAACAACTACCGTGCGTTTTTCGAGTACGAGTACGCCCTGATGCTCCGTGCCTTTGTGCAGTCCACCCGCGCGCTGTTCAACTGGCAGGCGTGGCACTGGTACATGCCCGCTTTCAACGCGAAGGCGATGATTTCGGATACCGAACTCACGGCGATTTTCAAGAAGGGCGTGCCCCCGCAGTCGTACACCATATTCCGCACGAAGGCGGTGGGTGGCCAGTGGGTGGAATTTAAGACAAACGGCAACGGTTTTTACGAAATGCTCATCACGAACCCGTAATTTTTCAAGAGCCTATTTTGTATTTTTAGAAAGTGAAGTTTAAGTCGTCCATAATAGCGGTTTTGCTCCTGGCTGTAGCCCCTTTCGCCATGAACGTGGTGGAGGATTCCCGCTCGCGCTTTGTTGCCGACGACGAGGTGCTCGATGCCTCGGTCTACGGGTGTATCGACGAGCTGGGCAAGGCCGTTCCGGGTAGCCGTTTTGCTCCCGAGAATTCGACGCTCGCCGATTCGAGTGATGTTCCGTACCGTATTTACCGCGTGGCTGTCCCTGCGGGTGCAAAACCCCGGGTGTCCGTTTCCGTCAAGAAAACCATCCCGCTGGGAGCATCTTACTGCGAGGGCGCTACCCTCAGGTTCTCGCCGGTAAGGGCGTCCGCCCCGTTCATGAAGGACGGCCTCTGGATGGTGGACGTGTATGTTCCCCTCTATGAGCGCTCCGGCAGTTCGGTAAGGCTCCGCAAGAATTTTCGCCTGGAGGTGGATTTCGCTACGACGGGCTCGGGCACGAACCCCGGTAAGCGCGCACTCTCGCGGGTCGTAAACGGTAAGGGTGCCGCCCGCTTTGGCATACCGCAGAATGCATTGCGCAAGTCGCTCCGCAAGGCTGCGGGTGACGACTATTCCGACGTGCAGTTCCTCGCGCGGTTCCTTGTGGGCGATAGGAATACGGATAACATTGCGTCGCACAGTGCCGATGGCCTCTATGCGGTGGATTTCAAGACAATCTTCAATGCCATGCCGTTCTTGCAGCAAGATAGCCTGAACGGCATTCCGCTCGAAAAGCTCCGGCTGTACGGCGCCTCTGCCGATACCCTGTCGGCGGTGGTTCCCGGTGCGGCAGGAATCGCTCCCACGCATCTCTTTGAGGTGCCGATTGAAATTCGTGACCATTCCAAGAGGGGCAATGGCCCTGCCAACGGCATTTTTGACGATGGCGATACGCTTATTTTTGTCGGGTACGGTCCTTCGGTCTGGAAGCTCGCCGATAAGGGCTACTACCATTCCGTATCGCCGTATTCGTTCTACCAGTATTTCCAGCTGGGCAGGAGCACTTCGGGTGAGGGCATGCGCCTGAGCAAGACTCTCCCTGCATACAAGGGGAGTGCGAAGGATGTTACCCTCATGCGTTACCTGCGCGCCGAAAAGGACTTGCTCCTGAGGGATACGTATTACGGCAAGAGTGTCGATTGGGAAGGTGCTACGGGCAAGGAATGGTTCTGGCATTGGCACTGCCGTCTAGATACCACGAGCAATGTCTCGGTGTCCGTGCCGCAGGTGCTGAACCTGCCGGGCCGTGTTGATGGGGGGAAGAACCTCCTGCAGGTATCCTTCTTCCCGCACCGCTCCGTGTGGGCGTCTGCTGCGGAACGCGAAAAGGACCAGGTGGCCAACGTTTCGCTTTCGACGCAAAGCCTTTATGAGCGCATGAAGGAAATCCGCTATTCGTTTGCGGTAAACGGGAAATCCTATTCCGATGCGGATATGAGCCTTGTTGCCTATGCGACCATGCAGGTCGAAAACGTTCCGCTCAAGGATTCGGGTAACGAGTACTTGCTCACGATGCTCCCGAACAAAAGGCAGTTCGACCGCTTTGACGGCTATACTGTCGCCTACCAGTGGAACCCGGTGGTCGACAGTGCAGAATGGTATTTGCCGGGCAAGGTTTCGGGCCTTATCCGCCTGCCGGTACCAAACGGAGTAAGCCTGCTCAAGTTCCGCGATATGCAGCCCGTGGGTATCCTTGCAAGTGAGGGCGGTTATGCAATAGACAGCGTGAGCGCTTCTGAAGATGTCCGTTATCTGGCGTACAGGAATGGTGTGTATCGCACGTCCATATCTGTGGAGGGCCTGCCGGAAAGGGCCGCGGGCTTGCTGGAAGATATTGCCAGGATTAGTTCTAAGACGGAGTACCTTATAATCTCGGCTGCGGACTTTGTCGAGGGGGCCATCGCCCTGGGTAAGTTCCGTTCTGAAGGGAAGGCGGTCGCTTCGTATGCGACTACGGTCGTGAACGTGGAAGACATATACCGCCGTTATACGGGCGGTGCCGCTTCGCCGGTTGCCATAAGGAACTACATTGCCTATGCGTATTCCGTGTGCCCCGACCTCAAGTATGTATTGCTGCTGGGCTCGGGTCATTACGACTATCGCGGGATTATCGGTAAGTTGGGCAAGAACTATATGCCTCCGTTCGAACTTGAAGACAACGTCACCGAGGATTTCTTTGCGGTGCTTGACTCGGGTGAGATGGTGCGTACCGGTTTCTATGACCTGGACCTCGCCGTTGGCCGCCTTCCGGTAAGTACGCCGGCAGAGCTCTCTGCTTATCTCGACAAGGCTAAGGATTACGACATGCTGGAACGCTTTGACCATTCGGAATGGCGTAATACGTATCTGCTGACGGCTGATGATGCTAAGAATGGTACCGGTGTTGACAGGACCGGGCATACGGCGCTGCAGGAACATCTTTCCCGGTCGATGGATTCGCTTGCGAAGTCGCTTAATTATCACTTGAACTTGAAGAAGGTCTACCTGCTCGATTACGAGGAAGATGCTGCTGGTCAAAAGAAGCCTGCTGCAGAAGACCTGCTGAATGTCTTGAATCAGGGTGCCCTGATTACGACGTATTTCGGGCACGGTTCCAAGACGGACTGGGCGTCGGAAGGCTTGCTCAAGCCTAGTTACCTTTCGAGAGTTTCTAACACGGGGCGTTACACGATCCTGAATTCTTTCTCCTGCATCGTGGGGCGCTTTGACGAAGGCGTAAACCGCTCGCTGTCGGAGGAATTCCTTATTGCGCAGTCAAAGGGCTCTATCGCCTCGATTGGTGCAGCGCGTGAAACCTTTGCGACTAACAACGAGCATTTCGGTAGAAACTTCCTGTTCAACCTGCTTAGCATAGATGCCGCTACGCTCGGTGAAGCCTTCTTGCGTGCAAAGAATACCGATGCGAGGCCGATGACGTCCTTTAATAATTCGATAGAATATAGGCAGCGCTACAACAATGAACATTATGTGCTTATTGGTGAACCCGTGATCCAGATGCTCCATAATGGCTTTAAGGTTTCGCTCGACCAGAAGATTGATACGCTGAAGGCGCTGGATAAGGTCAGGATTTCCGGAACGGTTTCTGGAATGGATAACGGCGTGATAGAGATTTCGATGCGTGAAAGCCGCAAGACCAAGAAGCTATCCCTGGGTGACCCTGAACAGCCCGAAGATTCGATTGATGTGCTTTATGACGGTACGCTGGTCTATTCCGAGAAGGTTCCTGTTGTAGGTGGTCGCTACGAGACGGACTTTGTGACTCCGCGTAAGATTTCGTTTGGCGATACGGCTGTCGAGTTTACCGCATGGGCGTATTCCAACAGCGAGCGTGCCATCGGGCGTTACCGTGTGGGCGGAATCACTATCTCCGGTTTCTCGGCCTATGCGGATTCCATACAGGATACTGTCCCCCCGACGATTACTATCCAGAACTGCTTTACGAAGGGTTCGGAAAACTCGTATGCAGATGGCCAGACGGTTCGCTTGCAGTCTCCGGCATGCTTGCAGGTGATTATAGAGGATTCTACGGCGATAGATTTCCGCGAGTATGCGGATGAAGGTGTCTCTTTCGAAGTCGAGGGTGTCGAAAATCCGTACCATCCGTACCCCTATTTGGAGCAGTCTTCGAAGCGTGCCGTAGTGCGCAAGTCGTTCGTTGCCGAAAAGTATCCGGAAGGGACGTATACGTTTAGGGTGCATGCGCTAGATGTCTTGGGAAATTCTTCTATAAAGACGATCAACCTGGAAATTTCCGAAGACATGAAGGCGGGCCTTGCCGATGTGTTCAACGTGCCGAATCCGGTAGGCAAGAAGGGCACCACGTTCTACTTCAAGAATCTTGCGCTTGGCCGCGAATCTACGGTGAACATTTTCATCTATAACCAGCATGGCCGCCTGGTGAAGGTTATCAAGGATGCCGTTTCGGGTGTGACCCATTGGGATGGCAGGGATAATTTCGGTCGCCCGCTGGCGAATGGCCTGTATCATTATGTTGTTCGCAGTGAAGTCCCCGCATCGGGCAACTTCAAGGCGAAAACTTGGACCAAGAAGCAGAAACTTTTAATTTCGAGGTAATTATGGATTTGCGTGAAAAACCGGGTAAGGTACAGAACTTTTTGGAACTGATGCTCCGCATCCGCCTGATTGCGGTGGTGGTCATGGTTATCGTGACGGTGACCGTGCTTGTCAAGGCATGGAACGGCGTTGTCGGGCTCCCGATTGCAGCATCCGAGGGTCTGGGCATGTGGCTTGCGGGTGTCGAGAATGTCCAGAGCCTCTGGGCGTCTTCGCAGTACCTTGTTGTTGCATCGGTTGCCTGCCTGGTGATGTTCTTTGTGTTCGGTGGCGTACGTGCCGGTATCGCTTCGGTTGTTTCTGCCGCACTCCTGGGCGGTGCGCTCATGGTGATGGGCGGGAGCGAGGATCTGGCTCTCCCGATGTACGGGATTCTGGCGCTCGTTTCGCTACTTTTGCTCCTGTTCGCTAAGCTTTCTGTTGCCTGCGTACTGTTCCCGTTTGCGCTGGCGTGGTTGCTCCTGAGTGCGGCGCTGACCGCAATCCCGTGGCCGGCAGAAGAGCCCATGAACCTGGTCTGGGGCGTTTATTCTGCCTTCGGTTTTGCAAGCTCTATGGCGTTTGCGCTTGTCGCGGGTAAGCATCTCGGTGCGGGCGCTCCGCAGAACGGAGCTATAGTGAAGGCAGCAAGGCAGATGTTTGCTCCGGTGATTATCGGCGCGTTCTTGCTGGAAGCCGCGATAACCGTGGATATGCTCGGGAAGGCGAACGTTATCTACGGTATCCTCAGGTACCTGGTGTTTGTCGCCTGGTTCCTCGTGTTCGTTATTCCGGTATCTTCGTTCGCTCCGTGGGAAAGGCTCCGTGCCGGCTCCCGCCGCGTCGAGATGAAGAGCAAAAAGAAGAAGTAAGATTAAATGAAAAAAAAGTGGCGGGTCAAAACCCGCCATAATTGTTTGTACTAGAATGTCGCCTTATGCGATGTGGCGCTACTTCGTAGCGCACCTCGCTCGGCTCGGTCATAGGAACAAATAAATTTGTTCCTGCGACGCTCGCCTTATGCGATGTTGAGGCTCTGCTCGCGGATGCACTCGATCTCGTTCTTGAGCTCGATGGCAAGCGCCGCGATGTCTGCGCTCTGACACTTGGTCCCCAGCGTATTCGCCTCGCGGCCCATTTCCTGAAGGATAAACCCGAGGTTCTTTCCCTGTGCACCGCCCTTCTTGAGCGCGTCCAGGAACAGCTTGTTGTGGCTGTGGAACCGCGTGATTTCTTCGTGGATGTCGAGTTTGTCGGCCATGATGCAGGCTTCTTGCAATAGGCGCACGTCGTCGATTTCGCTGTCCTTCATCAGGGCGTCGATGCGTTCCTTGAACTTGACCTTCCAAGTTTCGATGCGCTGCGGGTCCAGCACTTCGATCTTCGCGAGAACATCTTCCAGGTGGGCGACACGCTTCGTAAGGTCGGTGGCGAGGTTCGCGCCTTCCTTCTCGCGCATGGCAATCACGCCGTCGAGCGCCTTGTCGAGTTCTGCTTTCAGGTGCTTTTCCCAAACTTCGTTGTCGGCACCCGCATCGGTAAACTGCAATACTTCCGGGATGGCGAGGATGTGCTCAATCCGGACTGTATCCTGGATGCCATACTTGATTTGCAAGGCCTTCGTGATTTCCACGAACTTGCTCACCGCCGTCTCGTTGTAGCATACGGGAATGTTCCCGACATTGCCTTCGCCGAGCGTGATGGAGAGGTTCACCGAGCCGCGGGCGAGTTTTTCCTTGATTTGCGCCTTGAAGTCGTTCTCGAGGTAGGCGAAGTTCTTCGGGATTTTTGCAGAAATTTCAAGGAATCGACTGTTCACGCTGCGCACTTCGATAACGCAGGTGGTTCCGTTCAGGGTGGATTCGCTCTTGCCGAACCCGGTCATAGAGATGATGGACATATCAAACCTTCTTGCTGATGGTCGCAATCACGTGTTCTGCGCCGAAATTCTTGAGGCCAAGCGCGGTGAGGAACTTGCTCAGCGTGTGGTCGCTCTGGTAGTTGATATTCTCGATGCGGAACCCTTCCTTGTCGCAGAGCGTGTAGAAGTCCTTGAGGGTAAGCACGCGGATGTTCGGCGTGTCGTACCACTCGTAGGGCAGTTCCTTGGACTTGGGCATGCGACCGTGGAGCATAAGGCTTCCGCGGGTAGTCCAGTGCCCGAAATTCGGGAACGTGACGATGGCCTTCTTGGCAACGCGCAGGAGTTCGTTCAGGAGAGCCACCGGGTCGCGGATTTCCTGGATAGTGCGGTTGATAATCGCGTAGTCGAAACTTCCGTCCTTCAGGTCCGAGATTCCGCTCTCGTCCAGGTCGCGCTGGATAACCTGCACGTCCTTCTCGATGCAGTCAAGGATGCCGGTGATGCTCTTCTCGATACCGAAACCGCTCGCCTTCTTCTTGTGGGCGAGGTAGTCAAGCAAGTCGCCACTGCCGCAACCGAGGTCGAGCACGTGGCTGCCTTCTTTCACGAGCTTGCCAAGCAACTTGAAATCGCTTTCTTCATGGAATACGGGTACGGCCTGCGTGCCCTGCTGCGGGATAATCTTGGAATCGAGGAAGCGGCCCACGGCCTTGCCGAGTTCGCCCACCTCGATGAGGAATCCGTCGTGCCCGAACTGCGTGTCGAGTTCGAGGCTTGTGACCGTCTTGCCCACGTTCAAAAGCGCGCTCGTGATGCGGCGGCTCTCGTGCGGCGGGAAAAGCCAGTCGGTGGAGAGGTTCACGTTCAGCACTTCGGCGCCGATATCCTTGAAGGCGTTCTCGATGCTGCCGTATTCGGTTTCCAGGTCGAATGCATCGGTCGCGTGTGCGATATGCAGGTAGCTGTTCGCGTCAAAGCGGTCTACGAACTTTGTTCCCTGGTAGCGCAGGTAGCTTTCGATAGGCAGGTTCAGGTCGAACGGCGTAGAGTACGTGACGGCGTGGTTCTTGTTCTCCTGCGCCTGTGCACGCTTGAACTTCTGTTCCATGCCGATAGCCGAAAGGTACGTGATGTGCGCAAGCTTGCGGGCGTTGGCGAGGCCCACGTCGGGCTTCGCGACTCCTTCGCCGTAGAAGTCGCCGTTGTTGTAGTTCGGGTCCTGCGTAATCACGTCGCGGGCCACGACTTCGAAACCGAGCGCCTGGCTCGAGAAGCGCGGGGAACTCGCGATAATCACGATGCGCTTGACCTGCGTGGGGTAGTAGATGGCCCACTTCATCGCCTGGAAGCCGCCCATCGAGCCGCCCAGGACGCAGTAGAATTCCTTGATGCCGAGACCGTCGGCGAGTTCCTTTTGGGCGTGCACCATATCGCCGATGGTGATGGTGGGGAAGGTGCTCCCGTAGGGCTTGCCCGTACGCGGGTTGATGCTTGCGGGGCCCGTAGAGCCCTTGCAGCCGCCCAAAATATTGCTGCAGACCACGAAGAAGCGGTCCGTATCGATGGCCTTGCCGGGGCCGATGAGTTCGTCCCACCAGCCGGGCTTCTTGTCGGTTTCGGTGTACCAGCCGGCTGCGTGTGCGTCGGCGGTGAGCGGCGAGCAGACCCACACCGCGTTGTCGGCGGCTGCGTTCAGCGTGCCGTAAGTCTCGTAACGGATGGTAAGCGCGGGGAGCGTCTTACCGTTTTCCAGCGCAAAACCGGCCTCGCCATAGTCCTTGACGAAGTCCTTCGGCTCCACGGGGCCAATGCTGGATTTATGCAAATATTCACTCATATGCATAAATATAGTAAAACGATAGACATTGTTTGCGCATTAATCCGCGCAATAACCTAGAATTCCTTGCGGTAGATTAGGTTCAGCGAGGCCTTGGCGCCGAGCGATTCCTTGAACTTGAAGAGGGGGAGGTTCAGGTATTCACCGCAGTCCTCGGTAGAGATTCCCCACGAGAACCTGTTAAACCCGTCCTTTGCGGCTTCGCGCAAGACGTTTATGTACATGGCGGTCGAGGGCTGGAAATCGCGGATTTCTTCGTTCGGGGCGATGTACTGAGCGTGCCTTACCTTAGCGCTCGTAAAGTCGAACAGCATCATTCCGGCGACAAACGTTTCTTTTTGGGGGGCGTTCGGGTCGCGCATCCACAGGGTGCGGAACTTGACTTCTTCTGCGATGCGGTTGTGGCGCAGGTCCAGCAGTTCCTCGAGCGTGTGGACGGGCTTCACGTTGTGCTTCGCCTTTGAAATGCACAGGTGCTTGTAGAATTCGGGCATCTCCGCGTCGGTCATCTCGCGGTACTCGAGGTTGTGCGGTATGGACTTGCGGAATACCGAACGGCATGTCTTTTCGCAGTTCTCGAGCGGGTCGGTGCCTGCATCGAGAATGCAATATGCGTTCAGTTCCGACTGGCGCCTGTACCCGCGGTGCTCCATCGCGTATTCCAGCAGGTCGCTAGACTCGAGCGAGAATAGGCTGGATGTTGGGCGCAGGCGTACCTTCTTGCAGATGCCCTTCAGGTATTCCTCTGCACATTCCATGATGTGCATGACCCGCTCTGCGGTGTAGAAATGCTTTGCGATGATGGGCCCGCCGAAGGTGGAACCCTGGTGCGAAATCCATTCGCCTTCATCGGTCAGGTTGCCGGGGAATACGGCAACGATGGAACCGCTCGATTCCAGCATGAACGAGGCGTCCTTGAAGCGCCCCTGCGGGTGGTAGTTCAGGAACCTACGTGTCTGCAAGAACGTGCCGTTCACGGATTCGCTCATCACGAACCGGTCCCAACGCGCCTCCAGGTGCGAATCGTATGGTAAAACACTGAACATGCCTTAAAGATACAAATCTACCGCCCGCGGAACATAAAAAATTGTATATTACTTTCATATTATGCCGAATTTTGAAGAAAAACCGCAGATTATAGACATTCCCATCGTTCATGACCAGCGTGGGAACCTGAGCGTCGTTGAAGGTAACCAGCTGATTCCCTTCGAAATCAAGCGACTCTACTACCTGTACGACGTTCCCGGTGGTGCGACCCGCGGTGGGCACGCCCACAGGAATCTGCAGCAGCTGATTATCGCGGCGAGTGGTAGCTTCGATGTCATCATAGACGATGGCAGGACTCGCCAGAAGTTTTCGCTGAACAGGTCCTATCACGGACTGTATATCCCGAAGATGCATTGGCGTGAAATTGAGAATTTCTCCTCGGGTGCCGTTTGCATGGTGCTCGCGTCGGACCATTACAACGAGGCCGATTACATTTACGAGTATGAAGATTTTGTCCGTGAAGTTTCTGGGAAATAGAAGATAGGGTAGGCCATTGTCGAAGATGAAGGTTCCTTTTTACACCCTGGATTACGTTTCCAAAACTCTTGGGCCGGATCTGCAATCTGCGTTCGGTAATGTCCTTGACGCGAACTGGTTTATCCGTGGCCCCCGTTGCGAACAATTCGAGAATGCCTTTGCCGGGTACTGTGGCGTGCAGCATGCCGTTGGTGTCGGGAATGGCCTGGATGCGTTGACGCTGATGCTCCGGGCTGCAATACTGCAGGGGCTCCTTGAACGGGGCGACGAAGTTCTGGTGCCCGCGAATACGTTTATAGCGACGGTGCTTGCCGTGACGGCTGCGGGCCTGGTTCCCGTACTTGTGGAACCGGAACGCGAAACTTGCAATATGGACCCTTCGAAGTTGGAAGAGGCCTGTTCTGCCCGCACCAAGGCAATCCTTGTGGTGCACCTTTATGGTCGCCTTGCCGACATGGAATCCATCTACGGGTTTGCAAAGAGCCGCGGGCTTCTCGTTTTTGAGGACTGCGCGCAGGCACACGGGGCGCAGTTGCCCGATGGCTGCAGGGCCGGCTCGTTTGGTCGCGCCGCCGCGTTCAGCTTCTACCCGACAAAGAACCTGGGTGCACTTGGCGATGCGGGCATGGTCGTTACCGACGATGCGGAACTTGCTCGCGTAGTGCGCTCGCTCGGCAATTACGGTTCTTCCGAGAAGTACGTGAACCGTTACGTGGGGGTGAACTCCCGCCTTGATGAACTCCAGGCGGCGCTCCTGCTGGAAAAGCTCCCGCATCTTGATTCCTGGAATGCGCGCCGGCGTGAAATTGCGGAACGCTACCGCAGGGGAGTGACGAACCCGCGTATTGTGTGCCCGGTTGCACCGGCCGCACCCGAAAGCCATGTGTATCACCTTTTTGTGGTGCAGTGCGACCGCCGTGATGACCTGCAGGCATTCCTCGCGGCGCGCGGGATCGAGACCCTTGTGCATTACCCGATTCCGCCTCACTTGCAACAGGCTTATACGGAGCCTTCTGGCTCGGAACCGCTCCCCGAAATGCGCCATGGCGCGCTTCCTGTGGCGGAGTCGCTTGCTAGATGCGTCTTGAGCCTTCCGATGGGCCCGGGCCTGAGTGACGACGAAGTCGCTTATGTCATTGACTCCCTGAACGAGTTTGTGTAAGTCCATGAATAACGAATCAAGATTCTGGAAACTCGTATTCGGTTCTGGCGGTGTGACTGCCTGCAACATGTTGCGGACGTTTGTCATCAACAAGCTTTTGGCGGTTTTCCTGCCTCCGTCTTTTTTTGCGTGCGTGGGCCAGCTGCAGAATTTCATGACTGCGGGGCAGGCGATGTCGTCTTTGGCCATGCAGAATGGCTGGGTGAGCCTTACGGCACAGAACAAGGGAGATGTCAAGCAACTGCACGGCATCTGGCGTGGCGGTTTCAAGCTTACCGTATTTGCCTCTGCGGCAACCTTCGCGCTTGTAATTGCTTTCTGTTTCCTGGCGCCTCTTGAAACGCTCGTTCCGGGTATCCACCCGCGGCTGGTGCAGGCGGCAATCCTGTTCTCGCTGCCGGGAATCCTTGCGATGAATATCGTTACCATCACATCTTCGGTGATGAACGGGCTCGGAGAATACAAGCGCTGGGCGCTTATCGGGATAGCATCTTCGCTCCTCCAGTGCATCTGGGTGGCCTTCTTCCTTTACACGGGCCGCCTGAGCGTCCTCTCCATAATTGCTACGCAGTCTATCCTTGCGGGGATCTTTGCGGTGCAGGTGGCGCGTGGGGCAGGTTTCCATTTCGGTGCAATCCGCAATTCCCTGCTCGATATTCGCTTCCCGTGGTTTGCCTTTGCTGCAATGGGTATCGTGCCGATGCTCCTGAGCCCGGTCGTCTTGACGGCCATGCGTTCGTACATCGGTAGTGAATTCGGTTGGAATGCTGCCGGTATCTGGCAGGGGGTCTGGAAGATTTCCGATTTCTTCGCCTCGGGCTTTTCGGCTATTCTCGGGGTAATCCTTCTCCCGAAAATTTCTGATAGGCTCTCGAAAAAAGAGTTCTGGTCGATGTTCTACCCGGTGCTCGCCAAGATGTTCGGGCTTACGTTCGCCGTGATAGCGGTGATTTACTTCTGCCGCCATCTTGTGGTGTCGCTCATGCTCTCGGATTCGTATGCGGCAGTTGCCGACTACATGCCGCTGCAGCTTGTGGGGGATTTCTTCCGTACGGGGGGCTGGGCCCTGGGCCTGGTGCTTATTGCCCGTCGCGAAACGGTGAAGTTTATTGTTGCAGAAGTTCTGGGTAATGCCTACCTTCTTGTAGGTACAATTGTTTTTGCGAAGTACTTTGAATTTAACGCTCCGATGCTTGCGTACGCGAGCGAGAATGTTCTCTACTTTATCGGCCTGTTTATTGTTGTTCGGAGGCTCAAGTGGAATACTCCATAACGAACATGTTCGCCGAGAAGATTGACGAGAATGTCTACGTGAAGGCGTTTGTGCAGGGCTCCGAAACGGAACAGCGCGAAATGCCCCCGTTGGTATCGGTCCTTATGGCGAGCTACAACCACGAGAAGTATGTGGAGGCCGCCGTCCGTTCCGTGATGGCGCAGAAGGGTGTTGCCTTTGAACTCATTGTGGTCGATGACGGTAGCACGGATTCCTCGCCGGAAATCCTTGAAAGGTTGCAGGCCGAGCTCAAGTTCACCTACGTGCACCGCCCCAATAAGGGCGTGGTGGCCACGATGAACGAACTCGTGTCTATGGCGCGGGGCAAGTACTTCTGCTCGTTCGCCTCCGACGACATGATGCCGCAGGGGAGGCTCGAGAAGCAGAGCGCCTATTTGGAATCGCACCCCGAAGAATCGCTATGCTTTGGGCAGATTGTGCTGATGGACAAGGACGGCAATCACGGAGAGGAATTCGACCCGCGATACACGCGCTCGATTCCGCGCGTCACCTTCGACGAGTTCTTTATGGGCAAGAAAGAGGTGCACGGCTGTTCCGAGATGATCAGGCTCGACTTTTTCCGCGAGTATGGTGGCTATGATGCGGAATTCCCGTTTGAGGATTTCCCGCTATGGCTCAAGTTCTTCAAGATTTGCGGTTCCATCGCGGTCTTGCCGGTAAACTGCTGCTATTACCGCCAGCACGGCAACAACATGTCGCTTGACAATACGCTCATGTACGGCACTTTCCTGAAGGTTCTGGAGCGCTACAGTGACCACCCGCGCTACAAGGATGCGGTAAATATCTGGAAGTCGCACTGGTTCTCGATGCTAGCCTACCGCGACAAGAAGGATGCGCTCCGCAAGCTGCCTCAGCTCTGGTCGTTCTCGCTCCCGTTCCTGAAGCGGTTCCCCAAGCTGTTTATCCCGCGCTTCTTGCTAAAAAAATAATTCTCGTATCCCTAATTTTTTTGCACCGTCAGGTGCGCATGCTCTAACACGCTGATATGATGTTTAATATGGGTGCGGCGTGTTTGAGCGTGTCGGGAGGGTCTTAGGGAGGGGCCGTCGTACGAGCCCCGCCCTAGTCTTATAAGCTGTTTAATTTCCTGATAGTCCCGCGCACCCCGAGGGTCGTGAGGTTCGTCCACAGTGAAAGCGGTATTGTGAGGATCTTTGCCAGCGGGCGGGGGAAGGTGGCGAATAGCCACTGCCTGCGGCGAATTCCCTTGCGTACCGATTCAGGCCGCCAGTCGCTACTGAAGTGGTGTATGCAGTAGGTTTCTTCCGTTGCGCGAATCTTCCCGTCGATGTAACTTTTGGGCGAAAATGCGCTCTCGGGCAATATCTCCAGGTTGAATTTCCCGAAGGCTTCGCGCAGTATGTTCGGGAGCACCATCTGGTCGACATCTCCCTCCGAGTACGTGAATGCGTGCGCTTTGTAGTATTCCAGCGCCGCCGCTACCGGCTCGCATCCCGGTTCGCAACCCATCACGGCACCTTCGATTCGCTTGGAGCCGTTCTCGTAACCAAAGAAGTACGGGCGTTCCAGCAGGTCGCCAAAGGGGCGCATAACTTCTACATCGGTATCCAGGTAAACGCCGCCTTCCGTCCAAAGTGCATAGAGCCGCACGGCATCGGCGGCGAATGCCCAGCGTTTCTGGTCAAGCGCTTCTGCCACCCAGGGGATTCCCGTGGCGCGCGCCTTCTCGGCGTCCCAGTGGACAAGTTCAAAATCGGGCAGGTGCTTGCGCCAGCTATCCATGCAGCGCTGGACGCTTTCGGGGTAGGCCTCTCCGGAGAACCAGCAGAAGTGTATCTTCTTCGGGATCATCCGTGCCTCCGTAGCGCCTTTACGAGCGTTGCCCTCCCGGCAAATGAAATCAGGGCGGCCGCCTTGTTCCGACTGCGTGTCCGCGGGTTGAGCAGTGCGCCCAGTCGCAATTCCCGGATATGCTTCCACGCGCGTTCGCGGTAGTCAGCGAATTCGGGCGTATCGCCAGTCCGCATCAAGATGCTGCAGCTTGCGCTGAAGAGGTTGCTCCTTGCTGCTTTCTCGAGCCCGTTACCCTTGCCTGCGACCAGGCTACAAACCGCTTCTGCAATGTCCAGGAGTTCTGCCTTCTTGCAGTCGTATGCGGTCGCGAGAATGCTCGCGGAGTGCCTGCGGTTCATGTAGAGCGGTTCGGGCACGAACGCAACGAGTCTCGCGTCCAAAAATACTTGCGGGATAGTTGCCATGTCCTCGAAGTACTTGCCTGCGGGGAACCGGCGCGTTTTCCAGAGGCGCGTCGCATAGAGTTTGTTCCATGCGGAATAGTCGGGCTTGTCGTTCTGGTACAGTGCGTTTGCAAGCGCCTTGACGGGGGAGAGGGCCACGTGCGGTTTTTTACCGGGCAGTCTTTCCCCTACGGGCATCCCGATACCGGAATCAGCAAAGAATCCGTTGCCCGCAACTAGATTGCCCTCTCCAAAGAAATGCTTGGCACAGCACGCAATGTCTGCGCTGGTTTGCATGGCCGCATTGAAGAGTGCCTGCAGAAAGTTCGGTGCGAGCATGTCGTCGCTGTCCACGAAGGTAATCCAGTCGCCCTCTGCGATTTCTATCCCGGCGTTCCTTGCTTCCGAAAGGCCCTTGTTCGCTTGGCTTACGATGCGGAAGCGGGGATCTTCCTTGGCGAATTCCTTGGCAATGCCGGTACTCCCGTCCGTAGAGCCGTCATCGACGATGATGGCCTCGAAATCCTGGAAAGTCTGCCCGTGAATGCTCGCAAGGCAGTCCGCGATATACGACTCCGTGTTATAGACCGGGATGACGACACTGATTGCAGGCATTCTCTACCAACTACGTTCTAGATTTTGCTTGCGACTTCCATCCAGCCGGCCTGAACAAATGCGCCCGCCCGGACCAAGTCCGCCTGTTCCTTTTCGTAGGCCTTCAGGAGCGTGTTGTAGTCACGCGAGTCACGGACCAGTTTGGCGTCGTGGTGGATTTTCTTGTAGAGCATGTCCTGCTTCCACTGCGCAATGTCGGCAAGCCCTACGCAACTCTTGTCCAGCGCCTCGAGGTAGGCGGGTACTGCGTCCAGGAATGCTTTTTCAAAACTTTCGGCCTTTTCCTTCGCCACGATGACTAGGTTCTGCTGCGCGATGATGTTCTTACGGATTTCGCTCATCAGGCGCACGATGCGTTCATAGTCGACCTGCGGCCAAATGCGGTTGAACGGCCACATCTTTTTCCAGTGGAACTTGAAAATGGATTCGTGCGCGGCGTTCTTTGCCCGCAGGAATTCCTTCAGGTTTTCGAAAATAATCTGCGACGGCAGCTTTTTTTGTTCGTTTGTATCACTCATTCTACGAAAAATATACAAAAAACCGCGTTCTTTGCCTTTTTTTGCGTTTTCTGGGGCAATTTTTTCTATAAATTTGCTTGCTTTTTTCAAATTAAGTATTATTTTCTTGTTAAAACCATTCTATATGAAGGATTCTATATGAATACGAAAAAGTTCAAGATTTTGGCCATTGTCGATGGCGTACTCATTGTGGCGCTTGTCGTCTTTATGTTTGCGCTCAAGGGTAAGTACAATGACCAGGCCCAGTCGTCCGTCAAGGAACAGGTCGGTGCGTACAAGGCTACCGTGAATGCTGCCCTGCAGGACCAGTGGAAGTCCATGGACCAGTACGGCATGGCCTGGAAGCTCGTGTATGCGACCGTTACCGGAGCCAAGACCGAGGCTGCGTTCGATGCGAACGTGAAGCAGATCTTTGAAAATACCGACGCCCGCTTTAAGCAGGTTTCCTATATGTACACGGCGGCTAGCATTCCGGCCCAGGTGCAGAACGACATCGCTGCAGTCGGCCTTGCCGACAAGTTCCTCCTCAAGGATGAGGGCGGCGTGAAGGAAGTTGCCTGCGGCAAGAACTGCGTGGCGACCTTCAAGTTCGTGAAGGGCAAACTCAAGGAGAGCGACTACAAGGCTCTCGTTGAGTACAAGTTTGCTGACAACTTTAGCATCGAATCCCCCAAGGAATTCAAGTTTGAATAAGGAGACATAAAATGAATATCAAGAACATCTCTATCGTATTGACCGTTCTCCTTGTTTTCATTGCTGCATTGGTGCTCATGCAGAAGGGCAACTATGTTGACCAGGCTACGGAACACTACAACAAGACGACGGACGCCTCTTTCAAGGGTGGCAAGAAGATTCTCGAGTACGTGAATAATTCTGCCGACGTGAACAAGCTCGTGTGGGCCATGGCGGTTGAAGCGAACCAGACGGTGAAGACTTCGCAGGACATGGCTAAGCTCGAGGCCAAGTACTTCCCGACCACGAAGGGTTCCAACAGCATCGCGAACAAGACCCGCCGTTTCGAGGCTACTAGCGCCTACTTCATCGTGTCCACTTTCGACAAGGTCGATGAGGACAAGAAGACCAACCTCAAGACGCTTTCTGCCCTCAAGTCCATCGACGTGGGTGCCCTCATGGGCGAAGCTCCTACCGCGCAGGAAGAGGAAATGCCTGAAGGCGAAGAGTACGAAGAAGGCGAGGAATAACCTTAACTCTTTGTCCTTCAACGAGTTAGAAAAATGCTGAAAACGACCCGCCCCGCGGGCCGTTTTTTATTGTTCCCGTTGTCATTCTGGAGGGGCGAAGCCCCGATAGAATCCATGGCTTTTTTTTCTAAATTTAGCGCGTAAAAATCAAACCGAGGTTAAAATGCTCATCTTACGTGGTACGCCGGCTCTGTCGGATTTCCGTCTCCAGAAACTTTCTTCCGATTTCAAGAGCGCAGGCCTTTCTGTCGCTACCGTTTACGCTGAATTCCTGCATGTGGTGGACCTGTCCGCCGACTTGACCGATGCGGAAACCGAAACCTTGAAGAAGGTGCTGCACTACGGTCCGGCCCGCGAACCCAAGGCTCTCGAAGGCGAACTCTTCGTGGTGTGCCCGCGTCCGGGTACCATCAGCCCGTGGAGCTCCAAGGCTACTGATATCGCTCACATCTGCGGCCTCCCGGCTATCAAGCGCATCGAACGCGCCATCGCTTACTACGTGAAGTTTGAAGGGGCTGTGCCCGCCGGTGCTCGCGCTCAGATTGCGGCCAAGATTCACGACCGCATGACGCAGGCCGTTTTCGCCGACACCGCTTCGCTGGAAGTGCTCTTCAGCAAGGAAGAACCGCGTCCGTTGAACGTGATTCCGGTGCTCGACCAGGGCCGCGACGCCCTCGTGAAGGCCGACAAGGAAATGGGCCTCGCGCTCTCTTCGGACGAAATCGACTACCTCGTGAAGAACTTCACCGAGCTCAAGCGTAACCCGACCGACGTGGAA
Source organism: Fibrobacter succinogenes (assembly GCA_902800815.1). Lineage (GTDB taxonomy): Bacteria > Fibrobacterota > Fibrobacteria > Fibrobacterales > Fibrobacteraceae > Fibrobacter > Fibrobacter succinogenes_B. Next base: position 85,912 of record CADCGB010000019.1, read on the forward strand.
CTCTACATGTTCGCGCAGGCCAACTCGGAACACTGCCGCCACAAGGTGTTTGGTGCCGAATGGACGATTGATGGCGTGAAGCAGGACAAGTCCCTGTTCCAGATGATCAAGAACACCTACCAGCTCCACAATTCCAACATCTTCAGCGCTTACAAGGACAACGCCGCCGTGATGAAGGGCGCTGTCGCTGGCCGCTACTACGCCGACCCGCGCAACAACAAGTACGACTTCCACAACGAAGAAGTCGACATCTTGATGAAGGTCGAGACCCACAACCACCCGACGGCCATTTCTCCGTTCCCGGGTGCCGCTACCGGTAGTGGTGGCGAAATCCGTGACGAAGGTGCCACGGGTAAGGGTTCCAAGCCGAAGGCCGGCCTCACGGGCTTCAGCGTCTCGAACCTCAAGCTTCCGGGTGCAGTCCAGCCGTGGGAAAAGGACTTTGGTAGCCCGTCCCGCATCGCGTCTGCTCTCGACATTATGATTGAAGGCCCGCTCGGTGGTGCCGCGTTCAACAACGAATACGGCCGTCCGAACATCCTCGGTTACTTCCGCACTTTTGAACAGGAAGTTGATGCCCAGAACGGCAAGGAAGTCCGCGGTTACCACAAGCCGATTATGTTGGCTGGTGGTCTCGGCAACATCAAGCACCAGCACATCGAGAAGGGCCACATCGATCCGGGTGACCACCTGATTGTGCTCGGCGGTCCGGCAATGCTCATCGGTCTCGGTGGCGGTGCTGCCAGCTCCGTGCAGAACGGTGCCGGTAATGAATCTCTCGACTTTGCCTCCGTGCAGCGCGAAAACCCCGAAATGGAACG
>CADCGB010000020.1 GCA_902800815.1 Fibrobacter succinogenes
TTTCCGCCCGAGCTTCTTCCCGTTCACGGAGCCGTCTGCCGAAATGGACGTGAGCTGCGTGTTCTGCGGTGGCAAGGGTTGCCGTCGCTGCAAGGGAACCGGCTGGATGGAAATCGGCGGTTGCGGTTCTGTGGACCCCAACGTGTTCAAGAACTGCGGCATCGATTCCGAGAAGTACACGGGCTTTGCATTCGGCTTCGGTCTCGACCGTATCGCCATGCTGCGCCACGCGATTCCGGAAATCGGTTTGCTGACGAGCAACGACCAGAGATTCCTGAGCCAGTTCTAAGAGGTGCGAGGTCGGCACTTCGTGCCGTGGACCCTATCGCTACGCTCCAGGGTGACAATATGGAAGAAGCGGACCGCAAGGCCCGCTTTTCTTTTTATGGACCCTATCGCAGGCTTCGCCTGCTCCAGGGTGACAGAAGTCTTTTACTTGCAGCGGTGGAAATCGTCTTCCACGCGGATGATGTCGTCCTCGCCGGTGTACTCGCCCACCTGGACTTCCACGATCACGAGCGGGAGGCGGCCTTCGTTCTGCAGGCGGTGTACCTCGCCCATCGGGATGTAGGTCGACTCGTTCGGGCGGACCAGGAACACCTTGTCACCGACAGTCACGGTGGCAGTACCGCTCACCACGACCCAGTGCTCGGAACGGTGCAGGTGCTTCTGCAGGGAGAGGCGCTTGCCCGGCTTCACCACGATGCGCTTCATCTTGTAGCGTTCGGTGGATTCGAGCACGGAGTACGTACCCCACGGGCGGCTCACGGTCTGCGGCACGTTGATGAGGTCGGAGCCGCGCTGCTTGAGCTCTTCCACAACCTTCTTCACCTTCTGGCTGCTGCTGAGCGGGGCCACGAGGAGTGCGTCCGGAGTGTCGACGATGAGCATCTTGTCGAGGTCGATCGTAGCGATGGCGCGCTGGCTACCCATCACGAGGGAGTTCTTCGAGCCCACCGCGATGTGGCGCGGGTTCACGTTGTTGCCGTTCTCGTCGTGCGGGTATTCCCCATACAAACTATCAAAGCTTCCGAGGTCGCTCCAGCCGATGTCGCTCGGCACGACCTTCACCTTCTTGGACTTCTCCATCACGGCATAGTCGATGGAGTTGCTCGGGATGGCGAGCATGTCGTCGCGGTCGATGCGGATGGGCTCGCCATCCTCGATGGTCGCGTTGGTGAGCGCCTTCTGTGCGGCAGCGAGCATCTCCGGGGAGTACTTGCCGAGTTCCGCGAGGAAGGTCTTCGCCTTGAAGCAGAAGATGCCGCTGTTCCAGTAGAAGTTGCCTGCGAGCAGGTACTTCTCGGCAGTCGCGAGGTCGGGCTTCTCCACGAAGCGCTTCACGTTCTCGCCATCGGCCTCGATGTAGCCGTAGCCGGTCTCGGGACTGGTCGGCGTGATGCCAAACGTCACCAGGTTACCCGCCTCGGCGAGTTCCTGCGCACGGAGGAGCACCTTCTTGTACTCGTCCTTCTTGCGGATCACGTGGTCCGACGGGGAAACGAGCACGATGGTCTCGGGATCCATGGTAAGGCAGGCGAGCGCAATCGCGGGCGCGGTATTGCGGCCCACGGGTTCCAGCAGGAACTTGCTGCCGTTCATGCCTTCCATCTCGAGCTGGTCCTTCGCGAGGAAGAACTGGTCGGCGTTGGAGACAATAAACTGCGACTCGCAGACGGCGGCGTTCGTGACGACCGTCTTGCGGAACAGGGACTGCCCGTCAAAGAGCGGAGCAAACTGCTTGGGCATCAGGGAACGGCTCACGGGCCAAAGGCGCGTGCCCGAACCACCACAGAGAATCAGGTTAATCATATCTATTACCAGCCGTTGAGTTCAATCAGCTCAATATTACGTACTGCGCTAGCACCATTGTTGATGAATGCGGAGCTCGGTACGATCAGGTTCATGATACGGTTCCATGTTGCGAGATCGGAAGCGTCCACGTAGACAACGTCGCGCGAGTTCAGGTTAAAGCGTTCTGCCATCGCAAGCGCCATCGCGTTCTTCGCATTCAGATGATACACATCGATCTGCTTGTCCGAAGTATTGCGGATGACATAGATTAAGCGAGACGAAGCACTACCCGTGTTCAGACCGCCGGCAGCAGCCAAAGCTTCGACAAGAGAAAGCTTGCCCTGGTTCACGTTCACGGCACCGGTCCTTGCCACTTCACCCATCACGTACACGCGGTTTTCCTTCTGCGTTTCGGTGAGCGCCGGAATAAAAATCTGGTCATCGGGCTTGAGGAGTATCTTGTCGAGCGGGAGGTTCGCCTTGAATGCATCGAGGTAGTTGATATTGTACACCTTGTCGCCACGGCGAAGCTGCATTCCGGAGGGGTCCGCCTCTTCGGCAAAGCCACCTACGCTTGCAATAGCAGACGGAATGGTCATCGGCAGTTCATTGAACGCAATATAACCCGGCCTGTTCACCGCACCGGAAACAAACGCCTTGAGGCTGTTGTAACCCGTCACGCGCACATCGACCTGCGGATCGTTCAAGATCTTGTCAGAAAGACGCTTCGTGATTTCAGTACGGAGTTCCTGGGCGGTAAGGCCTGCAGCCTGAATCACGCCCGCATACGGGTAGAACAAGGTGCCGTCGGTCGTAACACGCTGGCCCGCGGGCTGGTACTGGCCCATCGGGGAGGTAAGCTCCGGGTGTTCCCAAACAACCACCTGGACCATGTCCAGAGGACCGATACGGTATTCAAGACTCGGCAGGGAATCCACAATCAGTTCGGCAAGGTCGCCGAAATCCGACTTCGCAGAATCACCAGCAGCAGTCGTGCCCGTGCCAAAATCGCCTTTTTCGATAGAGTGGACAACCACCTTGATGCCGTTGTATTCCGCGGAGCCTTCCGCATCACCTTCCGGGACGGTCATTCGCATATGGGGGCCAAGCGAACAGCCTCCCAAGACGAGTGCCACACCGGCAAGCACAAGATTCAACTTTTTCATTATTGAGCCTCGCTCTGTTTGATTTTTTCAACCCAATAGGGCGTAAGTTTCGAAATAAAATTCCATGCCAGAACAAACGCGTTTTCGGGACGGCGGTACGGGTCGGGAATATCGACCTGCTGCGCCTCGCCATAACGATGCACCTTGTCCCCGAGTTCCGGATAACGGCGCAGGAGTTCCGCCTTGTGGCCATTTTCCATCACGAGGACCAGGTCGGCCCACTTGAGAATGTCCAAATTTATCTGGCGGGCACGGTGAGCACTCATGTCAATCCCGTGCTGCATGGCAATTTTCTGGCTGATTTCGTGGGCAGGATGGTCCACCAGGGCTCCAAGCCCGGCACTCATCACATTAAAGCCCTCGCCCAGTTCCTTCTTCAGGAGGTACTCTCCCGTGGGACTGCGGCAAATGTTACCTGTACAAACGACAAGAATATTCTTCATTGCTACTTAAAATAGAAAATTGAGCCCTAGTCAATGGTCATCAGTCTAGTTCAAATGCGAAGCCGAGGTCCTTCAGGAGCGGGTTCTTCGTGTCCTTTTCGGAAAGGAGCGGTTCGAATCCGTTGCCCACAGGCCACTTGATGCCAATCGCCGGGTCGTTCCACATGAGGCCGCCCTCGTCCTTCGGGTCGTACAGGCGGGTGCACTTGTAAACAAATGTCGCCGTCTCACTGAGCACAACAAAACCATGGGCAAAGCCTTCGGGAATGTAGAGCTGGTTTTTCTTTTCTGCAGAAAGCACGACGCCTTCCCACTTGCCAAACGTCGGGCTACCCTTGCGGAGGTCCACCGCCACGTCAAAGACTTCACCCTCAATCACGCGAACAAGCTTGCCCTGCGGGTTCTTTTTCTGGAAGTGCAGGCCACGGAGTACGCCCTTCTTACTCCTAGATTCATTATCCTGCACGAAGGTCACGTTAAGGCCGGCAGCATCGAACTCGCCCTTGTTGTAGGTCTCCATAAAGTAGCCGCGCTGGTCGCCAAAGACCGTCGGCTCCACGATGGTTACGCCCTCTATGGACGTCTTGATAAAATTGAACTTACCCATTTTTCAATTACCTGTTCTTGTACATCGTCTCGTAATACTTCTCGTAGTCGCCGCTCGTGATGTTGTCGAGCCATTCCTGGTTGTCGAGGTACCAGCGCACCGTCTTCTCGATGCCTTCCTCGAACTGCAGGGACGGTTCCCAGCCCAGTTCCTTCTGGAGCTTGGTGGAGTCGATGGCGTAGCGGGCGTCATGACCCAGGCGGTCGGTCACGTAGGTGATGAGGTTCAGGTCTTCGCCTTCCGCACGACCGAGCAGCTTATCCACCGTCTTGATGACGACCTTGATGATGTCGATGTTCTTCCATTCGTTGAAACCGCCGATGTTGTACGTCTCGGCAATTTTGCCGTTATGGAAAATCACGTCGATGGCGCGAGCGTGGTCTTCCACGAAGAGCCAGTCACGCACGTTCTCGCCCTTACCGTAGACCGGGAGAGGCTTCTTGTGGCGGATGTTGTTGATAAACAGCGGAATCAGCTTTTCGGGGAACTGGTACGGACCATAGTTGTTGCTGCAGTTCGTGACAATCGTCGGCATTCCGTAGGTGTCGTGGAAGGCGCGAACAAAGTGGTCGGAGCCCGCCTTGCTAGCGGAATACGGAGAATGCGGCGTGTACTTCGTTGTCTCGTAGAAGAAGTCGTCGCCGTAGGCCAGGTGATGCTCAGAACTCGATGCCGTCGTGGTGAACGGGGGCGTGATGCCTTCCGGGTGGTTCATCTTAAGCGCACCGTAGACTTCATCGGTGGAGATGTGATAGAAGCGCTTGCCTTCGTACTTTTCGGGCAAGGATTCCCAATAGAGCTTCGCAGCCTGGAGGAGACTCAAAGTACCCATCACGTTCGTCTTCGCAAAGGTGAACGGGTCCTTGATGGAACGGTCCACGTGGCTTTCGGCGGCCAGGTGGATAATACCGTCAATCTTCTCGTCCTGCATGAGCTTGTAGAAGGCGTCAAAATCGCAGATGTCCATCTTCACGAACTTGTAGTTCGGCTTGCCCTCAATGTCCTTCAAGTTCGCGAGGTTGCCCGCATAGGTAAGCTTATCGAGGTTGATAATCTTGTATTCCGGGTACTTGTTCACGAACAGGCGCACGACATGGCTACCAATAAAGCCAGCACCGCCGGTAATGACGATATTCTTCATAGATACTCCAGTTATTTGGAGCAAATATACTAAATCTGGCCTACGATAAACTCGTACGGGTTTGCGAGGGTTTCCAAATCCACGGCGACAGAGGGTATCTGCCAGCGGAACCACGTGATTTGCCGCTTCGCGTAGTTGCGGGTCTTGCGCTTGACTTCGTCGACTACCTGTGCGACCTGCTCGGGAGAGCCCGCATGCAGGAGTTCGCGGTACCCGAGGCTCTGCCATGCGGGAGCGTCAAGCGGCACACTTTTTGCGAGATGGTGCACCTCTTCGAGCCAGCCGTCCGCCATCATCTTGTCCACGCGCCTGTTGATGCGCTCATACAGATTCTCGCGGGAGCGCTGCAGCCAGAATACGGGAATCTGCCCGATACCGCCCTCGCGCTCCTTCTGCCAGTCCGAAAGCTTGCGACCCGTAGCCTGCCACACTTCCAGTATGCGGATGATGCGCTGGGCATTCTCAGGCTCAACACCTTCCATCGCTTCCGGGTCCACCTGTAGCGCAATTTTGAATAAACTATCAAGACCTTCGCTAACAGATTTTTTCTCGAGGTTCGCACGCACACCCGGCTCTATCTGCGGAATTCTAGGCAGTCCGAGCATCAACGACTGAAGGTATAGCCCGGTACCGCCCACTGCAATGTAGTTCTTGCCGGGATTGCCATCCAGCAGTTCGCGCACAGTCCTGCAGAACTCGCCCGCCGAAAAAGTTTTTTCCGGGTCAAGGAAGTCAACCATATGGTGATTTACCTGCTCCATTTCTGCACGCGAAGGCTGCGCCGTCCCTATCGCAAAGCCCCTGTATATCTGGCGGGAATCGACACCAATGATCTCGGCATTGTAATGCCTGGCAAGGTCGAGCGAAAGGCGCGACTTCCCTATTCCCGTGGCTCCGACGATAGCAAAGAGGATTGGCATGCCCGCAATATAATTATATTTGGAGGGGATGAAAAACGCAAAGCACATAATCGCCATCTTTATTGTTCTCGGGATACTTGCCACAGCGGCATACCTGCTCCCCAAGAGCGATATCGAGAGCTTGTGGGCAAGTAACGGAACCCCAGCAGAAGAAGTTGCTGACACGACGACCGCCGTACAGGATACCACACCGTTTATTGACCGCATGAAGGCGGACATCGGCGTTATCCAGGCCCAGTATTCCCGCCGTAAAAAGCGCGACGTGTGGACGCTCGGGAACGGTACCACGATTATCCGCTACCTGTTGCAGGCTAAACGGTTCATCGACAAGAACAATGGGAAGGTCCTCTACATGGAGGAACTTTTCAACGACAACGACGCGTTCCAGTCTGCAAACCTGGACGCGCTCTCCCCCGATGGCGACACACTCCGCATAAACCTGCAAATTTCGCGCAACGTTTTCCGCGATAATGCGTCTTACCTTTCCGTCTCGTTCCAGGTTACCGGAGCAGCCTTCCAGCAAAAAAGGCTCATGCCCGAACTCATCACGGCGCTCAACTCGCTTGACTACCCCTACGACCTGCTCATTACGCCATTTGACATGCCAGAGGGATTCTACCCCGACCTGGATAGGATAAAGAACAAGGAACTTGTCCTCTGGCTCCTTATGGAATCCAGCAGCCTCGACAGCCGACACAAGGACATGCGTCCCATCCGTAGCTACCTCACGGAAGACCAGATTTCCGAAATCATCGCAAACGCAAAGACTCTCGTACCTTCGGCAAGCGGAATCGCCACGCGATTCGCCGAAAAGGCCGTCGAGCACAAGCCCCTATTGCAGGCGGTACTCAACGCATCAAAAGCGAACAACCTGTGGTTCGCCGACCTTTCGTTCAACAAGAAGTCGAAGGTTATGGAAATCTGTTCCGAAATCGGCATGAACTGCAAGATCCTCACGTCATACAACCCCGACAACAGCAGCATCGACGACTACGTGCACAAGAAACTCCGCGGAGCGGCAAGGAGCGGCATGAGCGCCATTATACTACCGCTAACCCTAGAAAGCGTACAGAAAGTCAAGACAATGAAAGAAAAAACTGCCGCTCAGGGCACCACGCTCATAAATTTATCTACCTTTATGAACACCAACAAGGAGTAGTTTCCATGACCGTAAAACTGGGTGTCAACGTAGACCATATCGCCACTATCCGTGAAGCACGCAAGATCCGCGAACCGGATCCGGTTGCCGCAGCGATTATTGCCGAACTCGCCGGATGCAACGGCATTGTTGCCCACCTGCGCGAAGACAAGCGTCACATCCAGGACCGCGACTTGAAACTCCTCCGCGGTACGGTTTCCACGAAACTCGACCTTCAGATTTCGACCAACCCCGAGATGGTGCAGTTCGCCATCAACGTGCAGCCCGACATGGTGACGCTCGTGCCGGAAAACAGCCAGGAAATCACGACCGAAGCGGGCATGAACGTTGCCGCAAAGATTGACGAGATTGCAAAGATCGTGATGACCCTCAAGAACAACGACATTGCCACCTGCATCTTCATCGACCCCGAAACCGAACAGGTGAAGGCTTCGAAGAAGGTCGGTGCAGACTTCGTGGAGTTCAGCACCGCAAGGTACGCCTCGGCATGCGACCTCGGCAGCATCCAGGAAGTGAACCGCGAAATTTCTGCCATCCAGGACATGACCGTCCTTGCAAAGAAGTACGGCCTTCGCGTGCTCGCGGGTCACGGACTCAACTACAGGAACGTGGAAGCGATTGCCGCCATCGAAGGCATCGAGGAACTCAATATCGGGCACAGCATCGTGGCCAGGGCCGCGCTCGTGGGCCTTGAACGTGCCGTGAAGGAAATGCTCGAGATTATCCGCCGCGTTTCGTAAAAAACAGAAACCGGATTCTAGTAATCCTTGTACTCGACATCCTGAAGAACAAGCCCCTGCGGCGGTGCCCAGGTGCGTTCTCCCTTGAACGTCTTTTCGAAGATACTCTTGATGGTGCCCTCGGGGTAACGCCCGCGGCCGATGTCGAACAGCGTGCCGACCATCGCGCGCACCTGGCGGTGCAGGAATCGGTTCCCCTTGATATGGAACATGCAGCTCCAGTCATTCAGGCGTTCCAGACGGAACTCCGTCAGCGTGCACAGCGTGGACTTGCCGTCGTTACGGGGAATGCAGAAGTCGATAAAGTCGTGTTCACCCAAAAATGATTGCGCCTCGCGCTCCATTACATCCAAATTAAGATTCAGGCTACCGCACTCCCAGCCAAAGTCGCGCATCAGGGCGACGGGCCTGGTGAAGATGGTGTACTGGTAGTAGCGCGAAAGCGCATCGTAGCGGGAATGGAACTCGCTCGAGCACGCCTCGAGGTCACGAATGCGGATAAGCCTCTTGGTAAGGCCGTTCACCGAACGCACAACCTTCGATGGTTCAAGTTCACCGTCGAAATCAAAGTGGACGCACTGCCCGCGGGCATGCACGCCCGTATCCGTACGGCCGGAGCCCACCACGCGGATGCGCGCACGCAAGACCGTAGTCAGGGCTTCTTCAAGCGTAGACTGCACCGTAACAAAGCGGGTCTCGCCCGCACAGTTCTGTTCTTGCCAGCCATAGAAGGCGCTTCCCAGGTATTCACAGCGGAAGCGGTAACGCATCTAGTTCCCCGATTCTAGGGATTCCTTGATAACAGCCTCGACCTGATCCTGCGGGATCTTCAACTGCGAGGCGATTGCGGATGCAGGGAACCCGCGGCGGGACATCTGCATAATCTTCGTCTTTTCGGTGAGTTCGCGGTCGAACCTGCTAGTCTTGAGGGGCGATTTCGCCTGCAGGCTCGGGTCGCCCGTCATGTTGTGGCTCTGCGCACGAATCTTCATGGTGCGATCGCGTGTCACGCCGCGCGGAGAGCGGAGCACATCGGAAAGCGACTGCATGGCCGAGGTAATGCGTTCCTTCGCCGTAGGCCTGAGCTGCGGGCGCGGTGCATCGAGGTCGGTCGTCATGATCTTGTTCTCGGGCACGCCGTTCTCGTCTTCGAACGCCATCTTGGGCAGTTCCTGCTGCTTTTCACGCTCGGCATATTCCGAAACTTCGTCGATGATCGAACGCTTCTGCGGGCGCGGGCGCGCAATCGTCTCGTCATCAAGACCGCCCTTGGGCTCCTTGAAGCGCTGTTCCTCTGCCGCCTTTATGGCCTCCATCTTCATGGTCAGGACCTTCTTCCTGTGGGCGAGCACAGCAAACAGCAAAATAACGCAAAGGATAATCGCAGCAGCGCCACCCGCAATCCAGAGCATGGTCTCGCTCGAAACTCCCAGCGGGTTCTCTGCCGCAACGGGCACGGGTGCCGTCCTCAGATCACTGAGAGATTCCCAAGACTGTTCCAGTTCGGTACGGATAGAAAGTTGCAGGTCGGGGTTTCCCTGCGCCTCGAACAGCGCAACCTGCAGGGAATCGATCCTGCTGCGGGCTTCCAGGTAGGCTTCCGCATCAAAAGACGACTTAACCGCGGAAAAATCCAGGAGCAAATAGGCGCCAAGCCCTGCTGCCACAATAAACAAGACAACTGGAGCAATAAACTTCTTCATACGCCGTATAATTTAGAAAAAGGCGGCACATTTTTCCCAGACAAATTGCCGAAAAAAGCCGTATTTTGAAAATTGGGAAACATCGCCCCGGTTTTCCGGCGTGATGTGAAGTTCTCTACACTTTTTTCGCAAAAAACGCAAAAAAGGTGTTCACACCCCCATTTTTTTACTATTTTATGGTCAAGAACTCTTTGTTCTCCTCCTAACCCCAAAGAACACCCCGGCCTCGGTCGGGGTGTTTTGGTTTTATAGTCTCGATTTTTAGGGATTTACATGCGGAGGGCGCCGAACGAAACGGCCCTGTCACCGCCGTTCTCGAGTGCCGCCTTGAGCGCCACCTGCGCGTTATAGATGAGGGTCCCCTCGTCAATCGCATGGTCGGGCATCACGGCTACGCCAAGGCTCAGCTTGGTCGCGAGAATTCCGTCGCCGTAAGAAATCTGCAACTGCGAAATCTCGTTACGGATACGCTCGGCACGTTCAAGCGTAATCTTGCTATCGGCGCCGGGCAGAATCACGCACAGCACGTTTCCATCGAACCTGCAGGGGATATCCTCGGTACGGATGAACCCGGGCAGGCGCTGGCCCAGTTCCCAGAGCAACTGCTCGAGAGCGTGGTTGCCCTTTTCTGCCTTGATAGTTTCTGCCGAATCCGGGTAGATCATGATGATCCCTATGGGGGTCGCATGGCGGTTTGCGGCAGCCACCTCGCGGCGCAGGGATTCTTCCATGTAGCGTCTGTTGAACAGCCCGGTAAGGCTATCGCGGATGCTGTGCTGCTGGAACCGCAAATTCAGATTCTGGTTTGCCACGTAGAGCCCGAAGGTCGCGGCAACAATGCTCACCTTCGCCTTCCAGAACTCGAGCGAATCGCCCTCGGGGAACTTGTCCACCTGGACCGAGAGGATGCCGAAGTGTTCTTCGAGGCCTTCAATCGGAGCGCAGAAGGAAACACCCTGCGGGTGATGGTGCAGGTGGGTGCAACCGCCCGTAAATTCACCGGAAGTGTAGTCGCTCACCACGACATCGCCCACGTTGTAGCTCGCGCATTCACCCGGCATAATCACGTCATCACTGATAACGTAATCGCCGAACGAAAGAATCTTGTGGAGTTCGGTCTGGACGCCGCCATACATATAGAGGATGCCGGCACCGTTCGGGAAAAGTTCGGGGAGCGACTTTTCGAGGGCCTCCACCACGTCGGGGAAAGGCCTGTTCTTGAGGATCTGCTTGCAGAATGTGTTCCAGGCATCGAGCGGGAAAGCGTGCTGCACCACGTTCACCTGCTGCTTGAGGGCCTCGGCCGCCGGGATTGCCTCGGGAGGGAGGATGCTGTCAAAGGGCTTCTTCTTCGCGGGGGCATTATTCTCGAACGGTTGCGGTTCGTCACTCAGCGACGGGACAACAGGCACATACTCGGTTTTCGGGGAGGCGTTGCGGCTCTCGTTAAGGGCTTCGGTAAAGTTCGCTTCGGCTTCGGTGAACTTGCGCTTGCAGTGGCTGTAGTACAGGAGGCCGAGGACCGCACCCCAGGCACCAATCATGACGAATTTCAGGTGCAGGGCCAGGCTCTTTTCGGGAATGAAATAGGCGCCAACGACACCACCGATAAAAAAGACCAGGCAAAGGAAATAGGAAAAGAAGCTCATGCCTTAAATTTATCAAAAAGTAAACGGAATATTTCACGAATAAAAGAAAATTTTTGGCAATGTAGGGCTTTTTCTTTAGAAAAAGGCCACATTGGTCCTTATTTCTCCATCCTAACATTCATGTAAGAACTGTTTGCGGGAGGGACCGTGGGGCCCATTTTTCTAGATTTGTAACAATGACTATCCTCGAAAAGATTGCCCTTGCGCTGCCTGCTGTCGAAAGCCCTGCCCGCTACATGGGCGGCGAGGCGAACAGCGTGGTGAAGGACCACAGCCAGATGCTCGCCCGCATGGCGTTCGTGTTCCCGGACACCTACGAAATCGGTATGAGCAACAACGGCATCCGCATTCTGTACCATGTAATCAACCGCGAGAGCGACCTGCTGTGCGAAGTCTCGTTCGCGCCGTGGGACGACATGGCCGCGGAGATGAAGAAGTACGACATCCCGCTGTACAGCTACGCGACCTACACGCCGGTGCGCGATTTCGAGGTGGTGGGCATGACTCTCCAGACGGAGCTCAACTTTACGAACGTGCCCTACGTGCTGGACATGGCCCGCATTCCCGTATGGCAGAAGGATAGACAGGAAAGTGACCCCATCGTCGTTGCCGGCGGGCCCTCGATGGCGAACCCCGAGCCCGTCGCCGACTTTTTCGACGCGTTCATGATAGGCGACGGGGAGAAAGTCATGATTGACTTTCTGCGGTGCGTAGGCGAAGGCCGCAAGGCGGGCCGGAGTCGCGCCGAAATACTCAAGAATTTATCCAAGATTGACGGCGTGTACGTACCGAGCCTGCGCCCGGTAGTCAAGAACGAATTCGGCGCGATTGTGCCGGCGGAACCCGCCACCGGCGCCTACGCCACCACGAACGGGGTTCGCCGCCTGTTCATCCCGGTCATGGACCCCAGGGACTACCCGGTCAAGAATCTCATCGCAAATATGCAGCTGGTGCACAACCGCTTCAGCGTAGAAGTCATGCGCGGCTGTGCGCAGGGTTGCCGCTTTTGCCAGGCAGGCATCTGGTACCGCCCGTGCCGCGAACTCAACCCGGACGATGTCCTCGACATCGCGAAAGCGGGCATCCGCGCCACCGGCGAACGCGAACTCGGGTTACTTTCGCTTTCTACCGCCGACTACAAGCCGGTCGAGGCTCTCACCGACAGTATCATCGACGACCCGTTCTTCGATACCGTCGACGTGAGCCTCCCGAGCATCCGCGTGAACAGTTTCGGGCAAACGCTCGCCGGCAAGATTGCAGCCCTCAAGGGTGGCCGCAGCGCCACGTTCGCCCCCGAGACAGGCTCCGAGCGCATCCGCAAGATGATCAACAAGACCATCAGCGACCAGGACATGTACGATGCCGCCGAGCATGCGTTCAGCAGCGGGTTCAACAAGATTAAGTTGTACACAATGATTGGATTCCCGACCGAGAACGAGGCCGACATGCAGGCATTCTGCGACCTCATCTTCAACCTCGTGAAAATCGGGCGCAAGTACAACCGCGGCATCCAGATTGCAGTCAGCATCGGCATCCTGATTCCGAAATCGTTCACGGGCCTCCAGTGGGCGCCGTTCATGGACAAGGAGACTGCCCTCAAGCACATCCGCTACGTGCGCGAGAAGTTCTTCAAGCACCCGAACGTGAAGATCAATTGGGCCAGCTGGGAAACGAGCTTCCTCGAGGCCATCTACAGCCGCGGCGACCGCAGCCTCGGGCCCGTAATCTACGAAGCCTACAAGCAGGGCATCATCTTCGAGAGCGATAGCTACCGGTTCGACTTCGCCAAGTGGGAAGCCGTGTGGCAGAAGACAGGCTACGACACATCCTGGGTGTACCGCGAACGCGAGAAGGACGAGGTGTTCCCGTGGGACTTCATCCATGCGGGCACCACCAAGCAGTACCTGCGCCGCGAGTGGGAGAAGGCGTTTGACCCGAACAGCGAGCCCGTGCCCAACTGCAAGTGGGGCGACTGCCAGAAGTGCGGCATCCCCGGGTTCGGCGCCGAAATCAAGCTCGCCAACGACCCGGTGCGCCACAAGGCGCCGAGCCGTACTCCCGAAGAAATCAAGAAGCTTGTCGCGGAACGCCGCCCCAAGAAGACGGAAAGTTTCAGCTACAAGATTACCTTCAAGAAGACCGGCCTCAGCCGATTCCTGCCCCACCAGAACATGCTCAGTTTCTTTGAGCGTACGTTCCTGTGCGCAGGCATCCCGGTGAAGTTCAGCGAAGGCTTCAGCCCCAAGCCGCGCATTTCGAACATGGGCGCCCTCCCCCTCGGGCTCGAGACGTACTGTGAAATCATCAGCGTGGACCTGCTGCAAAAGCTTGACATTTCACCCGAGAACCTGCCCGCACTCATGGCACAGCTGAGCGCACCGTTCCCGCGGGGCATGGAAATCGTGAACATCGAACCTCTCAGGGAAAAGCTCAGCAAGCACTTCCCGAAGGCGATGGTGTACCGTCACACGCCCGAAAGCATTCCCGCCGACCTGATGGAGCGGTTCAACGCCAAGACGCTCCCCGTCGTGAAGAACCACCGCGGGCAGGAAATCGACCTGAACGAACACGTTCTCGGCATCGAAGATGTAGATGGAGCCCTTTTCGTGAAAGTAAAGTGCAACGACCAGGGCTGCACGGCGAGCCCGTTCGTAATCTACGCGGGCCTCCTCGGGTTCGAAATCGACCCCGCCAAGCTCGACGAGGTATCCAGGCGGTTCCTTATCGCGAAAATCAGCATGGAATGGTGATTATTAACAAACATATACATCGATATAGTTTATATTTCAAGTAACAAGTTAAACCCACAAAGGAGTATGGTAAATGAAAAAGATTTTCCTTGCAGCCCTTACCGCCATGGCCCTCTGCAGCTACGGCTACGCTCAGGACGATGACGATGATGAATACGAAGACGAAGCCCCGGCGGTAGCAGCCCCCGCTCCGGCACCCGCAGCATCGCAAAGCAGTGCTCCGGCAGCAGCCCCTGCCCAGTCCGGCGCAGGCTTCCTCGGCCTCGGCATTGACCTGGCCAACGCCATTACCGGTGGTGGCCTCGAAAGATTCTATGTGACCATCAGGTTCGCCCCGAACATGGAACTCTCCGTGATTCTCGGTCTTTACCACCATGGCGAAACCACCCACGAGACAAAGAATCCCTCTGCCGAATTCGATCAAGGCGATGACTACACGCAGCTCAGCCTCGGCGTGGGCTTCGACATGGTTGTCGCCCAGATGCTTCTGCCCATCACGGCCGGTGGCGAACTCATCTACACCCACTGGGGTGAAGACGACATGCAGTTGACCATCAACGTCCTGGTCGGTTTCCGTGCCAACCTGGTCGCCAACCTCTACCTCACCGGCAAGGTCGGCCTCGGGTTCGACTACTATGACGAAGAAACCGCCGCGGCCGAAGACTCCCGTCTGGATGTGGGCTTCAAGACCGAAGTCCTCCTCCACTGGTTCTTCATGTAATCTCTAGCGAGAAAGCAAAAATTCAAGCCGCTCCAATCGGGGCGGCTTCTTTTGTATGCGGTTGTCATCATCCGATAGTATGGGTCCCACCTTGGTGGCCATGCGCACTAAGCAACAAGTTGCTAAGTGCTGTCCGCCCGGACACGTTGTGTCCAGGATGACGTTACTCTGCGGGTAGGATAATCTCGATGTGGCGGGTGCTCACGTTGAGGAAGTGCGTACGGAACAGGTCCTTGTCGTTCCTGTCACTGACCTTCACCTGGGTCACCGCGATGAAGTCCTTGTTCTCGCGGATATAGTCGGTAAGGCGTTCGTCACGGAGTGTGTCGATCTCGCCCGTGATAATAAAGCTGTCTGTCCAAATCTTTACTAGCATAGCCTAAATATAAAGTTTTTTCGGGAAATATGTGAAATTTCTGAAAAAATTTAGTTCAATTTCGTATTTTGCAACATATATTATAGAAAACCGCAAAAAAGGAACCGTTTATGGCGAAGAAAAAGGTACTCCACCCCGCTCCGGGGCAGATGGCATATTTGAACAAGGAATTCATGGAGAGCGACGCAGGCCGCCCGCTCCGCATCCTTTCGGAATTTTACGAGCCCCAACAAGTCTTTGAACAGGAAGAAATCAAGAACTCCATCGTCTTCTTTGGCTCGGCACGCACACTCCCGCCTGACGAAATCAAGAAGCGCCGCAAGGGCTGCAAGGACAAGAAGGAACTCGCCCGCCTCGCCAAGCTCGAGAAGGTGGCGGAATCGTACAACGCCGCCCGTGAACTCGGGCAGAAACTCGGCAAGTGGGCCAACAAGCGCCACCAGGGCTACGCCATCATGACGGGCGGCGGTCCGGGCATCATGGAAGCAGGCAACCGCGGTGCAACCGACGTGGGCACGCCCTCCATCGGCCTCAACATCAAGCTCCCGTTCGAGCAGCACCCGAACCCCTACCTCGACGATGCGCTCAACCTGCAGTTCCGCTACTTCTTTATCCGCAAGTACTGGTTCCTGAAGAAGGCGCGCGCACTCGTGGTGTTCCCCGGCGGCTTCGGCACGCTCGACGAGATGTTCGAGATGCTCACGCTTATCCAGACCGACAAGTACGCGCAGCAGCTGCCGGTCGTGATTTTCGATTCCAAGTTCTGGAAGAAGGCGGTGAACTGGGAGTACTTCGCCGAGACCGGAATGATCAACCCGGAAGACCTGAAACTCTTCAAGTTCTGCGACACCGTGGACGAAGCTTACGACTTCATTACGGGCGTGCTCGACAAGCAGGAAGAGGAATGGACACTCCTCACCTGGAACCGCGAGATCAAGAAGAAATAACCTATATTTGGGCCGCTTAAATGAGGCTTGACTATGATGCTCCGGAACATTCTTGCTGAATCGCTCGACCGTATTTCCCGCAACCTCGCACTGCGCCCGCAGTACACGATGGAGGAATACCAGAGGTGGTTCGACCAGAATCCGGAGTTTTTGCATAGTGGCGCGATGGAACGGATTGAACTTATCGAACCCGTGACGCTCGAGGGCACGAACAATCTCTACCGTGCGAACTTCTGGATAGAGCACCCGAACGACGAACGCCATTACGCACAACGCGAAATCGTGGTGAAGATATGCAAGTACTGGGCCGCCCCGGGCAAGAACAGGCTCCACCGCCTGAACATGCTCCTGAGCGCTTTCCAGGACGAAATCCGCATCAACAACCTGATACGCGCAACAAACATCGAGGGCGTGGTGCAGAGTTACGGCGGCGGCATTGCCGGAAGGCACCCGTACCTGAAGATGGAATTCATCAAGGGCTGTTCGCTCGACCGCCTGTTTGACACGAATCTCTCCGACGACGAAGTCCTGAAGCGCGTAGCTCAGATTGCCTACCTCGCGAATACGATTAGCCAGCTGCACTACTACCAGGTGGTGCACAAGGACCTGAAGCCAAAGAACCTGCTCCTGTGCCAGAACCCGCTGCACAAGAACAACCACAAAATCCTCATCTGCGACTTCGGCTACGCACAGGCAAAACTCCGCGAAACAGTGAACGAGTACGGCGGGCAGCTCACGCCGTGCTACAGCGCGCCCGAGCAGGCCATCATGGGAGAGAACCTCTCCTACTCCGTCGACTACTTCAGCTTCGGCATCATCGTGCACGAGTTCCTCACGGGCTACAAGCTGTTCCCGAAGGCGATGGACATCTTTGTCGAGGACGGCCACAAGATTACGGACCGCTACCTTGAATACCTCAAGACTGGCCGCGAGAACCGCTTTGACGACAAGCGGTTCCCTGAACTCGCTCAATGGATCGATAGCCTCACCCTGTTCGATAGTTTCGAGCGCATGCAGAGCTGTCCGAACCTTTTTGACATAGCCCACAAGCTCCGCGAGCAGGTGAATGCGCAGGGCTACCGCGACGTGAATACTGACTTTTTGTGGAATCAACTTGGTGAATACGGGAAACGGTAATATGGACAAGTTTGTCAGGGATTGCAAGAAGTTCTTCACGCGACTACGCGTGCACCACTACATTGCGTTCGCAGTGGTGTTCGGCATTGGCATATTCAATGCCGTAACGGCGCTTTCGCCCATGATGAGTCAGAAGGAACTCGAGAGCAACATCGAGAAATCCTTCGAGAAATGGTGGGCCGAGGAAGGCGCCGCACAGTTCCGTACTGTGGGGCTTACCGATGACGAAAAGACAAAGATGCAGGAGTTCGTGCAGTACCGCGACCGCATACTCTCGGCGGGCAAGACCTTCGATATAGACGAACGCAAGAAGGCCATGAGGACAGAATTCCGCGAGTGGTGGGAAATCGGCGGCGGGAAGGAAAAGTACACCCGCGAGCACGGAAAATACCCCACCGAAAAGGAATTCGAACGCGAATGCTACAAGTACATCAAGAACTACACCGACAAGTTCTTGCGCTACAACATGGCGTACGTACCCAAGGACGGTGAAATTGAGCGCCTCACCACAAGCTGGCTGCTGTTCCCGAGTCTTGCGAGCTACCTGCTTTTTGCGCTACTGTTCCTTTTCGCCTACGTGATTATGTGCGAGCGCTGGGGCGTCCCCATTACCGCAGGGTTCTTCTTGCTACTCGCCGTTGGCGGCGGCCTGATTGTCGGAGTATTCACCGAGACAAGCCTCTTTAGCCACGCATACGTGGAACGCTACATGGGCGCAAGTATCGCGCTTGCCTTTATGCTGGGTGCCACAGCGTTCGACCACAACAAGGACGACGTGTCCGCAGTTGTGCGCGGGATAGCCGTGATGGGCATGTTGCTCGATGCCATCGTGAACATGTTCGTGAACACGGGAATATTTACCGCAACGGCTGTCGCATCTATCCCCATGTTCGGCCTGGGCGCACTCGCCGGCATCAAGATGCCCAAGCGCAGGAAGAGTTTCTCGGAATTGCGCAAGGAAGCACTGGAACACCGCATGAAGCAGACCGCCCAGAGGAACATTACCGCAGAACGCCACGCCAAAACGCGCATGCAGATGGATACCGGGTTCAGCGAGGCGCAGAAGGGTCACTACGATGCGGCGAAGGTCAACCTGTGCCAGGCAATGACAGGTATGCTGCAGGAACAGCCCCTCGATGCCGAGGGCCTGACAAAGCTTGCCGAACGCATGGTGAGCCCGAATTTGTTTATCGATGTGCCAAGCACGCAGTGGCTGGAATGGGGCGATGCGGCAAGGTCGCGCATGTGCTACGAGGCCGCGCTCTACCTGCTAGAAAAAGGGCTCAAGCTCGAAAAAGACGCAAAGATTGCAAGGCGCGCGCTATTCACCATCGGCGAGATACGCGTAAACCGCGGGATTGAACCTGAAGAAGGCATAAAGCGCCTGCAGAAGGTTGTCGAGATGAACGCCGAAGACCTGCTTGCAAAGCAGGCGAAGCGGATGCTGGAAAAAGCCGGCGCTTAAAAAAGCATCCCCGGCCTAGCCGGGGATGCCTTTATTTTCGCGGGGGCGACAAGAGGGCCTATTTCTCGTTGGCGAGATAGGCCTTCCAAGTCGTGGAAAGGAGCGTCTCCAGATCGCTGTACTGCGCCTTCCAGCCAAGAATCTCCAGGGCCTTCGCAGGGTTAGCCACAAGCGATGCCGGGTCGCCCGGGCGGCGCTCCACGATGCGGTACGGGCACTTGCGTCCGCTCACCTTCTCTGCCATGTGGATGACGTCGAGCACGGAACTCCCCTGCTGCACGCCGAGGTTCACGATGAGGCTCTCGTTGTTCTTCTGCAGGTAGTCGAACGCCATCCCGTGACCAATCGCGAGGTCGTTCACGTGGATGTAGTCGCGCACGCCCGTGCCATCGGGCGTATCGTAGTCGTTACCGAACACGAGCAGTTCCTTGCGCTTGCCGAGAATCGCTTCCATCACCACCGGGATAAGGTTCGCCGGGTTCTTCTCGAGCCCGCAAAGGCGGCCCTTCACATCGTAGCCCGCGGCGTTAAAATAGCGGAGAGCCGCAAACTTGATTCCGCGCAGCTGGTCGTACCACTTGAGGAACCCTTCGATGGCGAGTTTCGTGTAGCCGTAGTAGTTCTCGGGCTCGGTCGGGTGCTTTTCGTCAACCGGCTGATACTTCGGGGCGCCGTAGGTGGCCGCGGAACTCGAGAACACGAAATACTTCACGCCGGCAGCGGAGGCAGCGTTCAGGATGTTGATGGAACCCGTGATGTTGTTCACGCTGTACTTTTCGGGGTTAATCATCGACTCGCCGGCGGCCTTGAAGGCGGCCAGGTGCACGAGGCCCTCGGGCTTGAAATCGTTCAGGAACTTGCCTATCTCTTCGGGGTGCAGAATGTCGCCCTTCACGAAGCCCGCCTCGGGGAACAGGTTCTGCTCGAGACCGCTGCTGAGGTTGTCAAAAACGCAGACTTCGTGCCCGCGGTCAAGAAGTTCACGCGTCGTGTGGGATCCAATGTAGCCGGCACCGCCGATAACTGCAATCTTCATGTCTTTTCCTTTTTTCTAGACGCCCGCCGGAGCGGGACCTGTTATAAAATTAGCATTCCATCGCCGTAACTGAACAGCTTCATCTTGTTCTCGACCGCCATCTTATAGGCTGCGAGCGTGTTTTCACGCCCATAGAAGGCCGAAACCAGCAAGATGAGCGAACTCTTGGGCCAGTGGAAGTTCGTGAGGAGCCCGTCCACAATCTTGTAGCGGTAGCCCGGATAGAAGAACGCATGCGTCACGCCCGACTGCGCCTTCACGATTCCGTTCGCATCGGCAATCGTCTCCACGACACGCGTGCTCGTTGTACCCACGGTAACAATGCGCCCGCCATCGCGCTTGGCCTTGTTGATGATCTCGGCGTTTTCCTTCGTGAGTTCGTAATGCTCGCCGTGCATCTTGTGCTGGGTAAAATCCTCGACCGAAATGTTCTGGAACGTGCCCGGCCCTACGTGCAAGGTGACCTCGGCAACATATACGCCTTTCGCCTTGAGGTCGGCCAGCATCTGTTCGCTAAAGTGCAGGCTTGCCGTAGGGGCGGCAACGGCACCCGAATACTTCGCGAAAATAGTCTGGTAGGCCTTCTTGTCGTCCTCATCGTCGGGGCGGTTTATGTACGGAGGAAGCGGTACGTGGCCCTCGCGGTTCATCACCGCCTCGAGTTCCACAGGTGTTACCGCAAAGCGCAATACGCGCGCGCCATCCTCGTGAATGTCTTCCACGACAGCCTTCACGCCAGCAATCTCAAGTTCGCGCCCTATCTTGAAGGCCTTGCCCGGGCGGACCTGCGCCTCGTAGCGGGCGCTGCCGTCCTCCGCCGGGATGAGCGACTGCACAAGGAGGGTCTCCACCTCTCCGCCGTGCAGCGTATGCCCGAACAGGCGCGCGGGAATCACCTTCGTGTTGTTCACCACCAGGCAGTCGCCGGGGCGGAACAGTTCCACGATTTCCGGCGCCTTCATGATGCGGCGTTCGCCGCCATCCTTGGGGCAATGCAATATACGCGTCTTGCCCTTGCCCGCCGTGCGGCTTGCAATGAGTTCCTTCGGGAATTCGAAGGTATAGTCCGAAAGGTTATGTTCCATCTTTACTTTGCCTGCATGGATGCCAGCGCATCCTTGAGCATCTTGACAACATCCGCCTTGAGCGATTCCGGCTTCAGGATTTTCACGTTCGGAGAAACGCCCAGGAGCCACGTCTTGAAATCCGGCGTAATGCGGATTTTCAGGTCCACAATCATGTTCTTGTTCTTGTCCATGCGCAGGCTTGCCTGCGGATGGAAACTCGACTTCGCGAACTGCGTCTGGAGCCACTTGGATTCCGGACCAATCAGGAGCGAAACCTCCTGCGGCTTGCTCGTATCGGTGTACTTGCCAAATGCATACTGGTAATGAATCGCCGGGTCAAAATGCATCGGCTGCACGCTCTCATTCGTGACATTCACGCTCACGATGTTCTCAAACATGTAGTTCTTGAAAATCTGGGTCTCGTCATACGTATCGTCGGCCGCAATCAGGTACAGCGTATCCATTCGCATAATGACTTTCACCGGACTCACCACGATTTCATCGGAATCTTCCGCACGCGCAGAATACTTGTAGTTGATGCGAATCTTGAAGCCCTCGCGGATGGCCTTCAGCACCTTGTTCACCATGGTATCTACGATATGGTTATCGCAGAACGGGCCGTAATCGAGAATGTAGTTCGGGTCAAGCGTAACCGCCTCGGCCTTGAACTCATCGGGGTCGGTCGTCGAGAGCATATCGATAATCTTGTCAACCATCTTACGGTTCTTCATGTCGGCCGGGTTGGACGAGAACGACTTCTTGAGCTTCTCGAGTTTCTTGACAACTTCCTGGTTAAAGTTCGCTGCATCATCGGTCTGGATTACATAGCGGGTTTCGCCTTCCGTCTTAATCTTGTGCAGGCCACAGTTTTCGGCCATAATTACTTCAATGTGGCGGAACATGGTACGTTCGCTGCAACCAAGCGCATCAGCCAGCTGCTTGATCGTCATCGGATTTTTCAGTTTGGCCTTCACCAGATTGATTTTCTCGTATCCAGATGCCATGCATACTCCTTTTTTAGTTTATTCAACAACCCTAAGTCTGTTCTCGACCGATGTCGAAAAAGCCTTCTTCATCGCATTCACCAATGCGAACTGTTTTTGTATCGACGACCGCACGCGCCCTTCGAGCAGGTAGTGGTCATCCACGTAAGATACCTTGATTTTTGCACCCTGAAAGCGCGGATTCAGCGAGAAGCTGCGCTCCATCTCCTCGCAAGCGCCGCTATTCTCCAATTTCGATTCGGGGACAGCGACCATGTTAAACGAAAGGTCCTGAATCCCCGGGATTTCGGCAATTCGGTTTTCCAGTTCCTTCGGGCGAGTTTCCTCGAAGCAAAAGAGCGACACGCGCACCTTGCCCTGTTGCACCTCGACATTGTAGTTAAACACGTTTCGCCCGAACGATTCCAGGAGCATATACACCTTGTTCTCGATGTAGGCATCCGTAATGCCCGGCTCCGGGAGGATTCTCGTAAAGTCGACGCATCCGCGTATACGCGGCATGCTGTTGATACAGGCCTGCAGCGTACGCTTCACCAAAAAACTACGCACGAGGCCATCCAGGTAAACAACCCCCTGCCCCGCCGTAACCGACACGCGTCGCATATCATCGGGGAAAAGCTGACGCAGCCTGTTCTGCACTCCTTCGGACAGTTTGTCGTTCGGGATATTCTGCGCGTTCTCGGGCAAGGTAATGAACAGCACCGAGGCATCCTCAAGCAATACCGCAAGCTTGTCCTTGCTGCCGTCCGTCACAAGCCCCACCGCAACACCGAACTTGTTACGTATGGCATGGAAAACGTGATCGCCCAAAAGCGTCTGCGCGCTCTGTGCCGGCAGCAGGCGGTAGCCCTCCGGAGACTTCTCGTCGATCTCGTGCACGCGTTCGAGCTCTATCTTCCTGTCGGGGCCACCATCATAGTTCATGATGAACACATCCTTGTCGGCAGTCTGGAAAATGCTCTTGACAACGCCCGGCTTGGGAGCCTCCTTAAAGTACAGCCAGTTGCCCGCCGCAATGCGGCTATAGCCGTATATCTTGGTGTAGTCGCCGGCATCGGCGGGGTGCGAAAACGCGAACTCGTGCGAGAAGGCGACAAACGCCGACTGGCAATGTTCGCACACACACAGTAACGGTATGCGGGGCTTCATGCCCCCGTAGGTCGAATACGGCTCACGCGCAAATAGCCCATGGTCCATTACCTGACGGCAACGGCAGCAGAATAACCTCTGCGAATGGATCCTATGGGGGAATAGGTTGCGCATTATTCTAACGTGTCATCCTGAGCGGAACGCAGTGGAGTCGAAGGATCTATTTCATCAACGGCATCGCCACGTCGATGCGGCGGAGCACTTCTTCCTTGCCGATGATTTCGAACATTTCCCAGAGGCCGGGGCCAGCGGTAACACCGGAAACAGCGAGACGCGGAGCACCGACGAGTTCACCGACCTTGTGGCCGCAACGTTCGGCGAGGTCGTAGAAACCCTTCTCGATGACCGGGGTCTTGAAATCTTCGATGGAAGCGAGCATGTCGCGAACGAGCGTGGCGACTTCCTTGGAGCCTTCGCCGAAGTGCTTCTTAGCGCCCTTTTCGTCGTAGGTCGTCGGAGCCACAAAGAAGTACACAGCCATGTCGGCCAGGTCCTGCACAAAGTGGGCACGCGGCTTGAGCTGCTTCACGATTTCGTCGAGACGGGCTTCCGGCTCGTTGGAAAGGTCGATACCCTTTGCGGCAAGGCCTTCCTTCATGATTCCCTTGAGGAATGCATCGTCGCACATATGGATGTGCTGGCCGTTCATCCACTGCAACTTCTTCTCGTCGAAGCTGGCGGACTTCGGGTTGATGCGTTCGAGCGTGAAGCTTTCGACCATTTCCTTAATGGTCATGACTTCGCGGTCGTCGCCCGGGTTCCAGCCGAGGAGCGCGAGGTAGTTCACGAGCGTTTCGGGCAGGTAGCCGAGGTCGCGGAAGTCGCCCACAGAGGCAGCGCCCTTACGCTTACTGAGCTTACCGCCGTTCTTGTCGAGAATCACCGGCAGGTGGCACCATACGGGCGGTTGCCAGCCAAATGCCTTGTACAGCAGTTCGTGCTTAGGCGTAGAACTAATCCATTCATCACCGCGGAGCACGTGCGTCGTACCCATCAGGTGGTCGTCCACGACGCTTGCAAAGTGGTAGGTCGGGTAACCGTCGCGCTTGATGAGCACGAGGTCGTCCAGAAGTTCATTCTGGTAGCTGATGTGGCCGCGGATTATGTCGTCGAATTCGGTGACGCCCGTCTCCGGCACCTTGAAGCGGATGACGGCCTTTTCGCCGGCGGCGATGCGGGCTTCGGCTTCTTCGCGAGTAATGTTACGGCAATGGCGGTCGTAACCCGTGACCGGCACGTGAGACTTTTCCTGCTCGGCACGGACTTCCTGCAGGCGTTCTTCGGTGCAGAAGCAGTAGTAGGCACAGCCGGCATCCAAGAGCTTCTTGATTTCGCGGTGGTAGATGTCGAGGCGTTCGCTCTGGAAGTACGGACCACAGTCGCCTTCGCAACCCGGACCCTCGTCCCACTGGAGGCCGAGCCACTTGAGGTCGCGCATCAGGTCGTGCAGCGCAGTCTCGTTGTAACGCTTGCGGTCGGTATCTTCGATACGCAGGTAGAACGTGCCACCCATGTGCTTTGCAAAGAAGTAGTTGTATATAGCGGTACGTGCACCGCCCACATGCAGGTAGCCCGTGGGGCTCGGGGCAAAACGGACGCGGACAGGACGTGTTGCAGAATTTTCGCTCATATTTTCCTCTTAAAAAATTCAAATACCCTGCACAACACCGCACAGGAGTTTTCCGTGTCAAAAAATAGCAATTTATGGAGTGAAGGCTATAAGGTTCTACGTATACAGCAGCCAAATTAGCGGGGCTGCAAAGCAGGCCAGTTCATGGACTGGTTCAAGTAGGTCGTAATGTTCCAGGCATCACCCCGGATAGAGCCCGAGAAGAAGAGTTCGTCAATGTTCCCATGGAAACCGCCAATCTGGAAATTCGCACCCTCGTAGCGCTCGCCGTCCCACGGTTCTCGGACACCCTTTATCGAAATCTTCTTCTTGTCTATGAACAACGTAGCATTCTCGCCACGGCGCTCAAACGCGATATACCTGAAATCGTTCCGACTAAACTGCACTTCGCCGCTCGCAAAGTACAGCCTGTAGCCTGCGGCGTCGGCGCTGTCCAAACTCGCATCCGTACTCGCCTCATGGTAGATGCTGAACACGAGTCCGCTATCCGGGTCATACTTCAGGTCGTACTGGCGATCGCCCTTGCTAAAGATAGTCGCACTAGAATCACCATCTATGCTGAGCCACACCGAGAACGCTATGTCGTCCTCGAACTTCCTGTTATAATCACTAGCCTTGCTGCTGTCACTTGCGGCCGTTCCGTAATATGTAACGTAGGCGTTCTTGTTTGTAAGTACAAGCGAAGTACCGACTGCGCCACGATTCTCGAGAATTACGTCCTTTGCGCTACCCTCTCCAAAGGATTGCTCCGAAGCATCCGATAAGTCCGTGACGGGATCCATATGGAATACACCGGTGTAGCGCCTGCTAGTCGGGAAAACGTCCTTCGCATACATCGGGTCCTTCGCCGTATTCATCGTAATTTCAATGGAATCACCCACGTTCAGGGAGTCCAAGCGCATCCAGATTACGCCTCCCCTATTGGCCCTGTCGAATATAGGCATCGCAATCGGCAGCTGTTTCGAACGCGAGCCATCAGCCGAAATGCGGGTAGCCTCCCAGCGCCCTGCAAGGTTCGAGAAACTCTCGTAACCGGGGGTAAGCGTATCCAGGCGCAATACCATCGGGATATCCGTCAGCACTGCGAGCGAATCCACGCCTTCGGGCAGGTCAATCGGGGCAACAAACGAGAACGAGAGCGACTCGCCCGCCTTCGTGTCCCTCTCGGGTTCAACAACCACGCTATCGAAGTAAATCGGCGCTTCCCCGTCCATCTCGACAACCAGGTCGAGCGTACCCGCAGGCAGGTCACCCATCACAATACGGCCATCGATAAGCCAGACCTCCCTGCTGATGGTAGAACCCACCACAGAAACAGTCACCTGTTCGTCCAAGAGCATGTCGGGCAAGAGCAGCGTCACGGAGCCCGTATCTAGCACGGTATCGCGGCGCGAGCCCATGTCGCTTGCCGTAAGCCCGCGCACCAGAAGCCTCTTCTTCGTGAAGCTGTGGTAAGCCTCTAGCGAGAACTCGCCTTCAGGCAGGGAATCAAACCTGTACTCGCCCTCGTTGTTCGTCACGGTCCAGAACGCATCGGGGAGTGTATCGCCCGCAACCGGGTTAAAGTCGCTCGGCACGCACATGATGTGCGCTGTCGGGGCGGCCCTACCGTCATCGAGCACCAGCACGTTCGCCAGTTCCGGCGAACCGGTCTCGGCACTGTTACCTGCGAACACATCGTCGTCGCTAGAACACGCCGAAAGGAGCACCACTGCACACGCAATAGCGCCCCAGAACCACAAAACGGGCTTTCTCTGTCCTAAACTCATCTTCACCAATATAAATATAATTTCATAGCGTCCTTTTCGGGCATGCGCCTAAAACTTGCCGTTGCCCGCAGACAACGGCTTTTTTGTGAAAAAATCGTGTTTTTTTGTTAAAAACGCAACTTTTCGCCGATTCTTGATATATATTGAGGGTATGCAAGCCCAGCCACAGCCCCTCAGACTTTCAGAGATTACTATTTCAAACCTGCGTTCCATCCAGCGGCAGACGTTCCCGCTCAGCGGGATTACCGCGCTTATCGGCTACAACAACGCGGGCAAGACGAATATATTGATGGGCATCCGCTGGCTCCTGTCAAAGTTTTCGCTCGACATCTCGTTCTTTGACGACCCGAACCAGCCCGTCGTGGTGGAAGGGTTCTTCGAGGGAATTTCGGAGACCGTGCTCAACAGGCTCGGCGAGGAGAAGGCGGCAGAAGTCACGCCGTTCCTCATCAACGGCTCGCTGCGCGTAAAGAAGATGCAGCGCGTACCCGGCGAGGTTCCCGAGAACGTGGAGATGTGGGTGTTCGTGCCCCCCTGTCGCAAGTCGGAATACCACAAGGATTGGATTCGCTGCACCGATGCCTTTAGGCATGCATTCCGCAGGCTCTTCCCCGAACCCATCGCCATATGGGACTTCGAGGGCAACCAGGCCTTCACCAAGCTTTTGCACGAAATCTTCAAGCCGCTCGAAAGGCGGTTTGGCGGGGAATTCAACGATATATTGAGCAAGTTCAGCGACATGCTGAGCCCGGGCGGCGAGAACCAGGCCGCCGAAATCCAGAGTTTTGACCGCGACGTGAACGAGAAGCTGAAGCCCCTGTTCCCGAGCGTGCGCGTGGAACTCGACATTCCCATACCGACACTCGAGACGTTCCTCAAGAACGCGACCCTCAAGGTGATCGACGAGGACGACGGTTTCGAGCGCGACATCAACCGCATGGGAGCGGGTAGCCAGCGCGCCATACAGATGGCACTCGTGCGCTACCTCGCCGAAATCAAGAAGCACCACAACAACCATTACCTGAGCCGCACCATGCTGCTCATCGACTCGCCGGAACTCTACCTGCACCCGCAGGCGGTGGAACTC
Source organism: Fibrobacter succinogenes (assembly GCA_902800815.1). Taxonomy (GTDB): domain Bacteria; phylum Fibrobacterota; class Fibrobacteria; order Fibrobacterales; family Fibrobacteraceae; genus Fibrobacter; species Fibrobacter succinogenes_B. Next base: position 27,461 of record CADCGB010000020.1, read on the forward strand.
ATCCGCGTCGCCCTCAAGAACCTCTCGAACGAGGGCTACCAGGTGATATACGCGACGCATTCCGCGCAGATGGTCACGAGCGAGGACGTGAGCACCTCGCTACTCATCCGCAAAAACAAGGAACGCGGCACATTCATGCGCAAGCGAATGGAAGACGCCGTGCACCAGGTTATCCAGGATGCGCCAAGCCAGCTGCAGATGCTGTTCAGCCTAAGCAACAGCAACGAGCTCCTGTTCGCCGACTACGTGCTTTTGACCGAAGGAAAGACGGAATGGCGCGTGCTGCCCGCGCTCTTCGAGCGCATTACCGGGCAGAGTTTCGCCCTCATCAAGTGTGCGCTCGTGCGCCAGGGAGGCGTGAGCAACACCCGCAAGAGCATGCAGGTACTGAACGCGATGGATATGCCCGTGCGCGCCATTGTGGACCTGGATTACGCCTTCACGACCGCGACCCGCGACGGATTCCTGGAGCCGAACGACCCCGACATACGGTTCTGCACGAACCTGTTCCGCGAGCTCGCGTTCCACAACCACCTAAGGCTCGTGAACGGGCGCCCCGTGAACAAGCACAGCAACATTTCGGCATCGAAGGCATACGCCATGATGGCGGCCATGCCCGAGGCGGAAGTGCCCATCAAGAGCATCCACATGAAGCTGCGCCAGCAGGGAATATGGGTGTGGACGAAGGGCGCCATCGAAGAGCACCTGGGGCTAGAAGCCAAGAACGAGAACGCCTGGAGCAGCTTTATCGAGCGGTGCAAGGGGCAGAACTTTATCAAGAACCTCCCCGACTATGCGGGCATCGAGGCGCTCTGCCAGTGGATTATTGACGGGAGTCGGGAAACCTAACTAGGAAATCGCGGTGAAGTTGCTAGTTGAATGTCGCGGAGAGCATCACCGTAATCGCTAAGGCAGACATTTCTGCATCTTCTTCACTCTCTTCAACCGAGCCATAGTTGAGGGCTATCGACGCTCCCATCCCCCAGTTTTCGCTCACCCACCATTCCTTACCGGCGGCAAGCTGAAATCCGAAACCAAATTCCGTAGAGCCAAGAATTTCATCATCGCCAGCTTCCGTCAGGCCAAACCTACCCGGACTACCGTAGCGTGCAGAATCGTATAGGGAAGGATTCGTCCACCTATCTTGTAATCCCACGGAGAAATTAAAAAAGAACCCATCGTGGGTAAACGGATACGAAGCGGCCATGGACACAGTAGCCATGACCAGCAAGAACGAGAATGTCTTTTTCATTTGATATTCCCTTAGGGAATATTCCCCTAGGGAATCATGGCTTCGTTAGCAGGACCAGACGGAGCATAGGGGTTCCGTTCCGGTTCTTCTGCAGACGTCGAGCCGTTCCTGTCCGCGATACTTCCCCAAAGAGCAGCCTCTCTTGCATCAATCTGCACGTAATTCATGGCGATACCGGAATAACTGCAGTGACATTTAACATCCATCGATCCCGGAGCCGACTCCGTGCATGTTTGCTTCATTATCACGTCGACTAGCTTATTCACGTTCTTTTGCTGGCGCGCATAGAGCAAGAAGGCCGCCTTATTGCAGACATCGTTATCTTCCCATTCAATCGGCCCTACAAGTTCAGTTTTGTAAGCTCCATAGACCTTCAAGTCGTCATTCATAAAATCCGCTTCACTCAAGGATGACTTAGAGTTGGGATTGATGTAGCAGCCAGCGAGCGCTAGCACCCAAACGAGAAGTATTGCCATTTTTTTCATTTTTTGTCCCTAGAAAAAAGAAAACATTTGATTGCAGCCAAATGTAAAAAAAGCAGAACGCACCGTCAAGTATTTTTTACAAAGCATTTGTAATGAAATCGCGATGCAGTTGCTTGTCGCCGTACTTGTCTTCGGCGTCTTCCCTCAAATCATCGGCGGTATAGCCGCTTGTTATGCGTTGCAGGCAAACAACCCGCGTCGTATCGTCGTAGGTAAAGTGGATGCGGAAAGTGCGGTAGGCAAGCACTCCTGCCTTTGCATTTTCATCGACCGACAGGCGCCGGCGCGTGCTGTCGAAAACACCCTTCGAAAAATTCCCGCGGGAAAGTTGCACCCGCGCAAAACTTTCCAGATCGAAATCGCTGCGTTCCGCAATCCAGCGGTTCTGTGCATCGAAAGGGGCGTCGGCAAGTACCGTCCACAAGTCGCCTTCCTGTTCCTCGACCCAGCCCGCCTTTGCCTCCGGGAAGGCATCCGCCATCGGGATATACGGCTTGATGTCCAGTACCGGAGTGCCGTTCAGCAGGTCGGCCTCGTCTACATACAAAGTAAGTCCATCAATTTTCAACAGGCGCACACAACTGAGCCCGATGGGGTTCGGGCGATAAGGGCTCCTGCTGGCAAAGGTACCCACGCGGTCCTTCCCCTTGGGCGGTACCGGCGGGCGCGTTGTCGGGCGCCATCCCTCGTTCTCGTGGAACTGGAATATGACCCAGATGCGCTCGAAACCTTCCAGGTCACGGAGCGCCATCTCGAAATTCTGCCCCGCATTCAGTTCAATGCGGCCCGGATGCCCTGCAAACAGACGCCCCTGCCGAGGAGCGTCGTACTTGTACACGGCATCGCCGTAGAATGTGCCTATCGGGGTGACTTGCATGCAGGAGAACTATTACCTATTCCCGTAGCGGATGTAGTCGATTTTACCGATAAAGAAGCGGTCGTCGTACCTCGACTGATGATGCGGGTCATAACCGATTCCCAAATCGAACTTCAAGTTGGCGGCATCCGAATAGAGGGTCTTCGAAACACTTTCGTTCCCGTCAAGGAAAATTTTCAAGTCATATCCCATAACAGTCAATTCGCCCATATCTGCCGAGGTAAATTCCACACGTACCGTATGCCATTCGTTCAGGGAAATTTTCCCCGCGGAGAAGATTTCCCAGTCACCTGCGCCACGGATATGGAACCTCAGTTCCGAACCGTCCAGACGAATCATCCAGCCATCTACTTCAGCACCGGGAGGATCCGCAGAAAAGATATTGGAAAGCGGCAAGGTGTCGGTCGCCATAAAGCGGACTTCAACAACAAAGTAGGGACTCTTGAAGCTGTCGCTCAGGGGGATGCGCAGGCCCGAGGTTCCATCAAGAACCAGGCAGTCATTTTCCAGTTGCAAAGCGGGCAAGCCTTTGTCCAATTGGGCATCGTTCTTCCCAAAGAAGTCCTGGCCGATGTTTGCCGGATTATCAAATTCATAGGCTACGGAATATTCCGCCAGAATCTCCTCCTTCGACTGTTCCGGCGATTTCGACAGTTCCGGTCCCGAAGAAGAATCCCCACAAGCCATCAATGTGCAAGAAACCAGAAGGGCTGCAGCCCCAATAAGATTAACGTTTTTCATAGATCTCCTTTTTCCTTATCTTGATATATAGTAAAAAAAATTTCTATTTTTACCCCCCGATGAAAGACAAGGCTCAAAAACTGATTGAAAAGTACGAGGAACTGGAATCGGAACTCGGGAACCCAGACGTTCTCGCCGACCAGGCCCGTTACAACAAGATTCACAAGCAGTACAAGGGTATCGAGAAGGCCGTACAGAAGGCGAAGGAATACCTGCAACTGGTAAACGACCTCGCCGAATATAAGGCCGCGCTCGGCGACCCTGATCCCGAGATGGTCGCGATGGCCAAGGCAGAGATTTCGGAAATCGAGAAGAAGCTGCCGGGCGTGACCGACGAACTCCAGATACTGATGGTACCCAAGGACCCGTGGGACTACCGCAACGCCACACTCGAAATCCGTGGCGGTACCGGCGGCGACGAATCGGCGCTCTTCGCGGGCGACCTGTTCCGCATGTACCAGGGCTACTGCAGCCGCATGGGCTGGAAGATGACCATCCAGGATGCGAGCGAAGGCACCGTAGGCGGCTACAAGGAAATCCGCGTGTTTATCGAGGGCGACAGCGTGTACGGAACGCTCAAGTTCGAGAGTGGCGTGCACCGCGTGCAGCGCGTGCCCGAAACCGAGACGCAGGGCCGCGTGCATACCTCCGCTGCAACCGTCGCGATATTGCCCGAGGCAGAAGAAGTCGATGTGGAAATCCGCGAGGCAGACATCCACATGGATACCTACCGTTCTTCGGGTGCGGGCGGCCAGTACATCAACAAGACCGACTCCGCCGTGCGACTCACCCATATCCCGACAGGCGTGGTAGTGAGCTGCCAGACCGAACGTAGCCAGCTGCAGAACCGCCTACACGCCATGGAAATGCTTCGTTCCAAGATTCTTGACGCGGTCATCGCGAAGAAGGAACAGGAAGAAGCGGCAAGCCGCAAGGCCTTGGTGGGCACCGGCGACCGCAGCGCGAAAATCCGCACCTACAACTTCCCGCAGAACCGCGTGACCGACCACCGCATCGGCCTTACCCTGTACAACCTGGACAAAGTCATCACCGGCGACCTGGATGAAATCATCAACGGGCTCCAGATGGCGAACGCACAGGAAAAACTCGGGAAGTTCAACGCTTAAAGGAGACGCCCGCCTTCGCGGGCATGACAAGAAAATGCCGCAGATGACCGTACTTGAAATCCTGAACCGCACCAAGGTCTTCTTCGAGAAGAAGGGCGTGCCCGACGCGCGCCTCGATGCGGAATACATCATCAGCCACGGCCTCGGCATGAAAAACCGCATGGACCTGTACCTGAACTTCGAGAAGCCCCTGACCGCGGCCGAACTCGACACGCTCCGTCCGCTGGTAGCGCGCCGAGCAAACCGCGAACCGCTGCAGCACATCATCGGCGACACGAGCTTCCGCGGGCACATCATCAAGTGCGACACGCGTGCACTGGTCCCGCGCCCGGAAACCGAGGAACTCGTCGACATGGCGAAGAAATCGCTGGAAGGCGTTACGGCCCCGTTCATCGTCGAAGTGGGTACGGGCACGGGCGCAATCGCGATTGCCTGCGCGAAGGAAATCGAGGGTGCGAAGGTCCTCGCGACGGATATTTCCGAAGACGCACTCGCGCTTGCCCGCGAGAATGCAGCTGCAAACGGGCTCGATACCAACGCCGCCACGACAAGTTCCGCAGCCGCCGGCGATAGCAACGCTCCGGGCGAAAAAACTGCGGGCACCCTGCAATTTGCTCAGGGCGACCTGCTCGACGCCGTAACTGGCGACATCATTGCTAAGGTTGCAAGCGACGCTTCTGCAAAAATCAACTGCCTTATCGCGAACCTTCCCTACATTCCCGACGGCGAGAAGGGGAAGCTCCAGCCCGAAGTAGACAAGTTCGACCCGGAACTCGCCCTCTACGGCGGCCCCGACGGGCTCACACTCGTGCGCAAGATGCTCGCACAGACCGAAGGCAAGCTGAATGCGGGTGCATCAATCTTCCTGGAAATCGGGTCGGAACAGGCTCCCATGCTCGAGGCGGAAGCCGAAAAGTACCCCTGGCTGGAATTTACCGGTAGCCACAAAGACTACTGCGGGAATATCCGCTTCGTAAGCTACAAAGCGAAATAGGCTTTACAAGTACAAAACTGTATGGATTCCCTCCGCTGCTCCCCAAAGGGGATAACTCCACTAAGGACATAAATGTCCAAGTGTCGTTTAGCTTCGAGGATGACAGCAAGTTTACATCCCGACGGCGCAGCCGAGGGCGGAAAGCACGAAGGTTTCGCTTTCGCCCATGCGGTAGAACGGGAGCAGGGTCTCGTCATCGGCGATGGAGCCGTCGATGCCGCTCAACTGCAACTGTTCGCCTATACGCCGCTTGAACACGGAAAATCCCGAATCCCACGGGCTCTTTTCGGGAAGGCTGTATGCCCGGGGAGTATCGCGAAACCTGTACTTTCTTTCCATATTTTACCTCTTTTTCTCAAAGAAAAGCACACAAACGTTCAAGTGCCTCTCTGTGCAGTAAAATATAGGTAATAGGAATGTCATATTATGACATTCGCGACATTTTCCGAAAATTTTTTATTCTATGACGGTGGCGACCACTTCGGCGTGCCCGACCTTGTCGAGCCCGATCTTTTTGCCGGCGGCGACACTCAGGTCCAGAATGCGGCCGTCCACGTAAGGCCCGCGGTCATTCACGCGCACGACCACGCTACTGCCGTTATCGACACGCACCACCTTGAGCTTTGTTCCGAAAGGCAGGCTCTTGTGTGCACAAGTATAGTCTTCCTGGTCAAAGATCTCGCCACTCGCAGTCTGCTTGCCGTGGAATCCGGGCCCGTAGTAGCTGGCCTCGCCCTTGATCTTGAGGCCTATTTCCGCCTTCTCGCCCGAGGCATACTGCTTTTCCGGGAACCGCACGTAGCCCTTGCGCGAAGCAATCTTCGCGTTGCCGGCGGCACAGCCCGAAAGCAGAACCGCGAGGCAAACCATCAGGCTAAAAACTGCGCGCACGTAAACCCCTACTCAAAATCGTACATGCTGTTGTACGTGTTCTCAAGAACTTCGTCTTCCTTGCTCTTGACTTCGGCCTGTTTTTCTTCGGGCTTTTTCGCAAGCGACTCGTAATACTGTTCCGAGAGCTTGTTGATATGTTCCAGGCTCTGCGCCACACGCTTGCGCAGGCGTTCCAGATCCATATCGGAAAGCTTGAGGCGCGTATTCAGCACGCTTGCCGCCTGCTGGCCCCAACGCGTACGGCTATGCTTGTCGCGCAGCACCCTATAAACAGCGGCAGCGCTGTCAAGGCGTTCGGGATTCATCTGGAAGTAGATTGCCTTCATGTAGAGCGCCTGTATGCCTGCTTCTGTCTCGGGATACTGATGGTACAGGCTATCGAACATATAGAACGCCGTCGCGTATGCGGTATCCACCTGGTCCATCTGGTCCAGCGGCATCTCGGAAGCTATAGTCCAGAGGCTTTCCGCACGCATGTACATCTCGCGTGCTTCGTCATCGGGCGTCTTCATCGTCACCTTCATGCCCAGGTTCACCTGCGCCTGCTTCGCGTACTCGGTGTTCGGGAATTTCTCGATAACTTCCTTGTAGAGTTCCTCGGCGGTATCCTCGTCACCCTTGAACTCGTCGTAAATGAACGCCCTCGCGTACGATGCACGCAGCACTTTCGCGGAATCGTCCGTGCTCTCGATAATGTTTGTCAGGCGAGCAATCGCGCTGTCCACTTCCGAAAGCTTGAAGAGGAACAGTTCCGCAATCTGGAATTCCGTACCGAAGAAGCGCTCCATGTTCGGGATGGAATCCTTCTTCATGTCATCACTCTGGCCACGCAGCGCAAGCAACCTGCGCAGGGCATCGCGCCTTTCGCGGCTAATCTTCGCCCATTCCGAAATGCTCCTCGAAACAAAGCTGCTGTCGTAGTAGACAATCGCCTTCTCGTAGTCGAGCGTCTTGTTCTGCTCGTAGTCGCCCAGGTTGTAGTAACTGCGCGAGGCAGCCGTCGAACGCGGGTATTCCGTATTCACCTTCTGGAAAATCACGAACGCATCCGGGTAGCGGTCGCCCATCAGGGTAGCCTCGCCAATGCGCACCAGGTATTCCGCCTTCTTGGTTTCGTACTCAGGGTTCCTGTAAAGTTCCTTGTACTCGTCAGCGCCCTTCAGGTATTCCTTCTTGTTGATGAGGCATTCCGCCGCCTGCTCGCCCGCAGTCTGGCGTTCACGCACGTTCAGGAGCTCGATTTCCTTGGCCTTGTAATGCTCGCGCGACTTGTCCCAGTTTTCCTTCTTGAAGTAAAGGCCCGCCAGTCGGAAATGCGCCTTACCCTTCATGAAGGGTGTGCCCGCGGTATCGGCAAGCACGGCCTCCAGGGCCTCGATGGCCTGGTCCGGATGTTCGGACTGTTCGTCCAGCAGCGAAAGCAGGTTCAAGCCCTGGAAATAGTAAGGGTGATTCTTGTCGGCAATGACCGGCTCGAGAGCAAAACGGCTAATGTTATATTCAAGATTCTTATAAAGGCAGTAGGCACGCTGGTATTCCACGGTACGCATGGAATCGTGGTCGGCAAAGTAGCGTTCGAACTCGTCGTACTTGACAATCGCCTTAGCCCACTCGCCCTTGTGACGGAAGGATTCGCCGATAAGGAACACCGCCTCGGCGGTACGCTTCTTGTTCTTGGGGAAGCGTTCGAGCACGCGGGAGCCCTTCTCGATGACCTTGTCGTACTTCATGCGCTCTTCGCTAGAAGGCGTAGAAGATTCCGCATCAGGCACGCTGTCGAGACGCGCGGTACGCATCTCGCCCGCCTCGTCGTACAGGCGTTCCGCATTGAACATGTGGTTCAGGTACGCACAGCAGGTGCAGCCCTCGAACAGGAAGGCAGCAAATACAAGCAGGGCATACGCCATGTAACGCATACGGAACATGGGAATAAAGATACAAAATTAGTTGCTAGTTATTAGACTCAGAACTCTTTCAGGTACGGAATGTAGTCGCAGAGCTTGAGTCCCGGCGGGAGCGCAGTCTTGTCGAAACGGACCATGCGGACTTCGGCAGGCTTGCCCACCACGCGGGCGAGAATCTCGAAGTTGTCCTGCGTTTCCCAGACGGCAGCATCGAGGACGGTGCTATCGCCACAATCGGTTTCGCCGGTGCTGCTCCCGATACCGGAAATACGCGAGTTCTGCTTCAGGAGGCGCGTGAACACCTCGGGTGCCATGCCCATGTGGTTCGCCTTTGCAGAAGAATCGAACACCACCACGTGCACCTCGCGGAAATGGTTGAGCGAGTCGAACACGATGGTATAGGTATGCTTGTAGGGCGGTTCGTAGAAGGATTCCTGCCACACGTTGGTACGGATAGGCCTGAAGTTCCCGATGGCATACTTCTTGAAGAATTCACCCGGAGTAGCGCCATAGCGGACAAGGTAATGCCCGAGCATCGTCGTGAAGTCATGCTCCTTCGTGGGGAGGTTTGCACCCTTAATGCTATCGAGTGCGCGGTTCAGGTTTGCCGCAAGCCCGTCTGCAGCAGAGACCGGCGCGGGCTTCGTGACATTCGCTTCCTGGATGCGCAGGCGAATATCCGGATACTCGGGATCTGCCTTGAGGATTTCCTGGAACTGCGTGCGGGCGCGGTCGAATTCACGCCCCTTCAGGTAGGCAAGCCCGAGCGCCTCGCGCAGCGGGAGGTTCTCGGGGTAGCGATCCACGAGCGGCAACAGGATATCTACCGCCATCTGGGCGCGGTCACGCGGTGTGAGGTTCACCGCAGAGCCAGTACCCGGCGGGGACTTTTCACCGAGGGTCGCCTGAGCCTCGGATGCCTTGCGGTAATTCGGGTTGAATGCGAGCATGCGCTGGTATATCTTGTCGGCGGCATCAAAGTGCCCACGGTATTCGGCAAGGTAGCCCTGCAGCAAATGAAGTTCCATGTTCACCGGGAACTGCGTGAGCGCGTATTCCACGAGGGCAGAGCAACTGTCCAGCAGGCCCTGGTCGTGATAAAGGCGCGCCATAACCTCGTAGGCCCGCGGGTCAGCGCCCGAAGAAAGGCTTATCGCCGTGCGGCCTTCACCAGACGCCTGCGCCAGCCTGCCTTCCTTGAGCAAGAGCCTTGCAAGCCACAGGCGCGCATCGTAAAGTGCAGGGGCCTTTTCCACTGCGACCTGCGCGAGCTGCATGGCAAGCGTCGGGTTCGACAGGCGGTAGGCAAGCCTACTCTCGATATAGCGTGCGGCGCCACCGTTCATGAACCTGTTCTGGAGCAAGTCGGCAAACTGCTTCATGCGGAGGTCTTCGCGGTCGGAGAGCGAGTCCATTTCGAACAAAGTATTAAGTTCTTCCCACTGGACCCGCAGCACGTCCGGGTAAATCATGATGATGGCTTCAAAAATCTCAATAGCCGCCGGGTAGTTGCCCCCGCGGGAAAGTTCCACCGCGCGTCGCAGTTCGGCCTGCGTCTGTACCGGGAGCGAAGACAATCCCAGGTCGAGGTCGGGCGTATCGCCACGCACGACCGTGGTACCTGCAGGCAGCCCGAACGGCACGGCCTCGACCGAGACACGCGACGGGCCAAATTCCTCATATAGCCTGAAGCCGCCCAAAGCAAGGAGGGCTCCACAGCAAACTGCCAGGAACCAGTATGCAGCCTTGCGGGCCGATGCCGACGACTTAGACATTAAAGCTCCAGGAAGTCAGCGAGTTTTTCTTTGTGTTCCTTGCTCTTCTGCAGACGACGCAAGGTCTTGTTCTTGATCTGGCGGACGCGTTCGCGCGAGAGGCGCAGGTCCTCACCAATATCCTTGAGGGTCGTATCTTCCACGGTATCGAGCCCGTAGAACATGCGCAAAATTTCTTCTTCACGGCGCGGGAGCGAAGCGAGCGTTTCCTGAATGAGCTTCTTGCGCTCTTCCTTCTCCATGTCATCGTCCTGGTTGCCGTCGGAGCCGAGCACATCCATGAGCGTACTCACCGAGTCGGCACTGCCACCGCCCACATCGTCACCGATAGGCGCGTCGAGCGAGATATCAACAATCTTTTCCATCACCTCGACGATATCCTTCTCGAACGGGGCGAATTCTTCCATGGAAATGGTCTTGTCGTAGTCACCGCCGTTGAGCATAAGTGCCCTCTTGAAGCGGTTCACCAGTGCAAGTTTGTTGGGTGGAATGCGGACCGAGCCCACCTGTTCAAACAGTGCCTTCTGGATAGACTGACGAATCCACCACACGGCATAACTGATGAACTTCACGTCCTTTTCCATATCAAAGCGCTTGGCCGCCTTGAAAAGGCCGAGGTTGCCTTCGTTGATGAGGTCGAGAAGTGCAAGGCCACGGCCCTGGTACTTACGGGCGACGCTGACCACGAAGCGCAGGTTACCGCGAATCAGCCGCTGCAACGCGGACTTGCGGATTTCCTCACTCTCATCGGACCTGATAATCGTCAACAAGGCCATCTCCTCCTGCGGGGAGAGGGTCGGGTAGCGATTCAAGTCGCGAAAGTAAAGCGCTTCGTTAAAATCACTCATAAACTTTACACCTATCTAATCATCCAAAACCTTTCGGTCAAACAAATATGGCTTTTTACGCGTTTTTCGTCAATTCTCTCAATTTATCGTAAGGGTAAATTCCCGAGTTGTGACCATCACTGAAGGTTAGCCCCGCAGCATAGCGACCGATGGATTGCACCCTCTCTAACTTTATATCGTCAGGAACAGTGGAATCGTCAAGCAATTTTTCGCCGGTATGTTCATCGACACAGAGTGCACAGGGGCATGCAAGGCGAAGTTCACGTACCGAGCATGCACCGCGCGTACCGTCGTTCCACTCGAACCCGAGCCTACCGTCCCTGGTACGGAAAACTTTCTTGGGCTGGATCATACTTCCTCCTCCGGCAGTTCCGCGAATTCGTAGTTGAAGTTCTTGAGCACACCGTCACCTTCGGTCTTGAATACCGAGAGCGTGCGCACCATGGCATCGGCAGCCTGTAGGAACGCCTTCGCCGACTCAGAGTTCGGGTACCGGAGCACGGCCGGAGTTCCCTCGTCGCCGCAATCGGCAACCGCAGGTTCAAGAGGTACCTTCGCGATGAGGGGTACGCCCCAGCTTTTCGCGATGCGGTCGCCGCCACCCTGGCGGAAAATGTTGTGGTGCTTGCCGCACTGGTCGCAGATGAAGTAACTCATGTTCTCGACGACGCCCACCACGGGTACGCCCACGCTATCGAACATGGCGATTCCCTTGCGGCAGTCGGCGAGAGCCACCTCCTGCGGGGTCGTCACCACCACGGCACCCGCCATCGGGCAGTTCTGCGTGAGGGTGAGCTGTATATCGCCCGTTCCGGGAGGGAAGTCCACCAGCAGGTAGTCAAGCTTGCCCCACCGCACGTGGTGGATAAAGTGCTGGATCATCTGCGAGACCATCGGTCCACGCCAGATGGTCGCCTTGTCGCTATCGGCGAACATGCACATGCTCACGATGCTGATGCCGCCCTTCGCCTCGACAGGCGCAATCGTATTGTCGTCAAAGACCTCGGGAGCACGGTCGATGCCGAACATCAGGCCCATGCTCGGGCCGTAAATGTCGGCGTCGAGGATACCCACGCGGGCACCCGAGAGGCTGAGCGCCATGGCGAGGTTCGCCGTCACCGTAGACTTGCCGACGCCGCCCTTTCCGCTCGCTACCGCGACCACGTGTGCGACTTCGTTGATGTAGGACACCTTCGGTGCCTGCGCTGCGGTATTGCCATCGCCCACGCGGCCCTGCGCCGTAAACGTCACGTTCACCTCGCTTGCGCCAAGGCTTTTCACGATGGTGATGCACTGGTCCTTGAACTTGTCGCGGATGGGGCATGCGGGCGTCGTGAGCCGCAGGTCGAAACTCACCTTGTCGCCATCAATCTTCAGGTTCTGGACAAAGTTCAGTTCCACGATGTTCTTGTGCAGGTCAGGGTCCTGCACGGCCTGCAAGGCCTTCAAGATAGTCTGTTCGTTCAATTGCATAGTCACCCCGAGAATTTGGGCATGCGGAGGAGGTGCGTCATGCAGGGGGGCCATTCCTCTTCGTAGTGGCTCACCAGGATGATGGTCGTCTCCTTCGAAAGCAGTTGCAACAAGTTAAAAATCTTTTCGCGGTACTCGCCCTTGAGACCCTGCGTAGGTTCATCGAGCAGCAGCACCTCGGGCGGGCGGATTGCAGCACGCGCCATGAGCACCACGCGCTTGTCAATCGGCGAGAGGCTGCGGTAGCGGGCCTCCACGTCTTCGAAGCCCAGGTAGTTGAGCCATTCCTTCGCCTTCGCGCGCTCTTCCCAGGTGGTATTCTCCGCCTTGCAGAGGTTCGCCGTAAATCCCGTGCACAGGACTTCAGACAAACTAAGGTCCTCGCGGTACTGGAGGGCAAGTTCCGGGGAGAAGAACCCGAGTTTCGCCTTGTGGTCCCAGATGTTGAGGCCATGGCCCGGGCGTTCCCCTAACAAAGTAATATCGTTCTTGTAGATTTGCGGGTGGTCTGCGGTAAGCATCCCGAGGAGCGTGCTCTTGCCGGCACCGTTCTCGCCCATCACTGCCCAGTGTTCGCCCTTGCGCACCGTCCAGTTGAGGTTCTTGAGCACGATTGTGTCACCGAACTGCACGTTCACGTTTTTCAGGTCGAAGAGAACCTTGTCCGAGGCTTTGCAGGGGCTAAGATCCACAATCTCGTAATCCTTCAACTCGGCCTTCGAGAACTTCGGCTTCGCGACTTCGGCAGGCAACTCGCCCGCATACTGCGTGAAGGTCTTGTTTGCATACACGAACGCAGGAATTTCCGGCAGCAGTTCGTCTTCACGGGCAAGGCGCACCGCAACGTTCAAGCCCGGGCGCTTGCAGAGTTCCACTACGCTTGCGGCAAGGTGCCTGCGGTATTCCGGGTCGAGCCCTCCGAACAGGTCGTTGAAATACACCCACTCGGGGCTTTCCATCCACATGCGGGCAAGCAGCACGCGACGCAGTTCCCCGTTCGAAAGGCTCAGCAACTTGCGGTCCAGAATCTCTTCGGAAAGTTCCGCAATCCTCAAGGCATCTTCCAGCTTGTCCGGGTCCGTTTCCGGCCATGCCATGTCATCGATATAGCGATCCGTCTGCAAGAAGAACTTTTTCTTCAACAGCAGGTGACGCACCAGCGGGGCTTCCTCGTCGTGCAAGCTGATAAACCGCTGCTGAAAGAACGGAGCGAGCGCATGCTGGATTTTCCGCTGCATCGCCTCCGACATCGTGGAGACATTCTTCCGCTGGTTCAAAAAGTGAGTAATGACCCGGTCAAGGTCCTCCCCCTCGGTGCTGAAAATCTGCACCTGCGGATACATCTCAATCAAAGCTTCAAAGCGTTTGAATTCCATATATATAAAGATAGAAAATGAGACAATGGAGAATGCACAAAAAACCTCCCCGGCCGTGAGGCCAGAGAGGTTATTGGAGTGTGGATGTGTGAACTTTCTAGAACTTGCTGAAGAATTCCCATGTGGCCTGCGGAACCCAGGACTTGTTCTGGCCAGGATCCTTGTGGTCCCAGATGTGGCCGCCATTCTGCGTGCACCAGCGGACCGGGAAGCGTTCTTCAACTGTCGTGTAATCGTAGCAGACGTGCGGACCACTGCCGCCGTATTCCTGGGCCTTTTCATTCTTGGCCTTGCCGTTTTCGGAGTTGAGTTCCAGGATGATGTCGCGAGCGGCGCGACCCATTTCAGGGCGGCAAAGGTCATCTTGCAGGCCGAGCACGCCCATCCAACCGATGCCCATCTTCTTGCGCTGCGGAAGCCAGATGTTGCGTTCGGCAGTTTCGTACACGGCAACAGCGCGGAGCACGTCCTGGTGATTCCAGGAAAGACCGTTAGAGAACATGGAGCCGTAGCTGAAGCCCGTAGAGAACACGCGGCTAGAGTCAATGCAGAGGTTGCTCTGCAAGTCTGCCAGGAGTTCGTCGAACAGGAGGTAGTCATCCTGACCCCACGGGGCCTGGTTTCCGTTGCCTTCGGGAGCGACATAGATAGCCGTCTTCTGAGTATCAAGCGGCTTGAGGCCATAGTAGCCTTCCTGCTGCACACCGCCGGCCCAGCCGCCCATGCAGTGCATGCCGAAGATGAGCTTGTACGGCTTCTTGTTGTCGTAATTGTCGGGTATGTCAATGCGGATAGTGCGCTTGCCCTTGCTCCACTGGAATTCGTAGCTACCGCTCTTCACGCGGTTCCAAGTCTTGCCGCAACCACGCGTCGGCACCGGATCGTTCTTGAGGCCCCAACCGTAGGCGTACTGCGACTGCGCGGCCTTCTTCTTGAGCGTGAGCGTGAGGTTGGTATCAAGGTTGTAGAGTTTCACGCTGAGCGTATCAAACCCTTCCTTTACAACACGCAGGAAGTCAGACTTGTCAATCTTGAGGAGAGCCTTCGCAGGAGTCTTGTCACCGAAGGAGGCATTGAAGCTGCCATCTGCAGTGAACTTGAAATTCTGCTGGGCGGAACCCACACGGACGCGGGCGAAATACGTACCGTGAGCCTTCACGGACGCCTTCATGTCGACAGAACCCGTACCGTACAGGGTTTCATTGAGCAGGCGGTTGCCCACCATGTCAAAAATCTGTACCTGGACCGGAGCGCCAGAGCTCTGCGAGTACGAAAGCACGCCGTTATTCACGGAGAGCGAGCCGACCATACCGGAACCCGACATAGTCAGGGCCTGCGCTTCTTCCTTGTAGAAGGAGAACACGCCATCGGCATCCGTCTTTGTACTGAGTTTATTCTGGACAAGGGTAACGTCAGCGTCCTGGACAGCCGCCCCGCTTTCGTCTTTCACCTTGCCAGTAAGGTTAAATGCATTTGCCGCAACGGCAGAAAAAGCCATGGCGACGCCGAAGGACACACCAGTCCATAGAGTATGTTTCATACCAAACACTCCTTTAGAGTTTCACCTAGTATGAAAACTACCCTATTTCAGGTGACATTGCTCACACCGGAATAAACGTTGTATGGACAATAAGTCCACGACCAAACGTTTACAAAGCGGCGAAAAACGCATAAAAAAGGCATTTTTGCAAAAATTACAAACAAAAGAACCGCCCCGGAAGGCGGTTCCCTGGTGTTAGGAGGAGAAGTTATTTTTGAAACTTATCTTATATAGCGACGGAGCAAACTACCTGATTTGCCGAATTCCACGACGATGACGCGGGCGGCAGGCATGTGCGCCGGCATCCTGTCACCGGAATAGAGCGGCCTACCCTGCATGTCGAAGATGCGGTAGAAGGCGGTCTCGGCCTCGGTCGCCCAGTTCATACGTTGAGCAAACAGGGTCGTTCCACTGCTCGATTCCACGATTTCGCCCGAAGATGATTCCGGTTCGGCACTCGAAGACGATTCGGGAGCGTTCGGGTCCGTCACCACAATGCGGCCACTCTTAATAAATGTGGAATCATTGTTGGTGGCCGTGACGGTAAAGGCAAACTCGCCCGCTTCGGCAGGTGTTCCGCTGATAGAAATCTTGCGGTTTTCCTTGTCGATGCTTGTCGAAACGCCCGCCGGGAAGCCTTCAGGCACGACCGTCTCGGCACCACTCCAGGTGTAGCAGAAATCTACAATCGGTTCGCCCAGGTTGATGCTCTGGCTGCTGGAACCCCCACCGCACTTTACAACCTCAGGGTAGGCAGTCCCTTCGACAGAGAAGGTCACGAACGCGGACATCTGCGAAAGACCCGAATTGTCCGTCACGACTGCAACTGCGGAATACATGCCCGGCTCAAGCCCACTCGCGTTGACCTGGTAGGGAGCGGAGTTTGCCGTACCCACCAGCGTGTTGCCCACGTAGAAAGCGACGCTCTTTACGGAACCGTCGTTGTCCTTTGCATCGGCCTTCAAGGTCACCGTCGCACCCACTTCAAACTTCGCACCCGACGCAGGGGCGGTCATCGAGACTGTCGCCGCCTTGTTGCTCAGTCCGAAAGCTTGGTTATATTCGGGCATCTTGCCGTAGCGGCCACCCACGCCCACAAGTTTCGGGATTTCCTTCGGGATATTCGCCACCGTGCGCTTTTCAAAGCTGTAACTCGGGTTGAACGTAGCCGCATTCGGAACTCCCTGCGTCACCGTACCGTTGTAGCGATGCTGTTGCTTGGTGCCGCTCCCGAACGTGACTCCACTAAAGTAAACGTAGCCGTT
This sequence comes from Fibrobacter succinogenes, assembly GCA_902800815.1. Classification (GTDB taxonomy): domain Bacteria; phylum Fibrobacterota; class Fibrobacteria; order Fibrobacterales; family Fibrobacteraceae; genus Fibrobacter; species Fibrobacter succinogenes_B. The sequence goes on from CADCGB010000020.1 coordinate 44,012, forward strand.
GTCGCCCCATTCGGCCAAATAGCCCTGACCGTTGTCGATATAGCTGTTTTCGTAGCGCACGTAGGCCTTTGCGTTTGCACTGTGGCCGTTCGCACCTGCAATAAAGAATCGGTTGTAATCCACGTACTGGTTGTACAGATGCACCTGCGAACCATTGCTTTCGCCCGTCACCTTCGGCACGCGGCCATAGGTATTGTGCCAGTAGTTGTTCGCGTATGTCAGGTGCGCATCTTCGACAAGCGCCATGTAGGGGTCGGTACCCCAGCAGTTGTATTCGTTCGCGCCATCAAAATCCAGGTAGCTGATAGTGGCGTCGTCCACGAATTCCATGTCCATGCCGTCACTGATCCACTTGTAGCTGATGTGGTCTGCCCAAAACTTTTTCACGTGGTTCGATGCGGAGCCCACCGTCTCGAGGCCGTCGCCGCCTTCAATCAAGTGCGGGTTCACATCGTAAATGGCGAGGTTGCGGTAGATATGGTTTCCGGACCCTTCGTAGCTACGCACCACGATGGAGGCTCCACGCAGGTTCGCACCGCGGCCCATGCCCACAAGGCTCTTGTTGGGCTTGGTGGTAATCCAGTTGCTCCACGCCTGCAGATTGTCCGATTCCTTCACGATTTCAAGCCCGGATTCGCCGAGGCTCGCGCAACTGTTTTTCTCGAAGGCGATACGGTAGAACTTGTTCGTCTTGCCCGTCACGCGGTTCGTCTCGCCGCAAGTCGTGCGGCACCAGGTACGCCCGGCCGCATTCGCCTCGGTCACCGCATTGCGCATCCGCCTGAAGTCGTAAGTACCTTCGGGCACAAGGATTGTCACCACATCGTTACTCTGCATATGCTTACGAATAGTGGCGGTATCGCTCGCGATGACGATGTTACCCGCATCGCCGCCGGTGGTATTGGCGCCGAAGCCTTCGGCCGCTCCAAATCCACTTGGCCTGCGTATTCGCTGCAAATCCCGTAAGGGCAGCCCCGCTCGGGAGCTTGTTGCTCGCATAGTTCAGGGTTGTCGCTCCACCCCACTGGCTAAGGTCACGACCCTTGTTTTTCCAGGAGTTATTGCCGACAGTCGGCTTTGCCTTCCAGCCACTGCCGGAATAGTAGGACTTGTCGAGGTCATCAATCTGCACCATGACACCGGGAGCACCCTGGCCGTTCACGCCCACGACCGAAATCGCGTTCTCACCCGGCAAGAAGGTCATCGGCACAAAGCGCACGCGGCCCGCCTGGTTGTCTTCGGCAAGCAGGGCCCCGTTGTGGTAGAGCCTGTAGCCGCCATCGGCCACAATCCAGATCCCCGGACCCTCGCCCGCATTATAGGTCGCCGCAACCAGCTGCGACCCCACCTTGTCACCGCCACCGTAGGCGGCGTCGCCCGGGAGCGACACCACCTCGGAGGGGCTTATCGCCGCGGCAGCAATCCACACTCCACTCGCCACGGCACCAAACACTCTCTTTATCATAATACACCCTTTCCCGGACAACGCACACATTTGCACAACTTTCGCGGGAACTACACAAAATCTACCTCAAAAAGGGTGTTTTTGCCACCAATTTTTCCGTCGACCCCAATTTACCGTTGTTCCTGGACAACGCTATTATATATCGCCCGGCCCCGCAAACAAGCTTTTTTCTTACATTTATGGCATGGGAGTCACGAAACCGACAAAGAAAATCTTCGAATACCTGGACTACCGGGAATTTCTGAAGGATTACTACAACGCAAAGAAGGAGGCCAACCCGGCCTTCTCGCTCCGCGTGTTCTCGGACAAGATCGGTTTCAAGGCGAAGGACTTCATCAGCCGTGTCATGAACGGCGACAAGAACCTTTCGAGTCAGAGCATTCCCAAGGTCGCAAGCGGGCTCAGGCTCGGCAAGCACGAGACGGAATTTTTCATAGCGCTCGTCAAGTTCAACCAGGCAGAAACTACCGAGGATAGGAACGCCGCATTCAGCGAAATGCAGGCCGTACTCAAGGTCGTGCGATTCGCCGAAAAGCAGCACCTGCTCGGGCACGCGCAGTACATGGTGTATTCGGACTGGAGGCACCTCACCATCCGAAGCCTCATCGGCATGTTCGGTTTCGACGGCGACTACGAGGCACTCGCAAAGAGGGTACACCCGCGCATCACCGCCGAAGAGGCAAAGAAGTCGGTGAAACTCCTCGAGGATTGCCAACTAATAAAGAAAGACAAGGGTGGCAACTACACGCTTACTGAAAGTGCCATCACTACCGGCGACCGCACGTCGAGACTCGCACTCCGCGGATACCACCAGCAATGCCTGAAACTCGCCGCCGACTCCATCGACCGCGACCCTCCGGGCACGCGCCATATTTCGGGACTCACGCTCGGCATAAGCCAGGAAGGCTACGAGCGCATCGTGGAACGCATCAACGCCTTCCGCAAGGAGATCGCGCTCATCGCCGAAGAAGACGAATCGAGCGACAAGGTTTTCCAATTGCAGTTCGCGCTCTTCCCCGTCGGCGGCAAAGACTAGGGAGCAGGCGCTCCGACCGTATCGACACCCTCGAACACGATCTCGTCAATTTCTAGGCGGGAGCCGTTATATATGAAGATGCTGAATATGCCGATCTCGTTAGAGATTTCGTCCCAGGCGACCTGGTAATTCACATCGTCCAGCACTTCCTTGCCGGGGCGCAAGACCAGTTCGGTCCATTCCTCGCCCGCCTTCGCAAACCACAGCGACTTATTGTAGTTGTTGTTTGCAATTTCGCGGTAATGCTCAAGCGCAACGGCGAACATGCAGTCCCCGCGGATTTTCATACGGACTGCGGAAAGCGCGCTTAGATCGTAATATCCGGTATCAAGCCCGAGATGCGTCCCGAGCATGACGTAGCCCGAATCGGCGATAGTGAACTTCATCGAGAGATACTTTCCGCGAGTACCGTCATCGACCAGCGCACTCGCAAAGCCGCCTGCACTGTCGGGGCTTTCAAAGGAAGCGCCCTTGTGCGGCATGTAGTACCAGCCGTAATTCGGGTAGTCCTTCGTCATGTTGTTCAGGTTGTCGCCATCGTCGAAATCCTCGAAAACATATTCGTGCGTCTTTCCGGGAACGGTCACAAGCGTATCGGCTTCGGTTCCCGCATCAAGCGAGAACGTAGCGACCGCGGTATCCCCGGCGACTACGGTGAACAATCCCGCGGGCACATGGGCGAACACGTAATCGCTACCCGAGCGCATGGCCATGTAGGGAGTGGATTCCAGGCGCAGGGACTCAAAGACTTCCTCGTCTGTCGCCGCTCCCGTGCGAAGCGTGAGCGATGCCGACGGAGCAAGTTCAATTTCCATCGCGAAGTCAGACGCAGAATCCGCGGGTTCAAATTTACCCCAGGTCATGAGCGCAGAATCAGCCCCGGCGATACCCTCAACAAAACAGTTCCCGCTGGAACATTCGTCAGCAAGCGAATCAAAGCGGGCCGTACCCGAATCGTTGGCGACGGCGCTCTCGACGACAGCAAAATCAGCCTTCGAATACAAAGTAACGCGAGCCTGAGGAATCGGATTGCGATTCACATCATACACCGCAACGGCAATCCCGTTCGTCGTCTCGCTCGTAGCGCCCGCAGTCTCGGACCCGCTGTCGGAACAGCCCGAGAACGCAGCCAGCGCGAAGCCGAACGCGATGCAAAAAAGTGTCCTGTTCCTAAACTCCTGGGATAATCTCATCGTTCTTCCTTTTTCATCATCGGGAACAACTGAAAATTTAATTGATAAACGCTATCGCATATCTGTGCGGGCATCGCATTGACCACGTTTACGATGGCTTTTCGCGTTTCGGCAAGGATATCGCGGATTTTCTGGATCTGGCTCGAGTCAAGCGCCATGGTGAGCGTGCTGATATCGCGCTTTTCCTTCGGGGTATCTGCAATCGAATCGCGGGCCAGTTCGGCGATACGTCCCTGGTAGTCACTGATGGTGGCGCTCAGCCAGTGTTCCTGCGTGCGGAGGTGAGCCTCGGTGGGTTCCACGCGGCCATCCCTGCGGCGGCGGGCAAGCCCCAACTGCAACAATGCTTCGACCGCCTTCTCGACCTGGGAAGCGGAAAGTTTCGGGATGCAGGTTTCGCCGAGCGCGGCGGCATCTTGCGGGCCACGATAATCGAACACATCTAGTGCCGAGCGAATCATCGGGTAGTACCACTGCTGGAAGTAACGGTAGCGAGCCTCGTCAAGTTCGCGGCAGCTGGCAGGGCGCATTTTCTGGAGCGTCTCGAAATGCTTGCGCACATCCTCATCGGTCTTGGCCTTGCCGTAAGCGACCATCTCGCGGAAATATTCCGCCTTCGCCTCCTTGAAACGGAAAAATTCAACAAACGGCTCAATGCCTTTCGATGACACGTGACGCTTACCCTGCAAGATTTTCACCAGGAGGCTTGCATCGATACTGACCGCCGTCGCAAAGACACGATAACTGAAAGTCGCGTCAAGCGACTTCTCGAGCTCGTAGAAGTCCTGCAAAAACTTGCGGTAGTCGGTGTAGTCGTATATGTTGATCTTGTTTCTTGCGAACATGGTTTACCAACCCCTATAATATAGTCTCTCATATCAAAATAATCAATTTTTACTGTCTCTTTTTGCTGATTTTTTACAGACATGTTGACATTTTTGTCCACACAGGGTACAATGGTGTATCAAGGAGTTCTTATGTTTAAAAGAAAAACTGCCGTTATTCTCGCGGCAACCCTCGTAACTGCAGCCTTCGCCACCCAATACGAGGCGGAATCCGCAACGCTCAGCGGAGGTTCTAAAAATGTCAACGCCTCGGGCGTCTCGGGCACGGGTTACGCCGACATGCAGGAAGGCAACATCACCTTTGAAGGGGTATCTGCCGAAACGGCAGGCAAGTACCAGGTGACCATCCACTACAAGGCGGGCGATTTCAAAGCGAACTACATCGTGGTAAACGGCGCCACCTCGGGCACAGTCGATTTCGAGGCGACCACCGGTTGGTCCGACGTTTCGACCATCGTCACTCTCAAGGCGGGCACGAACACCATCTCGCTCGAAAAATACTGGGGCTGGATCAGCGTGGACTATATCGACGTAGAGCCCTACCAATCTGCGGCTTTCAAAATCTCTGCTACCCCGGTCACCCCGAACGCAACCGAAAGTGCGGTAAAGCTCTACAGTTTCTTGCGCGAGAACTTCGGCAAGAAAACGATTAGCGGAATCATGACCGGCCGGATACACGCTGGGCGCCGACTTCAAGACCCACGACGACGTGAAGTACATCTACACGCGCACGGGCAAGTACCCGGTACTCGTCGGCCTCGACTTCCTTTTTGCGACAGGCCCGAACGCTTCCGGCAGCTGGAACATGGAATACACCGACAAGGCCATCTCCATTGCAAAGGGCCTCTGGAAGGCTGGCGGCATTCCTGCATTCACCTGGCACTGGAAAGACCCGCTGGACAAGGATGACGCGTTCTATATCCAGGGCGCAGACAACGGCCAGGGATACACGACCTTCGATTTCGCGACCGCATTCAAGAGCGGCACCACCGAATGGAACACCGAAAGTGCGGCCTACAAGGGAATCATCGCCGACATCGACCACATCGCTGACTACTTCCTCGAACTGCAGAAGGAAGGCGTCGCGGGCATCTTCCGTCCCCTGCACGAAGCGGGAGGCAAGTGGTTCTGGTGGAGCATCAATTCGGGCGAGCAGTTCGCGGCTCTCTACCGCCTGGTATTTGACCGCATGGTGAAGGTGAAGGGCGTAAAGAACATGATCTGGGTGTTCAACCCCGAAGGTTCTACCGTCACCTCCTGGAATCCGGGCAGCGAATACTACGACGTCCTCTCCATCGACATATACAACAGCGCAAACGACCATTCCAGCAACGCGAGCGCATTCGACAAGTTCAAGAACGCATCGAATGCCACGAAGATTCTCGCTCTCAGCGAAAACGGCCCCATTCCCGACGTGAACAACATGCACACCGACGAAGCGGTATGGAGCTGGTGGATGCCGTGGTACAGCACCTGGAGCGGAACCTGGCCCGGCCAGACAAAGGATGCCGTGTGGAAGAGCAATATGGATGACGAGCGGGTCCTTTCGCTCGAAGACATGCCCGGCTGGGACAAGTACACGCCGGCAGCATCTAGCGACACGCCCGCATCGAGTTCCTCCAGCGACGCCCCAAGTTCCAGCTCCGCCGAAGACCCCGGCACCACACGCCTCGTGAAGGACCCGCAGTTCTACGGCACGGCCACGACCGTCGGCATCTTCGACATGAACGGCCACTACGCAGGCAAGAGCCTAAACGCACTCCCGCAAGGCCGCTACATCGTGCGCCAGCGGGTCCAGGGCCGCACCGAAAGCACCCTGTACATCAAGAAATAGCTTGATGAGTACTTTTCAACGCTTTATTCTGGGCCCGATTGATTTTTGATAAAAATCGGGCCGTAAAATATATCTTTAGGGCGGTTATTGGATTTGTGTATGGAAAACAGGACCTTCTATAAAATCGCATTTGCCTCAATCGTGGCAATTTCGACCTGGGGCATTGCGTATGGCATTACCCCGAACACGCTTGTCTCCGGCGGGCTCCCCGCCCATACGGGCACAACGACCACAGATTACCTGACCGACGGCTACCTCACCAACTGGAAGAGCAGCAGCGCCAAGGAAATCGCAATAAACGTGGGCGAAGGCCCGAGCAAATTGCTCATCAACTGGGAATCGTACGGCGATTGCGCCTGGGCGACCAACTTTACGAGCGGTTGCGGGCATAGCGGAGTCGCCCTTTCGAACTTCAAGATTCTGACATCGGCAAATTCCACCGACGGCAACGACGGCGACTGGGAAGTGGCTGCCACCATCGAGAACAATCCCGTAATGGCACGCGGTGTCGAAATCGAGTTTGCAGGCAAGTCCTGGTTCAAGTTCGCAAGCGAAGGCGACGTGGGCAAGATTCTCGAAATTGAGGCCTTCGACATGAGCAACGGCGGCACCGACACGTGGTTCTTCATGGGCACGAGCATCAGCCAGATGGGCATCAAACAGCAGGATACCGATTCTACCACCGCGCAACTGATACACGCAAGACATCCTCATTTTACCCCAGCGATGTTGCGCGGTGGAATCGGCTGCATCAACAGCACCGAGGTTGTGGAACACCTGAGCGAATACCTGGAATACGCGGGCAATGTGAAGTTCTGGGCCATCGAGATGGGCACGAACGATGCCTGGGGCGGTGGCGACTGGAACCTGAATACCTACGTGAGCAACATGCAGACGATTATCGATTCCGCAAAGGCACACGGAATTACGCCCATAATTGCGCGCATTATCGCGACCGATTCATCGAAAGCCGGCTGGCAGGTCAACCCCGCATTCCTGGAAGCCGTAGACAAACTTACCGCAGACAACAACCTCCCCGCAGGTCCTGATTTTTACACGTATTTCAGGGAACACCCCGAACTGCTCGCGAGCGACGGCGTTCACCCGAATTCCGATACGAAAGGTGGCCAGGCGATGCACCACCTGTGGGCAGAAGCGCTCTCCCCGCTATACGACGTAGTGGACACGGCAAAAAGCGATACTGCCACGCAGAAGCCCGACACAACCACGGTCTTAAAGGTGGCTAGCAAGTTTATCGCACCCCGGATTTACTCACAGGGCAAGAACATCGTTATCGAAGGGAATTTCCTGGACGAAACCTCCGTTAGCATTGTTTCCGCAACGGGGCAGTTCGTATCGAAGCAGACCCTTTCGCAGAATCACGGGCACGCACTGTTCGAAAACCTCCCGGCAGGGAGGTACATTGCCGTAATCCGGAGCAAAAACGTCGCCCAGACAAGCATAGTTCAAGTAAAGTAAAGAAAAAGCGCGCAAAGTTTCCTAAACCAAACAATGAGGCGCCCTGAATGGGGGGCCTCTTTTTCACGCAAGCATCCCGTGTTGACATGTTTGTCCACAGTAAAGTTTTTTATACGGGCGACGATAACGCGCATAAAGATATATTAGGAATGGTTATGGTTGGTTACTCGATGGAGGTGCCTGTGTATAAGCATTCCTCGGGTGTTTTAGCGGTAACGTTTTTTACCGCTGGGCTGTTTGGCGCCTGCTCGGAATCGTCCGAAACTGGGGTTTCCCCCGCGGATGGCGATTCAGATGTAGCGGCTGCCACGGAGTTGCCTGGTTCTGATTCTGGCCAAGGGGTTGGTTGGTCACAGGCATCTTCCGCTGGCATTGCCGGCGTAGAATCTTCAAGCGATAATTCTCTCACCAGTTCATCGGTTGGAATCCCCGGCATTTCGTCGTCTTCGCCTTCGCTCGGGTCGTCCGCCGCTCTCCCAGCCTCATCTTCCAGCGCCGTAGAATTCGTTTACGTGGCTCCCGCAAATTTTTCGGATACGGTAAATGGAGCCGTATTTAACATGGTTTATGTTGCAGGTGGCACGTATACGCGCGGGTGCGACAACTGTGCCGAGCAGGACAAGATTTACGAAACTCCTTCACACAAGGTAAGCGTCAGCAATTACTACGCAGCAACCACCGAGGTAACGATCGCGCAGTGGAATGCCGTAATGGGCGGCAAAAAAAGCGCCTGGGAATCGGACAAGGCCCCCAAAATAGGCGTAAGCTGGTTTGACGCGAATAGTTTCGCATGCAAGCTCGGGCAACTTACCGGGCATCAGTACCGCCTGCTGACCGATGCCGAATGGGAATTCGCGGCACGCGGTGGAAAGGAAGGCATTGCTGACAACTTCAAGTTTTCCGGGAGCAACAATGTCGACGATGTCGCGTGGTATTCCGAAAATAGCGGAGGCAAGGCGCACGACGTTGCGACCAAGAAGCCCAACAAACTCGGGCTCTATGACATGAGTGGCAATTCCTGGGAATGGGTGTATGACTGGCTCGTAGGCTATACCACAGGCGACAAAGTTGATCCGGTGCAACTCACGGGTTCGGGCAACAAGACGCGTCGTGGCGGTAGTTACGGCGAGCCCGCCGAATTCGCTCGGGTAAGCCGCCGCGCCATCCGTAGCCGCGACGGCGCTGCCGACATGGGGTTTAGAATCGGTATGTCTACAGAACTTCCGCCGGGGATGGTTGGCCCCTGCGAGGCGGCGAACCCCTCTGCAGCCGTATGCGATGGCGACAAGTATCGCGATTGTCGTCTGATTACCACTGCAGACGAAGCATGGATTAGTGATGACTACACCGTAGTCATTAGTGGGGATGGGGTCGCCGCCCTTTCAGGTTTCCCGAACGTTTCGGGACAGTGGTACACGCTCAATAACCGCAGTTTCAATGTAGTCACCAAGAGCGGCACCAAAACTTACGCATATTACGTCTTTAGCGAAGACGAACTCACCATGATTAGCGACGACGGCATTCCCTACCGCCTATACAAAAGAGCCATGAGCGAGGCAAAAAGCAAGGTAACCCTCCCGACGGTAAACAGTCCGAAAACATTGGAACAGTTGATTGCCGCGGTGGAACCCGAGCGCCTCGTAACCGACGAGCAACTCGCCCACCCCGACACAAGCGTGCGCGACCCGCGTATCGCCGCCGCAAGCGGATACACCTGGTTCTTTGACGGGCGCTGCTGTGGAGGGAACCACAAGTACCGTTTCCACCTCGACAAGAACGGCGACGCCGAATTCGTGGTGATGGATTACGACGACACGCACCACGAGAACATCCTCGCGAAAGGGCGCTGGTTCACCGTCGGAAACATCGGGCTTCACATCGTACTGAACGGCAAGTATTACAACTACCTCTACACCGCGGGCGAGCGCACCATGAGTTACAGCGAGTACATGCCCGCAGGGCCTATCTTCTGCCACATTTCATTCCAGAGCTACGAACGGGGCGACTTCCGCATATTCAACAAGACTCTCTATGACGACAACATCAAGCGCCCGAGAGGTTTCAACGGAGAGAACCCCGTCTATGAGGCAAGTGATTACCAGTGGGGATCGTGATGCACGCTCAGTTCACGACCGCATCCTTTTCTGTGGCAGTATGTGTCACGATCTTCACTGTGCTTGTCGCGTGCGGAGATTCGGATGCCCCCTCTGCCCCGCAGCCGGCAAGTTCCGCAGAGTCCGAAGCGGATGCGGCGCACTCCTCTTCGTCGCAAGCGGAATACGTGATTATTGAATCCTGCTCTTCTGATCTAAAATCTCCCGACTCCTGGGATATGTTTGGGGGGTCATCAGGGCAGGATTCACCGGAATGGTCTTCGGCGACATTGCCGTCGGAGGCCGTTCCGGTTTCTTCTTCCAGCGGGCATCTTTCGCTCGCGCAATCATCAGCGGAATCGTCTTCATCGGCAGTGATTGTCGAGACTACCCCTGAGGTAATTCTGGACAAGGACGGTTTTGCAACTGTCGCCGATGTCTACAAGAGTCTTGCTCCCGATGAGAAGGCGGTATTCATTATCCGCCATTCCGAACGGGAAGACGACGTGGCTCTAGAAACGGAACTCACCGCGAACGGAATCCAGATGGCACAAGACCTGGGGGCAACCCTCCGGAGCGACGAGGAATTCACATACGTCACATCGGGTTTTGTACGCACGAATGAGACGGCGAACCACATCTCGAAAGGGCGCGGTGAGGCAACACTCCCGAAACTCACCACAAACTACGATATCACCGGCAACTGGTTCTTGAAAATTTCAGCCGACTCGCTCGCCAAGCACGCAACGGCACTCGGCCTTAACGGCAGTTCCGTAGAGCTTATGGCACGCTGGGCATATGAAGGCGGGTACCCCGAGGCATTCTACGAACTGGAGCCCCGCGCGCAGGAATTCATGCAGACGGTCATCCGGAAGAATTTGTCCAAGTGGAAACGCGTTACCATCATGGTATCGCACGATATCTTCGTGATGCCGCTTGCCGTTTTCGGCTCGCAGAAGAAGGTCGCTCTCAAGTATCACGAGGATTACCACTGGATCAACTACATCGCAGGGCTAGCCGTCATTATCGGTGCAGACAACACAATGCGCTACGTTCCCGTAAAGGGCACAGAATCCGGCGTCATAGACTACCTAGCCATCTATATGGCCGAGCACAAGATCTATACCAAATAGAGTCTAGAACATCACCCTGTAAGGGATTTGCCTGTCGAAGCGGCGGCCTTTCAGGTCACGATAATTTTTATATGCAGGCCCGCGCATTTCTGCAGGGCGCGCACGACGAAGGTCCCGTATCACGGTTGTTGAATCCGTCGCCGTAGAATCACCCGCGACAATGGACGTCGTGTCGGTTGCGGAGGTATCGCGCGCAGTCGTGTCCTGCGGCTGCACAGTCGAAGTATCCGTGCTAGCGCCGGCAGATTTTTCCACCAGCACTTCAACGCGGCCCGTATATTCGGTATTGTCATTGCCCTTCACGGTGTACTTGAACGAAGCAAGCCCGCTGAAATTCGCCTTAGGCGCAAACCTTGCCGTATAGCCGTCACCCGCAAGTTCCACGGTTCCATTCTCCGCAGTAGACACACTGTAAGTCGGCGATACATCCTTGAACCCGCGCGTAATCGTGCGCAGGTCGAAATCGAGGGACTTGCCACCCGCAGCCGTCGCATGCATGGCGCCCAGCCAGTTGATATACTTCTCGATACGCACGTAGCCATCGCTTTCCTTGGTCATCGCGTCATCTTTAGACTTGTCATAACCCATCGCATCCTCGAAGTAATCCGGCATGCCGTCCTTGTCGGAATCGGTCGCGGCCTTCCCCGCAATCACCTCGCCCCAACCATTGTTGGTCTTGATTCCCATCGCGCCCACGCTCTTCACGAGCGCACCGGCCGTCCCAAGTGTATTCACCTGGTACCACACCAGCGAATCGATGTCGTCGTACGGGAGCACGCCACTCTGCGACGTCACGTAGCGCCACGCACTTGCTGCACTGAGCATCGGGCCCGATGTTGTAAGTTCGCTCCAGGGTTTTGCAAGTTCCTCGCCCACACCCTGGTAGTAGTAAATGCTTGAAGGCCCGCCGTTCAGTTTTCCATCGCGGTCCGTATCGATCATGTTGCCGCTTGCGTAAATACTCTGATTCTTGTCCACCTGAAACCAGGGATTAGAACCCTTCGGGCCATAGACAAAGTAATTGTTCACGATATCGTGATTGAAATGCGTGCTGGTATGCGTCGTGTAGCCCGCCTCAAAATTGTAGAGGATATTGTTCACGAACACGTCGTTAATCTTGTCGAGCGGGTTTCGGTTGTGCGTGTTCACGAAGGCGTTGTAGTACCAGGCCCACGTGCCATCGACCGATTCGATATGCGCACCGAACTGCTGCCCGATGGGGTTTGCAATCAGCGAATTCTGCACGGTAATGCCCGTAACGCGGTAGCTTGCATTGTCCGAAGAACCGCCGAAGTTGTTCCACGGAGCAAGTTCCACCGAGCAGTGGTCCACAATCACGTTCTTGGAATCGTAAAGGTTCAAGGCATCGTCCTTTTCAGATGCGGTATTTTCACCGGGGCGAATGCGCAGATAGCGAATAATGATATTGCTCTGCTTGCCCGTGCTGAGCTTGCCGCCGTGAATGGCGATTCCCTCGCCCGGAGCCGTCTGCCCCGCAATCGTAATGTTGCTCTTGATGGAAACCGCCGTCTTGATGTTGATGATGCCACCCACATCAAAGACCACGATTCGGTTACCCTGGCTCACCGCATCGCGGAAAGAACCCGCACCGTCATCGTTCAGGTTCGTTACGTGATAAACACTGCCGCCACGGCCACCCGTGACCTGCGCGCCAAAACCGAGCGCTTCCGGGAAAGCCAGCGGCTCGGCACCTGTCCCGATAAAACCAAACACTGTTAGGCAAAGCGCCGAAACTGCCGTTTTTGTACCAAACATTCCCATAATCGACCATCCTTTCATCTTATTATACTAAAAATTTATCGCGTCAGGTAAAAGCCCCTATGTTTTCGCTGCTTCAAGAGGCGTCCCTGCGTGTCGTAAATGCGTCCAAGGCCATTTACATGCATTCTCTGCGCACGCGGCCTTAACGATGTTGTCGTGGAATCTCCTGTCGCAGTCGTATCGCCCGCGACAACAGATGTCGTGTCGTTTTCGTCTTGTCCGCCCTGCGAAGCGTTCACGGCAAGTCCCTGCGTCACGCCAATGTAGCGGCTAAAGGTATCGCCCGCGTTGTCCTTCAGCGTAAACTGCACGTAGCCCGCACCTGCAAAGCTGTCGGCGAGTTTCACCGTCAACCTGGAACCGCTCACGGTCGCCGTCACGCCGCTCGGGGCCGACACGGTGTAGGTTCCGCCGTCATAACCGCGGGTAAACTGCGAAAGGTCTATCATCTGGGTTTCGCCCTTCGCGAAGGTGTAGTGCGCGCGGGCCATCCATTCCAGGTAGCGTTCCAGTTCCGTCCAGCCATCGCCCAGGCGGTCCCTGTTCGCTTCGCTAAAGTCACCGCTCTTCGACTTCGGATTGTACCCGTACATATTTTCCCACCAGTCCGGAAGCCCGTCCAAATCGCTGTCGTAGTCGTCGGCCCGGATCTCGCTCGGGTAAGGCTCCCAGCCCTTGATGTTCGCCGTATCCTTCACGTCGGTTTCGCGATCGGGAATGCCCGCCATGCCACCCACGGAACCCTTCATGCTGTAGGTTCCGTTCTTGGTCTCGTTTATCACGCGGGTGTCGTGATTGTCAAGTACCGGCATGCGCTGGCCCACATCGCTCAGCACATCCTTGTAGGCGGCCTTCGCACTCTGGACAGTCGCATACGAGGCAAAGAAAGGCTTGCTGTTCCAGGGTTCCCAATCCAGCACCTGCCCGCCGGAAAGCGAATACTCGCGACCGCAATTGTCGTTGGTGCCGTCGCAGGTGAACTTGCCGCCCGCAGCCTCGAGAATATTGTTGTGGTAGTAGTACGCCTGCGAGCCCTTGCCCGTACCTTCGAACTGCGCACGCAATGTATAGCCGTGCAAGGTAGTGGCGGCGCCCTCCTTGTAGTAATTGCCCACGAAGTTCACCTCGTGCGCACCGCCATCGGTCACGCGGCTCACCCAGTTATAGACAACGTTGTTGAATATGTCGAGGCGACCCGCGTAGTAGCCGTTCCCGTCGAGGCCACCGCCCAGGCTCCAGTTGCGGCCCGCATTATGCGCAAGCAGGTTGTGGTGGAAACTGCCAATATCGCCGCCGATAGTCGCCGCGTACCCGTGTCCCGTCCCGACGGGGTAATTCTGGTGGTCCGCAATGTTCAACGCTTCCGAAATCAGCGTGCGCTGCAGCGTAAGGTTCTTGCCGCCTCGGCTACTGAAGGCTTCGTCAATCGTCCAGCTGATGCTCGCATGGTCCAATATGCTGTGGTCGCCACCGGTGAGCCCCATACCATCGTAGGTAGCACCGTAACCCAGGCGCACGCGCATGAAGCGGATAACCATATCCTTGCCCGTGAACCCGATGGGGGCGCTCTTGATGGTAATACCCTTGCCGGGAGCCGTCTGCCCCGCAATCGTCACGTAATCCTGATTGCAGACCAGGCGCGATTTCAGTTGGATCATTCCCGACACCTTGAACACGATGGTACGCGGGCCAATTTCTGCCGTGCACGCCTCGCGCAAGGAGCCTGCACCGTCATCGTTCAGGTTCGTCACGTACACCACCTTGCCGCCGCGGCCACCTAGGGCGTTGCGGCCATAACCTTCGGCACCCTCGAACGCGACGCGGCCCGGCTTGAACGACCAGATATTCCCTGCCGTGACCGTTCCGTTCGCATCGACCTCATCTACGCGCCAGTAATATGTCTGGAGCGGAGTCGTGCCGCTCACCTTATACGAACTACCGGATTGTTCACCCATGTAAACCGCAGTGCTCGAGGGCGTTGCCGCAAGCACAGCCGCCGAATCCGTCCCGAAATAGACGCGATGCTTTACGGCCGACTTCGCCGCCGTCCACGAAAGCGTCAGCGCCCCGCTTTCGTGCGGAGCGTGATAATCCAGATCCGCAGGCGAAGGCCCTGTCGCCTGTGCCGCCGCATTGGGCACGTTCAGTTCAAAGCCGTTCAGGGTAACCGTGCCCGTATTCAACTTTATCGCGGTCGAAGCACCCGTACCGCTTACATTAAAAGTCACGTAGGCAATCGCCGCCTCGCCTGTCGAGAGCGCACGATTCGTGGGCTTGACCGACGCCTGCTTCGAGTTGTTCACATAGACATCGATGCTGTTGCTTACCGCCGTCCCATCGACATTGTTCAGGTACAACAAGAGACTGTGCGTCCCTGCCGCAAGATTCGAGAAGGTGAGCGTAATCGCCCCACCGCCTTCGACCATCACGCCGTCGCACACAAGGCGCGCATAGCTCGGGGACTGCACCCCGGCCTTGTACCAGTTGGCCTTGAGGTTCGCGCTTCCGGCGACATTCACCTTCACGCCCGAAAGCGTCGTATCTTTCGAAGCGACACCCGAAACCACCCAGGGCACGTAATTCGGTTCCGTAACCTCGCTCGAATTGCGGCCGCTCATGTCAAAATCGACCTTGATGATTGGCGATGCGGCAAAGGCAAGCGCCGCCGAGAGGCCCAATACGCGAATAGAGTTCAAACATCCCATACATAACTCCTTTCTGCCCACAAAAATACCCTCGGATTTGCTCCGGGGGTAGGGTAAAAGAAATTTTCAGTTGTCCGCGGACT
>CADCGB010000021.1 GCA_902800815.1 Fibrobacter succinogenes
GCCGCCATGGAACCGCGCTTCCTCGGCGTGAAGGCCGTGATCGTGAAGAGCTTCGCCCGCATTCACGAGACGAACCTCAAGAAGCAGGGCATGCTCGCCCTCACCTTCAAGAACGCCGCCGACTACGACAAGATCCAGGAACAGGATGTGTTCGACATCGTGGGCCTCACCAAGTTCGCTCCGGGTTCCGAGTTCACGCTCGTTGCCCACCACAAGGACGGCTCGGTCGATAACATCGCCCTCAGCCACACCTACAACGAACAGCAGTGGGCATGGTTCAAGGCAGGTTCGGCCCTCAACCTCATCCGCGCGAACAACAAGTAAGCAAGGGCACGCCTATGGAGCCGGAATTCAGCACCTTTACAGACCCCAGGGACGGCCACACGTACAAAACCGTAAAAATCGGCAACCAGGAATGGTTTGCCGAGAACTTTGCGTATAACTGCCCGGGCAGTGTCGTGTACGAGGACAAGGCCGAAAACGAGACCCAGTACGGCAGGCTATACACCTGGGCGGAACTGATGGGGTTCGACGGCAAGATGAACGACAATGTCGCATTCACCACCGACGAGGAACGGGGTGCCACTTACAGGGGCATCGCTCCCGAGGGCTGGCACATTCCGAGCGATGCCGAATGGAAGGAACTCAAGGCATATGTCGATAGCATCGCCGATACCGAATTCGGGACCGCGCTCAAGTCCAGGAAGGGATGGAAAAAGGACCCAGACGGCTGCCCCACAGGTGCCGACGAAGTCGGGTTCAACGCCCTCCCGTCAGGACGCCACATGCCCAACGGCGAATATCTCTACGGCGGCAAGGGCGCGCACTTCTGGACATCTACCGAAGTCGACGAGGTTTACGCCATCCGCTGGGGCGGCACGTATGCCGGCGAAGAGTTCACCGGTTTCAGGACGTACAAGGCGCAGGCCCTCGCGCTCCGTCTGGTAAAAGACCGCTAAGCGCGCTCAGATAAAATAACTTGCAACGCAGTTGCAACTCCGTGACAAATAATTAAATTTATCTTGATTACTAAACGGAGTGTATAGCAATGCAAGGCAATCGTGAAAACTGGGGTTCCAAGCTGGGCGTAATCCTCGCAGTCGCAGGTTCCGCCGTCGGGCTCGGTAACTTCCTGCGCTTCCCGGTGCAGGCGGCCACCAACGGTGGCGGCGCCTTTATCATCCCCTACCTCATCGCATTCGTATTTCTCGGGATTCCGCTCGCGTGGATGGAATGGAGCCTCGGGCGCTATGCGGGCAGCCACAACTACGGAACCGCACCGAGCACGTTCCACATCATTTTCCACAAGAAGAAGGGCTGGGCCAAGCATCTCGGGTCCATCGGACTCCTGCCGCCCATCTTCATCGTGTTCTACTACGTGTTCATCCAGTCCTGGATTCTCGCGTTCGCATTCTATTCGCTCAACGGCACCCTCATGGAGAAGGTCGCCCTCGGGCCCGAGGCGGTCACACAGTTCTTCAGCGACTTCATCATGCTCAAGACCTGCGTAGGTCCCGTACCCGTAGCCCTCATATTCTTCCTCATCACGTTCGCCTGCAACATGGGCGTGCTCTCGTTCGGCGTGCGCAAGGGCATCGAGCGCGCAAACAAGATATGCATGCCCATCCTCCTTATCATGGGCCTCATTCTCGTGGCACGCGTGCTCACGCTCGACGGTATCGGCAAGGGACTCGCCTTCATGTGGAACCCGAACCTCTCCGAACTCGCCAGCCCCAAGGTGTGGATGGCGGCCGCAGGCCAGGTGTTCTTCACCATGAGCCTCGGCATGGGCATCATATTCTGCTACGCAAGTTACCTCAAGCCCAAGGAAGACCTCACGCTTTCTTCGCTTACCGCTAGCGCCACGAACGGCTTTGCCGAAATCATCATCGGCGGTACGGTCGTCATCCCGATAGCCGTGCTTATCGCGGGCGCAAACATCGAGCAGTGCGCAAAGCTCGGCACCTTCGGTCTCGGCTTCCAGACCATGCCCTACGTGTTCGGCACGCTCCCGCTCGGGGGCCTGCTGCAGACCATCTGGTTTGCGATGCTCTTCTTCGCCGGCATCACGAGCGCCATCTCCATCATCCAGCCGCTCATCAGTTTCTGCGAAGACGACCTCAAGTTCACCCGCAAAAAGTCCGTGGTGACCATCAGCACCATCACGTTCATCGGTGGACTCACCGCCATCTTCGGGCTTGCCGCAGGTACGGTCGACGAACTCGACTTCTGGGGCGGCACGTTCCTGCTTGTGGTGTTCGGTGCCATCCAGGCCATCATCTTCAGTTTCGTGCTCGGGCGCCGCAAGGCGGTCATCTCGAACGAATCGTTCTACCAGGGCGAAGACACCATCGGCGACCCGAACGAGAACGTCGCCTTCGGTCTCATGAACGTGGGCGCAAAGCTAAAACTCCCCCGCTTCTTCAGGCCCATCATCCAATACGTGTGCCCGGCATACCTCATCATCCTGCTCGTTTCGTTCACGTTTACCGACGGCCTCCCGATTATTACGCTCAGCAACATCGCCGACACGGCGAAGGTCACCTTCCTCGGCATGGAATTCCCGCAGAAGGGCTTCACCTGGGCTTTCCGCGGGTTCCTGCTGCTCGTCATCGTGCTCCTGAATGTGGCCATCGCATACGCATGGCGCAAGGGCGGCACCGCAGAACAGGGCCGTAACGCAGGCATACAGAAGATGCCCATGGGCAATTCCGACGAAACCGATACACAGAAGGAGGCATAACATGGATGCAGAATTCACCACCAGCGGACTCGTTTTTATGCTCTCGTCCTGGGCGGCCATCATCGGACTGTGCGTATTTTGCTTTGTCAAGGTGTTCAAGAACAAGTAGGCAATAATTTTTGTTATCTTGTACACGAATAACAGGAGAACTTTATGGATATCAAGAAGAAAGTCGAAGAACTGGCGCTCACCCTCCCCGAATGCCCCGCACCGCTCGCCGCATACGTGCCCGCGACGCGCTTCGGTAACGTGATCGCCGTATCGGGCCAACTCCCCTCCATCAAGGGGGATTTTTCCGCCTACTGTGGCAGCGTCCCGAACGAACTTCCTCTTGAAAAGGCCGTCGAGGCTGCGCGTATTTGCCTCCTGAACAACATCGCCGCCGCCATGACCAAACTGAACCACGGCGAAACGCTCAAACTCGTGCAGATGCAGGGCTTTGTGCAGTCCGCTGCCGACTTCCACGAACAGCCCGCCGTGCTGAACGGTGCAAGCGAGCTCGCGGTCCAGATACTGGGCGAAAACGGCAAGCATGCCCGCACCGCCGTGGGCGTGAGCGCGCTCCCCAAGAACGCGGGCGTCGAAATCAGCTGCACCTTCGAGGCTATCCCCGAAGAGATTCAGTTCAACGGACGCATGAACTGGATTGGCTAAGGTAGGTTCCGCACTCAGTTCATGTCGAGTGCGGAAAGCTTATCTTGCATTTTCTTGTTTTCTTTCTGGAGGGAATCGACCTGGACCTGCAACGCCTGTATCTGGCCTTCCAGTTCGGTTTTCTTCGACTCCAGCGTGCGGATTTCGTTTTCCACTTCGGGGTTCGAGCAGGCTAGGCACAGAAACAGAGGGATAATTGCAAATAAAAGAAGAATTGGTCTTGTCATGTCCAAAATTTAATTATAAATATGGGGCAAGAAAGTTTATTCCGCGTAAAAAAGGGTATTATGATTAACAAGCTTTGGGAATGGTTCAGCGCGCAGGGCTACAAGGGCTCGGTTTCAGTATGTGACCCGAATGCGCTCAGGCTCTCGACACAGCCCCCATTCACGTGCAAGGCGAACACTCCCGACGACGACACGTTTATCTACGAGGAAATCTTCGAGATTGACCCCGACTACCGCGTCGCGGCCATCATCAAGGAAGCAAAAGGAATCCCCGCAAGCGAGTGGCTCCCCGATGGAGCGCAGGAACCCGTAGAAATTTCCTTCGAAGGCACATCCGACGAGATACAGGGTCGCCTCGACGACGCCATTATTGGAGGCCTCGCCCATAAGAAAATGCTCCGAATTCGCGAATCCGGAGCAATCGTCAAGTTCGGGTATACCCTGGAAGACCTACTGTAGGTCGCCCTTCGCCTGTTCTTTCTCTTCCTTAGCCTGTTCCTTTTCTTCCTTAATTTGTTTGTGAATCTTCTTCAGGACAAATGGAGAAAGGATTACAATAGCGACACCCACCGTAACGAATGAATCCGCAACGTTGAACGTCGGGAAGCGTGTCATAATGAAGTCGGGCAAGTCGCAGTCGATAAAGTCCACGACCATCTGGAGGCGCATGCGGTCGATGAAGTTGCCTATCGCACCACCAAGAATCATCACCACGCCAAGGCGGCTCATCCAGTCGCGCTTGTCGATGTTCCTGTAGAACCAGCCCATCACCACAACGGCGACAATCGAAATCAAGATAAAGAACACGGTCGGCGAAAGGAACGGCATCAGGTCTTGCGGGCGGCTGCTGAAAGCGGCACCCTTGTTGAACACCAATTGGAAGCGGAGGAACTCGCCGAGAATGTTTATCACATCGTGGTTCGGAGCGCCAGTCTCGTTCGTGAACCGGGCAAGCGCCCACAGTTTCGTGAGCTGGTCTGCCACAATGCTAAAAATGATTACGGCAATATGGAACGGCCATTTGTTGTAGAACTTCATGCGCTACCGGGCGGCTAGATGCCCGCCTCCTTCTTCAAATTCGTGTAGGTTTTCTCGATCCAGCGGTCGGAATAGAAATGCATCGACGTGGACTTCACGATACGCTTCACCGTATCGCGGGTAATCTTCATCTTCTTGTCGGCGGCAAACAGGCCCGAACCATCGCCGATCAATTTCATGTTCTCTGCGGCCATGAACAGCGGCCACAGGCAGAACAGGCGCGTACGCATCTTCACGTTCGGCACGAGTTTCGTGTACGCGATAGCATCGTCCAGGTGCCCCCACGCCTTCTTCACGAGTTCTTCCATCACGGCGGCACGGCGTGCCTCGAAGTCGGTGCGAACCTCGTCAGCCACCCCTACCGGCAGGTTGAACATGTCGTAGGAATGCTCGAAGCCGTGGCGGCGGCAGATTTCCTCGGGCACAAAGCACACCCTGCGGGTCGAATCCTCCATGCAGTCCTTCACTATGTTCGCCACCTGGAGCGCAAGCCCGAAACTCACGTCAAGCTTTTGCATCTCGGCCTTGCGCGCATCGCCAATCAGGCAGGTATCCGCCGCAAAAAGGTTCGTAAGCAACTTCCCGACAATGCCTGCAACGTAATAGCAGTACTCGTCCAGGTCGGCGACGCTCTCGAGCGTAAACCAGCCGGAACTCAGCGCCGCCTCCTGACGCAGGGCAAACTTAGCCATGCCATGGCACATCTCGATGGTCACCGCGCGCACGGGGGCGGCGTACACCTCGGGCAACTCCTTCAGGAGCGGCACCACCACGTGCGTATGCAGGCACAGGTTCATGTACGGGTGGTCGGACTTGCGCCAGCTTTCGGGGAGCGCATCCTCGAAAGCGGCAATCGCCCCCTCGGGCAAGTCCGCGGTCTTAAAAATGTCGGCGAATTTCCCGAGCAACACCTCCTTCTCGGAGGCCTTCATGTCGGGGTCGTCCTCAACCGTATCAGCGATACGCAGGTACAGGTACGCAAGCAGAATGCTCCTGTGGAGCCTGCCCTTGAGCACGTTGATGTTGAGCGCAAAGGTACGCGAAACATGCAGCAGGATTTCCTCGGCGTATAGCCACGCCTTCTTGCCTTCGAGGACTTCCTCGCCCATGCCCAGTGAATCTAGAATATTCGCCATTTGTACCTAAAGTAATAAAATCCTAAAGACTAGTACATCGTCTCGGCGTAAACATCGGGCGGAATCTTCTTCGTCTTCGCCATCGCCCTCACGTACTTCCAAAAGCGCCTGTGCTCCTGCGCGTGGCGGAGCTTCTTGTTGTAACTCCAGATGGTACGGTTGTGAATGTCGGGCTCGCTCATGAACGTGCCCTTGCTCTCGGTCTCGTAGCGCACCCTGCGGTATTCCAAGAAGTACGCGGACGTGAACATCGCGGCAATCCGGCCCATCGCAATACTGTAGAGCACGGCGGCAAGTATCATCGCCGGGGCAATCGCCACGAACCCGTAGACCGGATCGCAGACGCCGAACCTGCGGAACAGCCAGCAGACGCTCACCGAGAGCGCCACCGAGGCAACGAGCGAGAACACGAAATTCAGCAGGCGCAACTTGGCCTTTCTCGAATGGATTTCGGCAGACGAGCCCGAAACATAGGCCCACCTTTGCCCCTTCTTGACCATTTTATGCATAAAAAGCGGGTACGAGAAACGCCAGAACCAAAAATAGAGGGCTCCCCACAGCAAAAGGGGCAGCCAGATCACGTAATCAAGTTTATCAAGGTATTCCATACGGGCACAAATATAGAAATTTCAGCCAAAAACAAGGTCCAAAACGGGCAAGCCCAGAACTAGGCCCCAGCCGCTAACGTTTACCAAACCGCGTCGTTAGTTTGTCTGTAACGCCATTTTCAGGGGGATTCGGCAGCAATCGAGGAACAAAACCGACCCAAAACCATAACTTACGGTGTATCAAGGACTTACGGTGCCGGTCCGACCTCGAAAAGGGGCTTTTTTACAGGTATATTTGCGGACTTATCAACACTGCACGGCATTTTTTATAAATTTATGGTCTAACTGTTGATAGATTTTAGTCTCCGGAAATCTCCGGACAAGGGATAGAACGCTTTATGCAAGTCGAATGGGAAAGATGCCTTAACTACCTACGCGGAATGCTCTCCGATTCCGTGTACAAGACCTATTTCGCCCAGACCAAGATGGTCAACCAGACCACCGGCCATGCCGTCATTTCGGTGCAGCCCGGACTGGATACTAAGGTCTATGCCGCATACAAGGAACTCATCAAGCTCGGCTGGAAGGAAGCGACCCACAGCGAGACTCCCATGGAATTCGAGTTCCAGCCGCAGGAAGTAGCCCCGAAGGCAGCCACAGAGACCGACAACAGCTTCAGGGATTTCCTCAAGCCGAGTGTGCCCCTCTCCCCCAGTTTCCGCTTCGAGAACTTTGTGCCCGGCGACAAGGCGCAACTCGCTTTCAATGCGGCAATTGCTGTCGCAAAGACCCCCGACGGCTCGCAGTACAACCCGCTGTTCATCTACGGTTCTTCGGGCCTCGGCAAGACTCACCTGCTCCAGGCCATCGGCAACTACGTGCTCGAGGAAGACCCGAACAAGCGCGTGTGCTACCTCACCTCCGAAGATTTTTCGCAGCAGTACATGAAGTGCCTGCGCGATGGTCGCGTGACCGAGATGAGCGACTTCTACCGTAACGAGGTCGACATTCTCCTCATCGACGATATCCAGAACTGGACCGGCAAATACGAGACGCAGAACGAGTTCTTCCTGATCTTCAATGCGCTGCACCAGGCCGGCAAGCAGATCGTGCTTACCTCCGATGCTCCCGCGGGCGAAGTGAAGAACCTCTCCGACCGCCTCGTGAGCCGTTTCTCCTGGGGCCTTACCGTAGACATCCAGCCGCCCGACGTGGAAACCCGCGAGGCCATTCTCCACAAGAAGGCCGAAGAACGCCACCTCGAGATTAGCGACGAGGTGCTGCACTTCCTCGCCGAAAAGATTGCAAGCAACGTACGCTGCCTCGAAAGCGCCATCATCAAGCTCACCTTGCAGTCGAGCCTGATGAACCACGATATCGACATGAGCATCGCACAGAAGGTCGCTGCAGAAATCGCCCCGACACTCCGCCGCCGCGTAAGCCTCGACGCCGTTCTCCACACGGTATCGCAGCACTACGAGGTTCCCGAGGCAAAACTTACCGAGCCCGGCCGCGGCACCAAGGAAATCTCCAAGGCACGCCAGGTCGCGATGTACCTCATGCGCGAATGTTCCTCCATCAGCCTGCAGAGCATCGGCTCGCGCTTCGGCGGCAAGGACCACTCCACCGTGGTTCACGCCATCAAGAGCGTCAAGAAGGAGATGGAAACGGACGCCGCATTCGCGCGCCTTATCGAAGGCCTCAAGAACGCCATCCACGACTAATTTTTATATTTGACACACCCATCGACGACCCGGGAAAACATCCCGACAGCCGCCAGACGAGAACGGATAAACCTCCGGCTTAAAAGGCATATAAAGGCAATACGATGGACATCAAGATTCTGCAGCAGCCCGACGACGTAACGTGCGGGCCGACCAGCCTCCAGGCGGTCTACAACCACCTCGGCTACAAGATTTCCCTAAAACAGCTCATCTCTGAAATTGAATTTTTGGAAGACGGCGGAACGCTCGGCGTTTTCCTTGGCATTGACGCGCTCAAGCGCGGGTTCAAGGTCACGCTACATTCGTACAACCTGACGCTCCTGGACCCCACATGGAGCACGCTATCGATGCCAGAATTGAAAGCCAAGCTAGAACTCTTGCACAAGGCTAAGCACGCGCCCAAGCTCCGCAAGGCCATCGAGGCGTACATCCGCTTTATCGACCTGGGCGGCAAGGTTGCATTCGAGGATCTGCGTGCAGCCATGTTCGAGAAGTACTTCAAGAAGGGCGTTCCCGTTCTCTGCGGGCTTTCGGCCACCTACCTGTACCGCAGCATGCGCGAGTTCACCGGAGCCGATGACAAGTCCGTCTTCGACGACATTCACGGCGAGCCCATGGGGCATTTCGTGGTCGTATACGGCATCGACGAAAACAAGCAGTTCATGGTGGCGGACCCCGACGGCACCAATCCGCTCCACAAGACGCCCTATTACAAGGTCGACAAGTTTAGATTAATCCACAGCATATTGCTCGGCGTGATGACTTACGACGGCAACGTGCTTGTTATAGAGAATAAGAAATAAAGATTCCCGGTCGTCCCCGTCAAGCGAGGACAGGCGCCGGGAATGACAATTTGAATAATCATGAAGAAACTTATAGTAGTAAACAACCCCAAGAACTGGAAATTACACGTTCCAGGCATAGACATCATTTCGGCACAGGACTACCTGATTTCTAGCAAGTACACGAACGAGCGCAACCTGCGCGTATTCAACCTCTGCCGCGATTACAGCTACCAGAGCAAGGGCTACTACGTGTCGCTCCTGGCCGAAGCCCGCGGGCACAAGGTTATCCCGGGCGTCAAGAACATGCGCGATTTCAAGGCACCTGCCGTCATCAAGCACATCTCCGACGAAATCGACAACCTGATTCAGAAGAGCCTGCACAAGCTTACCGGTACGGAATTCGTGCTCTCGATATACTTCGGGCAGAACGTGAGCCCACAATACCTGGAACTCTCGCAGGAACTCTACCGCCTGTTCCAAGCCCCGCTCCTGCGCGCGAAATTCGTGTTCAAGCAGAAATGGTTTATCCAGAGCATCCGCCCGATCTGCGTGGACGAAATTCCCGAATCGCACATGGAATTCGTGGACAAGTTTGCGCAGGAATACTTCGAGAAGACCCGCTATGCCTCCAGCAAGGAAGAGGATTACCTGTACGACCTCGCCATCCTCACGAACCCGGATGAAGTGGAGCCGCCGAGCAATGCGGAAGCGATACAGCATTTTGTGAAGGCGGCGGAAGATACGGGATTCCGCGTGGAGATGATCACCCGCAAGGATTACCCGCGCGTAGGCGAATTCGACGCGCTGTTTATCCGCGAGACGACAAACGTGAACCACTACACCTACAGTTTTGCACGCCGTGCACAGTCGCTGGGCATCGCCGTCATCGACGACCCGGACAGCATATTGCGCTGCTCCAACAAGGTGTACCTGCAAGAACTGATGCAGGCGGCAAAAATACACTCGCCCAAGACGATTATCGCGCACGCCGAAAACCGACACACGCTCGCCAAGGAAATCGGGTTCCCGATGGTCATCAAGTCGCCGGATTCAAGTTTTTCGATGGGCGTGAAGAAGGCGACAAACAAGGAAGAACTCGAGCAGATTCTGGACGAGATGTTCGAGCACAGCGACCTGCTTATTGCGCAGGAGTTCACCCCGACGGAATTCGACTGGCGCGTGGGAGTGCTCGACGGCAAGCCGCTTTACGCCTGCAAATACCACATGGCGAAGGGCCACTGGCAAATCTACAACTGGGAAAGCGACGACAAGCAGAGCGAATCCTTCTCGGGCAAGTGCGAGAGCATCCCTATAGAGATGGTGCCGCACGGAATCGTGAAGACGGCGCTCCGCATCTGCAGCCTGATTGGCAACGGGCTTTACGGCGTGGATTTGAAGGAATGGCACGGCCACCCGATTGTGATTGAAGTGAACGACAACCCGAGTATCGACGCGGGCATCGAAGATGGCGTGGGCAAGAGCAAGGTCTACCTCGCCGTCATGAGGTCGCTGCGCCACCGCATCGAGGAACGCATGAACGCCGCCCAGCATAAACTGCAGCAACACGAGAGGGAATGGTTCTAATGTCCAACTATAAATTGTGGCAAAAATACGGCATCGAGATGGAGTACATGATCGTGGACAGGAACACGCTCGATGTGCTCCCGCGTGCCGACGTGGCCCTCGGAAAAGACAAGAACGGCGAACAACTTTCGGACGTGGAACACGGCCCCATCGGGCTTTCGAACGAACTCGTGAGCCACGTGCTGGAATTCAAGTGCGCAGAACCCGTCGATAGTTTGAAGCACTTGGGCAAGACCTTCCATCACGAAATCGTGAAGGCGAACGAGACTCTCAAGAACATCAATGCGATGCTTTTGCCCACGGCGGCGCACCCCTTCATGGACCCCGCCGTAATGCAACTCTGGCCTTACGATTGCCTCGACATCTACCAGGCATACGACCGCATCTTCAACTGCAAGGGACACGGCTGGGCGAACCTGCAATCCACCCACATCAACCTCTCCTTCAACGGCGACGAGGAATTCGGGAAGTTGCATGCCGCAATCCGCGCATTGTTGCCACTAATCCCTGCTGTGGCGGCCTCTAGCCCATTCTTGGACAGCAAATATTGCGGATTCCTGGACGGGAGAATCGAGACCTACCGCCACAACCAGGAGAAAATTCCGAGCATTACCGGCAAGGTAATTCCCGAAGCGGTATTTACCTACAAGGATTACGAGGAGCAGATTTTCAACCGCGTGAAGGCAGACATTGCGCCTTATGACCCGGAACATTTGCTGAACCACTTCTTCTTGAACAGCCGCGGAGCCATCGCCCGCTTCGACCGAGGAGCCGTGGAAATTCGCCTGGTCGACATTCAGGAATGCCCCGATGCAGACATCGCGATTGCCGAATGGGAAGTCGCTGTACTCAAAGGGCTTGTAGAAGGCGCATTCGCAAGCGAAAAGGAAATCCGTGCGCTCGATACGGACGCCCTCGCAAAAATCCTGCTCGCCACCACGCATTCTGCCGAAAAGACGGTGATTAACGACCAAGACTACCTGAAAATATGGGGAATTGACGCCAGCGAAATCACCACAGGTGAACTTGTCCATAAAATAACGGACAAGGTAAAGAGCAAGATTAGCACGCACTCGCAGGAACTGCTCGCCAAAATGTTCAGACGTGGAACGCTCGCCAGCACCCTCGTGAAGAATGTCGGCGCAGACCCCGACCGGGATGACTTCGTGTACGAATATGGCCGCCTCGCCCATTGCCTCGCAGAAAACAGGCTATATGGAGTAGAAGAATAAGCAGAGTCATCCTGAGCAAGATGCCGCAAGACATCGCGTCGAAGGATCTATTCCTTAATATTATATTTATAAAATCATGAAACAAGACGCGCGCGAAATTCTTATCCTCACTTGCGAGCATGCGAGCAACAAGTTGCCCGCAGCTTTCAGGAACGCTGTCCCGGCAGGCGTCCTGAAAACGCATCGTGCCTACGACATCGGGGCACTAGCCGTCTTCCGCAAGTTGGTGAAATTCGCCAAGCCCGAATTCCACTGCGAAGGGAAATTCTCGCGCCTGTTCGTGGACCTGAACCGCACCATCACCAACAAGAGTGCGTTTAGCGATTACTATAAACTGCTCGAAGCCTGCGACAGGAGTGCGGCAGAAAAGGCGAAAGCGCAGGCCACAAAGTACTGGACGGAATATCGCACAGCTATTGAAAAATTCATAGCAAGTTCGCTGAGCCAGCCGAAGCGTGTTGCAAAATCCGCGCCAACCATTGTTCATCTCGGCATCCACAGTTTTACGCCCGTACTGAACGGTAAAAAACGCAATACCGACATCGGAATCCTATACGACCCGAGCCGCCCTGCCGAACGCAAACTCGCGCAAGTCATCAAGGCCGAAATAAACAGGCTGCACCCTGAAATGAAGGTGCGTTTCAACTACCCGTACAAGGGCACCTCCGACGGGCTTACCACCACCCTACGCAAAAAATTCGGCCCGCGATACGCAGGCCTCGAAATCGAAATCAACCAGAAGTTTTTCCTGTAGGTTGCTCAACGCTACATTTCTTCGTCAGTACTTATCCTTTCCGAGGATATTTCCACTCCATCCTCAAATTTCTGCTTTGCCCAAATTTGTCCATTTTCACGGTAATACTTTTTTATACCGTGTAATTTCCCTTTCCTATAGGGTTCCTCGTATTTTTTGCGACCGGACTCATCGTATTCTACCTCTGTTCCATGATGCACCCCGTCTTTATAATTCGTTATTCTAAATTTCTTCCCTGTTGGGTAATACCAGAAATCCGTTCCATTGCGTTTACCATTCTTAAATTGAATTTTATTCGCAAGTTTACCATTTGAATGATACGATTTCAAGACCTGAACGTAAGCGGGAACGACAACATCTCTATCACGAATATTCAAATCGGTAACATAAATTCCCTTTTTCGCATTTTCAGGTTTCAAATCGTCTGCTGAAATTTCATAGACGGAATCAACTGGGCAACCATTTTCCTTAATGAACTTTTTCAGTGCGCTTATATTTTGCGACAAGACTGAATTACTCCGCACCACAGATTCATTCACTCCCATACTATAATCGTTGAAATTAACAATAGAATCAGGACTTCCACACCAGTTTAGGGCCCAACCGGAATCCATCAAATCCTTATGACGGGACTCCAGAAAAAATCCACCAGGATCGCACCCGCACAACCCTGCCAGTTCCAACTTTTGAAACTCATTATTGATTTTTCTCGCATACAGGGAATCGTCAATAGACGCAAACAATTCCTCCATCTGCGGATTATTTCTCAAATCAAGGGCATTGAGGAAAATGGCACAACCGCCTTCGCACGCAGAGCGGCCATCGCAAGAAAACGAGAACGAAAAAACGCTCAACAAAAAAGCAACAAACTTTACAAATGTTCCTGATTTTACCATCAGGATAAATATAAATCAATATGATTTGCCGCTCACGCGGTAGCGGTACTCGCGGCCGTTTTTCTTGTACCGGACAAACAGGGACTGTTCCTTCGAGTCGAAGTAGAGTCTAGGTTTCTGCGAATCCACCACGCGTTTGCCCGTAAGAACCGGATTAACCGTCGTAGAATCGTCCCCGGGGCTTACCGACGTAGAATCGTCAGCTACAGTGTACCACTGTGCATCCTCGATACTTGCGGTCGCGTCGGTCGGGGGCGTCGTGAGGTTCGCGCCGTAGTTCGCATTGTTCAGCATGCCATCGTCGACCATGCCATAGAACACGCCCTTCGTAAGTTCCTTCGTGAAGTTGTTCTCGAGGTCACCGCGAAGCTGGGCCGTGCCGGAAAGTTTCTTGCCGTTTACCGCCCACATCACGCCATAGACCTGCGCGTAGTCCGTCACGGTGGTGTTCACGATAATCGAAATCGCCCCCACCTTCGCGTGCCCGCTAATCGTGCCGCTCACGAGCCAGGCGTCTTCTTCGAGCACGGCATCGTCGGAGATTGTACCCGCAGTTACGAGCGCACGCCCGCGGACAGTCGCGTTCCCGCTAATCGTCCCGCCGTTAATGACCGCGAAATCCTCGATTCGCGCGTTCCCCGAAATCGTTCCGCCGTTCACGACCGCATCGGGGCCCACATATACGCTCGCATCGACTTTCGCCTTGCTGCTCACGAGGCCGCCGCCGTTGCTATGCTGCTTGTAGCCGCTCGCATTCGCGGGCTTCCAGAAATCCTTGTTGTAACCCTCGGGAGCGCCGTTTTCTACTTCGATCATGTACGGGTAGCGGAAAATGCTGTAGTAGAACTGGTCCCAGAGAATAGTCTGCATCTCGGTCGGCGTTGCGGTAACAGCCAGCCACAATGCCTTGTCGCTATCCTTCGTCTCGATTTCCAGGTTGAATCCCGTACCGTGCTTCATCTCGCTGTAGCGAGGCGTGCCGTCCGAACCTTCCGCCACAAGGCCGACCGTCCAGCCCGAAGCCGGGTCCGGCAGCTTATCCGGCGCGTAGTTGCACCACTTGTAAGTCTTTCCCTTGTAGTAATCGGTATTGTCGCCAAAACAGGTGTAACCGTTCACGGTCGGCTTGTCCTGCACGATTCCGCGGAACTTGACCGTCACCTTCCCCGCCTTTTCGGGGTAAATACGCACCAGGTTGTAGCCCCAGCGCTGCGGAGCCCAGTAAGAGGGCGAAATGTAGCGGTTCGCGCAATCCTCGCCTGCCGCGCATTCCATCTTGTTCAGCATGGTCACGCGCGGGTGCCTGCGGTAGTTGTCGCCCCAGCCCGAAGATTCGCGCCTCGTCGCAAATTCGTAATCGCCCCAGGACTTCTTGTACAATGTCTTTTTCGCGGGCGCATACTCAAGCGTCGCGTTCTTCATCGCGAACTTGCCGAACTGCTGGTTCAGGCTATCGAGCGACCAGCCGAAAACCTTCATCATGGCCGTAAAAGGCGTCTGCTCCATGCGGCCATCTTCCCCGTCGCGGATGGATTCCATCCATATACGGTTCACCTCGTGCGCCCCCTTGTTGCCGCCGCCGAATTCTTCCTTGAGGTGTTCGAAGAACTGCCAGTTGCAGTAGCGGTCACGCGTAGAGCCGTAGTAGAGGAACGGGTAGTTGATGAGGTATTCCGCGCAGTGGGCGTCGTTCGGGTTGTACTGGTGCGCCATCCAGTTCGCATGGCATTCCGCAAACCAGCCCGAATGGCTGTTATTGCCCATCCAGCCCGCCACTCCCTGCAGGCCGTGCGCAAACTCGTGCGAGGTTCCCCAATAATCCTTGAGGGAGCCCACGCCAATCCACATGCCGGGTCCGTATTCGCCGTTCAGGCCCTTCACGTAGTCCTGACCGCCATAGAGCGCCGCCATCACGGAGTTGTCGAACACGTAGATGTTGCTCTTGAGCTTCCTATCGGGGCTACTCGGGAACGGCAGCATCCAGCCGAGCGAATCGATGTAGAACGAGAACACCTTCTCGAGCGACTGCAGCACGCCCTGCGCATCCGCCGTGGGGATAGAAACGTTGTTTGCCTGCCCGTCATCCGTCTTGGGCTTCTTGCAGACCTCAAAATGCTCCGATTCGGCAATCAACGTAAAGCCGTTGCTTGCGCACTGGTTTACCCACTCAATGGCCGCGGCGTTCGAAACCAACCCTGCCACGGCAAACCCAACCAACATCCTGTTCAATTTCATTGCGTACTCCAATTAATACCGCACAAAAATTCCGACACACCCACGCCGGATATCATGTAATATACCCTCTTTTAAGCAAAAACGGAAGGTTTGACACCTTCCGTCCCCCGCAAAAGCGTGTAAAATCCGTGCAGAAACTACTTACCCTCATATAGGGTTGATACTATTTGCTCAAAACTTTTTAGAAGTCTGCCGTTCAAATCGTATTGCTCTGCATTTTCCTGTATGGAATTTTTCCATTTTTCCGCGCAAGCGGAATCTCCATGGCAGGCATCCATCTGGTAGAACTTATAATACCGCTTTTTCCCTGAATCCTTTTTATAGCCGTATACCCTGCTGGTAACATCGCCGCGCCCTTGGGGGAATAAGGGCCGAGCCTTCTCTAGGTCTTCTGTCGGAAAGTCTCCTTTATTGAATCCATACTTTTGACAACGAAGGCGAAAAGGGCACAGCGTTATGGAATCGCCATTATCGTAAAAGAAGAGGAACGTACTGCCTACATCGACAGCATCCCAATTACGAGAATAAACCAGGTAATAACCGTCCTGTGACGAATCTAGTTCCGAATAGTAATTCAAATACCGAGCGAAATCATCGTCAAGGTCTGCACGCGCCTCATCGTCAATGGGAAATTCCCCATACATATAATCGGTATGAGCCGAATAGCACCCCAGCAAGAATAGGCAGAGAAGCAATAAACGAGTCATACGAAATTTAGAGGTAAAAACCGTGCAGAAACCTAGCGCCCCAGTTTCTTGAAGTCGGGCGTGAGCTTAGCGCAGGCGCTGTCCTTCGGGGCGCTGCGGTACAACACGAGTTCCTTCTCGAAGAACCCCTTCGTAGAGGCGCTCACGCTCCACTTGCTCCCCGCAGGGCAATTTTCCAGCGGGACCTTCGACACCGCCGTAAAGCGGCCGCCCGTTACCTTGTATTCAAAAGCGCTTGTCGAAAGCGTATCGGGAATCTGCAGGGCCGCCGCATTGCCGACTACCTTGCTCTTCGCGTAAAACGCCTTCTGGGCTTCCATGTACTCGACGGCCTTCTGCTGCATTTCCGCGATGGAATCGGAAACCGACGCGGCCTTCACCGTCTCGTGGCAACTGCGCACCGCAAATACGGCAATCACGATACCCAGCACCACAGCGCAGGGGAGCGCAATCTTCTTGAGCGGAATGTTCCCAACCTTCGCAAGCACTTCGCGCAGGGATTCATCCGACTCCTCCGAGGCGGCCTCGCCCGTTTCCCACTTGAGGAGTTTCAATGCCACGAGCACATGCACGAACTGCTTGGGCAATGCAAGCCCCAGCACCGCAATCACGAGCAGGACAATCGCAATCACCATGAATACGGTCAGCGCACTCTCGGCATTCGGCAGAAGGTCCTGAACCTCCTTGAGGAGTTTGAGCAACTGGCGATCCTCCGCAAAGTTCTGCGAGGCGAAGCGCCCGGTAAAGTTGTTGTAGCGTGCAAGCCCGAGTTTAACACCGTCGGCCGCCATCACGAGTACGGCAGAAAGCAGGCGTTCCAGGAACAGGAACACCATGCCCACCAGGGCAATCATGCTGGCAATCAGCCGCGCCGTCCTTACCGGGGTCAAGCCGTTCATTTAGAGGCTCCCGCAAGTTCCTTCGCGAGTTTCTTCGCTGTGGTAAAGTCAGCCTTTCCAGTACCGAGCTTCGGCACCTTCTCCACCGCAAACGCAACCGCAGGCAGCATAATCGGCGGGAATCCGCTTGCGCGCAGTTCCGAAAGCACGTCCTTCGGGTCCTTATCACCCTGGTAAAGGAGCACGATCTTTTCGCCCTTCGCGGAATCTGGAATCGAGGTCACCACGTAGTCACAGCCCTCGAGCACCGGCGTATCCTGAATCTTCTTTTCCACGGCACCGAGGCTCACCATCTCGCCACCAAGCTTCGCAAATCGGCTGTAACGGTCCACAATCGTGAGGAAGCCATCTTCGTCGAGGTAGCCCTTGTCGCCCGTGCGGTAGTAGCGCTTGCCGTTAATCATCGTAATCACGCTCTTGGTGCGTTCCTCGTCCTTGAGGTAGCCCACCATCACCTGGCAACCGCCGATGAGGATCATGCCCGCCTCGCCCGTCGGCAGCGGCTCGTTCGTATCGGGGTCCACAATCAGGAACTGCGAGCCCGGGAGCGCCATGCCCACCGTACCCGGCTTGTTGTTCACCTGCATGGTCATGTAGTCGCTGTGCAGGTTGTTCTCGGTATTGATACTTGCCACCGGGGCGGTCTCGGTACAGCCGTAGCCTTCATAGATTTCCTTACCGAACTTGAGGCGGAACGCAGTAGCAAGTTCGGGGCGCAGGGCCTCGGCACCCGCGATAATCAGGCGCACGTACTTGAGCGCCATCGGGTGCACGTAACGGCTAATCGTAAACGCACGCAAGAACGTCGGGGTCGCCACGAACGCCGTCACGCGGAATTCCGCACAAACGCGGGCCATCGTCTTCACGTCGGTCGGGTCGGCCACGGTTACAATCGGGCAGCCTTCCGTGAGGTTCAAAAGCGTTGTCACCGTAAGGCCAAAACTGTGGAACAGCGGGAGTTCCGAAAGCATCACGTCGGCGCGGGTCACGTTGAAAATACAAGCGAGCTGCTGGATATTGCCCATCAGGTTCCTGTGGCTCAGCATAACGCCCTTCGGCGTGCCCTCGGAGCCAGAACTGAACATGATGGCGGCGATATCGTCAAGCTTGACGCGCTTGCGGAAGCAGAACTTGATGAACCAGCACGGAGAAACGATGCAGAACACGATAAAGAACGCAATCTTCGCCTTCGGGATAACCTTCATGAAGTCTTCCGCATAGAAAATGCGGAGCTTGTCGCTTGCAATCTGCGAGTAGTCGTTCCCGCGCATCTTGAGCTTTTCCACGAACTGCCTGCTCGTAATCACCGTTTTCACGTCGGCGCGGGCGGCACAGAACTTTACGTTGTCCACAGACGAAGTGTAGTTCAGGTTCACGTTCGTCTTGCCCAAGAGCCAGAGAGCGAGGTTCACGATGACGCCTGCCGGAGAAGGCGGCAACATAATACCAACGTTCTTCTCCTCGGGGCCAAGAATCTTCTTCAGGTGCCTGCTAAACGCGATGACGGCACCCATCAGCTTGAAGCCGGAGAAATGCCCGCCGTCGGGGTTGTATATGGCAGGGCCGTGCTTCACGTACTTCTTGTAGGTACGTATCCAGCAGTCGCCAATCGGCTTCACGAACGAGACCGCATAGTTCCACGCACTAATTGAGATATTACGGATGATGGTACGTACCTCATTTGCAGGCGTCGTCGCCGGGATGGACTCGCCAAACGCAACCGTCACAGTACGTTCCGCAGAGGCACCGTACATGTTGGAACCGCTATAACTGTAGTTGGAGCCCCACAGGCCCTGGATGTAGAACGGCACCACTGCCGCATCCGTGCCCTCCACGGCCTTCGAGTAGTCTATGCTGAAGGGTTCCACGTGCGGAGAACGGGCCACCTCGCCCGTCGGGAAAATCACCACCGCATGGCCCGCCATGAGCTTGTCATGAATCTTCTTCATGGCATCTTCGGGGTGGCGGTTATCGATACGGA
This sequence comes from Fibrobacter succinogenes, assembly GCA_902800815.1. Taxonomy (GTDB): domain Bacteria; phylum Fibrobacterota; class Fibrobacteria; order Fibrobacterales; family Fibrobacteraceae; genus Fibrobacter; species Fibrobacter succinogenes_B. The sequence continues at coordinate 19,144 of CADCGB010000021.1, forward strand.
TACTCCCCAAACGCTTGAGCATGGAACGCAGGTACCACTTCTCGAAGTGGTCCTTGTTGCTTGCAATGCACAGCGGGCGCGGGCAGGCCATCTGCACCATAGCCCAGTCAATAAAGCTGTGGTGGTTACCGACCAGGAGCACCGGACCGTCGTTCGGGATATTGCCCACGTTAAGCACGCGAATCTTGTAGCGGCTGAACACCAGGCGCAACAGCGAGCGGACAAGCGCCTGCGGAAGGTTCAAGATGGACCAGTAGAACACGCCAATGGATATGATGGCAAGGCCAATGAAATAGTACTGGTGCTCGAGCGAGGTAAACTGCACCATGCTCGAGTAGATGAACAGGAACACCACGAGCACGAGAGCCTGAATCATGTTCGCAAGCGCGATGACCCAGCCCGAATTGTTGGGGCGGGTGTTGTACTGCAACAGTGCGTTCACCGGCACAAGGAACATGCCGCCGAAGATACCGATAGCCGTGTAAAGGATAGAAAGCGCCACCGGGTGCACAAAGAACGGGATAAGGAACATGGTGAGCGAAGCGCCGATCATGCCGAGCGGCACAAAGCCCGTCTCGATAAAGTCCTTGGAATTATGCGCCGCAATGATAGACCCCACCACGAGACCCGCAACGGCAAACGCGAGGTAGTTCTGCATGGTATTGACTGTCTGCGAACCCGAAACATCCTGGAACACAAGCAGGAACACCTGGGCAAGAGCCCAGAACATCGAGAGCGCGATAATGGAGGCACGTAGCGTGCGATGACGCCAGCCAAAGCTCAGGCGGCGGCGAGCTACGGAGAACTTGATATTCTTGTCGTTGTACTTGACCTTCGGGATAAGGAAACTAGCGACCGTACCGAGCACGCTCACCGTAACGAGAATCCAGGGAATCACAACCGACTTCGAAATAATGGCCCCGACCGCCTCGTAGCGCACGAGCGCCTGAAGGTCGATAAGGTTCACGCCAACGATGGCAAGCCAGCTCGAGGCGATTATGCCAATCAAGGAGAAGATCTGCAGGAAAGCGTTCGCGTAACTCAGGTTATGGACGCCGAACATCTCGCGGATAATGGCGTACTTAGCGGCACTGTGGACGGCAAATCCCGAAGACAGGCCAATGGTCAGCCAGAAGGCGACTCGCGGGCAGTCGCAGGTCACAAGCACCGCCTGCGCCGTCACAAACAGCGTCATAAAGAGCGAAGACCACGCAAGCACCTTGTTCTTGGAGAACCGGCTCGTGAAGAACCCCGCCGGCCAGATCATCAGCACGAAGGGCGCAACGAAGAAAATCTGGAGCATGAACGTCTGCCAGGTCTGGCCGCTCTCCGCATTGGAAAATGAACCCGAGAGGATTTTCTGGGCATAGATGAACACGCCCATCTGCACAAACGTCGTTGCTAGAATTGATAAAAAGTAACGGACGGAGCCTTTAGCTTTCCACATTTTTAATTCCCTGTATGTCAGCCTTATTAATTAAGACTGCCCCAAATCTAGAAAAATGGGGTACCGACATCGCAGGAAAGCCCCCTGCTCACTTCATCAAACGTTCAATTTCCTTGATTTCCCTGGGAATCGCGGTAGAGATGTTCTCGAAGCCGTTCTTCGTGATGAGCAGGTCGTCCTCGATGCGGATGCCAATCTTCTCGCGATAGCGCTTGCCGCCTATCGTGGCCTCGAATTCGCCATAAAGCCCCGGCTCGCACGAAATAAGCATACCCGGTTCAAGGACGCTATCCAGCGAACGTGACCCGGGAGCCCCCTCGTGAATCTGCTCGCCAATAAAGTGACTCACCCCATGCGGGCGCATCTCATAAAGCAACTTGTACTTACCCTTGGCGCCCTTCACCAGGCGGGTCTCGAGTTCACGCATAATGAACTCCCAGGGGATACCCCCGATTTCTCGCAAACTAACGCCGGGCCTTACCGCCTTCTGGTACTCGCGGGCGGAATCGAGCACAATCTGGTAGAGCATCGCCTGCAGCGGGTCAAACTTGCCCGACGCAGGAATCGTGCGGGATATATCGCTATGGAGCGTGCCGTACCGCACCCCGAAATCCAGGAGGATCAAGTCCCCCTTATTAATTTGTTCGTCATTCTTCACGTAGTGCAGGCAACAAGCGTTCGCGCCACCCGCACATATCGTCGGGAAGGCAAGGTCGCCATCGCTACGCATCTGCATCTCGTAGTTGAGCGTGAGGTACAGTTCCCGCTCGTTCTTAAAGCCCTTCACCTTCGGGAGCACCGCCCTAAAGGCCTTCTCGGTCGCTTCCTGCGCAACACGGGCATCCGCAATGCGCTCCGGCCCGAGCACAAGCCTATCTTTCCAGTGCAGTTCGGCAACGGAACGCAATTTTATCGAATACCTCGACATGAACGGCCTGTACTTGCGGTAGAACCTGTCGTTATGGTCATCCTTGAGCGTATCGAAATAGAGCGCGTAGGCATAGCCCGTCTTGGCGTACTTCTTGCACAACTTTTCGAGCACGGCATCGAATTCCTCGACCGGCCTCACGTCCTTGATTCCCGTCAGCCTTGCAACATCGCTATCCTTTTTCAGGTACCCGAGGCGCTTGCCCACCCAAAATTCCCGGAACGGGTTCTTGCGCGGCACAAACAGGGTTTCCGACTTGCTTTCCGGGTCCAGCACCAGGTAGCAGCCCGCCTGGTTCACACCCGTAAGGTACAGGAACGACGGTTCCTGAACAAAGCGCGTCCAGGTCTCGGTAAAGGCCTCCTCGCTCCCCGGGTCTATCGGCATACCCGAAAAAATGCAGAAGGAGTCGAGATTTTTGAGCATAAACTGCCGGCGGCGGGCATAAACGGCCCTGGAATCGTAATCCGGCGACGAAATAAAGACCTGTGAATAGGCTTTTTGGAGGTTTTTAAGCGTTTGCATGTATAAAATTTACCTTTTTTACACTTTTTTCTCCATAAATTATATACATTTTAGGCATCACAGACTAGAATGGAGCCTGAACAAATGTCTCTTACAAAAAAATGGAAACTTATCCTTGCCTCTCTTTCTTTTGCACTCTTGACCGCCTGTGCCGGTTCTTCCGGTGGTAGCGACGATAGCAGCTACGATGACGGTGACGATGCCGCCGCAGTCGAAGGCGGCAGCAGCAAGAAGGCCGCAGCCCCCAAGGAAGTTATTGACGAAAACAAGCTGAAGAAGACCGAAGACGAAGCCATGGCCGCTACTGAAGAAAACCATAAGCTCCGCAAGGAAATCTTCGAAGCCAAGAACAAGCTCGGTATTCCTGTGGAACGTCCCGACGCCGAGTAGGCAACTTGGAACATTATTCCATATCAGATAACCTGAAGCGAATGATTTCAGGTGAAAACGAAGCGGTTTTCCGGTTACTGGAGAGCCGTTTTTGCGTTGAAATACAAACAAGGCTTCCTGGGCTCACTATTGTCGAGGGCAAAAAAGCCGATACCCAGGGCTTGTTTGCCGTGCTTGACCAACTCAAGAAGGTGGCAAAGCAAGGCGATATCCTCACCACAGCCGAAGTGGAGCGCCTCCTAGGCGGCCCCCAACCCCAGAACGTGAACGAACTGGAAGGCATTCCGACCGAGCCCATCATCCGTAACCGGTTTGGCGTCGCGATTGCGCCCAAGACACGCTCGCAGGTCGAACTGGTGAAGGCGGTCGCGAAAAACGACGTCATATTCGCGAAGGGGCCCGCCGGTACCGGCAAGACTTTCCTCGCCGTGGCCCTCGCTGTCGCAAGCCTCGAGAACCGCGAAGCCGAACGCATCTGCCTGGTCCGCCCGGCAGTCGAGGCGGGCGAAACCCTCGGCTTTTTGCCCGGCGACCTCAAGGAAAAGATAGCCCCCTACCTCCGCCCCATCCAGGACAGCCTCTCCGAACTCCTGCCGGCAGAAAAACTCCGCCGCTACGAGGAAACGGGCGCCATAGAGGTGGCCCCGCTCGCCTACATGCGCGGGCGCACGCTCAAGCGTGCCTTCATTATCCTCGACGAGGCGCAGAACACGACCGTCGCGCAGATGAAGATGTTCCTCACGCGCCTCGGGCCGCACAGCAAGGCAATCATAACGGGCGATACCTCGCAGGTCGACCTCGCGAAGGGCGAAGAGTCCGGCCTCAAGCACGCCATGCGCATACTTTCGGGCATACACGGGATCGCGCAGATTACCTTTGGCGCGACCGACGTGCTGCGTCACCCGCTCGTGAAAGACATTCTCCTCGCCTACGAACAAAAGGAAAAGAGAAAATGAAAAAGAAACAGAAAAGGTTACACCTCGTTATCGGGTGGGTGCTCATAACGGCGCTCGCCATCTTCCTTTTCCCCGACAAGAACATCGCCCTGCAGGCAGAACACCCGCACCTGGGCCAGTTGAGCACGCGCACCATCGTGTCTACGCTCAAGTTCGACATTCCTAAGTCCAAGCAGGAGATCGAAGCCGAGCGCCAGCGCGCCGAAGAGAAGGTGAGCGCTATCTTCGGGTACAACACCGACGAGACGAACCGCATCAGCGAAGACCTCAAGCAATACCTGCAGAAACTCGCCCAGTACGGCTACCTGCAGGCACAGATTAGCGCGAACGGGGCAAACAGCGAGAACAGCGACTCCCTGCAGCGCAAGGTGCAGCAGGCAAGCCGCATCTACGAGACCTTGAAGCAGCGCATATCCGTCACGGCAATCCGCCCGCTCAGCCAGAACTCTAAGGCGCGCGACTCGCTCCTCGCGATATTCAACCGCATGCTCGAGAAGGGCGTATCCAACACGCTCATCGCAAAGACCGAAACCGAAGTGCAGCTGTTCAGCAACAACTACAACCTGCAGAACACGAAGGCGCTCATCTACAACAAGCCCACAGTATCGCTCATCAAGGATAGCGAAGAGAACACGCTCGAAGTGAGCGAAATCCAGCCCATCCAGCGCCGCATCGAAGAGGCATTCAGCCAGCTGCAGCGCGCATTCCCCACCGAGCAGGGCCTGCAGAGCGCATTCTACGAAATCCTCTACGTGTTCACGCTCCCCAACGTGTTCTACCTCGAAAAGGAGACACTCGCCCGCAAGCAGGAGGCCCGTAACAAGGTCACCCTCATCAAGGGTATGGTCCCGCGCGGCGTCGAAATCGTAGCACAGGGTACACCCGTGACCAAGGAAATCCTCGAAAAGCTCGAGGCCTTCCAGCAGGCTCAGCAGAAAGAAGAAAATGCACGCACGCTCACCGCCCCCTACGGCCAGATGCTCGTGTTCTTCATCATCATTACCGTGCTGTTCTGCTTCTTCGCGTTCTCTACGGCCACCAAGTCGCTGCGCACCCCACGCCAGCTCTGGAGCCTTATGGCGCTCATCGCCCTCCAGCTCGCAGTATTCTGGCTCATGCACAACTTCTCGGGCAGTCTCAACAAACTCGAGATGATGCCGCTCCCCGAGGGCATCGACCTCATGTGGGTGTACCCGTTCGCGCTCACGCCCGTCATTGCGATGGTGCTCTACGAACAGCGCGTAGGTATCGCCTTCAGCGCATTCTCGTCCATCATCTTCGGTATCCTGAACGGCTACGACCTCGCCGCGATGGTCGCCGTGTTCTGCGTGCTATCTATCCTCACCTCCCCGCTCATGCGCATCCGCTACCGCATCCAGTTCATCTGGTCCATCCTCGCGGGCATCGTGGGGCTTGCAGGCGCCATCTGCGTCATGTTCCTGCTGCGTAACCGCATGGGAGTCATTCCCTTCTACCAGACGCTTATCGCTGGCTCCGTGAACATCATGATCTGCACGGCGATTGCCTCCGTGTTCTTTATCCACCTTATCGAGCGCATCTTCGGCATCACGACCGTCCTTACGCTCATGGAAATGTCCGACTTCAACCGCCCGGCGCTCAAGCGCATCTCCGAACTTGCCCCGGGTACGTTCCACCACAGCATCCAGGTGTCCAACCTCGCCGAGAAGGTCGCCGACAGTATCGGCGCGGATTCCCTGCTGGTACGCGTCATGGCGCTCTACCACGATATAGGCAAGACGACACGCCCCGAGTACTTTACCGAGAACCAGAAGCAGGGGATCAACCCGCACGACGACAACAGGCCGGAATACTCCGCCTCTATCATCGTCAGTCACGTCGAGAACGGCGCGATGCTCGCGAAGGAATACAAGCTGCCCGATATCGTTACCGCAGGTATCCGCGAGCACCACGGCACCACGCTCATACAGTACTTCTACTACAAGGCTGTCGAACAGGCCAAGGCCGAAGGCAAGACCGTCGACGAGGCCAAGTTCCGCTACAACGGGCCCAAGCCGCAGACCAAGGAGACGGCAATCCTCATGCTCGCCGACATCATCGAGGCGACAAGCCGCTCCATGACCGACCAGAGCCCCGAGGCCATTGCCGACATGATCCACAAGACCATCCACGGCAGGTTCGATGAAGGGCAGTTCAGCGAGTGCGACCTTTCCATCAGGGAACTCTTCAAGCTCGAGAAGGAATTTCTGCATAGCCTAGACGGCACGTTCCACACCCGCGTCAAGTACCCCGGCCAGAAATAACACGGGGTGCCCGTAAAATCGATTATTTTTCAAAAAATAAGCGGTTTTCACTTGACAGAACACTAAAAGGTTTATATATTTGGCACGTTGATTGAGAAATCAGTCAAACCACCTGGGGTGGTAGCTCAATTTTGGTTAGAGCACCGGCCTGTCACGCCGGAGGTTGCGAGTTCAAGCCTCGTCTATCCCGCGATAAAACCCTCTCGAAAGAGAGGGTTTTTCGTTTTTATCCCCCACTTTCATAATCTCCCCCACACATATTCCAACGCTATGCGATCCGTACATGCTCTGCATATTGATATGCAACTGCGGCAAACACAATTGCGAGCACGTTCCAACTACACTCGAGCACAACAAGGTATTTCCAATATACTAGTTCTCCAGATACAGAAAACCCGCGCCATAAGCGCGGGTTTAAAGTTTGCATTACTGCCTAAGGACTACCTTTTCTTCTTTTTCTTTTTGTCCTTTTTGCCCTTCTTGTCGTCCTTGGCGGGCTTTTCTTCTTCCTTCGGTTCCTCGGCCTTCGGGGCGGGCTTCTTCTCGCCACCACGCAGGTCCTTCATCTTGAAGGTCACGTTGATTTCGGCGGTTTCGACCTTCGAGTAGACTCCACCCGGGTCCTTCACCTTGAAGGTGAATTCATCGAGGCCGGAGAATCCCTTGTTCGGCGTGTAGGTGAAGCTACCGTCGCGTTCGTTCAGGTCAATCTTACCATTGCGCGGGCGCTGCACCAGCTGGGCCGATACGGGCTTTTCGCCATCCGGGTCGAGTACGCCGGCGAACAGGCCTTCGGAAGCGGGCACCTTGAGCACTTCGCCTTCCTGGGTCATGTACGTCTGGGACTTTGCAACCGGCGGGTCGTTCACCGCAATCACCGTGAAGGTGGCAGTCTTCGAAGCCTTCGCGCCTTCGGGGTCAGTGACCGTGAAGGTAATGCGTTCCGGCTTGCCGTTCCAGTTCTCGTGCGGCTGGGAGACGGTAATCGTCCTCTTGAACTTGTCGTGCTTCACGTCAAGGAACTTGTTGCCAGTCCAGCTCCACTTGAGCTCTTCAGGCCTGTGGTCCTTGTCACGGGCATACTGGTCGGTCTTAATCACGGCGAGCACACCATGGTTGTCGTCTTCCTTGATGGTGTAGTCAGGCATGTCACGCATCACCGGAGCGGCGTTCACGTGCTTCACGACGAACTTCACCACTGTCTTGTCCATGCCACCGGACGGGTCCTGAGCCATGAACACGAGCGTTTCTTCGCCGAACCAATCCTGCTTCTTGGGCTTCACCACGGCTTCGCGGCCACCAGAAATCATCACATCGAGCATCTTGGCACCTGTCACCTTCCACTTGATCTCGTGCGGCTTGTGGTCGGGGTCGCTCACGTACTGGTCAAGCTTGATGGGCTTAAAGGACTTGCCTTCGAGCGTTTCCTGGCCCGGAATTTCCTTCACGACCGGCGGGTCGTTCACCGGCTTCACAGTGTACTTCACGTTCACGGAGGCCTTCTCGCCCGACGGGTCGAACACGTTCACCGTCACGGTTTCGGTACCGTACCAGTACTTGTTCGGGGTTTCGCAGGTCAGCACGCCCTTGTCACTAATATTAAAGATAAGTTCGTGTTTCGTCGGGGCGGCTTCGGGTTCAGCGGCCTTACCCTTCTTGCCCTTCTTGGCAGGGGCTTCCTTTGCACCCGGCTTGTCGTTATCGAGCGTCCACTTGAGTTCATCAAGCTTGTTATCCGGGTCGTTCACCACCTTGCTGAAGTCGAACGGCTGGAACTGCTTCTTTTCTTCGATAACGAACGGCTGCACCGGCTTGAGGGTCGGCGGGTCATTCACCGGGGTCACCTCGAAGGTAGCGGTCTTGGATGCAGATGCACCGGACGGGTCCTTCACGGTGAACGTGAGGGTTTCCTTACCGAACCAGTTCGGGTTCGGGGTCACCACCATGGCGCGGCTGCCCTTGATATCGACCTTCAGGTCCTTGTTGCCGGAAACAGACCACTTGAGTTCAGCAGGCTTGTTATCCGGGTCGGTAGCGGCCTTCGAGAGGTCAATCGGCTCGAACTTTTCCTTTTCCTTGATCTTCTGGCCCGGGATAGCGTGTACGACCGGCGGGTCGTTCACCGGAGTCACCTCGAAGGTAATCTGCACAGATGCCTTCGCGCCTTCCGGGTCAAACACGTCGACCTTCACCTTCTCGGTACCGCTCCAGAACTTGTCCGGAGTCGTGACCACGAGTTCCTTCTTGCTGTTCACGGAGGCCTTCAGGGAGCGGGTAGAGCCCACCTCGAACTTGAGGGCACCAAAGGCATGGTCCGGATCAGACACAAACTGCGAGAGCTCGATCGGCTTGAAGTGTTCCTTCTCCTGGATAGACTGGATAGGAATCGGCTTGATTACCGGAGCGTCGTTCACGGATTCCACCGTGAAGGTTGCGGTCTTCGAGGCCTTGGCCCCTTCCGGGTCGGTGACCGTGAAGGTCACATTGCGTTCGCCATGCCAGTACTGGTCGGCAATCTTGATGCGGGCAATGTTCCTGTTGTCGATTTCCACCTGGAAGTCGTCAGCCGGGGCCGGAGCCGGAGCGGCTTCTTCTTCCTTCTCTTCCTTGGCGCCCTTCTTGCCCTTCTTAGCGGGCTTCTTCTTCTCTTGCTTCTTCGGAGCAGGAGCAGCACCACCAGCCTTGGCGACCGTAGCCGTCCAGGTGAGCTGTTCAGGCTTGTGGTCCGGGTCCTTCACGAACTTGTTCAGGTCGATTTCCTTGAACTGGCCCTTCTCCTTGATCTTCTGTCCCGGAATGTCCTTCATTTCCGGAGCGTCGTTCACGGAGGTAATCTCGAAGGTCACCGTCTGCGACGTTTCTGCGCCGTCCGGATCCTTCACGATAAGCACCATCGTCTCGGGTGCGCACCAGAAGTACTTATCCGGAGCGGAAACCGTGAGGATACGGCTCGAGGAAATTTCGGCCTTGAGTTTCTTGTTACCGGAGATGCTCCAGGAGAGTTCATTCGGCTTGTTATCCGGGTCCTTCACGTATTCATCAAGCTTGATCTGCTTGAACTGTTCCTTTTCCTTGATCTTCTGGTCAGGAATCTTCTTCGCGAGCGTCGGCGGGTCGTTCACGCGGGTCACCTCGAAGGTCATCTTGTGGTTGGCAGAAGCGCCTTCCGGGTCGGTGACCGTGAAGGTGAGCATCTCGCGGCCAGACCACTGCGGGTCGGGCACGGACACAATCACGGTGTTATCCTTACGCATGTCGACCTTCAGCTGCTTGTTGCCGGAGACGGTCCACTTGAGGCTAGAAGCCGGGTGGTCCGGGTCATGCGCGAGGCTTGCGAGGTCAATCGTCTTGAAGCGGCCGCCTTCACGGATGGTTTCACCCTGCGGGGCCTTGTCCGAAATCTTCGGCGGGTCGTTGATGGAACGCACCTCGAAGTGAGCGGTCTTCGAGACCTTCGCGCCTTCCGGGTCAGTAGCCGTGAACGTGATGCTTGCAGCACCGTTCCAGTACTTGTTCGGAATCTCGATGGTCGCAACCTGCTGGGCGTCAATCTTCACCTTGAGCGATTCGCCTGCAGGAGCCTTCTCCTCTTCCTTGCCCTTCTTACCCTTCTTCGGGGCGGCGGCAGCGCCGGCCTTTGCGGGCTTCACATCGAAGCTCCACTTGAGTTCGGAAGTCTTGTGGTCCGGGTCCTTCACGAGGTCAGCCAGCTTGATGGGCTGGAACTGCTTTTTCTCGTCAATGGACTGGTCCTTGAGTTCGCGCACGAATTCAGGAGCGTCGTTCACAGATTCCACGGTGAAGGTAACGGTACGGCTGTCGGTTGCACCTTCCGGGTCGGTCACAGTGAACTTGACCTTCTCGGAGCCGTGCCAGTTCGGGTTCGGCTGCACAACAGTCACCTTGTGGCTGCCGTCCATCTGCACCTTGAGTTCCTTGGCACCTTCGATCTTCCACTTGAGCTTGTTCTTCGGGTGGTCGAGGTCTTCCACAAAGTTGTCGAGTTCGATAGGCTTGAACTGGCCCTTTTCCTTGATGGTCTGGTCAGCGATATCCTTCATCACCGGCACGTCGTTGATGGACTTCACGGTGAAGGTCACCTGAGTCTTGGCGGTAGCGCCTTCCGGGTCGCTCACGGCGAAGGTAACCTTCTCGGTACCGTTCCACATCTTGTTCGGGGTCTTGATGGTAGCCTTGCCATCCTTGGCAATATCAATCTTCAGTTCCTTGGTGCCGGTCACTTCAATCTTCAGCTTCTCGAACGGATGGTCCGGGTCCTTGATGATGGAAGCGAGGTCAATCGGAGCGAATTCCTGCTTCTCTTCGATGGTCTGGTCATCAATCTTGCCGATGGTCGGAGCATCGTTCACGGAGGTCACGGTAAAGAGTGCGGTGCAGGTAGCCTTGCCGCCTTCCGGGTCTTCCACCTTGAACGTAATCTCTTCAGCACCGTTCCAGTTCTTGTCCGGAATCACGATGCGAGCCATGCGGTTCTCGACCTTCACGGAGAGCTTCGGGGTGTAACCCTTCGGAGCACCCTTGGCGGCCTTCACGTCGAAGCTCCAGGTGAGCTGTTCGGGCTTGTGGTCCGGATCGCTCACGATGTCAGCGAGGTTGATAATCGCGAATTCACGCTTTTCAGGAATGGTCTGGTCCTTGATGGGCTTCGTGAACACCGGCAGGTCGTTCACAGATTCCACGGTGAACTTGACCTTGCGGGAATCAGATGCGCCTTCCGGGTCAGTAACGGTGAACGTGACCGTCTCTTCGCCATGCCAGAACTTGTTCGGGGCGGTAACGGTCACCACGCGCTTGCTGTCCATCTGGACCTTCAAATCCTTGTTGCCAGAGAACGTCCACTTGAGCTTGGAGTTGTCGTGGTCCTCGTCCTTCACGAAGTCGTCGAGGGCGATGGTCTTGAACTGTTCCTTCTCCTTGATCTTCTGGCTCGGGATATCCTTCATCACCGGCACGTCGTTGATGGACTTCACGGTGAACACGGCGTCGGTCTTGGCAGAGGCGCCTTCCGGGTCGGTCACGGTGAAGGTCACCTTTTCAGAGCCGTTCCACATCGGGCTCGGCGTCTTGATGGTAGCGACACCGGCCTTGTCGATATCAATCTTCAACTGCTTGTTGCCGGCAACGGTCCACTTCAGGTCCTTGAAGTCGTGGTCGGCATCGCTTACAAGTTCAGCAAGGTTCACGGAATTGAACTGCTGCTTTTCGTCGATCATCTGGTCCGGAATCTTCTTGAGCACCGGCACGTCGTTCACGGAGGTCACGGTGAACACGGCCTTAGACGTAGCCTTGGCGCCTTCCGGGTCCGTCACGGTGAAGGTGATTTCTTCGGCACCGTTCCAGAACTTGTTCGGGATAATAATCTTTGCAACCTGCTGGGCATCGATTTCCACATTCAAGCCGGCTTCCTTCTTCTTGGAACCGGCAGCGGGCTTCACTTCCACGCTCCAGGTCAGTTCGGAGGCCTTGTTATCCATATCGCGCACCATCTCGCCGAGCTTGATGGGCTGGAACTGTTCCTTTTCCTTGATGGTCTGCGGATTCACCTGCTTTACGAATTCAGGCACGTCGTTCACGGATTCCACCGTGTAGGCCACAGAGCGTTCGTCGGTAGCGCCTTCCGGGTCGGTCACCTTGATGGTGAGCGTCTCGGAGCCGTTCCACTGCGGGCTCGGCGGAGTAACCTTCATCACGCGGTTGCCATCCACAGACACCTTGAGTTCGCGGTTGCCCGTGATGGTCCACTTGAGTTTTTCCTTGGCGTGGTCGAGGTCGTCCACGTACTTGTCGAGTTCAACAGGCTTGAATTCCTGCTTTTCCTTCACGGTCTGTTCCGGGATATCCTTCATGACCGGCGGGTCGTTGATGGACTTCACGGAAAGCTTCACAGAGGTCTTCGCGACTCCCCCATCCGGGTCGGTCGCAGTAAACGTGATAGTCTCGGAACCATTCCAGAGTTCGTTCGGGGTCTTGAACGTGACCTCGCGGGTCTTCTGGTTGATGTTGACCTTGATATCCTTGTTGCCGGAAACCTCGACCTTCAGCTTGGAGATGTCGTGGTCCGGGTCAGAGAGGTATTCGTCAAGCACGATGGAGGAAAGTTCGCTCTTTTCCTCGACTTCCTGGTCCGGAATCTTCGTGAACACCGGCTTGTCGTTTATAGAATTAACAGTGAGCGTAACAGCCTGCTTGATGGAAGCACCTTCCGGGTCAGTGCAGGTGAACGTTGCAATGGCGGTACCGTTCCAGTAGGTATCCGGAATCTCGATGGAGGCCACGCGGCTCTCGTCGATGTTCACGTTGAGTGTGCCGGACTGCGGTTCCTTGCCCTGGTGCTTCACGTCCACATCCCAGGAGAGTTCAGAATTCTTGTGGTCGGCATCCTTGACGTATTCGTCGAGCTTAATCTTTGCAAACTGCTTCTTTTCGTCAATCGTCTGGTTCGGGATAGGCTTCGTGAATTCAGGCTTGTCGTTCACGGAATTGACAGTGAAAGTAGCTTCGGAAGTTGCGCAGGCGTTCGCCGGGTCGCACACCTTGAACTTGAGCGTTTCGGAACCGTTCCAGAACTTGTTCGGAATACTGATGGTTGCAACGCCACCGGCAATTTTCACCTTCAGGTCCTTGTTGCCGGTGACTTCCCACTTGAGCTGTTCCATCTTGTGGTCCGGGTCCTTCACCAGCTGGGCGAGTTCCACCGGCTTGAATTCCTGCTTTTCTTCAATGGTCTGTTCAGGCACGTCCTTCGTGAACTCCGGAGGGTCGTTGATGGACTTCACCGTGAAGGTGGCCTTGGTGCTCACGGCCGCACCTGCGGGGTCGGTCGCCGTGAAAGTCACAGTTTCGGAACCATTCCAGAACTCGTTCGGGATCTTGATGTTCGCGGTACCGTACTTGTCGATATCGAACTTGAGATCCTTGTTGCCTGCAATGGTCCACTTGATCTTCGACACGTCGTCATCGACATCAGAAACGAAGTCAGTCAGGGAGATGGACTCGAACTCGTTCTTCTCTTCGATGGTCTGATCAGGAATCTTCTGGATAATCGGGGCGTCGTTGATCGGCTTCACCGTAAAGAGGGCCGTCTTCTTGTCGCTCGCATATTCACCGTCGGTCGCGGTAAAGGTAATCTTGGCCGCACCGTACCAGTTGGTATCGGGGATAATGATGGTCGCCACGCGCTTCGGGTCGATTTCCACATTCAGGTCACCGTCGGCTTGATCCTTGCCTGCCGGTTGAATGTCGAATTCCCAAAGAATCTGGTCCTTCGGGTGGTCGGGGTCGGTCACGAAGTCATCGAGCTTGATCTTCGCGAACTGCTTGCCTTCGTCAATCGTCTGCTCGGGGATATCCTTCATCACCGGCGGGTTGTTCACGGACTCGACAGAGAAGTTCACCGTCTCGGAACCAACCGCGCCCTTAGAGTCCTTCGCCTCGAAGGTAATGTCTTCGGAACCGTTCCAGTACTGGTCGGGCACCTGCAGCGTAGCCACGCGGTCGTTCGAGATATTGACCTTGATGCTCTTGTTGCCCGAAACGCTCCATTTGAGCTTGTCCGGCTTGTCCATGTCGTCGGACACATAGTTGTCGAGCTTGATCGGCGCGAACTTGCCACCTTCGTTAATAGATTCGCCAGGAATCCCGTTCACCGACGGAGCGTTGTTCTCTACCGCCGGAGCACTACCGGAATTTTCCTGCGCAATAACGACAGAGGCTAATACTCCAGCCGAAGCCAAAAGCGCAGTTACAGGCCATTTCATTCTTTTCATCTTTTACTATCTCCCATTAAACATACCACAAGCATCTCCTAATGACGCTTGTAAATCATTACATGATCTCGGAGTCCAAATATAATGTATTTATTTCACAAAAAAATGCCCTTTTTCGCAAAAAAACGGCAATTTTTAACGGAGGCTCGGCTAAAATAACACGTAAGTCGTTGACTGTCAACGACTTAGCACAATAAACATGTGGAATGTTCCAATTTGGAATAAGCGGCAAAACGCAGAAAAAAGACAGAAAAGCGCAAACTTCAGGTTTTTACAAAAAATTTACATAAAAATGGAACAAAAAGTTCCGAAAATTACAAAATCGGGGTAAAACGAGAGTGACAGAACAGGGGCAAAAACTTATCTTTGCGAAAACAAATAAACCAATCCAGGACAAACTATGAAATTCGTATTCCTCTGCGACGCCAACTACCTCAAGGGCGACCTCGTCAACTTCGTCAACAACTTCCCGACGAACCACGAGCTGGTCACGATGACTTCCGATGACCTGCTGCAGTCCAAGTCCGTCATGGAAGGCACGTTCGCCATCCTCGCCGAACGCGCCACCTGGCAGAAGAACTTCAGCCTGTTCCGCTACTTCGGCCTGCTCCCGATGCTCGAAGTGCTCCCGCTCGGCGTGGTTTCCCGCGGCCGCCGCGGCGAACCGCTCAAGGGCCGTAGCCAGAACCGCAACCAGGAAATCTACTTCAATCCCTCCGCAAGCCCCGAGGAACTCTACATGCAGGTAGACAAGTTCGTCGCGGCTCCCCCTTCCGGCTTTACCTACCCGAGGGGCCCGAGAGGAGCAGCCAAGGTCTAATCGCGCATGCAGCGTCAGGTTCTCAACTACCTGTATGCTCAAGGCGAATTGGTGCTCGCGGTTTTCCCAGGAAACCCGGCACCCTACGAGGCCTTAGAAAAATTCGCGCTGGCACTTAACGCTGGCGCGTCTTTTGTAGTATTTGACTTTTCGCTCAAGAGCGAAGGCAATACAGGGATCCCGCTGCACGACCTCTTTACGCGTATCCTCACGAACGACGAACTGCAGGCCCTCGAAGAAAAAAAGCAGGGCGGGCTCGTTTTTTCGGGTTTCGGCACGCCCGACCGCTCCGAAGAGCACTTCCGCAAGTTTTACCACAACCTGCAGCTCATCAAGAAAATCGTACCGCACACGGTAGGTATACTCCCGGGCGACGATCCCACCGCGCTTGACGACATGGTTGTCGATATCGCGAAGGTGGTGCTCGTGGACGGCAACAGCACCGACGAGGCGGCCGCATTTATCGAGGATTCCGCACCTCTCCGCAAAAAGAACATCATCTGGCTCCTCGAGCGCATGCCCGAAAAAAGGCGCTTCCCCAAGTGCGCAAAGGCTGTTCGCAAGGGTGCCAGCAAGGACGTGCGCAAGAAGGCGAAAATCAGGAACGGAATCGGGAGCGCGCCCGAGGCGCTCGCCGAATGCGTGCAGTGGATTACGAAGGAAGAAATCCTCCGCAAGAACCCTATGGAAGGCCTCTCGAGGCTTTTCAGGAACCTGTTCCCGCTGTTCCTGCTGGTCGCATTCCTCGTGCCGTTCATCTACCCCACAAGCATCGATGCAAGCCACTCGAACATGCGCGACCGCATCCCCGAAAGGAACAAGCTTTCGGTAGCCCCCTCCTTCGACTACACGTTCGACGGGAAGGAGAACCTGAGGCGCATCGCACGCTATGCCATCGGGCGATTCAACGCGGTCATTTCTGACGACAAGATGATCCGCCAGTACCTGGACGAGACGATAAGCGAAAACGGCTACAAGGGCCAGGGATGGGAATCCAACGCGCTCGCCGTGCCGCCGCAAGGAACGGTCATCAAGTTCTCACGCCCCGATAACCTGGGCAAGACCGCGGCTGATTCCATAGGCGCCGCATGGAAGTACTGGACCTCCATCCTTTCCGATAGCATCGCCTACATTACCGAGTTCTACAATGAGCGCGGGATAGGCGGCAGAAAGCACAATGGCATCGACATCGCATCGCGCAAGGGCGCACGCATTCTCGCCCCGTTCTCCGCGAAGGCATACACCAGCAGGGACGAACGCGGCGGCGTGATTATCGGGCTTGTACGCGAAAAGGACGTGCTGATATTCATGCACTGTGACCAGCTCTTGTACCTTGATGGTCAAGAGGTTATGCAGGGCGACCCGATTGCAACTGTAGGCATGACCGGACACACCACGGGGCCGCATGCGCACGTGGTTACAGGCGTGATTGACAGGCGCGGAAACAGCCGCATCGGCAACGTTAAGTACAAAGTAATAGACCCCATCGCGTGGTACTATAAATTCAAGCCGAACGCCCCCTAAAACGCCCTTTGTGAGTAACGTCACAAATCGTTCCGAAAATTGGAGTGACACGTGTCACAACCAAACTTTTATTTTTCTGTTTTGGGCCTTTAGTAAGGAAATAATTACAAATTCACTATCGCCAACTAATCAACAATTAAATAACTTTACCCATGGTTTAGGGAAAATGGGAATGTACGTGAAAACCAACACGGAGATACATTAAAAATGAAACTTGGATATGTGGCCTCTCTCATTCTCGCAGCAGCACTGTTGGCCGGCTGCTCTGGCATCAAAACCCCGACGGCAGATCTTGCAAGTCACGACTCCCGTCACGACATCCCTGCAATCGACCACATGATTGTCGACATGAAGCAGGACTACATCCAGGCATGCTACATGCCGGTTGCCAAGAGGGAACCTCCCGTTAACGCCTGCCAGACGGAACTGTTCCAGATGCTGGAACGCCGCTACCACATGAACTACACGCAGAGCCACGTGGACATGGCTAGCAACGACCTGTTCTTCAAGGACGTGACCACCAAGATTTCGGACCTGGTTCGCAAGGACCGCGAAGTCGGCAACGCTGCACGCAGGGCGTTCAACAGCACCGACGAGATGATGGCCTACTACCGCGAAGCTTATAAATTCCAGACTAACTAGACCGCGTGTTCGACGTCTCGGGGGTAGAACCTCCGGTAACTCACACGCTCTCGCAAACACGACCGGTTAATACCGGTCGTTTTTTGCTCACGGACGACCGATCACTCGACGTTTCAATCGACCGCCCGAAAGGCGGTCTTTTTCTTTGCACCGCTAGGTGCCCACGCAAATAATCCGCGCAGACAAGAAGTTTGAAACACAAACAAAGCGGATTATTAAGTGTCGGGAGGGTCTTAGGGAGGGCGCGGCCCTCCCTTGTCTTTTGTTTGTGATGAATATCACTGCGAGCCGCAAAACACTGGTAACTGTAGTAAACACTTTGTGTCCCAAAAAAGGGGATTTTTCCCTACCGCAAATCTATTTTTAAGAGTGTAAGTGAGGTACCAATGAATATTCGCAAAATTTCACTCCCTGCGGCAATCCTTTCGGCCGCACTGCTCCCGACAAGCATGCTTGTCGCCTGCTCCGACGACGCCAGCAATTCTAGCGCCGTTGTAGAACCTACTGGCGACATTCCCAATGACCCGGATATTGGCGGCGGTACCGTTATTCCGACCGATCCGGATATTGGCGGCGGCCAGGTTATCGAAGTGCCCGAAGCCAAGGATACCACGTTCCTCGCTCCCGATGAACCCGCTCCGGAAGGCGGCTACACGGGGTCGCTTACGGGCGTGTGCGAAAAGGGCCCCCTCAAGGCGGGTTCCGATGTGAAACTCAACTTCCTCGACGACGCACTCTCCCCCACGGGCAAGAGCGTCTCCGCGAAGGTCACTGACGATTTCGGCAAGTACACGCTGCAGTACTCCGGCATGACCTCTTACGCCATGCTCGAGGCTACTGGCGCATTCCTCAACGAAATCATGGGCGATGCAAGCGCATCGATTACGCTCAAGTCCTTGATCCGCGCCATTGACGGCGAGACCGCCAACGTGAACGTGATGACGCACCTCGAGGCCCCGCGCATCGCCTACCTCATGAAGGAAAACGCCATGAGCTACGCCGAGGCGCAGGGTAAGGCCGAAAGCGAAGTGTTGAAGGCCTTCCACATGAACAACTTCACGGTTTCTGCACGCAACCTCTCCGTACTCGGTTCGACTGATGCCGACGGAAACCTGCTCGCCATGTCGCTCCTGCTCCAGTCCGACTTTACCTCTGCGGACATGCAGAACGTCCTTGACATCGTCGCAGCCGATATCGAGAAGGACGGTACCTGGGACGATGCCGCCACCAAGGCAAAAATTGCCGATTGGGCATACCTACAGAGGATGGACGACATCTCCTATTACCTTGAAAATCTTTCCCCTGCCCTCCCGAGTTTTGACCAGAAATTCCGCACCTTCTGGTTCCAGGAATTTGGGCTCGGTAAATGCGACTCCACCATCCAGGGGAACCTTGTCAAGAACTCCAATGCTCTAAGCAACTATAACGGCAAAGATTTCATCTGTGTAGACAGTACCTGGAAAATCGCCTCGGCCTCGGCACTCCAGAACCGCGAAGGCACATCCCTCTTTGGCGAATGCACCGATGCACTCGAAGGGACCTTCAAGGAAGCCGACGGAAAGACCTTTGTCTGTAAGAAATCCAGTTGGAACTATGCCAGCGAAGCAGAACTCCTGAACGTCGCCGTTGCAGCAGCAAGCGGTGCATGCACAAGCACAAACAACGGAAGTGTTGTCAAGTACGAATCCGGTTACGTCCTCTGCCAGAATTCCACATGGAAAAAACTGAATGCTACCCCGGTTGACTACTCCAAAGGCCGCGCCATGAACAAGAAACTCGGTCAGGGCATCAACCTCGGCAACGCCTGGGAATCCAAGGGCACCAAGGGTTCTAGCGCTGACTGTGGCTGGGGAAACTGCATCAAGGATGAATACTTCAAGATTATCAAGGATGCAGGATTCAAGTCCGTGCGTCTTCCGGTGCGCTGGAACTACGATGCCGAACAGAATGAGCCATACACACTGGATAACGGCCGCCTCTCTGGCGTAAAGGCCGACATCGACCTCGCTCTCGCACAAGGTCTCGTCGTCATCGTGAATTTCCACCACTACGAAGAACTGAACAACTACGCCGTCTACTACGACAACAATCCCAGCGGCTATGAAAAGGAAAAGAAGCGCTTCCTCGGCATGTGGGAGCAGGTCGCGAAGGCAATGGACACTTACGGCGACGACCAGGTGGTTCTCGAAATCTTGAACGAACCGCACGACATGAAGAACAAGTATGTTGACGACCTGATGATGTCTGCCTACGAGGTCATCCGCAAGAATGCCCCGGGTAAGACCATCATGTTCGAAGGCAATGGTTATTCCAAGTTCGCACAGATTTCGAACGTGCAGCTCCCTGCCGATGGCAACATCATCTTCACGGGCCACTACTACGAACCGTTCTCCTTCACGCACCAGGGTCACGGCTATGATTGCGGAGCAAGGCTGCAGGATAGCGACATTTCCAAGATGCCCAGCCAGTTCAAGGCATACGTGGATTCCGCCCTCGTGCACTACCCCGATATCAACGGCGGGCACATCCCGATGAACATGGGCGAATTCGGCGTTTCGACCTGCAGTGGCAACGGCCCCA
Source organism: Fibrobacter succinogenes (assembly GCA_902800815.1). Lineage (GTDB taxonomy): Bacteria > Fibrobacterota > Fibrobacteria > Fibrobacterales > Fibrobacteraceae > Fibrobacter > Fibrobacter succinogenes_B. The sequence goes on from CADCGB010000021.1 coordinate 39,025, forward strand.
CAAGCGAAGAACGCGCAAAGTGGACCGATGCGGCCATCAAGGCGGCAGAAAGCTACGGCATGTCCTGGCACTACTGGGGCCTCACGGGTGTGGGCGGCTTCGAAGCCTACACGGGCAGCTGGAACAATAACCTCCTGGACGTGTTCAAGAAGTACCTCTAGGATTTCTCCTTGGATTGACGGGGTCGCGCAAGACAGCGCGGCCCCTTTTTTCTATATTTGTGCCCGCATAAAACGCTAAAAACAATCCTGATGGATTCTTACCCTCGCAAGCCTTGTGGCCAAGGTCCCTGAGCTTGCCGAAGGGCCAGAATGACAGCGGGAATAAAAAGAGACAAAATCATGGGAAAATCACTCTATCAGAAGAT
>CADCGB010000022.1 GCA_902800815.1 Fibrobacter succinogenes
GTCATACCCGTTCCCATTCCGAACACGGCAGTCAAGCCTCCCTTCGCCGATGGTACCTGGCCTCCGGGCCCGGGAGAGTAGGGCGCCGCTGGATTCACGCCCCCTTGACGGTAAACCGTCGAGGGGGCTTTTTTTATATACCGTTCCGCCTTGCGGCTCCACTCCCACCTAAAGGTGGCCATGTCCACATAGGCGCTGAAGCGCCAAGTGGTCAAAGGTCGCCGCCACGACTCGTCAGTACGAGTCGCTTGCGGCTCACAGCCCCTTGCCGTAAACCTCGGAGGGGGCTTTTTTTATTTAGGAGAGACCGCTCGCGGTAACTAGTAACCATCCATTTACATACATTGCGTATTGCACAACGCTTATGTGCCTGGCTCCGCTTTTGCGGGGCCTTTTTCGTTTGTGCGGATATATTTTAAGAATGTTGTTTGAAGTCTGCGCGAAAGGAGTGTTTATGAAGCGCGCGTGTTTGGGTGTATTCTTTTTGCTGTTGTGCGGGCAAATTGCCTGGGCCGACCTTATTCTGCATTTCCAGTCGCCGTGGCGCGGCGATGCGACCCGCAGTGAATATGTGCCGCATGTCCTGGGCGGTGCGGGTGGCGACTACAACCCACATTTTGACGCAAATTCCTCGACGATGATGAAGAGCGATGGCGACGGCTGGTTCACCTACACATGGGTGGGCAAGACGCTCGCCGATTTCCAGGACTGGATGAGCTTCAACATCAAGGCCTGCCCGAATACTGCCGACTATAATTTTAACCAGAACAACTGCGTCGCGTGGGGCTCGAACGAATTCAAGATGGGCGAGTTCTTTGGCACGGAGACGGAGCTCTGGCTGTACACGAAGGCCGACGGTACCTACGAGAAGTCGTTTATGGCTCCGGGTTCGAAAATAGTGTGGTTCAAGAGCCCGTGGGGCAACAAGGCCCTGCCCCAGATGATCTTCGGTGCAGATTCTGTGCTGATGCGATTTATCCCGGGCGATGCTTCGAAGTGCGGTTGGTTCTACGGCTCGGTTACGCCCACGATGATGGCGGCGAACCCGATACAGAGCGCTTACTTTGTTCGCTACAAGGCCCCGTGGTACAGTTTCCCGGCAGACAGTGCCGCCGTCGTGGAACTTGCTGCGGTACTTGCGGCCACCGACACGGTGTTTGTCGACGGGACGGCGGACGCACCCGAGGTGACGCTTGAAATCGGGAGCAAGGGCGAATGTTTTGACCCGACGCGGGTACTTCACGTTTATCACCCGTGGCGCACCAACACGAGTTATCGCGACAGCGCCTTCTACATCTCGGTGGACAACAACATCATGAACCAGCCGACTCCGCTCACGGCTGAGGGTGAATACAAGTACTGGCGGCATATCAGTTTTGACGATTCGCTGGTGAGTTCGCCGAAGTGGAATTCGACGTGGGCGTGGGTGCAGTTCTATCGCGGGCAGAACGAGTGGCCGCAGCACAAGTATTTCGACGATGCGGAGCGCCCGCTGGCCACGGACCTGTTCCCTGCCGGCATTTACGAGACGTGGATGTTCGCGAGCACGTCGTTGCATGTAAAGGATTTTGTGTATTACCCGCCGGAGCCGAAGGTAGTGCGTTTGCTGAGTCCGTGGGACGACATGTCGCCTTCGATGCTCGTGGTTTCGATGGACGATACGGTAAAGATGGGCCCGCTGCCTATGGACCGCCAGAAGGATACCTGCGGCTGGTACGAGGGTACCTACTACAAGCATGTGGATGACTGGGGCGTCTATTTTAAGCAGACGTTCGGCATGGATTACTACAGCATGGGCGGAATTGCTGCCGAGGGCAAGGACCTGGGCGAGGCGGTACATCTTGACTCGGTGCTGAAGGTGCGCGATACGGTGTGGGTGCATCCCTACCCGGTTTCGAGCAGTGCCCCGCTGCTGGACGTGGCGTTCCCGAACCACCTGGGACGCTGCCCCGAGATGAAGATTTCGGCGATGGTGGTGGACTGGGCCGGAGAATCGTATGCGGACGCGATTGACGTGGATTTTGGAAATATCTACAACGGTAACCCCTATACGTCGGTCTGGGGGCTTAACCAGAATGGCGAAATGGATACGCTCAAGACGTGTGGCGGGCACGTGCTGGGGATGGTTCAGGATAAACTAGTAAACGGCTTGCCTGCGCGCGTAGATTCGTTAGTTTATCCGTGGAACCAGTGTTCCGCGGCGCACGAGATCGAGAAATGGTTTGTGCCGCAGGTGGTGGCGACCGATGCCGCGGGCAAGGAATACACGAATGCGACTTGCCGCGATATTGATTTGACGCTCGACGAGGAAGGGTTCTGGCTTGCGGATTTTACGAACGAGAACGACTGCAACGACACGCTGAACCCGGGATTTTATCCGATTGACGATTTCGAGTACCTGGATTCCGCGAAGACGGTGAAGAACCCGAAATTCGACTGGAACGTGAGCGGCTGCAGGCACAACTACAGCTTCGCGATGAAGATTTCGGCGCAGTTCCAGTACATTCCGGGGCAGTACTTTGAGTTCCGCGGTGACGATGACGTGTGGGTGTTTATCGACAATCGCCTTGCGGTGGATATCGGCGGGTGCCACAACCCGGTAGAAGGCGCGGTGAACCTCGATACGATGGGGCTCGAGGAAGGCAAGATCTATCCGTTCCATATTTTCTTCTCGGAAAGGAACGCGACGGGCTCGAACTTCAAGATGCGTACCTCCATCAACCTGCAGACGGAAAAGCGCTACTTCCCGGTGGAACAGCATACGGATGACGGTACCATCGAGTACGTGATTCTGCAGATTCTCACGGAAGAGAACCTGACCTGCGATATTTCGAGCGTGGGGAAGGTGGACACGACGCTTGCGGAATCCTCCTTCATTCTGTACGGGCAGACGGCGCTGCAGGAAGGCGAGGTGCTGAAGCCGGGCGTGAACTACGGGGGCATTACCATCAACGAGAACATGGCGGGCTTTGTTATCGATACGGCGGCAATTGTGCGTGCGCGTGCGCTCCCGCCGGGAATGTACATGCTCGATTTTTACCTGGTGGCAGACCCCTCGCAGCGTTCGCAGGTTTATTTCGAGGTGCCGGAATACCCGCTCCCGGATATCGCGTTTGCGGATGCGGCTGGCGAGCCGTTCGACCCTGCGGGCTACAACCTGCTGATGGAGCGCATGGGCCAGCCCGGGGATAACGGCTCGAAGGATACGCTGATGGCGTTCGTCTCTTACCCGGTGACTATCATGGTGACATACATCGGGCAGGTCTGTGCGGATTGTATTGTGACGGTGGACCTCACGACTGCGGATTCGCTCTCGTTCCTAGATGCAAACGGCCAGCCGATTACGAGCGTCACGACCGACTCTACGGGCTATGCGACGTTCTACGTGATGGGTTTTGCCGCAGTGAACGATGCGTCGTTTATGGTTTCGGGCTCGCAGGTGGCCAACAAGCTCGTGTGGGATGGCATCAACCTGATGGAACCGCCCGTACCCTTTGCGAGCAAGGGCTATATGTATGACCGCGATGGTGACGGCGTGCCCGATAGCCTGCATATTCCGTTTAGCGACAAGCTCGATACCGATGTGCCCGATACGCTTGCGTGGTCGTTCGGCGATTCCACGTGGAAAACGACAACGACTGTCGATGATGTGCGTGCGTTAATCTGGAACGAGTCCGACATCGTGATTACGGCGGATTCGCTCATTCCGAAGGTCTTTACCGGCGGGAGCAAGGAAGTTTATCAGGGTGGCCTGCATTACCACTACACCTACTGGGACGAGGACAAGGGCGACTCGATTTCGCTTTCGATGAATGGCGTCGTCGAGGATAAGGTGGGCCCGATACTCATGAGCGCGATTGTGACTCCGGGTACGGACAAGCTTACGACTCTCACGCTGTTGTTGAGTGAAGGGACGCTCGACACGAACCTCGCGGCGGCAGACCTGTTCAACTTCAAGATTTGGCGCATGGGGGCGGAAGCTTCACTGCAGATGGTGACGCCGCGGGTAACCCGGATGCAGAACGGCGTACGGTACGACCTGTATTTCTATGGCGACGAGACGATGGTGCTCCCTGCGGTGGGCGATTCGGTACGGTTGATGCCGGGCGTGATGCGCGACCTGAACGGCAATGTGCCGCATATCGCGAACCCGTGGGTGCGAATCATTGGCGGGCAGCGCCTGCTGGTGGATGTGCCGGGGCTCGTGACGCTGACAGAGGAACGCGCTCTCGAGACGCTCGCCTGGGAAGGCGGCGTGAAGACACTGGCGGTCGATCCGGAAATGTCTTTGAAGGATGCTATCGAGCAGTACGGGCTCCCGGGCCAGATGCTGAACTACAATATGCAGGAACTTGCACTCACTGCGGGCGATTCGGTGTCGATTGATTCCATACGCATTGTCTGGAGTGTATCGTATTTCTCGACCCTCGGGCAGTTCGTGAACCATATGGACGGCACGATTGCGTGTTCGGACCCTGTGGTATTTAACGGCGATTGCCGCACGAACCCGGCGAAGGTGTTCCTCGCCTGGAATGCACGTAGCGACAGAGGGAGACTCGTGGGTACGGGCGCGTATATCTCGAAACTCGAGTGGAAGGTCGTTGCCGGCAATGAGACCGTAGGCAAGCGCGACGACACGTTTACCGTAGGCGTGAGACGCGGAAAATAGCCTCGCAACTATATCGGATACTTATCTTTCGCGGCTTCGAGTTCGGCGCTGGTCCGTTCCCATTCCGCGTATAGACTGTCGACAAGGTTCTTGTTGTCGTCCATATCCTTCGCGATGGCGGTGATGGCATTCCCGTCACCGGATTCCGAGGCGGTCACGAGCTTTGCCTCGAGTTCGCCGCCGAGGGCTTCCGCCTTCGCGATGTCTTCCTCAATTTTTGCAAGCTTCTTTTCGAGAGGCTTGATGACCTTGCTGCGCTCGGCGATGTAGTCGGCGCGCGCCTTGCGGTCTTCCTTGGCGCGGGGCGCAGCACTTGCGTTGCTTGCCGGTGCAGAACTGTCCGCATCGCCCTTTACGTCGATATTCGAAACTTTGATGTTCGCGGATTCGCTACCGCCGGGCTTCTTTTCAGATGCCCAGCCCACCTTCTCGAGGAAGTCCGCGTAGGTGCCTTCGAATATGCGGCACTTGCCGCCATCGAACACGACGAGCCTTGTGGCGAACGCATGCAGGAGTTCTTCATCGTGGGTCACGACGAGGGCCGTGCCTTCGTAGTCTTCGAGTGCGTCGATGAGGCTCTCGATACTTTCCATATCCAGATGGTTCGTGGGTTCGTCGAGTAGCAGCATGTTGCATGCACTTGCGAGAATCTTCCCGAGGAGTACGCGGCTCCGCTCGCCACCACTGAGAACCTTCACCTTCTTGAGCGCGGCATCGCCGCTGAACATCATGAGGCCCGCAAGCCCGCGGGCGCGGCTCTTCTGCGAGACTTCAGCGATGGCGGTTGCGATTTCTTCTTCGACGGTATTGTCTAAATTCAGGCGGTTGATATTCGTCTGCCCGAAATAGTTTATCTGTAAGTTCGGATTATGGCTGATTTCGCCGGCGGTGGGCTGCAATTCCTTTGCAATCAGGTTCAGGAGCGTTGTTTTACCGCGGCCGTTCGGGCCGATGACTGCAATGCGGTCGCCCTTGAAGACTTCCATCGTTAAATCGGTGATAAGTTCCGGGCCGGCATCATACGCGAAAGAGAGTCCCTTGATCTGCAGCATTCGCTTGCCGGGGAACGGTGCCTCGGTAAAGCTGAAATCCAGGTTGCGCTCGTGGGTGAGTCGCTCGCCGGTCGCAAGTTTTGCGGCGGCCTTGATCTTGGACTGCACCATCGCGGCCTTTGCGGCCTTGTAGCGGAATCGCTCGATAACCTTCTCGAGCTGTTCCTTCTTCTTGGCTTCGTTCTCCTGCGTGCGCTGCGCGACTTCCTCTTCTTCGGCAATCGTCTCGCGCAGTTTTTCGACGGACCCCTTCACCTTGCGTATCTTGTGACGGTGAATTCCGGCGGTGTGCGTGCAGACCTCGTCCATAAAGTGGTGGTCGTGCGTAATCAGCAGCACTTCGCCTTTCCAATTGCGCAGGAATCTGCTGAGCCAGCGCATCGACACGATGTCGAGGTAGTTCGTGGGTTCGTCGAGCAGCAGCATGTCGGGCTCGCTTGCCAAGACTTTCGCGAGATTTAGGCGAATTTGGAAACCGCCCGAAAGGAGCGAGGGGCTCTTGTGCATGGATTCTTCGTCGAACCCGAGACCGAACAGGATTGCCTCTACCTTGTGTTCTTCCAGCCAGCCGTCTTCGTTGGGCTTCAAAACGCTGCAAGCCTCCTCGTGCACGGTCGCGTGCGTGAAGTTCAGGTGCTGCTGCAGGTAGCCCATCGTGTATTTCTTGGGAATGTCGATGGAACCGCCGTCGAGGCATTCCTGGCCCAGGATCATCTTGAACAGCGTGGATTTGCCGCAACCGTTGCGGCCCACGAGGCCCACGCGCTCATGGTCGCCCACGAGCAGGCTCGCGCCATCGAGCAAAACTTGCACGCCGAATGATTTGGAGACGTTCTGGATCTGGATCACGCGTGCAAATTTAGAATTTTTTATTTTTCCCGTACCATGACAGAGAACAAACGCGATAGCGAAAAAGTGGAAGGCCAGAAGGTTGCCGACAAGCATCCGGTGGGCAACTTCATGTGGAGCGTGGCTGTGGGTAGCCCGATTATCTCCTTTATTTTTCACCGCAAGAAGGTGGGAGCCGAGTTCGTTGTCACATTGATTTGTATAAACGTACTGCTCAATCTTGGCGACAAACTCTTGATAGGGAGTCTTGACTGGGACCAGTATCCGCTTTTGAAAATCCCGGTATTCCTTGGTTATTGGGTGGCGCGATTCTGTGTACTGGGGAAGGCTGGCGCATGGCGGATGAGGATTGATGCCCCTAAGTACGATGCGGAAGAATTCCGCCACAAGGAAAAGATTGCGATTATTGTTGGCCTAATTTACTCGGCGCTCGTCATTACCGTCGATGTGATGGAAGCGCTGCAGTAACTTGTAATGATGATGAAAAAGTATTTAAAGTTGTATGTCGCTGTTCTAGTTGTTTCTCTGGTATCCATATTCGAGATTCAGCTTAGCAAGACTGCTGTTTACGAAGAGGAATCTCTCGATTCCGGTATCAAGGTGCTGGCGCAAATGCAGGACTTGTGGGAATCGTATGCGAATGCTTCCGTGGATAGCTCGCTGGGTACTCCTTTTCGCCGGTATGCAATGCACACGATGCCTGTTTACGGGAAGGAGTTTCACTCGACGCTCATAGAATATCCTTATGGAAGTTCCAAGCGCACGGATTCACTTGCGGCAAAGCCTGCACATGGCATTATCTTGTATGTACACGGTTACAACGATTACTTTTTCCAGAGAGAACTTGCCGAGAAGGCGGATTCGGCGGGCTACGCCTTCTTTGCGATAGACCTGCACTATTGCGGGCGCTCGCTTATGCCCGGCGATGCTCGTGGCGACATGCGGAATATGCGCGAGTTCTTCGCGGAACTTGACTATGCCGTGGAACTTGCCCGCGTCATAACGAAGGAACGTGCGGAGAGTTTGGCCTTGATGAGTGAACAGGCTAATATCGCCGATACGACGGGTCGCGAGCAGAGACTCCTTGATGTGTCGCAGCGTGCGTATTCGCTCCCGATGGTCTTGATGGGACATTCGCAGGGCGGTTTGCTGACGGCATTCTATGCGGACCAGCGTCCGGAAGAAAAATTTGCGGCGCTTGTCCTGAATAGTCCGTTTTTCGATTTCAACTTCAACTGGCTCGTGCGTAATCTCGCGATTCCTGTCGTTTCAGAAATAGCGATACTCCTGCCGGATTTTTCGATTGGTTCGAGCGGGAACCCGAATTACGCCTATTCGCTCGACAGGAAATATTACGGCGAGTGGCTGTACAATACGGAATGGAAAAGCGAAAGCCGTCCGGAACAGTTCCTGGGTTGGGTTCGCGCGATTCACAAGGCGCAACAGGAACTGCACAGGGGATTTCATATAAATTCACCGACACTTGTGATGCACGGCGACTGCACCGAGAAGGGCGAGGAATGGTCCGAGAACTACATGCACTGCGACGGCGTGCTCGATGTAGAACATATCGAAAAGTGGGCACCGAAAGTCGGGCCGAACGTGAAGACGGAAACGGTAGCGGGCGGCCTGCACGACTTGTTCCTCTCGCGCAAGGCGGTTCGTGACGAGGCGTACGCGAAGGCGTTCCGGTTTATCGACGAGAGCCTGTAATTAATCTATCTCAAGTCTTTAGCCTTGTAGAAATTGCGTGCGAAAACTTTCTATTATTTGGCAGAAAAGTTTTTAGCAAGGGCTTAAGATGATTATCGATTTGAAAGGCATGGAAACGACGGTGCTGCCGAACTTCAAGGGCGGCGAGAAGGAATACAAGGCCAAGATGTACTTTGACGGGACGACGCGCATTATGCACGGGACGCTCGAGCAGGGTGCATCTATCGGTTTCCACAAGCACGAGACCAACAGCGAAATCATGTTCTTCGTGAGCGGCAAGGGCAAGGTGCTCTTTGACGATGGCGTGGAATACGTGGAAGCGGGCCAGTGCCACTTTTGCCCGAAGGGCCATAGCCACAGTCTGATTAACGAGAGCGAGGAACCGCTCGTGTTCTACGCATGCGTTCCGGAGTTAGCGTAAATAAGGTTTGAGATTGCCGCGGCCTTGGGCCTCGCAATGACAAGTTTAAATTAAAAACGGAGTATAAAAGATGTCTAAACTGATGCGTTCTATTTCGGGTATCCGCGGTATCGTGGGCGATACTCTCACCCCGCAGGTCTTGAAGAGCCACGTGCGCGCCTTCCTTGAGATTACGAAGGCGAAGCGCGTTGTTATCGGGCGTGATAGCCGCCCCACCGGCGATGCCATCGTGCAGTTTGTCGCAGGTATCTGCCGCCTCTCCGGCGTGGATGTGGTGGATGTCGGTCTTTCGACGACACCCTCGGTGGAACTCCTGACGGTGCATTTCAAGGCGGATGCGGGCATCATCATTACCGCGAGCCACAACCCGCTCGAATGGAACGCTCTCAAGTTCCTCAACAGCAAGGGACTCTTCCTCGGGCCCGATGACGTGAAGAAACTTTTCGAGCTCGCCGATGCGGACAACTTTAGTTATCCCGACTATCGCACGATGGGCAAGTACGAGGTGGCTCCGGATGCCGACGGCATTCACATTGACGGCACGCTCAAGATTCCGTTCGTGGACGTGGATGCAATCCGCACAAAAAAGTTCAAGGTGGCCGTGGATGCCGTGAACGGTGCAGGCAGCTACATTGTGCCGCGCCTGTTGGAACAGCTCGGCTGCGAAGTGGTTCGCGTGCATTGCGAACCCGATGGCACGTTCCCGCGCGGTGCAGAACCTATTCCCGAGAACCTGGGTGACCTGCGTGAAGCCGTGAAGAAGAACGGCTGTGCGCTCGGATTTGCGGTGGACCCGGATGCCGACCGCTGCGCCCTCGTGGACGGTTTAGGACAAAGTATCGGCGAGGAATACACACTTGCGATTGCGACTGAAGAAGTCTTGAGCCAGAAGAAGGGAAGCGTCTGCGTGAACCTCTCGACGAGCCGCATGAACGAAGATGTCGCCGCGAAGTATGGTTGTGAATTTAGCCGCGCGAAGGTGGGCGAGATCAATGTGAGCCTGCAGATGATCGAGAACGGCTGCATTATCGGCGGTGAAGGCAACGGTGGCGTGATTCTGCCGGCGCTCCACTACGGGCGCGATTCCCTGGTGGCCGCGGCACTGGTGCTCAGCTGGATGGCTCACCATGATGGCGGCCCTGAGAAGTTTGTGGCCGAAAACCCTGCTTACGTGATGCCGAAGAAAAAGTTCGAACTCGGCGACAAGAAGGTGGCGGACATTTTGCCGAAGGTGAAGGCGGAATTTGCCGGTTGGAAGAGCGACGAACGCGACGGCCTGTGGCTCGGGAGCGAAAAGTCCTGGGTGCACGTGCGTGCTAGCAATACGGAGCCGGTGATTCGCGTGATTGCGGAGGCCCCGACTGCTGCTGAAGCAGAAGAACTCTGCGCAAAGGTTGAAAAACTTATTTAGCGACCGCTCGTTCATCGTTTAGGGTGCAGAACCTCCGGTTCCTCACTCGCTCTCGCAACTTTGTTCGGATTGGATTTGAGGACTAGTTTTCCTTGACGCAGCGGATAGATGCGGAAATGTTCCTGTTATAATGTTCGGCGGTGACGGTCGAATCGGTAACGCGGATGAGGTATGCCCTAGAATCGTCGAAACTGTCGGTGGTCCAGAAACTGGCGCTCAGGCCCTTGTCGGCAAATTTGCCGTCATAGTAGCGGAAGCCCGCCTTGATGATGTTGAGGCCGGTGCTTGCGTTGATGGCGTCGATTCCGTTACCCTTGAGAGTTGCGAGGAATTCGTCCTTGGAAGGGACCTTCCAACCGGCGGGACAGATGGGCTTGGCGGTTTCGTCGAACTGGTAGAGCCTTCCAAACTTCGGGCAGTTATTGTGGTCGTTGTCGTAGCAGTAGTCGCCCTCGGGAGTGTAGAAGAGGTTCAGGTTTTCGGCCATCCACACCTTACCTTCGACAGTTACGGTCTTGTAGGTCTGTTCGGGGCACTGCAGCGTGTTTGCGCTTGCGTTATATTCGCAGGGATGGCTGCTGGTGTTGCATGCGGTGAGGGTAAGCGCGATGGCGATGGTTCCGAATGCGATGAGTTTGGACATGGTTGTCTCCTAGTTTGTATGTTAAACTTATACGGCCGATATCAGCAGTATGGCGAGTACCTGGCCGCTCAATATGCGTAGCAACATGGTGAGCGGGTAGACGGATGCATACCCGATGTTCACGGCTTCGCTGTCGGCCTGGCTGTTGGCGAAGGCGAGTGCGGGCGGGTCGGTGGTGGCGCCCGCGAGTACACCGCAGAGCGAGAGGTAGTTCACCTTGAACACGAGGTGGCCTACGCATGCCATGATGGCGATGGGCAGGAAGGTGATGAGTGCCGCGAGGCCCATATAGTACATTCCGTCGCCGTTCAGGAGCACGTCGAAGAACTTGATGCCCGCATTCAGGCCAACGCAACTCAGGAATAGAGTGAGCCCGAATTCGCGGAGCATGAGGTTCGCGCTGTTCGCCATGAAGAAGTTTAGCGGGCCGATTTTGCGCTTGCGGCTAAGGACTATCGCGACGATAAGCGGACCGCCCGCAAGCCCGAGCTTGAGCGGGGTCGGCATTCCGGGAATTGCGAGCGGGATGCTTCCGGCGATGACGCCGAGAAGGATCCCGAGGAATGCGGGGAGTATTTCGGGATGGTCGAGGGCGGTGAGCGAGTTCCCGAGTTCCTTGGCGGCGGCCTCGATGCCTTCCTTCGTTCCGACGAGCCTGAGCTTGTCCGCAAACTTGATGCGGAGATCGAGGCGTCCGGTGAACTTGAAGCCGCTGCGGACAACGCGGCTAACGTTGACGCCGTAGCGTTCGGCGAGGGCGAGCGCGCCGATGGTCTTGCCCAGCACCTTCTTGTTCGTGACGAGCACCGTCTTTACCAGGATGGCGCGGTCGCCATCCGCAGCGGTGACCTGCGTTATGGGTGTCTCAAGGCGCCTCCCGATAATCTTCTCCATGCTGGCGACGGCATCGGGCATGCCCACGATATGCACCTTGTCGCCATCCTGCAATACGGTCTTGCCGTTCGGGGTGAAAATCTCTTCGCCCCGTAGCAGACGCGTGATGACAACCCCGCTTGCAATCAGGTTCGGGATATCCTTCAGCATGGTGCCGAAGAGGTTCCGGTTGTCTACCGTGAGGCTGCACGATTCGATCTCGCGGGTATTTGCGGCGATGTCGGCGGCATAGTTCTGCGCGGCCTCCGTTGGGTTCTGCCTGAAGAAAAAGCGCACGAGGAGCATTACGAGAATGATGCCGATGACACCGAAGGGATATGCAACAGCGTACCCGATACCCGTAAGGGACGTGTCCACTCCGGCCGCGGCAAAGGCGGAATTTGCGGCCCCGAGGGAGGGCGTGTTCGTGACGGCGCCACAGAGCATCCCGATGAGCACGGGTACGTTGTTATGCATATCGGTGAAAAAGTACAGGCAAAGCGTCACGATGACGCCGAGCAGCACGATGCCCGTGGAAAGGATGTTCAGCACCAGGCCGTGGCGGCGTATGGAATCCATGAAGCCGGGGCCCACCTGCATGCCGATGGTATATACGAAAAGGATGAGGCCGAATTCCTGAATGAAGTGGAGCACATCAGGGGCTACGCGGAGGCCCAGGTGCCCGAAGATGATGCCCACGAAGAGCGCTCCCGCTCCACCGAGACTGATCCCCTTGACCTTCACCTTGCCGAGCATGAGGCCGATTGCTGCCGTGAGCGCGATTGTGACCACCTGCTGCCCGACCGAGGGCTTGGTGAACAAGTCGATAAACCATTCCATATTTCACCTCTTTTTCGCAGCAAAATGTAGTTTATGCTATTGATAATGACTAATGCATTATTTATATTAAATTGATAACTAAAAGTGATGAATTAGCCGACAATCTAATTCAAGGCGAGTAATATGGAACTGACACATATCAAGTACTTTCTGGAAGTGGCCCGTACGCAGCATGTGACAAAGAGCGCGCACAACCTGTGCATCGTGCAACCGGCGCTTACCAAGGCTATCCACAAGTTCGAAGAAGAAGTCGGTGTTCCGCTTTTCAAGTCTAAGGGCCGAAACATCGAGTTGACGGAATATGGTAAGTATTTCCTTGCGCGAGTGCAGCCGCTTTACGAAGAAATCGAAAGGCTCCCGCAGGAACTGCGCACTATGGCAAGTGACGATGCGGTAAAGATTCGCCTGAACGTGCTTGCGGCATCTTCCCTGATAACTTCTGCAGTGATTGCCTACAAGCGCCTGAACCCGGAAATCAGTTTTGACCTTGTCCAGAACGAAAGTTCGAGCCTCTATGACGTGGGTGTGTTCACGTATGCCGATGCGGGCAAGGCAAGGCGCGATGACGACGAGGTAATGCGCCTTGATGAGGAAATCTTCCTTGCGGTGCCGAACGGAGAGAAGTACCGGAAACTGGACCGCATATCGCTCCGGCAGATGGAGGGGGAGAAGTTTATCGGCCTTGCGGGTACCAAGCAACTGCGCAGTATCTGCAATGAGTTCTGCCGGGAACTCGGCGTGCATACCGACATTTCGTTCGAGAGCGACAATACCTCGGCCATCAAGGATGCCGTGGCTTCGGGAATTGGCGTGTGTTTCTGGCCCGAGTACACTTGGGGCCGCGTGGAAAAGCGCAAGATTCGCCTGCTCAAGATTGTGGATGCGCCGTTCCGCCGCGACCTTCTGGTGACGCTACGCAGGAACAAGGCGGACAATCGCAATACGGAAAACTTCTACAAGTTCCTCGTTGTGTTCCTGAAGAGGCATTTCCGCCACCACCGATAAACGGCACTACAATTCAATGCCCGTGTCGCGCTTGGTAGGCGGTTCACAGGCCGATACATATGTCTTTTCAGTCGCGATGATCTCCACCATGCTCTTTGCACGGGTAATTCCCGTATAGAGAATCTGGTTGTTCAGGAGCGGATGCCCTACCTGCTTGGGCAGGAACATTGTCACCTCGTCGTATTCAGAGCCTTGAGACTTATGAATCGTTATCGCAAAAGCGGTTTCAAGAGCGTCGGACGACAAAAGGGACAACTGGTAGAAAACAAACCCGTCCTTTTTGAGCATAAGGTAAGGGGTATTGTCCTTGAAAACCACGATGCCCGTGTCTCCATTGTAGAGCTTGAACATCTCCTGGTTCTTGGTAATCATCAGGAGTTGCCCCGGAATGTATTTCGAATACTCCGGCAACGAATGCCCATTGCCCTTCCATTGCTTACGGATCAAGGTGCAAGCGGCCTTGTTGATCTGCTCTACACCCTGAATGCCGCGACGCTCTGCCGAAAGAATCCTGCGGGATAAGGAAAGATCCCAGATTGCGTTGCGCAACTCCGCCTGCCTTGAATCCCCATCGTCAACCACAATTTGGCTAGCAAGTTCGGGCAGGTCATAGAAGGACCGTTCTTTGTCGCCTATTTTTGACTTACGGTCTAGCCATTCGTCCAAGACTTTTTCGATACGTTCGATTTGCTTGCCGTATTTACCATCATCTTCGGCATCGGTTGCAAGTTCATAAAAATTGACTTCGTTTCGCGGCGCAATTGATTCGACAAGTGCCGGATGTAGCGAAAATTCATGGGGAATAATTTTCGACTTGTCTCCGCTTTCTGCGACCGTCTTTATTTCTTCGGCCAGCTTACCGATTTGAGGATGCGCCTTGCTACGGTGCGACTCATTCAGATGCACGGTAAAATTGGCGGATTGCCAGATGTCGCCAAGCACGGCGCCGGAATCAACGGAAGGCAACTGGTACGGGTCACCCAAAATAAAGATATGCGCATCTGCAGGAATCGCCTGCAACAAAGCCGCAAACAATCCGATGTCAATCATGCTCGCTTCATCAATCACGAAAATGGAGTTGCTCGGGAACTTGTTCTCTTTATCAAAGGTAAAGGCGCCCTTGCTCCTAGAGAACTTGAGCAGGCGATGGATCGTGAAACTTTCAAGATTTTCCAGCTTGCTGTATATCGGCTCATAATCTTTTTTCTCTTGAGCGTCAATCTTTTTAAGCTGGCTCATCAGGCTTTCGCGCATACGGTCTGCCGCTTTTCCGCTCGGGGCGGCCAGATAAATGGAATAGTCCAGTTTTTCCGGATGCTTGAGCAAGTTCCAAAGGATGTACAAGACAACGGTTGTCTTGCCGGTACCGGGGCCGCCCGTAACAATCAGGCTTTCCCCATTGGCGCCACGGGTAACGGCCTCCCGCTGCTTTTCGTTCAAAGAGAATGTGCCCGAGCCCGTATAGAGTTTGACTTCGGAATCGTTGGCATTTTTATTCTCCTTGGTAAAAAGGCCTCCCATGGTCATTTCGATATCGCGCTTCGCAATAAAATGCTTTGTCAGATACAGGAAATTCCCGTTATCCAATGTTAAGGTCAAGGGCTTGTCAATTTGAGCAAGGTCTTCATCGTTTGTATCGTGAGCGTTTTCAATGACTTTCGCAAGTTTTTTCAGGTTTCCATCCAAGAGAGACTGTATTCCGTCTTTAATGATTTGCGCAAAGCTTGGCTCATATTCTTTCAGGCTAGTGACATCATAGCCGGACTCGCCGCTTTCGCACAAGCTTTCTTGCAGCAAGATAAGCCCGTCCCATTTCTTTTTCCATATTTGCAGGAACTTGTCGGCGTTAAGTTCAATGCGGGCATTGCCATCATCGAGCAGGGAAAAATACATGCACAGGAACTTCTGCACATTGGTATCCATTCCTCCGTTCATCTCGACGAGAAGATTCAGCAAATGTTCGTTCAGCGGGAGAATGCCGCGAATTTCTTTCAATGCGTCAAAAAACTTCTGGGAGTCTTCATTCATTTTCGTTTCTTTGCACATCTTACTTTTCCTCGCCGTTTTGAGTCTTCTTGCTCTTCGACATCAGCTTTTTCACGTTCTTATACGCCGCCTCTAGTGTCGCATAGTCTTTCCAGGTCTGCGCATAAATTCCTTTACCGGTGCCACCCTCGGTCCCGCGTAAGAAGGCATAGTAAATACCGCCGAAATGATTCTTGAAGATGTCGGATTCGCTTTCGTTATAGAACTGTTTAAGCCACTGAATCAGGCAATAGCTATAAAGGACTCGCTGTACGGAGTATTCTTCGTCCACTTTCTTTTTCAGCGCATCCGGAGAATAGATGTCGTCTTCCAGTTTATCGGATTTCCAGTCAAGAATGCAGTAGCGCGTATTCTTGTGGCTATCCTTACGCACGAACATCAAGTCAATAAAGCCCTTGCAGAACCTGCGGATATTTTTCTCAATATCGGCAGAGGCCTCATCCTTTTTGTCGGCATTCAGATCGAAGCGGACTTCTGGCTTATGCTCATTTAACGGGAGATCTGTCAACTTGAAGTCTTCCTTTTCGACGATAGCCTTGTTGCCTTCAATACCGGCAATAGTCGGGAGTTTTGCGTTCAAGGTGTTCCAAAGATACTGCATCGTGATGTTCATCCACGCGTCACGATTTTTCTCTATCGGGAGCGATTCCGCCCTAAACTTCTCTTCCACAATGTTGCGCAATTCAGGAGAATTAAGCGCCGCGTCCACATCCTGATATTTTTCCCCAAATTCTTGGAACGGCAGAACTTCTAGCGTATTGTGCAGGGCGTTACCCACCTTGCTTCCGCGCGGGTAATTTACGGCCACCTCGTCATGGCCCGCATGGTATTCTTCCGAATCAAGTTTCTTGTCTTCAGAAAACACAATCACGTCATCGTCTATCCCCTTCGGCTTCGCCTGTTCAGGGACTTCCTGGTCGTAACTGCCATCGGGGTCGGTATTGGACCCATCCACATTTTCAATAGGCGAATCGGCACGGCCCGCAAGGGACGAGTAGGAATACTGGAGAATCGCCTTGCCCGGCAAGGCTTTCTGCAATGCGGACATCGCATTCTGCTGGGTCGCTTTTACCTCGGCAATTTCGCCAACATCTTCCAGTTCCTTATTGTTCTGTTTTAGAATCTCTGTCGTTTTGTCGAGAAGTTTCTTGCGATCCCAAACAAGCGTGCCGTTTTCATTCAAGGTCGCATGTTCACAGCCAGAGCTGCAGAACGCAGCTATTGCGGCATGAAGGAACTTGAATTCTTCCTTGACAAAGCCATCCTTGTCTTTCCATTTTCCAAATCTCGGCAAGACGAGTATGGACGAGGCGCGCGTGAAGTCTACATAATAAAGGCGCTTCCATTCTTCAAGTTCCTCGCGCTTGCGCGACTTCTTGGCAAGATCGCCAAAGCCCATGAAAATATCGTCGTCTTTATGGAACAGGAACGGCCCGCCAAAGCCGTCATAGTAACCCTTAAAACCGGCGGCAGAAATTACCACCGGGAATTCTAGGCCCTTGGACGCATGGATTGTCATAATCTGGACGCAGTCACTATCAAAGCCCTTTTCAATCAGGTCCCCGTTTTCGTCATCTGTCGATTCTGCAAAGCGAGCCAGCCCCTCCAAATGGCGAACCATGTCTTCCAGGCTGCAGCGATGGTTATAGAGATAGTCTACGATATAATTACCGATTTGGCGGATCTTTGCGAGCTCCTGCAGCTTGGCGATGTCAGTCAAGCGCACATCGATCTGGGTATCCTCATAGATGCGCTCCAACATTTCGGCATAGCGGAATTTCAGGGCGAGCAGGCGCCAGGCATTCAGCTTTTTGCGTTCTGGATTGTCCGGGTTATCGTAGTACTGGCTTTCAACCTGGTCTAATTTCGCGGCGAAGAAATCTGTAATCAGGGCTTCACTCAGGTAACGGCGGTTCCAGCCCGAAAAATCGGATACGCTTAACGCGCCCAGGAGTGCAATCCATTCATGACATTCGCGGCTCTTGAAGAGGTTTTTCTCCTTGTAGTGGCTGTACGGGACGCCCGCCTGACGCAGATACGACTTGAATACATCCATTTCTGTACGGGAATGTGCAAGAATGGCGAAGTCACTAAACTTTACATTCCTAAGCGTTTGGGGATTGTCCTTGTCAAAGACCTGTAATTTGGTCTTGCGATTTTCCCCTTTGCCGACATAAGTGCACCAGTCAATAATTTGAGCGACTGTCGTTTGGGCGTATTTATCTTCATCAATATCGTTTTCGCTCACCCACATTGAGCAGGTCGGCTTACCCTCTATTTCAGGGGCAGCCTTTTTACCTTTATCTTCTTCGGGGACATCGGAATCATTGAAATCAACAAGTTTGTTCATTCCTTCTGCAGGTTCAAAGAAACCGCCGGCAAACAAGGCGTTGCAACCTTTAATAATCCCTGTTGTGGATCGATAATTGTGCGTAAGTCGCCGCCCATTCCCGATTTCACCAACGGCCTTCTTGTACACATTGACGTCGGCGCCCTGGAAACTATAAATAGACTGCTTCGGGTCTCCCACCACAATAATCGAGTGGCCTTCTACAGTATTGTTTGTCTCATTGTCTGTCAGGAATACCGTCTTGAAAATATCCCATTGAATCTGGTTCGTATCCTGGAATTCGTCGATAATCGCACATCTATACTGTAAGCGCAAGTGCTTTTTCAAGGAACCGTCGCCACTCATGACTGCCTTGTGGACAAAGAGGATCATGTCGTCAAAGGACTGGACCTTTCTCTCGGCTTTTTTCGATTGCCAAACATCGAACAACTTGCGCGTCTGCTCGTTCTTGAATTTCTTTTCTACTAGGCCCTTTTCAAGGAAATTGGAAATGTCGTCATGAAGTTTATCCAATCTCTTCGACTTTTCGAAAACATATTTCAGCGTTTTGCCAAATTCGTCTTCCGGAAGATCTATCAATTTCTCGCCGACTTGTCCACCCGTGAACGGATTTTTTTGAGAACTGTCCCAATTCTCTATTTTTTCAACCAAAGCCGCAACAGAAAAGTCGCCTTCGACTTCCGTTTTTACTTTATTGATAGTCTTTCCATATGAAGCTTTATAAGTTCTTTCGCTATACTTTTTCTTCAACAGGCTGAACTTGTCCTTAAATTCCTTGAAAACATCCAGACCATTGAAGTCGCATTTATTCACGAGGCTCTTGGCGTCTTTCTCCGAAATAGCGAGACCAAGCCATTCTACAAAATCTTCCGGCTTTACAATTTCGGAATCACCGTCTTTCCCCTTGTACATCCTGACGGCTGAGATAAATTCCCTCTTTACGCAATCCGTATACTTTTCTACGCCATCCTTGCTCAAAAGCTTTTGGAATACTTCATCATCCTTCCAATTGTCGCGTATGTACTTGTCCACCACGTCTTCTACGGTGGCGTCGTCAATCATCCCCATGTCAAACGGACGGTTTGCGTCATACGCATATTCCTTTAACGCCTTTTGACAGAAGGAATGGATGGTGAAAATGGAGGCGTTGTCTACATCCCGATAGGCCTGCTCAAAGCGCTCAATCTGTTCAGCGCTTAAAGGAGCAGACTTCTCGTCTATCTGATTGTTCGTCAGGACTTCGACGATCTTCTTGCGGATACGGTCCTTCAATTCGCCTGCCGCTTTTTCGGTATAGGTCACAATCAGGATTTTCTTGAGCGGAGTCCCTTCCGCGATCATCTTTGCGACCATCAACTGAATGGTGTATGTTTTGCCCGTTCCTGCAGAAGCTTCAATATACAGGCTTTGATTCGTATCAAAGTCGTTCAGAGAAAAATTTTGTAAGGCCATATTCACAAAAGCTCCTTATTCATCACCATTAGTTGCATTTTCTTGTTCGGGCAGGAATCCCTCCGGGAAGAAGCCCCGCATCAATTCGACCGCAGATTTCCAGGATTCCTTATTTTCTGTTTTTTCTTGTGAATTCTGGAAATCCTTCACTTCGAAACCGACATCTTTTGTTATATCGAACAAGGTTCTTTTCTTGAAATGACTCCACGGGCCGTAGCCTTCCAGCAATTTATCCCGGAAGGCATAGATATCGCATTTTTCATCTTCAGAGGGCCAGTTCAACAAATCGATGGGTACGGCCTTGCTAAAGGGAGATATGCCGTTTTCTTCATTTCCAAAAGCGTAGTCATAAATCTTGTTCAGCATATCCACGGCTTCGCCTTGGGTAAAACAGATTTCTTTTTGCGCAGGATCAACAAGTTTTGTTTTCAGGGACTTGCAGGAGTACAAGGAAACTTTCACTTTCTTCTTTGTCTCGTCGCATTCTGCGCCCCCGCCTGCGGCAATAATCAGCAACGATTCAATATACGGGGTCACAAACTTGTCAATGCCCATATCCTTAGGGTCTTTTTCCGAAGAACTGAATACAAGGAGTTCCCTCACATCCGGGATGTTTTCGGAGTTACACCAGTCAAGCGTTCCCGCAAGATTCCAGTTCTGTCCGTTAGAGCGTTTCAACTGCAACAGGCCTGCGACATTGCTCTTCCAGGATTGCTGAAGTTCAGAAGTCTTCGAGGCAAGATTCTTTTTAAAGGCTTCACCTTTATTTTCGATGGTATCCCAGGTCTTTTCACCGTAGAAACCTTCCGGGACATTTCCTTTCAGTTCAAAATCTTCCTTAAAGGAGTCCGTTTTAGATTCCTGACTAAAAATTTCGGTTTCCAGTTTTCTTTTCAGGACAATATGGCGCTCCAGATTGTCTAAATATATCGGCTCGAAGGATTCCTTTTCTACATCTTCATCGTCATCTTCGGAAAGCATCCGGTTGATCCTGAACTGGAAGGGATCCTTCAAGAAGCTTGCCAACTGGCTTATAGAAACGCGTTCGGGAGCTTTCGTCGTAATCTTTTGCGGACACTCTCCAGGCGCCTGTTCCGCATCAGCATGCTCGGCGCGATTCATCATATTGACATACGCGACCTTGTTGCGCAGGCTTCTCGGCGTAAACAGTTCGTCAAACGGGCGCTTTTCATCTAGCGTAAGTTGAATTTCTTCCCACTTAAGGCCGCCGTCGCTCAGGAACTTCCTAATATCGCTCACCACGGTCGACGGGTAGAGTTCCGCATCTTTCTTGATGTCCTTATTCACGTAACTGATGCGGAAACTTTCAGAAGTACTCATCAGCTGGCAAAGGAATCCATAACGGTTGCGGGCGACCGGAGATTCGTCACCAGGCCATGGAATGCACGACTTGCGCAAATCCAGCGTATTGCGCTGCCTTGCACCCGGGAAAGAAACGCTGTCCGCCCCGATAAAGAAGACGTGCTTCACGGGAATAATCCTGTTCGGGGCGTACTTCATGAACGTAATCCCGTTGACGAACAGGTTGCCACAGCTATATTCCGTGCCACGGGCTTCGGTCAACAAGGTCTGTTTCACGATATTCCAGGAAATTTCATCAAGTCCTGTCTTGAATTGGTAATCAAGTTCATCGATTGCCGCATTGACGCGACTATAGACAATGGATTCGCTCTTGAATCCATCGGGAACATTCTGCAACAAAAGCCATTCATTCATCCTGTTTTTCAAAGACATTAGATTGTCTTTGGTAAGGTTCATTTTCCCGAAGGAAATCCAGTCCTGCAACGCATCGATACATTCCACAAAGCGGCAAAGCGAAGCCTTGTCGCTGCTTGCCATATCCGAGAATGGCTTGATTTTACCCGCAGTTGTTTCGGTGGGTTCTTCCACCTCTTCGAACTGGACGACATTCCTTGTCATTTGCGCCAACAGCAAGCGACGCATCGCATGGAGCCAGTCGTTTTTCGCCGTTTCTTCTTCGCCACGAGTTCTATAGGTGTTCGTTTCTACGACCCAATTCTGCCATGCCTCGACCTCATCATCGTTGATATGGCGGGCTTGCTGCACCACGGAATTTCGCACGAGACCGAAAAATGCCGGCCTCGAGATAGAGCCTTCGCTCATGACCGAGAACAGGCATTCAAGTGCGCTCTCGGTGAGTGAACTCTTGGCAGGGGAATCCACGATGGCATATGGGACGTGCAAGTAGCCATTAGCACCTTCGCCCGCTTCAGTTTTCTTTTTGGGCGTCTGGTCAAAGACGCTCTGAATGGCAGTGCGGTAATCGTCCAGGCAGGGAGACACCACCAAAATGTCATTCACGCTCGCATTACCCTGCAACAGCTTGCAGATTTGTGAATGAAGATTTTCTATTTCGCGAATTTTTGTCGGAGCGCCTGTTAGCGTAAGGGAGAGGTCGTCCTTGCCGACCTTAGCCGCATCAAAATCTTTCCACAGTTCATCGTTCTTGATTTTTTTTGCGTTTATCCTCTTGGTAACAGATTCCTGCACCAACTTCAAGAGCGTCTTGGAGCCGGATTCTCCGGAAGCAAGGCCCTTATCGCTAAAGTCAAAATCGTAGTTCGTCGCTTGGCACCAGAGCTTTATATTGTCGCGACCGCTGCGTCCCCAGTTGCACAGCAAGTCGTTCTCGTTATTGGCAATATCTTCCTTTATGTCGTCGATATCGGTTTCCTCTATTTCGTTGTAACCGACCTTCATTTTTTCCTGGACATCGGTTTCAACGGTCCACTCCTTATTCGTCGCCGTCCACTTTGTCCGCTTGCTAGAAGCATCTACGTCTTCCCAAAATTCCATACACGGGTTCTGGATGTAGGCAAAAACCGGATACTTTTCCGCATACTTTTCTAGAATGACGCGATAGAACTGTCCCATGCCCGAAAGCCCGAAGATAAAGATCGGGAGCGGGGTGTTGCTTTTGTCTTTCGGAAGCTTTTCAAGTTTAAAATTCGGAATATCGTCTTTAGTGCATTCGCTATAAAGATAAGGAATCGTTAAATATTCCAAACCGATTTCTTCTTTTCTATCTGCAGAAATCGCATGGAAGACCTTGGTCAGCAAAGAAGCTTCACCTTTGCGAGGTTCATGGAATATAGCAGAATACAGCCTCCGTTGCCACTTTTCACGATTTGCAACAGTCTTTTTTCGTTCTGCATCATGGATGCTTTCTGCAAAGAACAACGAATCTTCGCCTGTTCCCTGAGCCCACTTGTTAAGCAACCCTACTGTTTTATCGGCAAAGTTTTTCGGGCGGCTCGTTTCGTACTCTAGGAACAACGATGCCATTTTACTGGCAAAGTCGAACAGGTGGTTTTCATCAAGCCTGTAGCCTACGGACCCGTTTTCTTCCTTATATTCAACGTTCAGATACCTCGTTACTTCGGCATCGAGCAATTCATAGTTATACTTGCCATCGCTACCTTTTTTCATTAGATATGCAAGAATCACATTGCGCAGCATATCTGCCGTCAGTTTATGACGACGCACTTTTTCACCAGATTTATTGGTCAAAATTCCGTCACCCACCAGGATATCAAAAAGGAACCTGTCAATGGTGCTCTTGTTCAGGTTGGCAAGTACGCCCTTCTTTTTCATCCAGCGCAGGCGGAACCACTGTTCCAGTTTCGGGTCCGGGAAAATGACGATAGGCGCATTGAACGGGTTCTTCCATTCTTTAGAGATGGCGTCAATCATCTCGTCGGCGAGATGTTCAAGATTCAGTGCGAATTTTAGATGTAGCATGTTCCTAATATAAACAAAAAAGGTGTCAAAAAAGGGGGTCTCTCTATATATTTATCGCACGCTCGGTCAATTTTGTAAAATGGGGTGCCACGGAATTACGACAATGCTATATTTTGCGCATGCTTAAGATCGTTAGGGCCTTTAGCCGTTTCCTTTCTACCTACACATCCCTGGTTGTCATCGGTTGCGCTGTTATCGCGTTCTTCGCTCCCGTCCTTTTCGGCTGGGTGCATGGCAACACGAGTTCCATTATCCTGGGCGTCATCATGCTCAGCATGGGCCTTACCATCACCGTCGACGACGTGAAGAACCTCATGAAGCAGCCGCTCCACATTCTGCTCGGGGCGTGCGCGCAGTACACTATCATGCCGCTGGTGGCCTTCGCCCTCACCAAGGTTTTCGGGCTCGACCCGTACCTGGCCGTGGGCATTATTCTCGTGGGCTGCTGCCCGGGTGGCGTCTCCAGCAACGTGATGAGCTTCTTGGCCAAGGGTGACGTGACCTACTCGGTGAGCATGACGATGGTCTCGACCTTGCTTGCGCCCCTTATGACTCCGCTGTTGGTGCTGTGGCTTGCCGATACGAGCATCGACGTGAACGCGAAGGGAATGTTCCTGAACATTTTGTATGTGACGGTTGCGCCGATTCTGATTGGCTTTATTTGCAACTATTTTCTGGGCAAGAACCCGGTGTTCAAGGAAGTGCGTGCGAATATGCCTGCGGTTAGCGTGATTGGCCTTGCATTGATTGTGGGTGGTGTCATCGTGACGGTGCGCCCGCACCTGCTTGCGAACGGGCTTTCGCTCCTCTTCCTGGTGCTTGCGGTGGTGTTCTTCCACAACGGGCTCGGCTACGTGCTGGGCTATACCGTCGGGCGCATCTTCAAGTTCAATACCGCAAAAAAACGCACCATCGCTATCGAGGTGGGCGTGCAGAATGCGGGCATGGCGACCGTGCTTGCGGCGGCCTTCTTCGCAAACCCCGAAAACGTGGCTGCTCACCCGGAGGCTGCGATTTGCGTGGTTCCGTGTGCCATCAGTTGCGCGTACCATTCCATCAGCGGGACGATTGTCGCGGAGTTCTTTGCGCGGCACGACAAGAAGGCTGCGGGTAAGGGTGCGAACGTTTCCGGTAATGATGGCGCCGGGCAGGGGAGTGCGGCATGATTTTGGCGAAGAGGCTTGTTTCCCGTCTTGCCGTGCTTGCTGCATTATTTGCTTGCACTACGGTTGCAAATGCGCAGCTCGTGCAGAAGAAGGCTCCCGCACAGAATGATGCTGTCGATTCGGTTGTCATTCCTGGGGTGACGAAGAACAGGCCGTTAGTTTATTCGGACAGTGTCACGCAGCGCAACGACAAGGCGACGGCCGATGCGAAGGCCGCGATGGATCTCAATTATTCGAACGACTCCCTCACGGGAACGCTGATTGGTATTGGCGCGGAATATGTCGGCCAGATCATGAAGAATACGCTCTCGCCCAATTCCGCCGAAGCCGACGCCGTTGAGCGCGAGTGGCAGAAGCGCTAAGCCGCGCATTCCTCTTCTGAAGTAAACGCCGCTCCCGAATTATCCCAGGTATTTTTCGCCGCTTTCCACGCTCTGGTAGATGAGCGTGTTGATGGTCATGGGGCCCACGCCGCCGGGGACCGGTGTGTAGGCGCTCGCCACGTCGTCAAGGCCCTTCTCGATATCGCCGACGCCACCCGGATGGTAACCGGCGTCGACCACGACGGCGCCCTGCTTGATCCATTCCTTCTTGATGAACTCGGGCTTGCCCACGGCACCCACAAGGATGTCGGCCTGCTTCACGAATTCGGGGAGGTTCTGCGTCTTGCTGTGGCAGATGGTCACGGTGCAGTCCGCGTTCAAAAGCATCATTGCCATGGGTTTGCCGAGGATGGCGCTACGGCCCACGACCACGGCGTGCTTGCCTGCGAGCGGGATGTTGTAGGCCTTCAGCAGGCGCATGATTCCGGCGGGAGTCGCACATCCGTAGGCGGGTTCGCCCATCGCCATGCGGCCGAAGCCAAGGCAGGTCACGCCGTCCACGTCCTTACGGGCGTCGATGGCCTCGAAGGCGGCGCGTTCGTCGATGTGGCGCGGAACCGGGTGCTGCAGCAAAATGCCGTGCACGTCGCGGTTGTCGTTCAGTTCCTGGATCTTGTTCAGGAGTTCCTCGGTGGTGGTGTTCTTCGGGAGCACCACGCGGATGCTTTCCATGCCCACGCGGGCGCAGGCGTTGCCCTTCATCTTGACGTAGGTGGCGCTGGCCGGGTCGTCGCCCACCAGGATGGTGGCGAGGATCGGGGTCTTGCCCGTCTTTTCCTTGAGTTTTGCCACGCGGGCGCTGAGTTCTTCTTCAGTGGTCTTGGCGAGTGCCTTGCCGTCGAGGATGAGTGCTGCCATAAAGTCTCCGGTGCGCAGGTTGCGCGAATGTTCGCCCCCAAAGATAGAAATAAAAAGAATACCCTGCGCTGGGCAGGGCAGTGCTAAAAAGAGTTTGTGCCGGGACGGGGGTAACCCCCGGGTCGGGGCTACAGGGCCATGTCGAGCACGGCGGGGATGACGAGGCAGACGATTGCCCAGGGGTACGAAAGCGCTCCGCGGAGCCAGCCGGTGGTGGGCTGTGCCTTCGGGATCATTTGCTGGGGAATGGTCTGGTTGACCTTGACGGATGCATCGAGGGCATTCTTGATGCTCTCGACAGAAGAGTCGAATAGGCTCTTATTTTCGGCGGCTTTCGCCACCATATTCATAAAGTTGCTATTCATGTTACTTGCCTCTATCCCTCGTGTATAAAAATAGAAACGTTTTACACAAAATGCAAGATTTTGAGTAACGTGGAGTTTACAAAACGTTGACATTGTGAATCGGCTCACAATTTCGGGGTAAAATTGCCCAAAATGGGCGAAAAACGCAATTTTAGGGGCCGAAAAGGGTCAAAAATGCCCGAAATTCCGGGTCTGGAAGTGGTCTAGTGGAACGAAAATTCCTAATTTTTTGCGTGTTGAACATCACAAAACGGAAAGGAACGCCATGAATCTGACCCGCTTTACCCTCCTTGCTACCTCCTGCGCCGCCCTGCTTGCCTGCGGCGGGAACAAGAATGCTGCCCCCGCGACGGACCCGACTCCGGCCCCCGCTCCCGCGGCTGCCCCCGCCCCCGAAACGAAGATTGTCCTCGACAGCACGGTCGACCGCTACAGCTACGCCCTGGGTATGGACCTCGGCAAGGCGATTGCGAACATAAATGTTCCTCTCCGTCTCGACGTGATTATCGCCGCCATCAAGGACGAGGTGGACACGACCCGCAAGGTGCTCATGACGGATTCCGCATCCGAACAGGCGCTCCAGGGCCTGTTGCTCCAGATGCAGAAGCAGAAGGAGGCCGATGCGAAGGCTGCCGCCCAGAAGGCTCTCGATGAGCAGGCACAGTTCCTGGCGAAGAATGTGCTGGATTCCACGGTCAAGGTGACCACGAAGGGTGTGCAGTACAAGGTGGTCAAGGAAGGTACCGGCATTACCCCCAAGGTGAGCGACAAGGTGCAGGTCCACTACATTGGCGCCCTTCTGGACGGTACGGAATTTGACAACAGCGTGAAGCGTGGCGAACCGCTCGAGTTCCCGGTGAATGCCGTGATCGAGGGCTGGCAGGACCTGCTCCAGGTGATGAAGGAAGGCATGAAGGTGAAGGCCTGGATCCCGAGCGCCCTTGCGTATGGCGAGGCGGGCGTTCCGCCGATGATCCCCGCGAATGCCCTCCTCGTGTTCGATGTGGAACTCTTGAAGGTGTATGCCGAGACCCCGGCCGTGGATAGTGCTGCCGTGGCGCCGGCCGATACGGCTGCGGCTAAGGCTGCAGAACCTGCGAAGGTCGAGGCTAAGGATGCCGCTCCCGCTGCGGAACCTGCTGCCGAGAAGCCGGCCGAGCCTGTCAAGGATGCCAAAAAGCCTGCCGCGAAGGGTGCAAAGAAGCCCGCTGCGAAGAAGTAACGCGAAATTGCAGGCCTGAAAAGGCTAAAATTTGTGAACGCGGCCCTTGACGGGGCCGTGTTTTTTTATGTTTATGGCCATGAATAACACTGCGTCCGATTTCTATTCCCAGCACTTCGAAGTTGCCGGATTCATCCGGGAAGTGTTCGGCTATATGGACCGGTTCAAGGGCCAGCTGTTCGTGTTGAAGATTGACGACGGCCTGATGGACCATCCGCTGTTCCCCGTGCTCATGCGGGATATCGCCCTGTTGCACAAGGCGGGTATCCGCATCATTATCGTGCCGGGTACGCGAAATAGCATCGACGCGCAGTTGAAGGCCTGGGAACTCGAGACCAAGTTCGAGGGCGGTGTGCGCCTTACGAGCGAGGAGGCCCTGCCGCATATCGAGCAGGCTTCCCTGGGTGTTGCCCAGCGCATCATGAGCCACCTCACGGCGAGCGGCCTCAGCGGTATCCAGGGCAACTGGGTACTGGCCCGGAGCCTTGGCGTGATTGGCGGTGTCGACTACATGCGCACCGGCAAGATCGAGCGTATCCAGAGGGATATCCTCGAGCAGCTTTTGAACGAGAAGTTTGTGCCTATTATTCCGCCGATTGGTTGGAACAAGTTGGGGCATGCGTACAATATCAGTTCCACGGAACTCGCGACCGAAATCTGCAAGTACATGCAGGTCGGCAAGCTGTTCTTTATCGGTAACGAGAACGGCATCAAGCTCGAAGGGCTTGTGACCGGCAAGAACACGAAGTACCTGGAGCCGACGGATTCGGGCGTGATTTCGGCATTGGACGTTGACCAGGCGAAGGAACTCCTGGAACTCAATTCCGACCAGCTCGACTTTGCGCAGATGGATTACCTGATGAACGCCATCCGGGCATGCGAGGCGGGTGCGAACCGTGTTCACTTGCTGAGCGGTGAATTCCAGGGTAGCGTGCTGCAAGAAGTATTCAGTGCTCGGGGCGACGGAACCATGGTGTATGCGAACCAGTACTCGAGTATCCGGCCCGCGAACATCGAAGATATTCCAGATATTCTCCGGATCATGCAGGACTACATCGCGAAGGGCTACCTGGTGCCGCGTACGCAGGAAAGCATTTCCGAAAAACTCAAGGACTACGTGGTGTACAGCATCGACAACAGCATTCACGGTTGCGGTGCGTTGCATGAATTTGAGGACGGAATGGCCGAAGTCGCTGGCATCGCGGTGGGCGCGAACTACCGCAAGTCGGGCATCGGCGATGCCATCGTGCGGCACCTCATTTCTGTCGGTCGCATGAAGGGATACAAAAAACTCTTCCTGCTTACCACGCAGGCGCTCGACTGGTTCTACCACTTCGGATTCGAGGATGGTACGGTCGAGGATTTGCCGAAGAGCAAGCGCGACCACTACAACCAGAAGCGGAAATCCCGTATCCTGATTATGCCGCTGGATAAGTAGGAAGTGTCATCCTGAGCGAGATGCCGCGAGGCATCGAGTCGAAGGATCCAGTTGAAGGTTTATCATGAACACACTTGAAGCAATACGTACGCGTCGCAGTACCCGCAAGTTCAAGGCACAGCCTGTCGAACACGAGAAGTTGAAGCAGATTGTCGAGGCGGGCCAGTTCGGGCCTACCGGCGGCAACGCGCAGACTAATCACTTCTTCGTGATTTCGGATGCTGCGGTGATTGCAAAGCTCAAGGAGTTGGTGCAGTCCGCCTTTGCCGCGATGGAACTCCGCGAAGACCTGTACAAGAGTCTCAAGAATTCCATCACGCTTTCGCGCAAGGGGAACTACTCGTTCTGCTATACGGCGCCCGTGCTGATTGTGGTCGCGAACAAGAAGGAATACGGCAACAACATGGCTGATGTCGCCTGCGCCGTGGAGAACATGATGCTTGCGGCGAACGAGCTCAACCTGGGCAGTTGCTACATCAACCAGCTCAAGTGGCTGAACGAAGACCCGACGCTACTCGAATACTTGCGCGGACTTGGTTTGCGCGAGGACGAGCGCGTGTACGCCTCCGTTGCCATCGGCTACGCCGATACGGAGAGTGGCCTCCCGAACCGGAACGTCACCGAACGCACCGGCAACGAAGTCGTGTTTGTGTAATTTTTACTGGGTTATTTCCCGAGCATCTCCTTAACTTTCTTCTTGACTTCTGTCAAGTCGCTGCTCGTGAGTACCGGGATGAGCGCGTTTATTTCTTCGATGGGCTTGTCCCACCAGCGCCATTCGAGCATCAGGTTCGTAAGTTCCTCGTCAAAGCGCTTGCGGATAAACTGCGCCGGGTTCCCTGCGACAATCGTGTAGGGCTCCACGTCACTGCCCACGACGCTGCTTGCGCCGATAATCGCTCCGTCACCGATATGCACTCCGGGGAGTATCGTCGCGTTCTGGCCAATCCATACGTCGTTCCCGATAATCGTGTCGCCCTTGAGCGGCATGTCCGCAGGGGCGGGCGCCTTCATGTTCCAGCCTGCAAGCGTGTAGAACGGGAAGGTCGATACCGCGTTCATCTGGTGGTTCGCGCCGTTCATCACGAACTCCACGCCTGCAGCAATCTGGCAGAACTTCCCGATGATGAGTTTGTCGCCGAGAAAGTCGTAATGGTGCGTCACATGGCTTTCGAATTCCGAGTCAGCGTAGGTAAAATCCCCGACGATGATGTTCGGATTCTTGATAGTCGGCTTCACGTAGATTTCCTTGTCGTAGCCCGCAATCGGGTGGATTGTATTCGGGTCGGGAATGTTTTGCGGTGTTGTCATGATTCCAAAATACATTATTTGTGTACAAGATTGACATCTTGTCAACGGAAAAAATGCCGGATGGTCGCCCGCGGGCCGTTAATCCATATATATTTCAAGTGTTGTTTGAAGTGAAGGCGTCTTTACGCCTTAAAGGGATGTTATGCTTAAAAGCAGACTCAGGACTGCGGCGCTGGCCGCTTCCTTCTCCGTGGCGTCGCTTGCTGTGCTCGCGAATGCCGAAACGCTCCCGACTGCGGGCGAAATGTTCAACAAGATGGGTTTCGGGATAAACATCGGCAACACGATGGAAGTTCCGGGCAACCCGACAGGCTGGGGCAACAAGTTCCCGACAGAGGCTTACATCGATTCGGTGAAGGCGACGGGGTTCAGCACCATCCGCATTCCCTGCGCTTGGGACAGCCACGCTAAGGACGGCGTCATCAACGAAAGCTGGATGGACTCGGTGCAGACGGTGGTGGACATGTGCATGCGCGCTGGCCTCGTGACGGTCCTGAACATCCACTGGGATGGCGGCTGGCTCGAGGAGAATCTGAAGGACGAAAAAAAGAACGAGGTGAACGCGAAGCAGAAATCCTACTGGACGCAGATTGCGACGCGTTTCAAGGACTATAACGAGAACCTGCTCTTTGCGAGCGCGAACGAGCCCGCGACAACCGATGATAACTACAAGCATGAGACGGAAATCCTGATGGTGTACCACCAGACGTTCGTGGATGCCGTGCGCGCAACGGGTGGCAACAACGCGAGTCGCACGCTTGTAATCCAGGGGCCTTCCACAAGTATCGACCGCACGACCGAGGTGATGCCGGTATCAAAGCTCCCGAAGGACGTGATTGAAAACCGCCTGATGGTCGAGGTGCATTTTTATGACCCGTACACCTACACACTCTTGAACGATATTGTTGACTGGGGCGCGCAAGTTTATCCGCAATACTACTGGGGCGACGACCTCGCGACTGGTGCAGACATCGTGCACAATTGCGGTTACAACGCCTGGGCGGGCGCCATGGGCGACAAGTGCACCAGCGCGCAGATTCAGGACCAGTTCGGCAAGATGAAGACGAACTTTGTGGACAAGGGCGTGCCCGTGATTATCGGGGAGTTCGGCGCGAACGACCGCGTGGGCGTGCTGACGGGCGACAACTACGCGAAGCACCGCAAGGGCCGCCTTGCCTATTACGACGCCGTGATGAAGCTCGCGAAACAGAACAAGGTGGTGCCCATCGCCTGGGATACGGGCCACGAGGGCGAAAACAACATGACCATTATCCGCAGGCAGTCCGCGCCGGACGGCTCCGTGTTCGACATGGACGTGCTGAAGATTATGCGCAGTGCCTACGGGCTCGGCGACTACGTGAACAGCGGCATCACGCATGTGGAAAATTTCAAGGTCGGCGGCGAAACGACGGGAATCGTGAACGGCGCGCAGTTGGGTGAGGGCTTGGCGCGCGTGACCTCCGGGATTGTGCGCGTGGGCAACCGCCTGGAATCTGCGGGCGAAATCAAGCTGTTCAACCTGAACGGAACGCTTGTCCGCACCGCGATAAACGGCATGTCGCTCGAAAACGTTCCGCACGGTATATATATTGCCAAGGGCGCTGGCGCCTTGGTGAGGGTCGATATCCGGTAATTTTTCTATCTTTGCCCGCATGAACTTGAAGATGATGGAAGACGGCTTCCGGATGATTCTCACCGGCATGGGCGAGAATCCGAACCGCGAAGGATTGCTCGATACGCCGAAGCGTGTCGCGAAGATGTATGCAGAACTCATGACCGGCCTTTCGGGCGAGATGCGTGCCGAAGACATTCTCAAGACGCGTTTCCATGAGAAGTACGACGAGATGATTATCGTGCCGGATATTGAGTTCGCGAGCATGTGCGAACATCATTTTCTGCCGTTTACGGGCAAGGCGCATGTGGCCTACATTCCCGGCGACTGCGTGGTGGGCCTTTCCAAGATCCCGCGCGTCGTTGAATTCTACGCCCGCTTCCCGCAAATCCAGGAACGCATGACCCGCCAGATTGCCGAACTCATCCAGAAGGAACTGAACCCGAAGGGAGTGGCCGTAGTGCTTGAGGCGAGCCACATGTGCATGACCATGCGCGGTGTCAAGAAGCCCGGTGCCACGATGGTCACGACCCAGCTTCTCGGCAGGTTCAAGACCGACGAGAAGACCCGCGCCGAGTTCATGTCGCGCATCTACGCACCCCGCTAAATTGCCGTTTTTTGAGCGAATTATGGACATTTTGTCCATTACGCTTGGATTTTTTATCCATAGAATCTCCCTTTTCGGGGAGATTTTTTGCTTTTTATCAAGGTACCTTTATAAGCGGTTAAGGAGTGCAAAAACAAGGAGTAATACAATGAAATCTCGATTCTTCAGGAATCTGGCGAAGGGCCTCGTGGTTGTAAGTGCCGCCCTTGCCGTTGTCAACTGCGATGAATCTACCGTTGCCGCTGCCCAGCAGCAATACGGCAATGACCCGAGCCTCCTCAGCTCCTCGGGTATGGCCGACCCCTCCCAGGAGGGTGGAGACCTCGTCTTCAATCCGACTCTCGCATCCAGCAGCTCTACCGATATTATTGGTGGTGGCGAAGTTGTCGAACCGGGTGTTGATGTGAATCCGACCAGCAGTGCTGACGTTCTTAATCCTGCATCTAGCGCAGATGTGAATCCTGCTTCCAGCGCAGATGTGGTTCCGGTTTCCAGCGCGGTTGTCGAAAATCCCGCTTCCAGTTCCAGCGAGGCGGCTCCGGTCGTTTCTTCTTCCAGCGAAGAAGTGAAGCCCGCCGTTCCGAAAATTTTCCTCGCGAACGACAAGGAAGAAGAAAAGAACTATATGGAAGTCGAGTACAAGACGAATACCGGCTGGGATGGGGAAGGAATCCTCGCGTACCCCAAGCGCTTGACCGACAATCCGGACCAAAAGCATGCCGTTGTGGTATGGGGCCCCGGTGGTGGTACAAAACCGAGTGCTTACGAAGGCATGATGGGCGGTCTTGAATCTGAACAGGCTGTCATTAAGGACAAGCGCGTGCTTACCGCGTTCCTCAACAACAGCGGAGACTGGGGTGGTGCCGGTGCGAACAAGGTCGCAACTGACCGCTCCATCGCAATTCTCTATGGCGAAGTCGGCATGGAAAAGGACAACGCTAGGAATGACTACAACAATCCGGGCGTGCGCGCTCCTGCCTGCCTTATCGAAATGACTGGCGGCCCGCGTAACAGCGAAGGTGGCTATGGTCATGGTTCGGGGTCCTGGGACGGCATGGCTGCGACGGTCGCCTGGATGCGTTGGCACCTCGGCGGCGAAGAATGGCGCAAGGCTGACTTTGTCGGCACGAGCGGCAAGTACATTGATGGCAACATCATTGGTAAGCAGGGCAACTGGAAAACCCAGTGCAAGAACTTCTAAGAAACTCCACACTCACTCCAGACACCCTGCCCCACGGCGGGGTGCCTTTTTTTTATAATTATTGGTGAAAGAAAGGAGTTCTCGTATGAACGCTGCTATACTTACTAACGAGTTTCCGCCGGAAATTTATGGCGGTGCGGGTATTCACGTCAAGTTCCTGACGCAGGAACTTTCGAAACTTTGCCATGTCGAGGCACGCTGCTTCGGTAGCCAGAATTTTGACGAGGACAACGTCCGTGCAATCGGTTTTTCGCGCAAGCTGGCGCTGAACCCCGAAGACGACCGCTTCCAGAAGATTTTCAAGCCGCTCGATATCAACCTGCAGTGGGCTGCCACCCTCAATGGTATCGATGTGATTCATTGCCACACCTGGTACAGCCACTTTGGTGGAGTGCTGGCGAGCCGCCTTTTGCAGTGCCCGCTCATCCTCACGACGCATTCGCTGGAACCACACCGCCCGTGGAAGGCGGAACAGCTCGGTGACGGCGGCTATGCCATGAGCTGCTGGATTGAACGTACGGCCTACGAGGCTGCCGACGGCGTGATTGCGGTGAGCCAGGGCATGAAGCGCGACGTGATGAAACTCTACGGCGTGCCCGAGGACCGCGTGAAGGTCATCTACAACGGTATCGACCCGGACTTCTATGCACCGACGTTTAACGAGGAGATCCTCACCAAGTGGGGCGTGGACCCGAAGCGCCCCTATGTGCTGTTCGTGGGTCGCATTACGCGCCAGAAGGGCATCAGCCAGCTAATCCAGGCGATCCCGCAGATCGACAAGAATGCGCAGGTGGTGCTCTGTGCGGGTGCTCCCGACACCATCGAGCTTGCCGATGAATGTAAGTCGCTTATCGAGAAGGTCCAGGCCACCCGCGATGGCGTGGTGTGGATCCAGGAGGCGGTGCCGCATGAGGAACTGCGCGTGCTCTACAGCCATGCGACCGTGTTTGCTACGCCCTCGCTCTACGAGCCGTTCGGGATTATCAACCTCGAGGCGATGAGCTGCGGGACTCCGGTGGTGGGTTCTGCGGTGGGCGGCATTCCCGAGATTATCGTGGACGGCGAGACCGGATTCCTGGTACCGCTCAAGCACGTTTCCGATACGGACTTCGACCCGGCCGACCCGAAGGCCTTCCAGACCGACTTTGCAAATAAATTAAACAAGATTCTGGAAGACCCGGAACTCGCGAAGAAGATGGGTGAGGTGAGCCGCAAGCGCGCTATCGACGTGTTCAGCTGGAAGACAATCGCCAAGCAGACGTACGACTTCTACCAGGAATGCATCGACCGCTACAAGAAGGAAGGGAAGCGGTAATCGGGTCGGAAAACAATAAGCGGGTCGGAAAACGCCCGCGACCCTAAATTACCATCCCGGTAAACATTTGCTCGGCACGCTCGCCGAGCACTTCTTTTAGTATATCAAAGGCGCGATTCCCGGTGCAGTGCCCCGTGTAGATTTTCTGCACGTCCAGGTCGCGCAGGCGCATCGCGAATGCACGCACGGTATCGTCGCTGCAACGGAACAGGTGGAACCCGCCGAGCATTGCATAGATTTTCTTGCCGGGGAAGGTTGCAGCGATTTCCTTCACGATGTTGTCTGCCCCGCCGTGACTGCAGCTGTTCATCACGAACAGGCCCTCGGGCGTATCGAATACCAAACTTTGTTCGTGTTCAAAACTGTCGTAGCGGTACTTGCCGTTCTCCTTCACGGAGAGGTGTGCTGCGCGGGCGATAGCCTCGCGGGTCTCTGCGCTGGTGATGGAACTCTTGTGTGGAATCAGGTACACGTTTGGCGCAATCTGCGCGTCGCCTTCCGCAAACCGGATGCGGTCGGCGAAACGCTTCAGGGAACCCCTGCGGATGCCGATGTATTCGTGGTAGGCGATGGGCCCGAGAATCTTGTGTGTGTGGTAGCAGTTTTCGCCGGCGCCCTTGCGCAGGTAGAAAGGTGCGGTGCTGTTAATGCCGAAGAATTCCGCCATCCCGTTTGCATGGTCGTAGTGTGCGTGGCTGAGGATTGCGGCATCGACCTTCGAGAGGTCCACCCCCATGGTGGCGGCGTTCATCGCGAAATGCGCGGAGGCTCCCGTGTCGAGCAGGTAGCGGCGCCCCTCGAATTCTATATAGACGGAAAGTCCCCATTCGCCACGGAGGGGCGTGCATTTACTACCCGCACAATTTGCCGCGGCGTTAGGACAGCCCGCGATATTGTCTACTAGAACCTTGACCTGCATAGCCAAAAAATACAAAAAAAGTATCTTTATCGCTATGCCCTTAAAAATTGTACGCAACGACATTTCGAAAGTCAAGGCCGATGCCATTGTCAACTCCGCGAACAAGAACCCCATTTGCGGTGGTGGCGCGGAATACCATATCTACAACGCCGCCGGCTACGATGACCTGCTGAAGGCGCGTGAACTGGTGGGCCCGCTCAAGGTGGCGCAGGTCGCGGTGACGCCCGCATTCGCGCTTGATGCCAAGTACATCATCCATACCGTTGGGCCCAAGTGGAAGGGTGGCGATTCGGGCGAGGCGCTTGCCCTTGCCAACTGCTACCGTGGCGCACTCGACAAGGCACAGCAACTAGGCTGCCAGTCCATCGCATTCCCGCTTATTTCTAGTGGCGTGTTCAAGTTCCCCAAGGATAGCGCATTAAAAATTGCATTGGACGCTATCGGTGAATTCCTACAGACAAACGAGATGGACGTGATGCTCGTTGTTTTTGACCGCAAGGCATTCGAAGTCTCGGAAGAACTGAGCAACGATATCCAGGCGTTTATTGACGACAATTACGTACAAGATAAATATAGCGCTGTTCATAGTTATGTAGTCAATCGCCGGTGGAGTGACGAAAACGAAAGGGTCTATGCCATTCAGGAACTCGGCGACAGCAGTGAATTTGTTGACGAAGAGGATTCTGCGGACGAGTGCGAAAGACTGTGCATGAACGAGGTGCGCAAGCCGCTCGCCTGTGCCATGTCGAAAAAGAGTGTTGAAAGCGGCAGGAGCCTCGAGGACATTCTTGTGGACCCGGGCGAAACCTTCTGTGCCAAGCTTTTCAGACTCATTCACGAGAAGAACCAGGACGACGTGGAAGTCTACAAGCGTGCGAATCTCGACCGTAAGCATTTTTCCAAGATACGCAGCAACGTGAACTACAAGCCCACCAAGAAAACAGCACTTGCGCTTGCAATCGCCCTGCACTTGGATATGGACGAGACTACTGACTTGCTCGCCCGCGCCGAACTTGCATTGTCGCCATCCAACAGGGGTGACCTGATTGTCAAGTACTTTATTGAGCGACAGAAGTACGATATCTGGGAAATAAATAGCATGCTTTTCAAGTTCGGGCAACCGACTCTCGGCGCGTAATTGCCGAATTTTCGCAAATTTCGCAATTTTAAAATGTCGCCCGCCAGGCGACCAAATTTCCCTATATAGCACCTATTATTGCTTTCGTCAACCGGTCGCCAACGCAAAAGTGCGAACGCGCTAAGCCAGCGACCATCACCTAAGCCGCACTAATAGCGGCACGGAGGCAATATGAAAAAGGGACTCACCGAAATCGTCTTTATCCTGGACCGCAGCGGCTCCATGAGCGGGCTCGAGAAGGATACCATCGGCGGATTCAACACTACCATCGAAAAACAGAAGCAGGAGGAGGGCGAGGCTATTGTCTCCACCGTGCTTTTCGATAACGACATGGAAGTATTGCATGACCGCGTCTCGCTGGCAGATATCCAGCCGCTCACCGACAAGGAATACTACCCGCGCGGCAGCACTGCCCTGCTCGACGCTATTGGCGGGGCCATTCACCACATCGGTAACGTGCACAAGTACGCCCGCGAGGAAGACCGCCCCGAAAAGACCATCTTCGTCATCACCACCGACGGTTACGAGAATGCAAGCCGCAGGTACACCAGCGATCGCGTGAAGCAGATGGTGGAACGCCAAAAGCAGAAGTACGGCTGGGAATTCATCTTCCTTGGCGCGAATATCGATGCCATCGAGACCGCAAGGAATTTCGGCATTGATGAAGAACGTGCCGCAAACTTCGTGAACGACGGAACCGGAATCGGAGTCATGTACGAGGCGCAATGCTGCCTTATGAGCGATATTCGCCAAAGTCGCAAGAACGATCGTGCTTGGAAAAAGAATGTCGACGCCGACTACCAGAAACGCAACAGGCGCTAGCCCCATTCGGAGGTGCGTATGTGTAGCGGTTGCCTCGGCTTTATATTCTTCTCTTTCGTGTTTCTCTATTGCATATTGAGATAAAAACGGAGGTCATTATGGATCAGATTTTCCAAATACCTAAGGGAACGATAGTCTTCGAATACATTAAGGTGGGCGGTTATTGCTGCACTACAAGCGGATATCTGCTTTATTCCGATGGCCGCGTGTATTCGATACATGGTGGCCGTCCGGAAGATGGCTGCCAGTATGTGCTAGAAGGTGTCCATAAAGCGCTGTTGGAACAGGTTGAGGCGTTCATTCGCGAGAACTGGGAAGCGATTCAAAAGCTGCCCGAAGAAATCGCGGATGTCATTTATTGCGACGGATACTTTCAGACCTATAAGTTCCTGAGCAAGCAGTGTCAAGGCGAAATGATGCAGTATTCGGAAGCCGGTAAGGAAGTCCTCTCCTTTGCAAAAAAGATCGAGAGCATTTTCCGTCAAAATGCAGTTCAAGTGTTTGATGAGCTTTGGCGAGGGTGAGAAGGGTTACCCCTTCTTCTCTTTCTTGATTTGCTTCAGCTGGGCGAGTCGCTCACCCAGCGCCTTTTCCTTGCCGTAGGGCTTGGGCTGGTAAATCTCGGTGCCTTCGAGTTGCTTGGGCAAATGCTCCTGCGCGGAGTATGCGCCCGGGCTGTCGTGGTCGTACTGGTAGTCGACTCCGTAACCGAGCTTTTCGCCGACCTTCGTCACCGAATTGCGGAATGCGCGCGGTACAGGCAGTGTCCCTGTCTGTTTCACGATCTGGTCGGCCTTCATGCCGGCAAGTTCCAGGCTATTGCTCTTGGGCGCAAGCGACAGGTAAACCGCAAGTTCGTCAAGTGCGATGAGTCCTTCGGGTATGC
The DNA here is from genome assembly GCA_902800815.1 of Fibrobacter succinogenes. Taxonomy (GTDB): domain Bacteria; phylum Fibrobacterota; class Fibrobacteria; order Fibrobacterales; family Fibrobacteraceae; genus Fibrobacter; species Fibrobacter succinogenes_B. The sequence continues at coordinate 38,351 of CADCGB010000022.1, forward strand.
CCATGAAGTCGTATGCCTCTCGGGCGGCGGTCGCTAGCAGGAGCGCGTTCGGGTCTGCAAGCCCGATATCTTCCATGCTCATGCGCATCAGCCTGCGCAGTATAAACCGCGGGTCTTCGCCACCCTGTAGCATGCGGTGCATCCAGTAGAGGGCTGCATCCGGGTCGCTCCCGCGTACCGACTTGTGCAGCGCCGAAATCAGGTTGTAGTGTTCCTCGCCGCTCTTGTCGTAACGGAGCGGTTTCTTGTACTGGAACTCTTCAAGAAGTTTCTCGTCGATGATTTTGCGGTCGCCAAGGTTCTTGCCAATCCATTCAATCTGGTTCAGCAAAAAGCGTGCGTCGCCATCGGACTGTGCAATTAGTTTGTCTACAACAGCGTCTTCGACTTCGACGTCCTTGAGTTGCAGGCCCCGCGGGTGGTCGCGCAGTGCGCTGAAAATCAGCGTGCGCAGGTCTTCCTTGCTGAGGGGTGCGAACAGTATCAGCTGGCAGCGGCTCAGGAGGGCGCTGTTGACCTCGAACCCCGGGTTCTCGGTGGTGGCGCCGATGAGCGTCACCGTGCCGTCCTCGACGGCACCCAACAGCGCATCCTGCTGGCCCTTGTTAAAGCGGTGGATTTCGTCGATAAACAGGATCGTGTCCTGGAACATGCCCTTCATCTTGCGGGCGTCGGCCAAAACTTCCTTCACTTCCTTCACGCCGCTTGCAACAGCCGAGAGTGCCACGAAGGCCTTTTTCGTGCGCTGGCGTATCACGTGCGCGAGGCTCGTCTTTCCGCAGCCGGGCGGCCCCCAGAAAATCATGCTCGGAACGTTGTCGTTCTCGAGGCTCTTGCGCAACAAACTTTGCTCGCCCAGAATCTTGTTCTGGCCTAAAAATTCATCCAAGTTCTGCGGACGTAGTCTTTCGGCGAGCGGCTGGTCCATATCTTATTCCACGGGTTCCACTTCGATGGAGTAGCCGATTTCGCGGCTCGTTTCTTCGACTTTCTTGTAGTGGATGATTATCTTGATTTTATCGCCATCAGAAATCGTCGCGATTCCGTGATAGTCGTTGCCGTCGTGGCTGGATACCTTGACGCTCTGGCAAGAAAGGTTGTCTTCTGCAAGGGCTTCGCTGATGATTTCCTTCGCTTCGCTTTCCATCCAGTGGTAGCGCCCGGCAACGGGGCCCGGAATGGCGATGGCCGCAATACCGAGGGCGATGACTGCAGCTGAAATCATGAACTTCTTGGGTGCGGGCAGGTACGAACCCACGTGCATCTTGTGGAGGGTCACCAGTACGTAGAAACCGGCACCGAGCCCGAGCAATAGCGGAACGTAGATGTTCAATGACTGTATCATCCGGAGGTCCACGAACAGGTAGCTCGAAATAAAGAAGGAGCACGCGCCAAGCACGATGAGGCATGCGAGGCAAATCAGGATTGTCTTTGCCGGTTTCTTCTGGAATTCTTCGCAGAACTGGCGGGCCTGGAGGAACTCGTTTGTCTTTGCTTCGGAGATAGTCCCTTCGCCCTTGCAGATATTGCACTTGAGGCCGTTTTCAATCTGCTTCGTGCCGTTGCAGCGGATGCAGTCGAGCCTCTTGATGCTGCCGGAACCGCAACATATCGGGCAAGGCTTCTTGTCCTTTATTCCGGTGCCTTTGCAGCGCTTGCACGGGCTGGAACTCCTGACAGGGAAGTCTACGGTCTTGTCCAGCGACCTGATGTGAATCTGGACGGTTTCTTCCTGGTTTTCCATGAGTTTACTTATCCTCGCTAACGAATTCGAACTTGCTGAAACTTGCGGGCAGTTCGCGCGTGGGGCGCCCGTTCTTGAGCATGCAGTGGAGCGTGTGGCCCGTGGTGCACAGCTTGCCGTTCACGCTTGCCTTGTATTCAAAACGGATGCGCAGCTTGTCTACGCGAATCATGGTGGTCTCGACATCCACGAATTCGCCGTAGTGCGTGGGTGCCTTGAACTGCACGTTCAGTTCGAGCACCGGGCTCGAGAACCCTTCGGCCTCCATGTCGGCGTAGCTTGCGCCCGCCTCGCGGAAGTATTCGGTACGTGCCTGCTCGAACCACACGGCGTAAACGGAGTGGTGGACGATTCCCATCTGGTCGGTTTCCGCGTAGCGCACTTCGACGCGGGCGGTATGCTTGAATGTGCAAGTTTCCATGCCTCAAATATACATTTTAAACCCGCGCATATTTTTATTGCAAAAAAAGAATTATATTATGCCCTAAAGAAAGGAGACCCTTATGAAACTCGCCAGACTCGCATTCCTGCTTATTCCCCTTGCTTTCCTCGCCTCCTGTGGTGATTCTACTTCAAGTAGCGATTCCCGCGGCGACCTGGTGTACAATCTCAGTGCCAAGGCCACTTCTATTACGGGCCGGTGCAGTGTCTATGTGGCGGACAAGCGTATTACGATGGTGTTCGACCAGGTTGTGCCGGGCATGGGTGTCCTGGAATATACGTCCACGATCGAGATGGGTTCCTCTTCAGTAAAGGTCTCTGACGAATTTGAGGCGTCCTCGAGCATCTTCAAGGAAAGTATGGATGCCAATTGTGCTGCGCTCAAGCAGCAATATCTGCTGGCGGGTGGAGAGGTCACATGTACTGCAACCGAGGTCAGGGCGAACATGGAAATTGCCTCGACTCCGGCAAAGCTTGCCTCTGCCCGTGATACCGCGATTAGTGCGATGAAGGAACAGTGTGACTACTATATAGAGCAGGTGAGTCTGTCTGATATGGAGGATGGTGACTACGAGCCGGCTAGTGCCTGCTATGTCGACCAGTTGGCGGACACCGTCTTTATGCTGATAAACTATCCGGACAAGTCCGCCATCATCAAGACATACGATGTAGGTGGTGCTGTGTACATGCAGGAAGTCTACACGGGCGTGGATGCCGAGACTCTTGAGGATGTCTGCTTTGCGTACCAGCACGATAGCGATAAGAAAGATGTCGTATGCGATGCGGAGACCATTACCTACAAGTCGAACGAGGCGGGCGATAGCGTTGAGGAGATTAAGAACCTCATGGAAAACGGCGCGTGCCCTGCTCTTTTACACGGCGTGACATCCCTTGAAGACATGTGGTTTGGTGAATAGCCCATGCGTGGCAATGCATAGCCTTTTTATATAATGTTGTCTCCGTGCATATCCTGCACGCTCACACGATCACCTAACTAATCACTAGGAAACAGGCGGCTTTCTACGCGCTTGAAGCATTCGGGCTTCTCGGCGGTGGGCATTCCGCCCTTGGTAAACGCGTGCACGGTAGACCCCGTGGTGCAGAGTTCGCCTTTCACGTAGGCCTTGTAGGTGAATTTCCACTTATAGCGGCCAACCTGGGTGAGTTCCGTCTCGATATCAACCATATCGCCGAACCGGCAGGCCTTCCTGTACTTCACGACCAGCTCCAGCACCGGGCTCTCGAACCCTTCCTTCTCGATTTCGGTATAGGGGGCGCCTATCGCCTTGAAGAAGTCGATGCGGGCCTGCTCGAACCAGATGGGGTAGGACCCGTGGTGGACCACCCCCATGGCGTCGGTTTCGGAGTACCTTACCTCGATTTGGCAGGTGTGGCTGATACCTTTCTTTTCCATGCCCCAAATATAGTTTTTTCGCCCAATCAAAGTTATCAACAATCTATTCACACTTTTAACTCATTTTGTGTACGTCTTTTTTGTGGAAAAGGAAAAAAAATCAATTTTTTTGCTCTAAATTCTTGATTTTCATTGACAAAAGGGCATGAAACTTATTAAATTTGGCACACTCTTGTATCGTGCGGATATGGGAGGCATGCCAAAGTAGCTCAGCTGGTAGAGCAGCTGATTTGTAATCAGCCGGTCGTAGGTTCGATTCCTATCTTTGGCTTGACAACATGGGTCGTTGCCCGAGTGGTTAATGGGGACGGACTGTAAATCCGTTGGTTTACGCCTACCGTGGTTCGAATCCACGACGGCCCACGCAACAAACGCCCTATGGTACTGAATGGTGCCATAGGGCTTATGCCCAGGTAGCTCAGTGGTAGAGCACTTCCTTGGTAAGGAAGAGGTCTCGGGTCCGACTCCCGATCTGGGCTCTCACTAAACGGAGATAGAATCATGGCAAAAGAACATTTTGACAGAAGCAAGCCGCACTGCAACATTGGCACCATCGGCCACGTTGACCACGGCAAAACCACTCTGACCGCCGCAATCTGC
>CADCGB010000023.1 GCA_902800815.1 Fibrobacter succinogenes
CGAGTACGAGTTCCTTGATGCCGGAACGCACCAGGCTTTCGGCGCACCAGCTGCCGACTCCGCCGAGACCGAAGATGATGACGCGCTTCTGGTAGATGTTGCCCATCACGTCGTCCCCGAGCAGGAGCGATGTGCGGTTGAAGATGCCTTTCTCGATTCCCATGATGAACTCTGCGGCGTTCTCGCGGTGAATTATGCGAACAGCCGGACGACGCGCTTGATGCCTGCGACAAAGCGGTCAATGTCGCGCTTCAGGGTGTACGCACCGAAGCTCAAACGAAGCGTGGCGTCGACGCCGAAGCGGTCCATCACGGGTTGGGCGCAGTGGTGCCCGCTACGTACGGCTACGTTCTCTTCGTCAAGAATCATGGCGGCGTCGCTCACGGCGATGCCGTCGAGGGTTACGCTGATAAGGGCACCGCGTTCCTTCGGGTTCCCGAAAATCTTGACCTGCGGAATTTTCGCAAGCTGTTCCAGCGCATATTGCGTGATTTCTTCTTCGTGCTTGCGGATGTTCTCGATGCCCTTCTCGTTAATCCATTCGATGGCCTTGCCGAGCCCGATGACTTCGGCAATCATGGGCGTGCCTGCCTCGAAGCGGGCGGGAACGTCGGCATAAGTCGTCTTCTCGAAGGTCACGTTCTTGATCATCTCGCCGCCGCCGTGCCAGGGGGGCATGGAATCAAGCACGCTGTATTTGCCGTAGAGCACGCCTACGCCAGTCGGGCCATACATCTTGTGCCCGCTGAAGGCGAGAAAGTCACAATCCAGTTTCTGCACATCAATCTTGATGTGGCTCGAACTCTGGGCGGCATCAATCAGGATTTTCGCCTGCGGGGCGGCGGCGCGGACCGTCTTGATAATTTCTGCAATCGGGTTCACGGTACCGACGGAATTGCTTACGTGCGCAACTGCTACCATCTTGGTGCGTGCATTCAGGAGCTCGGGGAGTGAAGCCAAATCTAGATCACCGTTATCAAGAACCGGGATGACCTTGATTTTGGCGCCCTTCATCTCGGCAACGAGCTGCCAGCTCACGATATTCGCGTGATGCTCGAGCCCGCTGATTAAAATTTCATCGCCGGCTTCAAAGAACTTGCGACCGTAGCTCCATGCCACCAGATTGATGCTTTCGGTGGTGCCACGGGTGAACACGATTTCGTCTTCGCTCTTTGCGTTGATGAACGCCGCGACATTCTTGCGGGTCTTTTCAAACGCTTCGGTGGTGCGCGCACTTAGGCGGTACACGCCACGCTTTACGGAACTGTAGTGTTCTCGGTAAAAATCGTCCATCGCGTCAATCACGCACGCGGGCTTCTGCGTGGTGGCCGTGCTGTCCAAGAAGGCGAGGGGCTTTGCGTCGTGATCGCCTGCGACAAGCATCGGAAATTCGCTACGGATTTTTTCAGCATCAAAATCTTTCATGATTGCAAATGTAGAAATTTGTATATTTACTGGCGAAAAAACAAAGAAGGGTTACTATGAGAATTTTGAGAAAATCTTTTATTGCACTTGGTGCATTTTCGCTTTGCCTTGCCAATACCGCCTTTGCACAGGCCGAACTCCACGAGGCTATCGATGCGGGTGATGTCGCTGCGGCCCAGAAAATCGTGAAATCGGGCGCTGCCGAGGAAATCTACTGTGGCAAGCTTTCGGCAGACGATGCGGTCAAGGTCTACGAGAAAATCTTCAAGGCCATGCCCGATGAATCGTTCAACCAGTGCCAGGCGCAGTTCTCGTATGGTTACGGCACGAAGGTCTGTGCGAACGCGAAGGCGATGAACGCCTGTACCGAGGTTATTTCGTACTTGCTTATGGAAGGCGAGAACGGCAACACGAAGGCCCTTGATGCCCTGGAAAGCGTCTCGAAGGTTGCATTGAAGACAAAGGCATTCGCGAAGCCCGTCAAGGTGCCGGTCGATACCAGCATGTGGGTCGCCTGCCCCAAGAAAAAGGGCAAGGCTCGCGAGGCCTGCATCGAGGACTGCCTCCAGTATGCGCTCAACATGCAGGATACCGCCCGCGAGGCGACCTGCGAGACGAACCCGGAACACTATGTGGATACGACCATCAAGGTGACTGTTCCCTCGCCGCTGTATGAGAAGCTCCGCAAGGGCCTGCTTGAGGGCTACTGGAAAACACAGAAGTCGACGGCGGAAAAGTATGCGCTGATTATGCAGGCGAGTGCGAAGGCGCTCTCGATTCCGGATTCCGAGGTCGTGAACATTGCATACGTTGGTCGCTGGGCAGACAAGCATAAGGCAGATTCCACGGCGCTTCCCGGCGGTGAGCTTTTCCGCTTCTGCACTGCGTGGCAGCCTGCGGTGGACTCGATCCTTGCTGCGAAGGAATTTGCGACCCGCTGCCCGGTATTCGAGACGTTCGAAGACGCACGTGATGGGCAGAAGTACAGGGTCAAGGAAATCAATGGCACACGCTGGTTTGTGCAGAACCTGAACTTTGCTGTTGAAGGCGGTTCCATGTGCTATGACCGTGAAGAGGACAATTGCAAGACGTTTGGCCACCTGTACACGCAGGATGCTGCACTGACTGCATGCCCCGAGGGCACGCACCTTGCGACCGATGATGACTGGAAGATGCTCGAGATATTTGCGGGTGGTGCGAATACCGCCGCAGAAAAACTCCGCAGCAATGGTTCTGACGATTATGCGTTTACGGCGATGTTCGGCGGCTACGCCAACAAGAACGGCATTTCTGTAATTCAGGGCGAAGGCGCCTATTTCTGGACAAACAAGGATGTGGGCGATGGCCGCGGAATGGCGCGTTCCATGTTCAGCACCGACAAGGATGTCTCTACGATTGCCGTGGATAAGGGCTTCTGGCTTGCGGTGCGCTGCGTGGTGAATAATGACAAGTAGTTTCAAGCCGACATGTTCCCGCGAAGTCTGGGTGGCACGCCAGTCGCTCCTCGCGAAGGTGCGTGCGTTCTTTGAAAAGCGAGGCGTGCTTGAGGTGGAAACGCCCGTGCTTTCGGGGGCTGGCGGTACGGACCCGCAGCTCGATTACTTCGAGGTGGAAGGGAATCGCTATATGATGACGAGCCCGGAATTCCACATGAAGCGCCTGCTTGCCGCGGGATTCGGCGACATATTCCAGATAACGAAATCCTTCCGGAAAGATGAATCCGGTAGCCACCACAACAATGAATTCAGCATGGTGGAATGGTACCGTGTGGGCATGCCGCAGGAACGCCTGATGGATGAGGTGGAATCGCTCGTGTCCGAGATTATCGGGCAACCGATTCAGGCGCGTCGCACCCGCTGGATAGACGCCTTCAAGGAGTATGCGGGTGTTGACCCGTTCTGCGAGAATATGGACAACTTTGTCTGTGCCTGCGAATTGCAGGGAATACCTGTTCCCGAGGGTCCGGAACGCATGTCGCGCGAGGACTGGTGGGATTACCTGATGGTATTTGCTGTGGAACCCGCCCTCGCGAAAAACGGTCCGGAGTTCATTCTGGACTACCCGCAGTCGCAGGCAGCTCTCGCGCAGACATATGTGGGCGAGGACGGCCACACGTGGGCGCGTCGTTTCGAACTCTTTGTAGACCAGGTGGAACTATGCAACGGGTATACGGAACTGACCGATGCTGCTGAACAGCGCAGGCGTTTTGAGGCCGACCTGGAGATACGTCGCCAGATGGGGAAACCGCTCCCGCTTGTAGACGAGAATTTCCTTGCGGCTCTTGAATCGGGAATGCCTGCCTGCTCGGGCGTGGCGCTCGGGCTTGACCGCCTGTTCATGCTTGCGCTCGGCAAAAAAGAAATCAAGGACGTGATTCTTTTCCCGAGCCCGATTGCCTAATCCACGAGAGCCTTTATCGCACGCCTCATGCGGTTCTCGTCGATGATTCCTGCCTCGATGTAGTCAAACTTGCCATCGCTATCCACAAGGTAACTAACAGGGATGACCCTCGGGTTACCGAGAGTGTTCATCAGGTCGTAGTTCCAGTGGACCATGGTCCAGGGCATTGCATATTTCTTCTTGAACCTTGATGCGATTTTCACGTTGTCGTCTTCGCTCACCATGAGGATTCGGAACCCCTTTCCGGAAAACTCCTTGTGCAGGTTCTTGAGCGTGTTCAACTCTGCAATGCACGCGGGGCACCAGCTGGCGCTTAGCACCACGAGTGTCGCCTTGCCCCTCTGCTCGTTGAATGTCGTCTTGCCGCCGTCAATTTCAATGGCGCTGAAGTTCGCTATGCGGCTCGGGATTTCGCGGAACGGCTCCACGTTCGCCACAATGGCGCGGTAGGCGACCAGCAAAAGGGCCGCCAAAACGATAAAGCCGGCGATTTTAAAGGACTTATTCCGCATTTCTCACAAGAATTTATGTTTTTTTCGCACACTTTTAAATTATATTCTGCAATATGGCATACAATATTCAAGATCTTCTTTCTGAAATGGTTAAGCGTGGCGCTTCGGACTTGCATATTACGGCAGGTTCTCCCCCGCTGGTTCGTTTGTCCGGTAAGCTTACCCCCCTCGGCGATGACAAGCTCAAGCCCGATGAGACCATGCGCATGACGTACAGCTTGATGAACGAGCTGCAGAAGAAATCGTTTGAACAGCAGAAGGAATGCGACTTTTCGTTCGGTATTGCAAACCTCGCGCGTTTCCGTGCGAACGCCTACCTGCAGCGCGGCTGTGTGGCGCTTGCCTTGCGTATCATTCCTCTCGAAATCAAGACCTTTAAGGAACTTGGCCTCCCGAAAATCATGGCCGAGTTCACGACCCGCCCCTCCGGCCTCGTGCTGGTGACAGGTGCTACGGGTTCGGGTAAGTCTACGACCTTGGCCGCCATGATCGACAAGATCAACAAGGAACGCCACGAGCACATCTTGACGGTGGAAGACCCGATTGAATTCTTGCACAAGCACCAGGGATGCATGATCAACCAGCGTGAAGTCGGTAGCGATACGAACAGCTTTGCGATGGCCCTGAAGATGGCCCTCCGTCAGGACCCGGACGTGGTGCTCATCGGCGAAATGCGTGATAACGAGACCATGCGCTGTGCATTGACCATTGCCGAAACCGGTCACTTGGCCTTTGCAACCTTGCACACGAACTCCTGCGTGCAGACCATCAACCGTATCATTGACGCGTTCCCGAAGGGCGAACAGCAGACGGTGCGTACCCAGCTTTCCTTCGTGCTCCAGGGCGTCATATGCCAGACGCTTATCCCGAAGATTGGCGGTGGCCGCGTGATGGCGTACGAGGTGATGAACGTGACGCCGGGTATCCGTGCGCTTATCCGTGACGACAAGGTCCACCAGATTGAATCCATGATTGAAATTGGCCAGAAGTTCGGCATGAACACGATGAACATGTGCCTTTGCGAACTGGTGAAGAACCGCAAGGTCGACCGCTTCGAGGCGCTCGCCCGTTCTCCGAGCCCGGACCAGCTGGAACAGTTGTTTGTGAAGGAAGGAGTCTAGTCGATGGCTGAATTCTTGTACAAGGCGCAAAACGCGCAGGGCAACAATTTCGAAGGTACTCTTGAGGCGAAGGACAAGGCTGAAGCCGAAGCGCTCCTTATGCGCCGTAAGCTCATGATTGTGAAGCTCAAGAAAAAACCGATGGAAATCAAGATCAGTTTTGGAAACGGCATCAAGCATGAGGACCTGACCCGCTTTACGCGTATGTTTTCCTCGATGTGCTCTGCCGGCCTTCCTATGCTCCAGTGCTTGAACATCTTGGAAGAACAGTGCGAAAACCCGGCTTTGAAGGACGTCATTCACAAGGTGACACAGTCCATCAACGGCGGTTCGTCATTGGCGGATGCGCTTGCGCAGCACCCGAAGGTGTTCGACTCCCTCTACTGCAACATGGTGGCGGCTGGCGAAGCGGGTGGTATCTTGGAAGGCATTCTTGCACGTTTGGCCGAGACTATGGAAAACAGTATGCGCCTCAAGCGCAAGGTGAAGAAGGCGCTGACTTACCCGGTGATGGTTATCATTGTGGGTATCGTGGTGGTGATTGCCCTTATGACGTTCGTGGTGCCGACCTTCGCGGAACAGTTTGCCGCCTTGGATGCGGAACTCCCCGCGCCGACGCAGGTGGTGATGAACATCTCCGATTTCCTCTTGAATAACGGCGGCTTCTTGTTCCTTGCCTTGATTGCTTTGGTCGTTGCCTGGAAGGTCGTGATGAAGATTCCTGCGGCGCAGTTCGCATTTGACAGGTTTATGCTGAAGGTGCCCAAAATAGGGGACCTCACGATTAAGTCTTCTACGGCGAGCTTCTCGAGAACTCTTGGAACTTTGTTGAATGCAGGTGTAAGTATTATTGACGCCTTGAAGGTAGTTGCATCGACTGCTGGTAACAAGGTCGTCGAGAAGGCCATCGGAAGGATTTCCATCGGTATTGCCGGTGGTAAGAGTATTGCGGACCCCATGGCCGAAGTAGGCATCTTCCCGCCGATGGTTATCCAGATGACTGGCGTGGGCGAGAAGACTGGTAACCTGGGGGGCATGCTTTTGAAACTTGCGGACTTCTACGATGAAGAAGTGGATGCCGCAGTGGACGCCGTTGTGAGTATGATTGAACCGTTGATCATCGTGTTCCTCGGCGGTGCGGTTGGTGGCCTTCTAATCGCAATGTATATGCCGATGTTCAGCATGGGCGACGCGATTAAAGGGTGATCTTTCGTCCAAAACTGTCGCGATAGTTCGTCACGGCTTCGCTCACGTACGTTTGTACGCTACGCGGAGCCGTTCCTGCTCTTGCTCGGTTTTGAACGAAAGCTCGGCTTGGAGTTATAGGTTCCGTACGCCGTTACTCAAAAAAAGGTCGTGGCCTCGCCTCCGCGAGGGTCTATTTTTTCCAGCGGGTGTACTTATCGGTTTCGAGAATCTCGTTGGCGTTTGCCACGCGTTCTGCAGAGGGGGACTGCGTGTCCTTTAGCGCGTAGTCGATGCCGAGTTCGGCGTACTTGCCGAGGGCAAATGCATGGTAGGGGAGTACCTCCACGCGTTCCACGTTGCTTAGAGTGCGGATAAAGTCGCGCGTGCGTGTCAAGGCCTCGTCGTTATCGCTTATCCCGGGTACGAGCACGTGCCTTATCCAGATGGGCTTGCGGATTTCGTCCAGGTAGCGGAAGAAGTCGATGATGTTCTCGTTCCCGTGTCCGGTGAGTTCCTTGTGGGCGGCTCCGTCAATGTGCTTGATGTCAACGAGCAGCAGGTCGGTCGCCTTCATTAGGCGTTCAATCTTCTCGAACGTCGCCCCGTTACGCGAGAACGTGACTCCGCTCGTGTCGATACACGTGTGGACTCCTGATGCCTTCGCGAGCTCGAAGAACTCTATCATGAAGTCGAGTTGCGCAAGCGGTTCGCCCCCGCTGACGGTAATCCCGCCGTCCTTGCCCCAGTACGTCTTGTACCGCAGGGCCTTTGCAAGCAGGTCGCCGGCCGAAATCTCGTAGCCCGCGCTATTCGCAGCATCACCACTCCCGAAACTCCACGTCTCGGGATTGTGGCAGAACTTGCAGCGCATGGGGCACCCCTGCGTAAAGACGACGAACCGGATTCCCGGTCCGTCGACGGACCCGAAGGTTTCAAACTTGTTGATCCTGCCGAGTGCCATAGGGGTGCGCGCTCCGTCGGGATTAACCCTTCGCGAGCATGTCCATCAGTTCGCGGTCGAGCCTTTCGGGATTGTTGTACTGCGGGAGGCTGTTATGCAGCGATTCGCCCTTCGATACAAGCCCGAAGTCGAGGTTCTTGTAGTTCCAGTAGCTGAATCCCACGTCGGCATCGCGCAGAATGTCGAGGAAGTCGCGCATCCATGCAATCTGGTACTGGCGCGGGACCTGCACGTAAACGCCGAACTCGTTGCAGGCAACGGGCAGGTCGTATTTCGCGCGGAAGTCGAGCGCGTTCTGGATGCTCGCCTGCAGGCGGGCCTTGTCCCACACGCCGTATTCTACGTTCAGGCGGGTTTCCGCATCTCCTGTGGGCGCGGCGTAGTCGCCGGGCCACGGGCGTTCCATGTGGAAGAACGGGTCTTGAATCCATGCGGCGCCCTGGTGCGTGAACGTCACCGGCGTGTAGGTGTGGAAACTGTAGATGGCGTTGTCGTCGTCCATCGGGGTGAGGAACTCGAATTCCTTTGCGCTGTTCCACTTATTGCTGCCCACGACAATCGTGTTCTTGGGGGCGTGCTTGCGTATTGCCCAGAAAATTTCGTCCTTTACTTTATCCCAAACGCGGGAATCGCTACCGGCGGGCTCGTTCAGGAGCTCCATCATCACGCGGGGCTCGTTGCTGTAGCGCTCGGCCATGTATGCCCAGATGTCGCAAGTCTTCTTGCGGGCGGCCGGATCTGCAAAGAACGCCTGTTCCGTAGAGCAACCCAGGTGAAAATCGTGACCCGGGCACTTGTGCAGGTCCAGAATCACGTCGAGGTCTGCCGCCTGGATTTCCTTGAGGGCCTTGTCCAGGAGCGAGAATTCCTCTGCCTTCGGCTTGCTTGCATCGTCGGTTTCGAACAAGTTAAAGTAATCCACGGGCAGGCGCACGTGGTTGAACCCCGCCTCGCGGATGCGCTTGAAGTCGCTAGTGTCGAGGAAGGTCCTGATGTGTTGAATGACCCCAGGGAATCCCACGGGATCTTTTTCCTGGATGCAGTCCACCTGACTGAACCAGCCGCCCAAATTCACTCCGCGCAGTCTTTCCTTTTTCATTTGTGTCATTCCGTTGTTGTTCACGGACTGGATTGTCCGCGCTTGTTTTTGCAAGTTCTACGTGTTTACGATGTTCAGGTCTTCGTTCGCGATATTGAGGCCCATGATGACTTCCATATCGTCGGGAAGGTTGTAAAAGTCTATGACGAGGCCGATTTTCTTGTCTTCGTCCTTCTGCTTGTCGAACTGGACCACATCGTATATCTTCATCGGGACCACGGTTCCCTGTGTTACGGGAATCTCGATGGTCATGCCCTTGCTTATGGGACCTTCGACAATCTTGCCCTTGAATACGAGGCTTTTCTGGTCTTCGCCTACAGATGTTTTCTTAACGTGAAATACGCCCATTGTAGTTTTAGTCGATAATCTTTTATTTGCGGTTGTTTTCTTTTTGTAGCCTACAAAATGCTACGGGCAAAAGTTAATTTTTTTACATGGCATTACGTGTAGGGAGAATTCCTTTTTTGGTGTGTGCGCCGTTTTTTCACGCCTTCCTGGGGCGCGAAAGTGAACTCGGCGATGTGGAGTTTGTCGATAGTCCGCCGAGCGTGCAGAGTGCGGGCCTCATGGACGGTTCCATCCACCTTTCTCCTGCCTCTTCTATTACGTTTGCGCTCAAGCCTGGTGCGTTCGTGCTTTCGCCTGCGTTCTGTACATCGTGCTCGTTCGAGGTGCGTTCGGTCAAGTTGTTTTCGCGCTACCCGATAGAGTCGCTTGCGGGCCGTCGCGTGCGCATCACCTCGCAGAGCCGTACCTCGGTGGCGCTACTCCGGATACTGTTCGAGATGCGCTACGGGATTAGGCCCGAATATGTGGGAGGCCTTGCCGCCGAAGAGGGTGACGATGCCTGCCTGCTTATTGGCGACCTCGCTCTTGAGGAAAACGAGCGCGGGCGTTTCGCGTACAGTTACGATCTGGGTGCGCTCTGGCAGGAATGGCAGGGGCTCCCGTTCGTGTTCGGAGCCTGGATTATTTCGAAAGGTGCCCTGCAGGCCCCGCTCCGCCCCGTGCTCGATAACTACCTGCAGCAGACGGAACAGAGCATTCTCGCTTTCCGTGCCGACGTGAAGGGCTCCCTCGACCGCTGGCTTTCTCGCTATCCGGTGGACTTGCCTCGGGCCGTTCTCGAGGATTACTACCGCGCGCTCGACTACCGCTTTACCGATGAACGCAAGCGGTCGCTGTCGCTTTTTCTGGAACTTTCCTGCCGCATGGGCCTCGTGGAAAGCGTCCCCGCTCTAGAATTCCTGTAATGTTCCCATATATGTTCCATGTTGGAATGTTGCAGGGCATTGACACTGCGGTATCTAAGAATATAGATTAGGTCGAAAGGAGTACCGTCTATGGTCGAAGAAAAGATTCTCGTGGTCGATGACAGCGCCGAGGTGCAGCAGCAGGTGAACGACATGCTGTCGCAGGTGGGTTACAGCGTCGTGACGTGCAGTTCGGGCAAGGAGGCGCTGGATTTCCTCGATACGGAACGCGTCGACCTGGTTCTCTTGGACATAAACATGCCGGACCTGAACGGTTACGAGGTATGCCTGCGCATACGCCAGAAGTTCGCGCTTGACGACCTCCCGATTGTGTTCCTCACGAACAGGGAAGATTACGACAGCATTACGAAGGGGTTCCATGCCGGAGCGTCCGATTTCGTGAGCAAGACGGCGGTACCCGATATTCTTTTGGCCCGCGTGAACGTGCATATACGGCTGGCCCGCACGCTCCGATACCTGAGGGACATTTCCCTGACCGACGACCTGACCGGCGCGTACAACCGCCGCCATGCCATGTATTCCCTGCGCGAGTGGTTTGCCCGCAGTGCGCGGTACGGCACGCAGTTTGCCCTGATTTACTTTGACCTGAACGGCTTGAAACAAATTAACGACAGTTACGGCCACCAGGCGGGCGACCTGCTGCTGCGTGCGGTAGTGAACGCGGCGAAGAAGCTCTTGCGCGAATCTGACCTGCTGTTCCGCATGGGCGGTGACGAGTTCATGGTAATCTGCCCCGATACCGACAAGCGCGGTGCGTTCATCTGTGCCGAGCGAATGCTCGAGGCGGTGAAGGCGGTAACCATCATCGAGCGGACAGTGTCGTTTGCCTACGGTATTGCGCATTCGAGCGAGGGCTACAAGGATACGGACGAGATGCTCCACAGTGCCGACGCCTCGATGTATGCGAACAAGCAGAAAATGCGAGACGCCCGCAAGTAGTATGCGGGCGCGCCTTGCGAGCCTAGTGCCCGCGGGGTAGAAATATTCTTTAAATCACGGCCTTGACGGCGTCGAGAAGGGCGGTAAGCTTCTTCCCGATTTCGTCCCATTTCTTTTCGCGCATGAGCGAGGCATTGAAGATGCTCCCGCCGAACGACACGATGTTGCTCCCGGCACGGAAGTAGTCGCCGACATTCTCCGCGTTCACGCCCCCGCAGGCCATCAGCTTTATGTCGCGGAACGGGCCGCGCAGTGCTTTGATGTATTCGGGTCCGCCAACGCAGTTGACGGGGAACACCTTCACGGCGGTCGCCCCGAGGTCGTGCGCCTTCTGGACTTCGGTCGGGGTGAGTGCCCCCGGGATAATCGGGATTCCGGCGGTGCACGAGAGACGGATGATGTCGTTTCTCGTATTGGGCGTGACAATGAATTCCGCTCCGGTGTTGAGGGCGTGCTCGAGGTCTCCTCCGGTACGTACCGTACCCGCACCCACGGAAATGCCGAACGGGCGGGCGGCGGCCTTCAGGTCCTTGATGATGCCTTCGGCGCCTTCCGTGTTCATGGTGACTTCTATTGCCTTGAGTCCGCAGCTTGCCGCCGTCTTGACGCAGGCTTCTTCTTCGCCGCGGGGAATGTCGCGCAGTATGCCGATAACGGGCATGTCCTTCAGAAATTCGATGAGATTCATAGTTGGCCTCCGCTAGTTTGGAGCTTTTCCACCAGGAAACATAAAAAAATTTATAAAACCGTTTTACATTTTTCCTGCATGAATCGATAAGGATATAGACGAAATTTTTCGGATTGTGTAAAAGGAAGTCTATGCCAAAGATCGAATACTTTAAGAACGTCTACGAAAGCCTCAAGAAGAATGCCTCGGGCAGGCCTAGGAAGGCCCGTTCCGACTTTGCGACCCTAAAAATCCTCGAGTACTGGGTTCGCATTATGGACAGGCACCCCGAATGCATGAACAAGGAAATCATCTTTCACCTGATGGATGCGGATACCCGTCTTTCGATCGTTTGCGATATCCTTGGCATTTTCGGACGTTTCATCACCCCGAAGCCGAAGCGCAAGATGACGCGCAAAAACTCCGATGATGACGATTTTCCGATCGATTTTGAAGACGAGTTCCGTGATGAGGACTTCTTGCTGGATGGCAAGTACTGTAATACGCGCTTGCTGCGCCAGATCTGCCGTTACAAGAAAGAGGCCCAATTCGGTTGCCGTGAACGCGTCATTGGCAACCTGCTGGATGGTTTTGCGGAAGCTGGAGACGGCTCGATGGCGCCGCACCTCTATACTGAATACACGGGCGCTATCCGTAGGAGGTTTAAGGGCTATGCTCTGAAGAAGATTCGCGAGGGCGTGAACGACGATGACAATATCTACAGGCGCACGCAGAAGGTCAAGGAAGTCTACCGCCTGACAGACGCGGAACTTGAGTTTGTTATCTACATGTGGCTCCGCAGCAACGAAGATATGCAGATGGACCGGGATAGCGAACTCTTTTCTAGCTCGCACAGTTACGGTTGCCCCGAGTTGAGCCTGAATGCCGTTAAGGAAATTGCGACTGCGACGGGGCTTTCCGAGGACCAGGTCTCAAAGCTTCTCGGGAAGGACAGTTCGTTGCGCAAGTTGGGCATTTGCAACGAGGAACTGAGCATCCCGTATGAACTCAGGACTTACCTGAACGGATGTGGCGATACTACGGGCCTGAAGGCCTTCCATCATGCCACTCCTGGTACCATTCCGTTCCATCAGTTGCAGGAGCACAATCCGGATGCGAACCTCGCGCTTGACCTGATTAAGCATCATGGCTGGAACCGCCCGTTGAACATCCTGTTCTATGGCGTGGAAGGTGCGGGCAAGACCGAACTTGCGAAGGCGCTTGCGAAGGAGGCTGGGCTTCCGCTTCTGGAAGTGAGTATCGATGCCGGCAACTCCAATGAGTTTGGTCGTCCTTTCGAAAATCGCACGCAGAGCCTGATGCTCTACCGCATACGTGCTGCGATGCTTGCCGATTGGCAGTGCGAAAAGGAACACGGGATTATCATGATTGACGAGTCGGACCTGGTGCTGAACGGTTTCGAGAAGGGGAGCCTCAACCACTTCTTTGAATCCGTCAAGACGCCCATCATCTGGATTACCAACTCCATTGACTTTACCGAGAAGAGCTCGCGCCGCCGTTTCGATTTCTCGATTGCGTTCAAGGGGCTTGCGAAGGATGAACGCCTCAACATGCTCGAGTCGGTGCTCAAGGCGCAAGATGCGCAGGACCTGCTCACGCCCGAGGAGAAGATGCGCCTGGTGGTGGAGTTCCCTGCGATGGCGGGCGGTTACACGCTTGCGGTGCGCTCTACCCGCGACCTCCTTGCGGATGGCGCCGACGTGAAGGCCTACCCCACGATGGTGCGCCTCCTGAATGCGCACACGCACCTGCTTGAAATCGAGAATGGTTCCCTCCGTGACGTGGATTGCCGCGCTCCGGCATACTCCCTGGAGGGGCTCAACATGGAGGGGTCCGCCAACGAGATTCTCGAGGTGGTCAAGAACTACGATTCCGTGTGGAAGGATCTTGACGAGAATTCCGCGCCCAGTTCCCTCAACATTTTGCTTTATGGCCCTCCGGGTACGGGCAAGACGGAGTTCGTGCGCCACATCGCGCGTACCCTCGGGCGCAGCTTGGTGGTGCGCCGTGCCAGTGACCTGCTGGGAATGTTCGTGGGCCAGACGGAGGCGAACATTGCCGCCGCTTTCGAGGAGGCGGAGCGCACCAAGTCCATCCTGTTCTTCGACGAGGCGGACAGTTTCCTGCGCGACCGATCCGGCGCCATGCAGGGGCACGAGGTCTCGAAGGTGAACGAGATTCTCACCCGCATGGAGAACTTCAAGGGGCTTTTCATTGCGGCGACAAACTTTGAGGGGACTCTCGATACGGCGAGCCGCCGCAGGTTTGCGCTCAAGCTCGGGTTCGGCTACCTGAAGCCCGAGGGCGTGAACCACATCTGGAATGTGTTCTTCCCGAAGGTGGAGTGCCCTGCGTCGGTGATGCGGATGCCGATGCTTACGCCGGGCGATTTCAATGCGGTGAACGGACGCCTGCGCTACCTGCCCGAAAGTGCGCGTACGGCAGACCGCATTGAGACGGAACTCCGCAAGGAGTTGAGTGCGAAGGATTCGCACGCCGGCCGTACCATGGGGTTTTAAAATATACCGGTGTTGGGCCGGTGTGTTGTGGCAAGGTCCGTGCAGGCGCAAGTCTGCACGGATTTTTCTTAGCACCGTCAGGTGCCCGTGCACTTAATCGCCGTTGCCCTAAAACAAGCACCCTGTTTTAGGCGATTATGTGCGCGTCGGGAGGGTCTTAGGGAGGGTGAGCCGTGCGAAACCCTCCCTTGTCTCGTGAACACCGTCAGGTGCCCCTCCCTAGTCTTTACATTCTCGCCATCTTGGCGCGGCGCCTGAAGTGTTCAATAAGCGGGGCCACGGTTTCCTTGAAGTCGTCGTGCGTCTCGATGCGCACGAAGTCGATGGACATGCGCTGGAACAGTTCCTTGGTCGCCTTGCCTTGGCGCTTTGCCTCGCGGGCGAACGCCTCGCGGAATGCCGCGTCTCCGGTATCGATCAGGAGGGTTTCTCCCGTCTCGGGATCCTCAAGCTCCACAAGGCCAGCGGGCGGCAGTTCCATTTCACGCGGGTCCACCACCGATACTGCAAGCACGTCGTGGCGCTTGCGCAAAATCTTGAACGCATTCTCGAAACCTTCGTCCAAAAAGTCGCTCATCACCACGACCACGGCACGGCGGTTCAGAATCTTGCCGGCATACTCCAGCGCCACCTGCGTGTTCGTGCCGTGGTGCTGCGGCTTGAAGTAAAGGATTTCACGGATAAGCCGCAGCACGTGCTTGTGGCCCTTCTCCGGCGGGATAAACAGTTCAACTTGGTCCGTGTAGATTAAAAGCCCCACCTTGTCGTTGTTCTTGATGGCGGCAAAGGCGAGCAACGCGGTGAGGGTCGCCATGACCTCTCCCTTCATCTGCTTGCCGGAACCGAACTCCGAACTGCTGGACGCGTCGACCATCAAAAGCATGGTCATCTCGCGCTCTTCGATATACTTCTTCACATACGGCGTGCCGGTACGTGCCGTCACGTTCCAGTCGATAGTACGCACGTCGTCACCCGGCATGTATTCGCGCACCTCGCTGAACTCCATGCCGTTGCCCTTGAACGAACTGTGGTATGCACCGGTCATCACGGTGTCGAGAGTCCCGCGTACGCTGAGCTCGATCCGGCTGACGGTCTTTAGAACTTCTTTGTCTAGCATCTTGGTTTCTCTTTTCACCGAAGAATATACAAAAATCGTGTCCGAAAGTCCAAAAAAGAACTCCCGGTACATACCGGGAGCTCTCTAAGGAGGAACGATGATTGGAGTAACACTTAAGTCTTGCAGGTTAGCCGATGGTCAGCTTGCGGGCTGCGGCCTGGGCCTTCTTCGACAAGTCGAACTTCAGGATGCCGTTTTCAAGCGATACCTTGATGTTCTCGGTGTCGATGTCGTCTGCCAAGCGGAAACTGCGCTCGAAGGTGAACTTCTCGTCCTTGCTGCGGACACGCGTCGCCTTGACGGTGATGATGTTCTTTTCGACCTGGATGTCCATGTCTTCCTTCTTGACGCCCGGGAGCTCGACTTCCAATGCGAATCCGTTTTCGGTCTCGTAGTAGTCGGCCTTCGGCGTGTAGGTGCATTCACCCTTGGCGGCTTCGGCGTTGAAGTTGTCAAGGAAGTTCTGGATGCCATAGAATGCGGTCGGGAGAATCTGTGCGTTGATCATAATTTTACCTCTTTTGGTTGCGGGCTCGGCTTTTGGCCTGGCCCATTGTTTTTTTTGTCTTCGCACTACTATAAGCGAACTTCGTGCCAAAATGGCTCCCCGGCGCGTCTCGCAACACAAAACTGTCGTTTTTCTGCAAAAATCGCCGATTTCGCCGCAAAATCATGCCAAAACCACACTTGTCCATTTCATAAAAATACACGCCTGTTTCGCATACGAAACGGCTCGCGTTTTCATTTTGAATAGCGTATATAAAAAGGTGAACGGCCCCCTTGCGGGAGCCGTTCTGGGTTGGTTATGGAGGTAACTCTTTAGAACTGTTCGAAGAATTCGTGGACGGTCTTCGGAACCCAGGACTTCGACCAGCTATTGCTGTTGTAGTTACTGTAGTCGCCCTCGTCATGTGCCGGCCAGCGGTGCGGTCCGTTCCAGCTGCAGAACTTGACCGGGAAGCGCGGGTCAACTGTCGTGAAGTCGTAGCAGACGTGGCCTGCAGTATTGCTGTTGATTTCCTTGGGCTTTTCGGCACTTGCGTCGGTGAACTTGCCGTTCGCGTCGGCCTTGCCGTTGCGCCTCAGGATTCTCGGGAGGGCGCTGTTCTTTGCGCGGTTGTAGTCACAGGTGCCGTCGCCTTTACCGTGCACGAGCATCCAGGCAATCGGCAAGTCCTTGGCGTCGTAACGGCCTGTTCCTGCAGACGGGAGCCAAATGTTATAGTCAGCGACAGCGTAGACTGCCACGGCGCGGAGCCTTTCCTGCATGTCCTGGGCGAGGGAGTTCGTGAACATGGCACCGAAGCTGAAGCCTGTTGCGAACACGCGGGTGGTGTCGATGCAGTAGTTGTCGAACATCGCGGTAATCATTTCGTCTACGAACTGGTGGTCTTCCTTGCCGTTCCAGGTACCGTTGTCGTTACCCTGCGGGGCAACGAAGATGTAGTTGCCTTCCGTATCCAGGTTCTGCTGGCCATAGTACGGGCTCGGATGGTCATAGTCAGGAGCGTGGTGCACGAAGTCTTCTGCCTTGGAGCCCATGCAGTGGTTGGCGATGAGCAACTTGTGCGGCTTGGTATTGTCGTAGTTCTTCGGCAAGGTCATGAAGAAGGTGCGGTTCTTGCCGCCGACATTCAAATTGAACTTCTTGCCGTTTTCGACGGAGCCAGTCGAATTGAGAGTAGAATTCTTGCCGCAACCCTTACTCGGGCGCGGATCGTTCTTCAGGGCGTAGCCGAATGCGAACTGTTCTTCGGCGGGTGCGGTCTTCGTGAGTTTCACGTTGACGGTAGTATCAAGCGTGCCGAGCGGGATAGAGAGAGTATCGAACCCGTCGGCGACGAACTGGAGCGCTTCACCTTGCTGGATTTCCTTCAGCAGGGCGTGTCCTTCGCTATCGAAAGTGTTTGTGTAGGTGCCGCTTGCGCTGAAGCGGATGGTCTGCTTTGCGCTACCCATGGTAACCTGCGCAAAGTAGGTGCCCTTTGCCTTTACGCCAGAGGATAGGTCCACCTGGCCAGAACCCTGGAGGGTCTGCTTGAATACCTGGTTACCGACAGCGTCAAAGATCTTGACCTGCACGGGAGCGCTCCCGTTCTGGGAATAGGAGAGGATGCCCGAATTGATGCTGATGAAGCCCGGAGCGCGCGTGGCGCTGATGGCGTCAGGCGGAGGCGTGACGATTTCCTGTTCGTCTTCGTGGATGTAGAATTCGCCCTTGTCACCGGTCGTGGTTTCCTTTTGTTCCTTAATCAGGGAAACCTTGGCTCCCGTGATGGCTTGGCCGTCTTCATCGGCCACCATACCGCTAACTGTATATGCAAATGCGGTCGATACCGCGAGGGACACTCCAATAACCAGAAGATTTTTCATCTTCAACACTCCTTTTTTTTTGGTTATCCCATTACGCCACTAAGAAATCTATTTCAAAAAAGGGCGAATTTGGTGTCGCGAAGGAGAGTGTTCATGGACAATTTATCCACGAATTGTAAAGTTTCGTAAACGGGACGCTGCGGCTATAGACAAGGGAAAACAGCCGCTGTAAACAAAAGAAGGCGGCCGACCGTGCGTCTTGACGGTCGCCCGCGCCTTAGTCCAGCTTGCCCTGGTACAGGTCGAGCACCTTTCGGGCCAACAGGCTCGTGTACTTCGCGTTCACGAGGGTCACCTGGGCCTTCTCGAGGTTGTTCTTCTGGGTGAGGTAGTCGGTGTAGGTGAGTGCACCCGCGTTCCGCTGTTCCTCTGCCACCTGGAGCGCCTCGGTCTCGGCTTCCACCTGGAGGATGGCTGCCTTCCACTGCATGTCGGCGCTCACGGCGTTGATGTAGAGCTTTTCGATATTGTTCTCGAGGCTCTTTGCGGTCTCTTGCATGCTGAGGCCGGCCTCACTCTCGCTCACCTGCGCGAGCAGCACCTTGTTGCTGGTGGAACCGCCGTCATAGATGGGGATGTTGATGCCGAGCGATACGGAGTTCTGCCAGCCGTACTTGAGCTGGTCGCCGTAGGCACCCGACTCCCAGGCCTGGAGCCCGGTGCTGGAATTCGCGCCGAGCGTCACCGTGATGGAGCTGCCCTTGCCGGCGACTTCGGTATTCTTCTTGGCCGCGCGTACGGAGACGCTATCGGACTTGAGGCCCGGGTGCTGTTCCTTGACCGTCTGCTTGAGGTCGGCAAGCGCGGGGAGCGCCTCGAGGGAATCAGGCGCAGTGATAGTGGCTTCGGGCGCAGAGACGTCGAACTCGGCGTCATCGCCCAGTTCCAGCAACTGCCGGAGCGTCGTCTTAGCGGTATTTACGGAAAGTTGCGCGGAAAGTTGCGACACCTGCTTCTGCAGAACGTTGGACTGGCTCTGCGTGAGGTCCTTCTTGGTGATGGAGCCTGCTTCGTAGAGCTTGCCGTAGTGCTCGAATTCCGCCTGTGCCAGTTCGACGGAGGCATCTGCCGTGCGGAGGTTCTCCTGCGCGGCAAGGAGGCTCATGTAGGCGTTGAGCACGCTTTCCTGGATACTGCGTTCGGTCTGCTTGGTGGCGAGCGCGGCGGATTGCTTCTTGAGCTGGTTCACCTCGACGGTGGCGCCGCTCACCCCGCCATCCCAGAGCGTGTACGAGCCCGAAATACCGAGGTTCAGGCGGTAGTGGTCCTCGTTATGGACGAACGGGTGGTCGTAGAGCGTGTTCTGGATGCTGGCCGAAACCGTAGGGCGGTTGCTCACCTGCGCCTGCTTGATGTTGATTTCTGCCTGCTGTTCGCGGAGTTTCGCGGATTCGAGCGAGAGGCTCTTTTCCTTGGCCTGCTTGAGGCATGCCTCCAGAGTCCAGGTGTCGGCGAAGGAGAGTGCCGATACCGCAAGAACTAGGAGAACTGTAGCCTTTTGAATCTTCATGCCTTTTAGATGCCCGACCTCGTGCGCAGGTTGCACGGTTTGAGCGTATAAGATAACAAAAAAGGTCCGCTTGTACGGACCTTTCTTGAGTGGACGGTACTGGATTTGAACCAGTGACCTCTGCCGTGTGAAAGCAGCGCTCTAAACCAACTGAGCTAACCGTCCGAGGTGGGTGCAAATATAAAAAGAGGTTACCGGTTTGTCAAGGGGTGACTACAGGTACTTGTCCTCGGCGGCGCGGAGGATGGTCAGGAACTCCGCAGGGGTCTTGGCGGCGATCAGGTCCTTGCGCACGTTGCCATCGGCCAAAAGGCGGCTCACGGAGGAGAGCGCCTTGAGGTGCGGGCCCACGGTGTTGCCCGGGCTCACGATGAGGATAAGCAGGTAGACCGGCTCTCCGTCGAAAGACTGGAAGTCGAGGCCCTTCTCGATGGTGGCGGCCACCATGCACATGCGGTCGACGTAGTCGATCTTCGCGTGGGGTACGGCAAGCCCGCAACCGATACCGGTGGAACGGCTCTGTTCGCGGTTCCATACGGCCTCGAATATCTCGTCCCTGTGCTCGAGCTTGTAGGCATTGCACAGGGTGTCCACTAGTTCGTTCAGGACCGCTTCCTTGGTCGTGCTCGTAGAGTTGATCAAGATGCAGTTGTCAACGAATCGTTCAGAAAGACGCATGTTTCTATTCCTTCAAATCTATCCCACTATTATTTTAGCAAAATAAAACTGATTTTTGGGATATTGTAGTGTTAAAATAAGATTCTAGGCGAAAAAAGTGCTTTTTTTAAGAAAAGCTACAATTTTGCGAATGAATTTAACACGTCGGCGGGGGTGTTCAGGTCGGGGAGTTCCCCGATGGCTCGTGCCATTCTCAGCACGTCCACCTGGCCGGGTGCGCGCGCCTGCCCGATCGACCCGTAAGTGAGGTTCGCGCCTTCCTTGAGCGACCACACGCGGCTCGCCTTTCCGGTTTCGCCCATCCCGAAGGCGGCGAACAACTCGAAGTTCTGCGCATGGATGCGGGCGAACTTGTACAGCCTGTCGCAGTCGGTGTCACTGTTGCTCATGGCGGCAATCTTGAGACCGTCGGCCTTCACGCGCATGCAGTCGCGGGCGAAGTCGTCCAGTTCCTGCTGGCTTGGCACCCGCAAGAAGTTGTGCTGCGATACGAGAACCTTTGTCTTGCGCAGGTCGGCAAGGCTCTTCAGGTTCTTGAAGTCGTACAGGCAGTCCTGCTCCAGGTCGAGCCACTCGGGCACGTCGCCTTCGGCAAGAATCTTCGACCAGAGCGGGATTCGCTTGCCCGCCTCGTTGTCGGGGAAATTCCCGCCGTCGCGCGCGAGCCTGATTGTGCCTATCTGCAGCGCCTGCGGGGCAATCTTCCTCACGCGCTTGGAGAGCGTGGGCCAGTCCTTCGCATTAAAGAAGTCGTAGCGTATCTCGAGTGCGTTGCAGGCCCCGATGTCGATGGACACGGAGTGTGCTGCGTCCGCCTCTATTGCGGAGAGGACTTCGGGGCCGACAAGGCCGACCAGGAATTTTTCGTTGCTCGCGGGCATGCTGCAAATATAGGAATTAGTTCGGGGAACTCGGGCTCCCTTTTCTCCGCTTTTCGTGCTTTACAATCCGCGTGCCCGGAACGATAATATATTGAAATTTCTAAATTGTACCCGAACAAAAAGGACTTACTATGGCCGACTGCAACGAAAAGAAAGAAAACCAGACTCCGGAAATGATGAAGAAGGCAGAGGAATTCCTCGCCTCCAAGCGCCGCATCTTCTTGTGGGGCGGTGTCGATGACGAGAGCGCCGAACGCATCGTGAAGCAGCTCCTGTACCTTGACTCGCTCAACCACGAAGACATCGTGTTCTTCATCAACAGCCCGGGCGGCGTGATTTCTAGCGGCCTTGCCATCTACGACTGCATGAACGCCATCCAGAGCGACGTCGTGACGGTTTGCTGCGGTCAGGCGGCCTCCATGGGTGCCGTGCTCCTTACTGCCGGTGCGAAGGGCAAGCGCGTTGCATGGCCGAACGCACGCATCATGATCCACCAGCCGCTCATCCACGGCGAGATCGTGGCACCCGCGAGCGATATCCAGATTCAGGCCGAAGAAATGCTCCGCATCCGCGGCATCACGGGCAAGATCCTTGCCGAGACTTCGGGTCACACGATCGAGGAAATCGACCGCGACACCGAACGTGACAACTTCATGAGCGCCGAGGAGGCCAAGGCCTACGGCCTGGTCGACAAGGTCGAGAGCCTGGTCTAGGAATTTTGTAATGGGACTTTTTTCCGCCATCAAGAGTGGGCTTGCCAAGACCCGCGACGCCCTGGTGGGCGAACTCAAGGGCATTGTCGGTGCAGGCAAGATTACTGACGACACGCTCGAGGAACTCGAGGAACACCTGATCAAGGCCGATGTTGGCGTGGAAGCCGCTTTCCTGTTGACGGATGCGCTGCGCGAACAGGCACTGGGCAAGTCGCTCACGACCGAGCAGGTGCTCGACATCATGCGTAGCGAGGCGGAACGTTTGTTGAATGATCCGCCGCCGTTCGAACTCAAGGGCAAGCCGCACGTAGTGCTCGTGATTGGCGTGAACGGCGCCGGCAAGACGACTACGATTGGCAAGCTTGCCGCCCGCTGGATTGGCGAGGGCAAGAAGGTGATGATTGCGGCATGCGACACGTTCCGCGCCGCAGCCATCGAACAGCTCGAGACCTGGGCTGAGCGCAGCGGTGCTGAATTTGTGAAGCACCAGGAGGGTTCCGACCCGGCGGCTGTGGCGTTCGACGCCTGCCAGGCCGCCGTTGCGCGAGGCTGCGACGTGGTGCTGATTGATACCGCGGGTCGCCTGCACAATAAAGACTACCTGATGGAAGAGCTCAAGAAGATTGTGCGCGTGGTGAAGAAGGTGAATCCGGATTTCCCGCACGACATGTGGCTCGTGATTGACGGCAACACCGGCCAGAACACCATCAACCAGACGAAGATTTTCAACCAGAGCTTCCCGCTGACGGGGCTCGTGGTCACCAAGCTTGACGGGACTGCACGTGGAGGTGCGGTTCTCAGTATCGCAAGCTCGCTTCAGATTCCCATCCGCTGGATTGGCATGGGCGAGCGTATAGACCAGCTGGTGCCTTTCAGCAAGGCCGAGTACGTGGAAGGCCTTTTCGAGAACGCGCTGGAAGAGCAGCCTTAGCGTTTAAGGGTTCTGGCGATGGCGAGATTCTTGCGCAAACTACCTGTTGCAAACCTCCTGGTGGCGGTTGCCTGCGCCCTCTTGCTCGCCGCGTGCAGTAAGGAAGATGTCAAGCCCGATATGCGCCTGGTGGAGGCGTTTGTCGAAGTGCGCATCATCGAACAGACCTACGGGGCCGAGGCCCCTGCGGGGAGGCTCGCTCGTCAGGCGGCCCTCAAGAAATACGGCTATACTACTGAATCGTTTACGCAGGCCTGCGATGCCGTGCTGAACGACGATGCCATGTGGCTCCCGTTCGAGCGGGCGGTTACCGAGCGCATTGATTCCCTGCTCGGAATCCCGAAGCCGGTCAAGGAAAAGAAGAAGGGGGACAAGAAGTGATTCGCGGTTCCCGTTCTGCGACAGTTTTTGCTGCGTTCGTGTTCCTGCTGGCATTCTGCGTGCCTGCGTTTTTCTCGCCGGTACATGCGGCTGTCCCGATGAAGCAGGCCAAGGTTCATTGGATGGGCTACAAGACCGCGCTCGAGAAGGCGAAGAAGAACCCGAAGCTCATTTTCGTGGACCTTTATGCGGACTGGTGCGTGCCCTGCCGCGTTATGGATGCGAACGTCTACAGCGACCCGGACATCGCCATGCTGCTGGACTACAAGTTCTATGCCGTAAAGCTCAATGCCGAGTCACAAGATACGATTTTGTGTGACGGGGAGCGCAAGACGGTGCAGCGCTGCTACTTTGACGTATGGGAATTGACTGCTTTGCCCGCGTTTGTGCTCGTGGCGCCGAAAGGTCTTACTATATTGACGGTGACGGACTCCATGAGCCCCGAAGAAATGAAGTCTCTTCTTTTCAAGTTCCTTGAAAAGGAAGAGGAGTGGATAAAGCAATGAGTGAAGACGTAGTATTCTATTTGCGCGTGGCCTTCTGGGGGCTGTTCTTTCTGCTTGCGCTTTGCTACGTGATTTTCCCGGTGACGCTCCCGTTCGTGAGCGAACTCTTCAAGCGCCGCCGCCGCGACATCATTGAAAATTTTGAACTGCCGACAGTATCGCTCCTGATTTCGGCGTATAACGAGGAAGGCGTCATCGAACGCAAGATCCAGAACATTCTGGAGATTGACTACCCCAAGGAAAAGCTTGAAGTCCTGATTGGCGACGACGGTTCTGCCGACCGCACGGCAGAGATTGTCGCGCGCTATGCCGACAAGGGAATCACCCTCGTGAAGGCCCCGAAGAATGCGGGTAAGGCGGCGATGCTGAACCGCCTCCAGAAAATTGCGAAGGGCGAGATTCTCGTGTTCTGCGATGCGAATACGATGTTCTTCCCGAACGTGGTGCGCAAGCTCGTGGCGCCTTTTGAGGACCGCAAGATCGGTTGTGTCTGCGGCCACCTGATCCTTTCGGACAAGAGCGGGAGCATGCTCGGTCAGGGTGAAAGCTCGTACTGGGACCTTGAATCTGAAATCAAGAAGTTCGAGGGAATCCTGGACCGCCTTATCGGCGGCAACGGCGCCCTGTATGCAATCCGCAAGGAACTCTACACGGAACTGCCGGTCAAGAAGAGCGTCATGGACGACTTCTTCATTACTACGAAGATCCTCCAGAAGGGCAAGTTCTGCACGTTTGTCGCAAGTGCCATTGGCACGGAACAGACTTCCAAGGAATCTATCGGTGAATTCCGCCGCAAGGTTCGTATCGGTCGTGCGAATTTCAATTACCTGTGGTCATACCTGCCGCTCCTGAACCCGTTCAGGCCGCTGCTTGCCTACCTGTTCTTCTCACACAAGATTCTGCGCTGGTTCTCCCCGCACATCATAATCCTGCTGTTTATCCTGAATGCGCTTCTTCTGCCTTTTGGCCGTGTTTACCAGGTGTCGTTCGGGCTCCTTGTGATTGCCTTCCTCATTTGCATAACGAAGGTCGTGCCGAGCGCATATTACTTTATGTCGATGAACCTTGCCCTGCTCAAGGGATTTTTCCTCTCGTTCAAGCGCGAGAAGAGTGGTGGCTGGGCCCGCGAGGCACGCAGCGACGAGTAATGAGAGTTTATCTTTTAGTTTGAGTGTTCGCAGTATGAAAAAAGTCCTGACCGCCATCCTGTTTGCAATTACGTTCACCATCGTTCCGGCGAACGCCTTCACGATGGACGTGCAGGGCGGTATCGCGAACCACGTGAGCGAGCTCTCCAAGTTCAACATGAGCTTCTATGGGCACTGGTGGTTCCCTATTGACCAGATGCTCTTTGTAGGTGCGGGTGGCGGTTACCAGGAACTCGATAACATCGGGTACGTTCCGCTTTCCGGTGCACTGTGGGTGCGCCTCCCCATCGGGCGCCAGGTGCTCCCGGTCGCTACGGGCGATATCGGCTACATCATTGGCGAGAACCACCAGATGTTCTGGCGCGCAGGCGGCGGGCTCGATATCAAGAACGGGGACTACTCCTCTATTCTGCTTATGGCGGGCTACCAGTACCTGCATCACGAAGGCCGCGGCTTCGTGTATCTCCATGCAGGAATCCTCGTGGAAATCTAGAATTGCTCTTGCATACTCGAGAACTTAACTGGGAGGTGCAAAATGCTCGGTAGATTACTTATCTGTTTTTTGCTTTTTATTTTCCTAGGCTGCGAAAATCGTGAAGACGATTCTTGCCCGCCTCCCGTTGATAGCGTATCGACAAATCAATGCAAACAGTGCATGGATGACGAGAAGTCCTATTCGGCTTTTGAATTATTCCTGAACCATTACTTTAGTCATTTTGACGACACATTTTCTTTAGATGATGATCTTGTGATTTATATGTACCCGGTGAATGAAGGGTATTTCATGTATTCTAAAAACAAAGAGGTAAACAAGGTCTGGTCGAGCGTTTGCGGTGTGTACGAGAGCCTATCCCCGGAACAGATGGAAAGGCTGAATAATATTGAAAATAATGTGAGGATTGTGACGCGAGAAAAGCCGTCAAAAAATGGACCGAGAATTTCCTTGTTCATGTGGAAGGGGAAAAGCAATAAACATGCTTCGTTAAAAGATAGGTTTGAATATTTCCCGGGCAATGAAGAAATCAGAGGGGATGACAACATGTACAATTTCTTTGCGAAAGAAGTATTTGTACATGGATGTAAGAAACATCTTCTTACGACCTTCTGAATGATGAATAATTCATGACAAATAGAATAATCGCCATACTCGTCTTATGCTGCTCGTTTTCGATGGGCTGTTTTTATGATGATGCGTCCATGCTATTGTTTTCGAAGGATACGACTGTAGATTGCATCAAGATAAAGATTAGTTATACCAAACCCATGGGGAATTGTAAAAGCCTGACTGTCGGCACGTCTGTGCCCTCAAATAGAAAATGTAGTGACCCCGCAGTTACGAAGGGTGCTGAAATACCCGTTTACGATTTGACGGTAAATGATACCCTGTACAAGATTAAACTGAAGCGGATATATTCTGCCGATACTTTGATAAAACGAAACGTGATAATTGATACGGTCGACTTGAAAGGAAACCGTCAATAAGATTGAAAAAAGCCCCCTTGCGGGGGCTTCTTGATAATTGCTATAAACGATTACAACACTCCGTGAGCAACAAGCGCCTCGTATTAACGAGGCGTGGTTGCGAGAGCGAGCGCAATCCGGAGTAATTTAATACCCGGGTTTAGCGCGAGCGGTCTTATAATACGCCATGCGCCTGGCGGGCAATCACGTCGAGCTGCTGTTCACGCGTCAACTTGATGAAGCGCACCGCATAGCCGGACACGCGGATAGTGAAGTTCTGGTATTCTTCCTTCTCCGGGTGTTCCATCGCATCCTTCAACTTTTCGACGCCGAACACGTTCACGTTCAGGTGGTGGCTTCCGGTACCGAAGTACCCGTCCAAGACCTGCTTGAGCTTTTCGGTACGTTCCGCGTCATCGTGCCCGAGCGCTGCCGGGTTGATGGTCTGCGTGATGCTGATGCCATCGAGCGCGTAGTCGTACGGGATCTTTGCTGCGGAGTTGAGCGAAGCCAGGAGGCCGTGCTTTTCGGCGCCGTAACTCGGGTTCGCGCCCGGAGAAAGCGGTTCACCCGCCTTGCGGCCGTCGGGGAGCGTGCCCGTCGCCTTACCATAGACAACGTTACTCGTAATCGTGAGAATACTGGTCGTCGGTTCGGAGTGGCGGTAGGTCGGGTTGTGCTTGATCTTCGCCATGAACGTCTTGAGGAGCCACACGGCAATGTCGTCGGCGCGGTCGTCGTCGTTTCCGTAACGCGGGAAGTCTCCCTCGATCACGAAGTCCTGAGCGAGGCCCGTTTCCTTGTCGCGGATGACCTTCACCTTTGCGTACTTCACGGCGCAGAGGCTATCGACCACGTGGCTGAAGCCTGCGATGCCGGTCGCGAACGTACGGCGCACGTCGGTATCGATGAGGGCCATCTCGGCAGCCTCGTAGTAGTACTTGTCGTGCATGTAGTGGATCAGGTTCAGCGTGTTCACGTACAGGCGTGCAAGCCAGTCGAGGTACAGGTCGAACTTGTGCACCAGTTCATCGTAGTCGAGGTATTCGCTTGTGATGGGCGGGTACTCGGGGCCAATCTGCTGGCCCTTGCAAATCGCTTCGTCCTTACCGCCGTTGATGGCGTACAGGAGCGCCTTCGCGAGGTTCGCGCGTGCACCGAAGAACTGCATCTCCTTGCCGGTCTGCGTTGCAGAAACGCAGCAGCAGATGCTGTAGTCGTCACCCCAGATGGGGCGCATCGTGTCGTCGTTCTCGTACTGGATGGCGCTTGTTTTCACGGAGATTTCCGCAGCGAACTTCTTGAAGTTCTCGGGCAGGCGCGGGCTGTAGAGCACCGTGAGGTTCGGTTCGGGCGAGGGGCCCATGTTCACGAGCGTGTGCAAGAAGCGGTAGTCCGTCTTGGTGACCATGTGGCGGCCGTCCTGGCCGAGGCCAGCAACTTCGAGCGTCGCCCACACCGGGTCGCCGCTGAACAGTTCGTTGTAGCTCGTAATGCGGGCGAACTTCACCATGCGGAGCTTCATCACGAAGTGGTCCACGAGTTCTTGGGCTTCCTCTTCGGTGAGGATTCCCTTCTCCATGTCGCGGTTGATATAGATGTCGAGGAACGTGGATACGCGGCCCACGCTCATGGCGGCACCGTTCTGAGTCTTGATGGCGGCGAGGTAGCCGAAGTACAGCCACTGCACGGCCTCGCGCGCATTCTTGGCGGGCTTGGAAATATCGTAGCCGTAAATCTTTGCCATTTCCTTCATGCCCTGGAGCGCCTTGATCTGCTCGGCGAGTTCTTCACGCTGGCGCACGACTTCTTCGGACATGTCGGTCTCATCGGTGAGGGCCTTGTCGGCCATCTTCTTCTCGATGAGGTAGTCGATACCGTAGAGTGCCACGCGGCGGTAGTCGCCCACGATGCGACCGCGACCGTAGGTGTCGGGGAGGCCCGTGATGATGTGCGCCTTGCGGGCTGCGCGCATTGCCGGGGTGTACGCGTCGAACACGCCCTGGTTGTGCGTCTTGTGGTAGTCGGTAAAGATGTGGTGGAGCTCGGCACTCGGGGTGTAGCCGTAGTTCTTGCAGGATTCCTCGGCCATCTTGATGCCGCCGAACGGCATGAACGCGCGCTTCAGGGGCTTGTCCGTCTGGAGGCCCACGATCTTTTCGATATCCTTCGTGTCTTCGCCGATGTAGCCGGCCTTGTGGCTCGTGAGTGTCGACACCACGTCGGTATCCATGTCGAGCACGCCGCCCTTCGCAATCTCCTGCTTCTGCAGTTCCTGGACTTCATTCCAGAGCTTTGTAGTCGCGGCGGTCGGGCCCACGAGGAACGACTTGTCCCCGTCGTACGGCTTGTAGTTTTTCTGGATGAACATGCGGACGTTGACTTCTTCTTTCCAGCGCTGGCCGACGAGTCCGTCCCATTCTTCTTTCACTATCATCTTTTACCTTCTTTTATCCTTATTCAATAAACAAAAACAACCTGATTTATGAGCCCAAATCTACCAAAATGCGGTGGGGTCAAACCCCGAAAAAACGGCACTTGTCGGCGATTTCTCTACTTTGTAATTATTACAAATATACATAATAAATTATCAAAACGCAACAGGGAAAATCAAATATTTTGCAATTTGTTGATTGTCAATGAAATAGGAATTCAGGTGTTTTGGGGCCGCCTGTGGGGAGGTGGTCTGTGACGCAATTCACGCTTAGCCGGCAAAAGTTTTGAAATTAAGTACAGTTGATACACTTTTTATCATAATTCAGCGTCCGGACGTGCATATGCCACGAAAATAAGATACCTTTACGAACAGAAGAACACTGAAACCGCGAGGTTCCCATGAAAACGAAATTCATCTTGCCCCTTATCGTCGCTGCCGCGTTTGTCGCATGCTCCGATGATTCCTCCTCCAATGCAGCCGTGACTCCCGATCCGACGCATTCCTCCTCTTCGGACATGGCGGTCATTGACCCGACGCTGTCTTCTTCCGACTTTGCGTTGCCGGAACTGTCGTCTTCCTCGGTCTTGCCCGATGTGCCTCTCTCTTCATCGGCAACTCCGTCGGCCGGCGGCATTGACCCGATTCCGCCCGCAGTCGATGGACCGTACGACCCGACCAAGAAGTACACGTTCTACGGTGCGGAACTTACCGGCAAGGAAAAGTTCAAGTACGGCCGTTTCGAAGCCCGCATGAAGATGGCGGCTACGGGCGGTACCGTGAGCTCCATGTTCCTGAACTACGACCTCTCCTGGAAGAGGGAATACGAACCGTGGAACGAAATCGATATCGAGATTCTCGGCAAGGACCCGACCAAGTGGCAGTCCAACTTGCTTACCCGCGAGGCTGAGCCCTCTATTTCGGACCTCACGGCCTCGGAGCAGATGCACGATTTCGGATTCGATGCGACAACGAGTTTTCATTTGTATGCAATCGTCTGGACTCCGGATTATATCGCTTGGGAAATTGACAGTGTTGAAGTTCGTCGCGATTCAACTGGCCTGAGCCGTGGCACCCATGCGGATGCAGACCAGGTGAAGTTCATGACGGAAGAGCAGACTCTCCGATTCAACCTGTGGGCTTCGAAGACCCCGTCCTGGACCGGCAAGTGGACCCCGGAAAACCTCCCCATCGAGCAGCACATCGACTACGTGCGTGTGTATGCCTACAACGAGGGCTCCAAGGACTTCACCCTCTCCTGGCAGGATGACTTCGATGGCGTGGCGCTCGATTACTCCCGCTGGTCCGAAGGCGACTGGGAAATGGAACGCGTGCAGTATCGCGACCTGAACATCCGCGTGGAAAACGGCTACGCCAAGCTCCGCCTCGACTACGAAATCAAATAGTTTTACGAAATTCGCTCCTCCTAATGGGACTCCCGGGTAACACCGGGGGTCTTTTTGCTAAATTTGTTCCCGAAAAAACAAAAAGGGTAAACTATGCCTACTATGACTTCTGCGCAGGTGCGCGAATCTTTCATCAAGTTCTTTGAATCCAAGGGCCACCTCTTTGTGCGTTCTTCGCCGGTGGTTCCCCATGACGACCCGACGCTCATGTTCACGAACGCGGGCATGAACCAGTTCAAGGCTATCTTCTTGGGCGACAATCCGAAGGGTTGGAAGCGCGCATGCAACAGCCAGAAGTGCCTTCGCGTGTCCGGTAAGCACAACGACCTCGACGTGGTGGGCCGCGACAACTACCACCACACCTTCTTCGAAATGCTCGGCAACTGGAGCTTCGGTGACTACTACAAGAAGGAAGCTATTTCTTGGGCATGGGAACTCCTGACCGAAGTGTGGAAGCTCCCGAAGGAACGTCTCTTCGCAACGGTCTATCAGGACGATGACGAAGCCTGGCAGATTTGGAAGGACGTGTCCGGCCTCCCGGATGACCGCATCATGCGTTTCGATGCTCACTCCAACTTCTGGGAAATGGGCGACACCGGTCCGTGCGGCCCCTGCTCCGAAATCCATTACGACCGCGGCGACCTCGCTACGCAGGCCGAAACGTTCAAGGACCCCATCAAGGGCGTGAACGGCGAAAACGACCGCTACATCGAAATCTGGAACAACGTGTTCA
The DNA here is from genome assembly GCA_902800815.1 of Fibrobacter succinogenes. Classification (GTDB taxonomy): domain Bacteria; phylum Fibrobacterota; class Fibrobacteria; order Fibrobacterales; family Fibrobacteraceae; genus Fibrobacter; species Fibrobacter succinogenes_B. The sequence goes on from CADCGB010000023.1 coordinate 30,399, forward strand.
TGCAGTACGAACGCGTGAGTGACGGCTCCTTGATTCCGCTGAAGGCCAAGAACGTCGATACCGGTATGGGCTTCGAACGTATCTGCGCTATTCTTCAGGGCAAGACCAGCAACTACGACACCGACGTGTTCACTCCGATTATCGCAAAGATTGCCGAACTCTCTGGCGTTCCGTATAACGATGGCGAAGCCGGCACCCCGCACCGCGTGATTGCCGACCACATCCGCGCTATTTCTTTTGCTATTGCTGACGGCGCTCTCCCGAGCAACGAAGGCCGTGGCTACGTACTCCGCCGCATTCTCCGCCGCGCAAGCCGCTTTGCTCGCCTCCTCGGTCAGAAGAAGCCGTTCATTTGCCAGCTCGTGCAGGTTCTCGCCGACACGATGGGCGATGCCTTCCCGGAAATCCGCGAACGCAAGGAATTCGTTGCTTCCGTGATCAAGAGCGAAGAAGAAAGCTTTATCCGCACGCTGGACGCCGGCCTTGAACGCTTTGCCGCTATCTCTGCCGAACTCAAGAAGGGCGACAAGATTCCGGGCGACAAGGTGTTCCTCCTCTATGATACTTATGGATTCCCGCCGGACCTCACTGGCATTCTCGCCGAAGAAAAGGGCCTCCTCATTGACGAAGAAGGCTACGAGAAGTGCATGGAAGAACAGAAGGCCCGCGCCCGCGCCAACATGAAGCAGGGCATCAACACGATGGGTACCGAAGGCTGGACGCAGTACAGCGAAGAAAGC
>CADCGB010000024.1 GCA_902800815.1 Fibrobacter succinogenes
CGAACATCCGGAACACTTCGACCCGCGCCAGTACCTCAAGCCGGCTCGCGAAAACATGCAGAAGATGTACGAACACAAGATCGTTGACGTTCTTGGTTCCAACAACAAGCTGTAATTTGCAAGGTCCCTGAGCTTGCCGAAGGGCCGAAGCAAAGGGCTAATGCAAAAGCTTAGAAGCCGCACGGGTTAAACCGCGCGGTTTTTTGATGTTTTTCCCGCTGAATTATCATTTGAAAAAAGATATATTTAAGGCAAATTAAGGAGTTACCATGTTTTCATTCCGTGCCAGCAATTTTTTCTGTTTGATTCCTGCCGCCATTTTCGCTTTGAATAATCCGGCTTCGGCGAATACATGTACGGATGCTTATTTCAAATTAGAAAACAGCAAAGATATTCACAAAATATTTGACATCAAAATAGACTCAACCTATTCGAAAGATTCAGAATTAGAAAACTATATCAAGTATTTTTACAGTAATGAAATACTGGATAGTATAAAAACGACAAGTCTCTTTCAAGGTGAAACAAATTCTTCAACAATTTACTTTTATAGTGACACCAATGAAACCGTTTTAAAGAAACAAAATTTGGAAACAATTACCCATAATTGTAGCAATCAAGATACCATATGTTTCAAATTTGAAAACTATCGAAATGGCGAAGTTATCAAAAACGGTCAAATAAAAGCGACAAATAATTATGTATCCAAACTTTATTTCAGCAACAAATTAACATCGCATTATGAATACATTTTAAAGCAAGATTCTGTCATTTTAAAAAGAACCTCTATTTACGAATCTGACACAAGTATAATAAAAACATTCTATGTTGCTGATTCAACCGATGAGTCTAAATGCTATAACATTGAAGAAAATGGAGAAATTCAAAAAACGCTATTATACAGTTCCAACGAAAAAGGTTATTCAATGACCACAAAAGAAGGTGATTTTTATTATTCGGAAACATTTGTTTTTAATGAAGAACAAAACATAACCACCCTCCACAAAACAGTCAAGCCCGTCAAAATCTCTCCCAAGGCACGCTATTTCGATCTGCTCGGTCGTTATAAGTTCACGAAATAAACGGAGATGCCCGCCTTAGTTCGACATGCTCACTACAAGCCGCGGGCATGACAATGCTATCCTCCATTATCCATCATCAATTATCAATCATCCCACACCCCCATCCTCAATCATCAATCATCCATTATCAATCATCAATTATGTACTGCCCTCATTGCCACTCCGAACTAAAAGACAACGCCACGTTCTGCCCGCATTGCGGGAGCGACAAGGATACCGGCTGGTCCGAGGGCGCGGAATTTACCGACCTCGAGACTCCGGATTACGACGAAATTGTTGAGAATGAATTCGGCGACAAGAAGAAAAAGGCAAACCCGCTCGCCATAGCGGCCGCCGTTATCGTGGCACTCGCGTTTATCGCGGCAATGATTTTTTAGACAAAAAACAGCACTGGATTCTATCGCCTACGGCTCCAGAATGACATCCAAACTACCCGACTGATTTCTCGAGTTCGGCAAGCGTTTCAGAAGCCTCGCTGAACTCATAATCATCGACCTGGTTCACAATCTTCTGCAGTAGGGCATCCACATCCTTCGCAAAGGCGATGCCTTCCAGCGTATCCAGGATTCTCTTGCACTGCGTCGACGAGCAGGAGTCGAGAGCGCCCTTGAGGTCTGCAATCGCATTCTTGAGTTTCTCTACCGCCTGCGGGTCTTCCTTCTTCTGCACAGGCTGCGTCTGTTCAGTATCAAGATCGTTCAGCACCACATTCAAGTCTTCGATGAGGTCATGCAACGCCGCCTCGAATACATTGTATTCCTCGAAATTCTGCTGTTTCTGCGAGAGCGTCGCCTCCACCTTGGCGCCGAGCGACTGCACGTGGCTAGAACCGATTGTACCGCAGAGCCCCTTGATGGTATGCGTAATGCGGGTCGCTTCCTCGAACTTTGCCGTCTCGATAAGCTTGCGGAGTTCAAAGTTGTTGCCGCTGTAGTCACGCACGAACCCGTGAAGGATTCTCATGTAGATATTCTTGTTGCTGTTTGCGTGGTACAAGCCCGCCGCCGCATCGAAGTTGCGAACCTTCGAGAACTGTGCGACAAAATTCGCTTCGTCTTCGCTCAGCTGGTTGTCCTCTGCAATGACAGTCTTGTTCTGCGGAACCGCTCCTTCAGCGGCAATCGGCAGATACTTGGCCAGATCTTCGTACAGGAGCGACGGATCAATCGGCTTCACGATATACGAGTTCATGCCGGCGTCGTAGCATTCTTCCTTGTCCTTCTGGAATGCGCGTGCACTCATTGCAAGAATCGGGACCTTCTTGAAATATTCCTCTTCCTTCGCGCGGATTTCTTTCGTGGCGGTAAGTCCATCCATCACAGGCATCTGCAGGTCCATGAGCACGAGGTCAAACGAATCCGGCTTGAGCAGTTCCAGAGCCTCCTTACCGTTGTTCGCAATCATCGTGGTAAGGCCCACGCTGTTAAGGAGCGATACGGCAAGTTCCTGGTTCATGAGGTTGTCTTCGACCAGGAGAATCTTTGCGGGCTTGAAGTAAACCTTGTGTTTTTCCTTCTTTGTCGCCTGCTGGTAAGTGAGCTTGAGCCCGATGGATTCCTGGAGCGCGGTAAGCACGGAACTGATCTGCGGTGGCTTGGGCAGGCAGCTGTTGTAGCCCAGCATGAGCGCCATCTCATGCTCGCTTTCCTCAAAGTGAAGCGGATGCATGAGAATCTTCGGGATAATCTGCATCTTTTCGGGAATGCCCTTCGCAAAATCAAACCCGGTTTCGAGCCCCATCTTGTAATCCACAAGGAAGTAGTCGTACGGGGCCTCACCCGCTTCTTCGTGTGCCTGGATTAAATCGAATGCCTCTGCGGCAGAGCATGCCTCTTCCACAACGCAATGGAGCTTGGTAAGGATATGACGGAGTACCGCACGCATGTTCGCGCAGTCGTCTACGAGCAACACGTTCTTTCCGTCGAAGGAATGGACGGATTTCCACTTGGGTTCGCCCGCATTCGGGGCAATCGGGAGCGAAATACTGAAGAAGAACCGCGAGCCAACTCCGGACGTACTTTCGACCTGCATCTTGCCGCCCATAAGTTCCACAAGCGACTTGGAAATCACAAGCCCAAGGCCTGTACCACCGTACTTGCGGGTCGTAGAGCCGTCCGCCTGCGTAAATGCGTTGAAGAGCCTTCCAAGCTGTTCTGGCGTCATGCCGATACCCGTATCCTTTACGCTGAAGGCAAGGCGCACATTCTTCTCGGTAATATTCTCGAGTTCCACGCGGAGCGTGATATCGCCCTTCTCGGTAAACTTGGTGGCATTGTTCACGAGGTTCGTAAAGATCTGCGAAAGCCTGAGCGGGTCGCCCATCAAGATTTCCGGGATATCCGGGTCGACATCGACAATCAGTTCAATCGGGCGGCCAGCGATGCGGACCTCGGCAAGCGCCGCCACCTCGCTGATGACATCCTGCAGCACGAACTGCGTAACCTCGAGTTCCTGCTTCTTGGCCTCAATCTTCGAGAAGTCGAGAATGTTGTTGATGATGCCGAGCAGGGACTTCGCCGCATGGCCAATGCGTTCCACAAACCCACGCTGGCGTTCCGTGAGGTCGGTTTCGGCAATGAGGTGCGCCATGCCGATAATCGCGTTCATCGGCGTGCGGATTTCGTGGCTCATGTTGGCGAGGAACTCGCTCTTCGCCTGGGTCGCCTGTTCCGCAATCTCGCGGGCCTCGATAATCTCGGAAATATCCGTCATCGAGAACATGTAGCCCACAACGGCCTCCTCGGCCTTGAGCGTTACCGCCTCGCCGCGGAACCAGATTTCGCCACGCCCTTCGTTCGAAGGCATCATGAACGAATCCTTCCAGGTTTCGCGGTCGCGGAACGCCTTCACCAGTTCTTTCATTACGTTGTCGGGAATGCCGCAGGTGGCAAGTTCCGTAAGTGAAAGCCCGATAAGTTCGCGCCAATCCCTCTGGAAAATGTCGCCCAGCTGCTTCGACATGTACTTAATATGGAGCGTACGGTCAAAAATCATGAGGAGCGAACGGTCCGCCGAAAGCATGATGGTATCGAGGATGGTATCCTTCTGGATGCCGCTCGTGGCATCGTCAATCATGAACAGGTAGCGGATACTGCCGTCGTCTTCAGAAAGGAACTGGAAGAATATGTTCCACCAGTATTCCTCCCCCTTCGAGTTCTTGACCATCACGATGGTCCTGCGCTCGCTCGGGTGCAGTTCGCCACCCAGGGCAACGTGATGCGCGAATTTCTTGAACTGCTCCGAAGATATGTATTTCCAGAGGACTTCGCCCTTGATATCTTCCATTCCGCCGGTGAAGAACTCCACCACGTTGCTGCTCGCCTGCAGAATGTCGAAGGTCTCGTTCGTGAGGATAAGCGTCATGTTCGGGCTCGAAAGCAGCGTATCGAACAGCGAACTTGAACTCACGCTATCCTTCAGGTCCTTCTCGATAAAGCGCTTGAAGAGGATGCGCGCCAGGAGACCTGCAAGCGACATCAGAATGATAACTGCAATAATAAGCGCGAGCTTGATTCCCTTGAACCGTTCGCTGAACTTCGCCACGACGGTATTCTGGTGCAGTATGCGGACCACGTAGTACGGGTTCTTCTTCATGGCCGAAACCATGAACACGAAACTCTGGCGGTGGTTATTTGTCTTGTCAAAATGAAGCACATTCCCGTTCCCGTACATCAGGAGGGAATCCACGTCGAACTCGCTCGAAACCATGTCAAGCAGGGTCCTTACGCTGTCGAGGTCAATCTTGCCCAGATTGGACTGTTCCGGATAGTGTGCCAGAATGTTGTTGCTGTTGTCGAGCACCATGATGATGCCGCCTTCAGTCTTGTCTACCCCATCGCTCAGGGCCTTCTCGACAAGCTGAATATCGATATCCTCGGCAACGACCCCCTTTACGTTGTTGTTCTTGTCGCGGACGGCCTGCGAAATCGTAAGGACTTCCTTGTTCTGTGACTTGCGGATGGTGGGCCCCGTAATGGCGATTCCCTTATTGCGAGATGCCTCCAGGTACCAGTCCTTGGTGCGGTATTCCGAAACGCCCTTGTCGAGCGCATACCCACGGGCACTGATGTATTCACCGTCAGAAGACCCGAAGAACATATCCACCATGTCGTCATTCTTCAGTACCCTCTTGGTGAGCACGTTCTTTGCATTCTGCTTGGTAATCGTGCCTACATTGGAAAGGAATTTCGAGAATTCCGTCTGGCGCGTGTTCAATATGCCTTCGCAGGATTCAACCGTCTTGCGGAGCATGATTTCGGAACTGCTGTACGCGGTAGAGATGAGCGTATTTTCGAGGTAGAAAATAAACGCAAAAACAAGCATTACCGTCGCTACCACGAGCGGTATCGTGTAGACAAAAGAAATGCGCCAACTGAGTTTACGGCGCTTTGAATTTGCCAGGTTCCTCGTCAATTAGCGTTTTCCTTAAACTGTTCGTAAAGCTTGGGCAATTCGTCGGCAATAGTGAGGAAAGCGTCAACCACACCCGGGTCAAACTGCGTTCCCTTTTCTCGGACAATCTCGTCAACGGCAACCTGATGCGGGTACGGTTCCTTGTACGGGCGTTTCGACACAAGGGCATCGTACACGTCGGCTACCGCCATGAGGCGTGCACCTACGGGGATTTCCTCGCCCTTGAGCTTACTCGGGTAACCGAGACCGTCCCAGCGTTCATGGTGGGCAAGTGCGATATCTGCCGCAATCTTCACCATCGGGTTGTCGTGCAATTCCTTGGTGGCGTCCATAAGCACGTCATAACCCATTTTCGGGTGCTTGCTCATGATCTCGCGTTCCTGCTCGTTAAGCTTTGCGGGCTTACGCAGGATTTCGTCCTCGATACCCACCTTGCCGATATCGTGCAGCGGGGCCGCGGTCGCATAGTAGTCCACGTACTGGCTATTCGGTATGGCCTGCGCGTACTTCGGGTTGTTCATCAAGACTTCTGCAAGCCTCTGCACAATAATCTGCGTGCGCTTGATGTGCTCGCCCGTTTCGGGGTCGCGGAATTCCGCAAGCGAACCGAGGCTCGTCAGCATCACCTTGAGGGTCTTGCGCAGGTCGGCGGTACGTTCTTCCACGAGGTCGTGCAGGTGGTCGCGCTGCCGCTTGTATTCGAGCTGGTTCTTGACGCGCAAAAGCACCAGATGCGGGCTGAAAGGCTTCCCGATGTAGTCGACAGCACCCAAATCGAGCCCAATCTGCTCGCTCTCGCTATCCGACTTGGCTGTCAGGAAAAATACGGGAATATTTTTCAGGTCCTCGTGCGCACGCATTACCCTCATGGTCTCGTAACCGTTCATTTCGGGCATCATCACATCGAGCAAAATAAGGTCCGGGTGTACTTTTTCGGCAATTTCGATTGCCTTGCGCCCGTTTTTCGCAACAAAAACATCGTAATGTACAGATAAAACGCCTTCCAGGACCTCAATGTTGGTCTTGGTATCGTCAACTACAAGTATCTTGGCTCTAGCCTGTTCCATATGCCCAAATATATGTTCAAAAAACGAAATAAGACAGCCTGTTTTATTCCAAAGTGGAATAAGGGAAAAAACGCAATGCCTTGACAGGCTCTGTTTTATTACCAAAAACTTACTTTATTGTCGCGTTTTACGTTGATAATTTGTAAATACAAAAAACTACGACGGGGATTACGCCAAATTGAATTAAATTATATTAAAGAGCGAAAAAAGGAGTCCAAGATGGCCAAGGTTTGGGTAAAAAGGGAAATTATAGCGCTTCTTTTTTGTGCGGGCGCAATTTCTGCACAGGACGATATCACCCCCTTCTGGCGCGCTGTCGACAGCGTAGGCCAGAGTCTGGGTAACTCGGTCAACGACCTCTATACCGACCTCACCCTCCTCGACACCATAAAGCTTGCCGGGGAAACCTTCCCCATTACCTGGAAAAGCAGCGACACACTATTTTTGGGCCACGACGGCCACGTCAACGGCAGGTTTGTGGGCGAAAACAAGGAAGTGACCCTCACGGCGACTATCCACGACGGCCTGAGAGCAAAGACGCAGGACGTAGCTATCAAGGTTTCCATCCATGGGTATGAGCCCTACTCCAACTACCTTTTCGCGTATTTCCCGGCCAACGACAACGAGAATATCTACTACGCGCTGAGCAACGACGGCTACAGCTTTACCGCCATGAACAACGGAAAGCGTGTGGTGGCCGCCGACACGGTTAGCATCAAGAAGGGGCTGCGCGACCCGCACGTGCTGCGTGCACCCGACGGCTGGTTCTACATGGTGAATACCGACATGAAGAGCGCCGAGGGCTGGGCAAGCAACCGCGGAATGGTGCTCATGAAGTCCCGCGACCTTATCAGCTGGAAACACGCCACCGTACATTTCCCCGACAAGTACAAGGGCAAGAACTTCGCGAACGTGACCCGCGTATGGGCCCCCGAAACATTCTGGGACGAAACCTACGACAATGGAGACGGCACCAAGGGACGCCCGCTCGTGTACTTCTCCCTCCTGACCAACGACGGAACCATCCCCTACGACAAGGTGTTCTACGCCTACTCGAACAAGGACTTTACCGACTTGGAAGGCGACCCGCAGCACTTCTTTGACCGAGGAAAATCGACCATCGACATGGACATCGTCTACAACCCGGTCGACAAGTTCTACCACGCCTTCTACAAGAACGAGGGAGATGGCGGTATCTGCAAGGTGACCGCACAGACGCTCATGCCCAAGAGCGGTGCCGCTTCGGGTTCGCAGTGGAGCAAGCCGAGCAAGGCCCTGCAGCAGACGACCGAGGCCGTAGAAGGTGCAGGAGTCTTCAAGCTCATCAACCAGAATTCATGGGTACTCATGTACGACTGCTACATGAACGGCCATTACCAGTTCACGAGCAGTCCCGACCTCGAAAATTTCAAGTTCGTGCAGGATACCAAGACGAGCGGCGCATTCACGCCCCGCCACGGGACAATCCTCCCGGTTACCGCCGAAGAGACAGCAAAACTCATGAAGGCCTTCCCCACCCCGGACTTTGAACCGCGGGTGATTGACATTCCCGATTCTATCGGCGTTTGCGATGGCAAGAAGGTCGTGGCCCCCTGTAGCGGCACGAAAATCATACCCTACGTGAAAATCGACGACGGCGAATGGAACGAGACGACTAATATCGAGGTCGCAAAAGGGGCAAGCGTAATGATTGGCCCGCACCCGTGGGACGGCAAAGTCTGGAACATCGAGGGCCCAGACGGATTCAAGTCCACCGTCCGAGAAAACACGCTCAAGAACGTAGATGGCGACAACAGCGGGTACTACACCATAACCTACACGAATGAAACCGGCTGCAAGAGCCAGGTCAAGATTAAGATGGTCGTGGATGACCCGGATAAGCCGTATGTGGAGCCGGACACCACGATAGACACGAACATAACGCGTATCGGCGGTATCGCGCGCGACCTCAATTTCGCAGGCAAGGTCGTCCGCACGGAATACTTCAGTGTAAACGGCCAGATGCTCAAGGCCAGACCGCGCGAACAAGGTGTATATATCCGAAAGGAAATTCTGGTTAATGGGATGTCGAGAATTTCAAAGATTAGCATAAGGTAAAAAAGCATAATGATTTGTCCAAAGTGCAAGCGAAAATACGAAGACGACATGCCCAAGTGCCTCTGGTGCGATGCACCGAACCCGAACTACGGAGCGGAAGATACACCGGAGAACGAATCCGAACCTGAAATCAAGCCAGAAACGCCCAAGAATGAATCGCCCAAACACGAAAACAAGCCCGCAGCCGATCCCACAAAAGGCCACTCCCATCACAAATCAAAGGAGCCCGGCCTTAAAATATTCTGGCTAGCACTCCTTCTCGGTTTTACCGGTGTACACTGTTCTAGCAGCGGCAGAACCCTTCGCGGAGCACTTTACCTGGTTTTCGGTGGGCTGTTTTACAAAATGGTCTACCTCATCTTTCAGCATAACGGGATCACGATTCCTGCCGCGGTATGCGCTGTCGCCTTTGTCTGCAGCACCGTCATTGTATTCCTTTTCCTGAAGGACGTGTGGAAAATCTCGCTCGGCAAGTACAGGAACCGAAAGACGGGAAAAAAATACGAGTCAAAATCATGGATGCCCGCATTGGCTCTCATTTTCACAATTTTACACGTCGTGATGTTGAATTATAACGGATATACCACCTACGAGATTGTATGGAACAACGGTGAACGCGTTACCGCCAAGATGAAACTGGCAGTCGAAGACTACATGCTGGCCCAAAAGAACTATTTTGAGCAGACCGGCAAAATCGGCGACGTAAAGGAGATCCGCTACATGAGCGGATCCGTCAAATGGAACGGACAATTCCTATACAGAATGGACGGGAAAGGTCTTGAAGTCACGTACATGTCGAATTACCACTGCCCGTACAACACTATATGGCAAATTCTCCCAGTCATCCACAACGGCACGCTCGATTGGGAAATCAATCTCCCCGAAAACAGCCGGTGCAACGAATTTGCGCACCAGCTCGTGAGCCTCAAGGAATCCCTGAGCAATGTACCCAAGGAATCAGAGCCCGCCGCAAGCACGCCCGAGCTTGATGAAGGCGTTGACGGGGTCGGCGTAGTTCCAGATACCACCGAGCACGGAGATTCCCTGTAAGGGAAGTTTCTTGATATCGTCCAGGTTCTCGTGATCGATGCCCCCGAAGGCGATGACCTGCGGGACTTCAGGTATTTTGCGGGTTGCATCGCGCGCGGAACCTTGACGTTCATCGCAGGCCGTGTCGTGCGCGGCGAGTTTATCAGTAATGCACGCGATGCCGAGAGTTTCAACCGGCTCATAGACGGATTGCGGCTGGAATACGGGCCCGACAAGTGCCCCAGCCACCCATTCCGGCAAGTTTTCTAGCTGTTCCAGGTCGCGGCAGACCGCAATGCAATTCACGCGCTTCCAGCGTTCGGGAATTTCCTGAGCCAAGACCGCGGCATCGATAACGCAGCCCCGCACATCCAGGCGCTCCGCCATATCGGGGGTGCCGCGCACCCAGATGCGGTCGCGGTATTCCATCGGGAGGCCCATGAGCCAGCGTTCGTACTGAGCCTCGGTCGCATTCCTTTTCTGCAAGATAAGGCGCGCCAGCCCGCGCTTAAACATCTCCTCGATGTCATCGAACTCGGAGGTAAAATCGTCAGGGGATGTCGTAACCCAAAGTCGCATGACACGAATATAGTTTTTTGCCCGCAACGGAAGAACACCGGAGATGCGCGCGAGCATCGAGATTTATTATATTCTGCACATGGCCGACCAGAACAACATAAATATCAAATCCGGCGAAACGTCCGCAGGAATACCGCAAGCAGGTAATGCTGGCGTGAATCCGCAGGGCAACAATGCGCAGGAAAACAGCGCACCGGACAATAATGCGCTGGACAAAAATGCGCCGGATTTCGCGAAACTCGCCGACGCCGCCTCCCCCGAAGGGAGCAGCATCAACAGCGAGGACTACTGGTTCCTGAAACTGAACGGGAATTGCTGACCGCATCAATGAAACAGCCCGCTGAACATAAACAGGAAAAGGAACGCTGCATTCTCGTCGGGATATGCACCCCGAGGACGCGCCCGTGGATTATCTCCGAGCAGGTCGCAGAACTCGGGCGGCTCGCCGAAACCGCGGGGGCAATCGTTACCCGCAGTTTTATACAGCGCGTGCAGAACTTTAGCCCGGCGACGCTCATCGGCGAGGGCAAGGTACACGAGGTCAAGCGCGCCCTCGAAGAAGACAACGCGAAGATGGTCGTGTTCGATGACGACCTTTCTGGCTCGCAGGTTAGGAACCTCGAACAGCACCTCCCTGGGGTGAAGGTTCTCGACCGTACAGGCCTTATCCTAGACATATTTGCAAAGCATGCCATAACCGCAGAGAGCCGCCTGATGGTGGAAGTCGCGCAGTTGCAGTACATGATGCCGCGGCTCACCGGTGCGTGGACGCACCTATGCCGCCAGCACAACGGCGGCATAGGCACCAAGGGGCCGGGTGAGACGCAGCTGGAAACAGACCGCCGCCTGATCCGCAAGCGCATCCAGGAACTCAAGAAGAAACTCGAAAAGATTGAAGATGCCCGCGAGAACCAGGCCGAAAACAGGAACGACATTTTCCATATCGGCATCGTGGGCTACACGAATGCGGGCAAGTCGACCCTCACGAACCGCCTGACCGGCGCGGACGTGTACGTGGAAGACAAACTGTTCGCAACCCTCGACAGTACCACCCGCAAGCTCTACCTGGATGGCGACAACATCATCCTTAGCGATACCGTCGGGTTTATCCGCAAGCTCCCCCACAACCTCATCGAGACCTTCAAGAGCACCCTCGGGGTGGCAGCCCATGCGGACTGCATTCTGGAAGTTGTCGACGGGAGTGCGCCGGACTACCGCGACCACCTGGAAGTGACCCACAAGACGCTCGAGGGCATTATCAGCAGGGAAACTCCCCGCCTGCGCGTGTTCAACAAGGTGGAAATCTGCGACGAACCGCGCCGCACAGAACTGAAGGAAAACTACCCGGACGCCATCCTCGTGAGCGCCCGCGAGAACCTCGGCATCGAAAAGCTCCGTAACGCATTCAAGGAACAGCTTGAAAACTGGAAAAAGAAGCATGAAGTACAAGCCGCCAAAATCAAGGAAGTCGTAGATTCGCCATGGCCGTTACACCCTGCTGAAAGCGTTTCGGATAAGAGTATGAACAGCAATCGCGATGAAAACTGGCGAGAACCCGGGATTTACGAAGTATGAACAAAGAAGAACTGAAAGAAAAATACGGAAAGAAGCGCGTACCGCATGAGTGGCGCAAGACGGACTGGTTTACCAAGCTCGTCGTAACATTCTTCGGCTCGGGAATGAGCCCGAAGGCACCCGGTACCATGGGGAGCCTAGCTGCCGCGATTATCGCCTACCCCATGGCTGTATTCGCCGACTCGCTCCTGGGGGAATACGAAGCCGTCGCCATCGGCGGCAACGAATTCGCAATATTCATAAGTCTAACCTTCCTGGCTGCGGCAATTTTCGTCTTTTTCGTCTCCTTGCCATTCGTGGACAAGGCGATGAAGGATACCGGCACCAAAGACCCCGGCTGGATCGTGATTGACGAGGTCTGCGGAATTTTCACGGTACTCGCATTCGTCCCGAGCGTCGTTATTGTAGACTGCCCCTGGCTGCTTCTCCTTGCATTCGGATTTTTCCGGTTCTTTGACATCTTCAAGCCGTTCGGAATCCATAAATTCGAAAAATTCCCAGGTGCATGGGGAGTCATGGCCGACGATTTGCTCGGCGGAATTTACGCAGGCATACTGATAGGCCTGGGATTAACGGCCTACCTATCGCTTTTCAATTAAAAGAAAACCCTAGTAATCCTTGAGGCAGCGCACGGAATACATGTTGCTGCTTACATCGAATTCCATCTTGAAATCGCCCGGCGGTTCAAGATGCCATCCGTAGGCATCGCCGTCCTCGGTCGTGGAACTCCAGAAATGCGCGGAGACTCCCAATTCCAGGAAGTCATCGGTCGCCTTGCCAGCAGGTATGACGTCAAACCCGTAGCGGTCGCTGCCATCCCACTTGTCGCGGGACTTCAGGCTCATCCAGGCGGCTTCCTTGCCGTCACTATCCTCAATAAACGTGCGGAAACGCTTCCATTCGTCATTCTCGGGCAAGTGCCAGCCTGCAGGGCAAGCCTTGTTCGCCGCCTCGAACGTGTAGAGGCGTCCATACTTCTTGCAGTTCTCGGAATTGTTCGCGTAGCAGGCGCTCCCCTTCACGTTGTACGCGAGGTTTTCCGCCATCCATATGCGGCTCCCGATAACAACCGTCCTGTAGGTCTTGCCGTCACGGCTGTCGCGGAACGAGCCCGTCTGCGGGAGTGCAAGTGCCGACGCAGTCATAACGGCAGAAATAAGCAGTGCTATACGAATCTTGTGCATATCAGAACTTTATCGGGTAGAATAGGAACCAGTGGAATTCCGGATAGACCTGGATTGTCGGGGCCGGGAGCTTGAAGTAATTCAGGTACTTGATGAGCGTACGGGCCATGCGGCTTTGGGGCCTAAAAGCTTCCAGGTCATAATCAAGTGCAAAATAGAGTTCGCGGTGCCTGCCCGGTCCATCATCATGGATCATCGTCATATCATTGACGCTCAAGCCAGCCGCAAAGGCTAGCCAACTAGGATAATACTTCCGAGCGCCAGCTGGTAGCAGTCGATAAGGCTTAAACGAAGCCCAGAATGTCTGGTTTACGTAATCGTCCGTAAATACGGCGTCACCTGTATGCCCAGACGCTCTACCGTAATAGGCATCGGAATTTATCCAATAACTCCACTTGAGATCAACGTACTTGAACACCGGTACATAACGTTCTGCCATCGGCAAAAAACCACCAAGTGTTCCCGAGAGGACATCAAATATACTGAAGCCCCACCGAGGAGAATAACCGTCCTTTACGTCTATCGCAATATGCGTCGTCATCGCAGAAAGGCCCGCAAATAAATAGGACTGGAACTCGGTAAGGCCAGCCCAGCGGTATCCTTCGTAGAAAATTTCACCGAGCATCACGCCCGCAGCAAAATGACCGAACTTATCCAGGTTCAGCGAGTAATCAAAATCATTTTCAAAATGGAAATGACTCCTTTCGTCATCCCACCACCCCTTGGAAAACACAAATATGTATGCAGCGCCGAAGGAAGAAAGCGTGAGCGCACCAAGTCCACCGACCTTCCACCAGGAAATTTCAGACTTGATGTCGACAGAATCCTCGCTACGGTAATCCCAGGTGGAATCACGCCAAGTAGGCGGATCAAAAGGGGCCGCCTGCGTGGACTGCACAAGGCAAACCAGTGCGAACACGAAAACAGCAAGGCTCTTTAACAGTGAAAACTTCACGCCTGTAAAGATAGAAAAGGAAAACCCCGCCCGAAGGCAGGGTTTTCACGGAATATTGCGTATAGCCCCGAACTAGTCGCGGGCCAACAGAAGCACGCTGTTCTGGCCGCCGAAGCCGAATCCGTCGGACAGGGCATACTTGAAGTTATGACTCGTGTTCTTGTTCGCGCAAACATCGAGGTGGATGCGTTCATCCAGATTGAACACGTTCGTCGTAGCGTGAATCATCTGGTTCTGCAGAGACTTCACCGTGATGATGGCCTCAAGGGCACCGGCAGCACCGAGGGCGTGACCGATCATGCACTTGGAGGAGTTGATCTTCAGGGAGTCAGATGCGCCGAACACCTTCTCGAGGGCGGAGCATTCAGCAACGTCGCCGAGCGGGGTCGACGTACCGTGGGTATTCACGTAGCCCACTTCCTTCGGGGAAATACCTGCGTCGCGGAGCGCCATTTCGATTGCGAGACGCACGCCTTCGCCGTCTTCACGCGGGGCGGACATGTGGTGCGCATCGGCGCTCATGCCGACAGCAGCAACGCGGGCAAGGATGTTCGCGCCGCGCTTCTTTGCATGCGAGAGGCTTTCAAGCACGAGAATGCCGGAACCTTCGCCCATCACGAAGCCGTCGCGGTCCTTGTCGAACGGGCGGGAAGCAGTGGCCGGGTCATCGTTACGCTTGGAGAGGGCGTGCATGTTGGTAAAGCCAGCGAGAGCGAGCGGGTTCACCGTCTCGTCGGTACCGCCGGCGAGCATGATGTCAGCACGACCTAGGCGGATAGCATCAAATGCAGCCGCGATAGAATGGTTCGATGTCGCACAGGCAGAAACCACAGCGAAGCAGGGACCCATCCAGCCGGTGCGGTTGGAAACTTCGCCTGCAGGCATGTTCGTAATGGACATCGGGATAAAGAACGGAGAAACGCGGGTCGGGCCACGGGTACCCCAGGTAACTGCGTTGTCGGTATAGGTATTCATGCCACCGATACCGGCACCGATAATCACGCCGGAACGGGACGGATCTTCGGCCTTCGGGTCAACACCGGCATTCTTTAACGCCTGGAAGGCAGAATAGACGGCATACTGGATGCACTTCGAGAACCTGGACTGGTCGCGGGTGCTAAAGAACTCGGAACCGTCAAATTCCCTGACAGCGGCCGCTATCTGGACCGGCAGTGCAGAAACGTCGAACCTATCAATTTTGGCAACGCCGGACTTGCCCTGCAAAAGGTTGTCCCAGAGGATGTCAGGGGAATTTCCAAGGGCCGAAACACAGCCCATACCGGTAATTACTACTTCTTCCATAGTGTATTCCTGTGTGTAACAAATTAACGTGGCGAATATAGCAAATAATTTTCTTACAATAAAGTGTTTTATTTCTCATTAGCATCGAAGTTTGACGAAGCGTAAAAATAGGCGGACAAAACGTCCAAAATTATTTTGACAAATTTACATGCCGGTACAAAAAACTAAATTTACCGACGATATGGCAAAAAAGAAAAGTTCTAGAAACCTGGTCTGGATGGATTTGGAAATGTCCGGACTTGACCCCGAAAAGGATGTCATCCTGGAAATTGCGACCATTGTAACCGACGCAGAACTCAACATCCTGGCCGAAGGGCCTGTCATTGCCATTCACCAAGGCGAGAACGTCTTTGAATCCATGGACGAATGGAATACCAAGCACCATACGGCGAGCGGGCTTGTAGAACGTTGCAGGCATTCGCAATACTCCACCGCCGATGCCGAAAAAGTGACTCTCGACTTTATCAAGCCTTTTACCGAAAAGACAAAGAACGTACTGTGCGGCAATTCCATCACGCAGGACAGGCGCTTCTTGTACAAGTACATGCCCGAACTTACCAACTGGCTGTGCTACAGGAACGTGGACGTGAGTTCCATCAAGGAGCTTACGTTCCGCTGGTACCCGGACCTCGCGGAATTCCAGAAGGAAAAGCGTCACGAGGCGTTGAACGATATCCGCGAGAGCATCGCCGAACTCGCCTACTACCGCAAGACTATTTTCAAGTAACCCGATGAAGTATTATTACGACCCCCAGAACCGACTCCCTTACAAAAAGAGATTACGTAACCGTTGCATCGCTATTGCCATATTTGTTGCAGTCTGCGCCCTGATTGGTTCGTGCATATTCAAGAGCGGCGAACAGGCGGCGCAACCGAAAGGATTCGTCGTAAACGGCAATGATCCTACGGCGACATCCAAAGAATGGATCACGGACACTCTCCGTGTGGATTCATCCATCATTGATTCGCTCAAGGAAGCGCACCGAGCAATCAAGGTGAAGGATACATTAACCGAGTCCACAGTAAAGAGTCTTTTCGGCGAGGCAAAGGCATCAACGGAAGCCGCCACGAAAGAATCCGAGAGAAATGAAAACCTCGAGAACACGCAGGCGGCAGTGACTGCCGCGGTCACCCCTGAAAATCCCCCCGAAGTAGAAATTGTCGATTCGGTACACATCAAGAACCAGAAAGACGTGTTCCTCGCCGAAAAAATCGACAACATGCTCAGGCGTTTCAAGCCCATGCACAGCGCGATTCTTGTGGTGGAACCAAACAGCAACGAGATTATCGCCTGGGGTGAAACCAAGGATTACAAGGTGCAGAACGCACCCGATTACATTTCGAGGAACACCTTCCCCGCCGCATCGCTTGCAAAGACCATCACGATTGCCGCCGCAATGGAAAGCAACCGCTACTCGCTCAACTCGCCGATACCCGACAGGGGCGCGCACCACACGCTGTACAAGAACCAGCTGCGCGTGCCCGAGAACTATGCGGGCCCTACCATCGAGTTGCAGGATGCCTACGCGAAGTCCGCAAACCCACCGCTCGGCATCATCGGCCTGAACGTCGGGGCGAAGCGCCTGCGCGACGCGGCAAAGATGCTCGGATACAACACGAACTTCCCCGGCGGCCTCCCCGGGCGCTCGAACTATGCACCTCCCGATTCCGGATACGGGCTTGCCGAAGTGAGCTGCGGGTTTATCCAGTCGACAACCCTCTCTCCCCTCCTAGCGGCCGCGCAGGTGCGTTCCATACTCGCCAAGAAACCTCTCGAAATCCCGTGGGCGAAAGACCTCGAAGGCATCGCCCCCAAGCAGCGAATCGCTCTCGACGTGGGTAAGTTCAGCGAGAACACTTACTACGGGCTACGGGCCGCCATGCTTCGCTCCGTCACGAACGGAACCGCAAGGAAGCACATATCGACCAAGAATATGGCCCGCAAGAATTTCAACGCCCTAAACATTGGCGGCAAGACGGGTTCGCTCGACGGTAACGACCCGAACGGACGATACGAATGGTTCATGGGATTTGCGCAGTCGAAGGACGACCCCAAGAAGGCGATTGTCGTCGTAGTTATGCAGGTACACGACCTACAGGGCTACCGCTCGCAGCCTGCCTGCCAAGTGGTGGCGATGATCATGAACTACTGGGCTCACCAGAACCTGTGGCAGGCAAAGTAAAAAGAGGAGGACAATATGGAACCATCCTGGTGGAACTTGATACCGACCTACTTTGACGGAATAGCATTCACTATACCGTTCGTAAATTTCCAGGTGCACTGGTACGGCGTGATGTACATTTTCGCGTTCTTCACCGCCTACTTTACCATGTGGAAAATCAACTCGAAAGAAAAACTGGGCTACACCAAGGAACAGTTCGACAACCTGTTCGTATGGGCCATCGCGGGCATCCTCATCGGTGCACGCCTCGGGTACGTTTTCTTCTACAAGCCGGGCTACTACCTCGCCAACCCGTTCGAAATCCTGATTCCCCTCACCCACGACGGTCTCGGTTGGCACTTTACGGGTATTGCGGGCATGAGCTACCACGGTGGCATGATTCTTGGTACTATCTTCGCGATTATCGGAATGAAGCGTAACAAGATGGACGTGTGGAAGACGCTCAACCTGAGTTTCCTTGCGGCACCGCTCGCCTATACCTGGGGCCGCTATGGCAACTTCATCAATGGGGAACTCTTCGGCGAAGTGACTACGAGCCCTATCGGTATGTTCTTCCCGATGGCACACGACAGCCCCATTACGAACCCAATTCTGCACCACCCAAGCCAACTCTACGAAATGTGCTTCGAGGGCGTCATCCTGTTCGCGGTTCTCTATAACCTAAGGCGCATCCCCATACTGCGCGACAAGATGCCCTGCCTCTACCTGATGGGCTATGGAATATTCCGCTTCTTTATCGAATTCTTCCGCAGGCCCGATGCCCACCTGGGGCGCATTGACCTGTTCGGCATGAGCCGCGGGCAGACGCTCTGCAGCCTCATGATTATCACAGGCCTTGTGTGGCTGATTGTGCTAATTTACCGCCAGAAAAAGGCCGTTAAAAACGGCTAGTCCTGGATGCAACGGACCATATAGCCAAGGTATCTGTTATCAATTGTATGACCAAATGAGGTAGAATGCACATACCAGCTTTCTACTCTTCCATCTGTGATGGAACTGGTCCAATATCCAAGATTTGTACCGAGACCATCAAGGTCACCATCCACAGCAGAAATATACCCTGCCGGTAATGCTGAAAAGCCATAGGCATCCGTAGCATTTGTCCACGATGGGAAACCTGTCGCCTGCATGGCCCCGTATTTTTCTCCCATGGCATAATAAAGTTCATCAAATTCGTCATACGAAGGTAAATGCCACCCTTCGGGGCAAATTCCTTGATGTGGTTCCGGAAGTTCGCACTCGTCATTATAACCGCACTTGATACCGTATTTATCATAAGTACCGGCGCTGTCGATTGCTTCAATCCACGTATAATACAATCCGTGATGCACGCAATCTCCGTAGATGTTCTCGACACAATCCCCATAACCTTCGTACCACATTTTTTCGCTGGTTCGGTAATCCAGGTCTTCCGCCATCCAGACATGGTCCCCGATTTTTACCGTTCTGTAGGAATGACCATCGCGTTTATCTTCCAACACGCCATACGCACATTCATCCGCGCAAGGAGGAATATATTTTGTGCCCTTGCTTGAGTCTTCACCCAGGTCAGGTGTTTCGTCTTTCGCAAGGAAATTTCCCGAATCGTCGTCGGAGCAGGCCGTAAAAAATGCACAACAAGCCAAGACGACAAACAACAAACGCTTCATTTTCTTCTCCTTTTTATTTTACACAAAAAAAAAATTTAGGTAAAAATTTATGAGACAAGGGAGGGTCGCCACGGGCTTACCCTCCCTAAGGCCCTCCCGACACTTAATAATCCGCCCTATTCTGGTTAAAAAATATGGTCTGTGCGGATTATTTGCGTGGGCGCCTTCCGGCGCATTTAACAACTCACAGCAAGATTTGAAACCGCGAGCGCAGGCACCTTGTAGTTCGAGAACGCACTGTAGTATTCGTTTCCGACGGCAACAATATTCTGAATAATATCGAAGAAATTGCCGGAGAGTGTCACGCCATCGACCGGATGCTGGATCACCCCGTTTTCGCACCAGAACCCGTGCGCACCGATGCTCAGTTCGCCGGAGACTGCATTGCAGCCGGAATTGCCCTCCAGGCGGGCAACCAGCAGGCACTTGGGGAACAGCTTGAGAAGCTCCGCCGTAGTTTTGTCGCCCGCGGGTACCAGCAGGTTGAAGAACGCCGTCGACATTCTGGAACCAAAGCCGCGAATCCCGTTACCGGTAGACTTACGGCCCGCCTTGGATGCCGTTTCCAGGTTGTAGAGCGCAGAACTGAAAATGCCGTTATCGACCACTTTCACGCGCTGTGCAGGGACGCCTTCGGAGTCCACATAGTTCACGTGTTGGAACATTTCACCCTGCGGGTCACTCCAGATGGAGAACGCATCGCTTGCAATCTTTGTGCCTTCCTTGCCCACAAGGCGCGACATTCCCTTCTGCATCGCCTCTGCAACAAAGGGATTGAGGTACATCGCAAGGAACCTCGAGGCAACACGTTCCGAGAAGATTACGGGAATGTTCCCGCCTTCAATCTTCTTCGCGCCAAAAAGTTCGGTTGAATATTCCGCCGTACGGGAAGCAATCTCCTCTACGGTAAATTCCTTCCAGTCGCGGCCGGACTTCACGAAATTACCAAGTTTTTTCACGCCGTCACGGCTTGCAACCGCACCCGCACCGACAGACACGTAGTTTGACTGGACGGTATAGAGCGCGCCCTTGCTGTTCGCGATAACAAACGTTTCATTATTGGTATCGCCACCCAGGTACGGGATATTCTCGATTTCCTTCGACTTCGCGAAGGTCGCCTTCTCGAGATCGATGCAGAAGTCCTTTATCTGCGAAAGCGAGAGGCTCTCGAGTTCGGGATTGTAGTTCGGCTGGCCCGCCGGCACATCGACCGGTCCGGGGAGTTCAATATCAATCTTCTCGGTCCACTGCGTGTGACAAACCGCATCCTTGATGGTCTGCGCAATCGCCTCCTTGGTAAGGCGCTCGGTATGCGCATAGCCCGGGCGTCCATCCTTGATGACACGCAGGCCTAGCCCCACGGAATCAGAAATCTCGGTATTCTGCACCTGCCCCTGAAAAACGGAAAGCCCCTCGGAATGGGAATTCGAGGCAATTACGTCAAACTGTTCCGCCTCGCCTTTCGCGAGGTCACACATACAAGAAACTGCATCAATGATATTCATATCAAACCTTCTTTGCCTTCGAAGCAAGCATACGCCAGTAGGCGGCAGGGCTCCCCGTTACGGACTCAAGTGATTCGGCAAGTTCACGAGTAATCTCGACCGTACCCGCAATCAGGCCCTCGAGCGTTTCCATCGGGACTCCGATACGGCGCGCGAATTCGGCCTTGTCCATCTTGAGCCACTCGATACCTTCCAGAATTGCCTGCCCCGGAGTGGGCGTTCCATGCCTAGCCATTAGAAATCAACCTCTTTCCAGCCTTCCGCACCAAAGCGGAGGTCACGTTCCACAAATTCCCAAATCAGGAGTTTCTTGCCCTTGAGCACGCCTGCCTTGCGGGCGAGTTTCTCGCGCACCAATGTCGAAGCGCCGCCGTCGCTCACGATGCTTGCGACAGGCCGGCCCATCTCCTTAGCAAAATGCGCAATCCAGCCTGCGTTCACCGGCGAATCAGTCTGGTAAATGCGGCTGAAACTGTCACCGAGAATCAAAATCTGCGCCTTGCGGAAATCGTCCTTGAAGGGAGTGACGGTCGTGTCGTAATAAAGCGAATCGTCTTCCTCGCATGGATTCATTCTAACATGGTAGCATGAATCAAACGCACTACCCTTAGGACAACTTTTTGTCAAAGCACGCACACAGGCAGCATCATCTTCATCACAGGGACTACTCTTTGCAAAATAGCAGGAATCGTTACGTTCGGGACAATCCTTCATCAAGGAATCCAAGCAATTAGCACTACTCTTAGCCATACCAATTCTTTCTATGATATTCTGTTGCGACACCACATGCCCCGTCACCTGCTGTACCTTGAACACATTGAACTTGTTGAGCCCGCTCATCTCGCCGATATCGCCCATACGGTCGGCAAGTGAATCTTTCGTCACAAAACTCAAGGGATAACTACCATCCGCATGCTTCTGGAGTTCCTCTAACTTAATTTTCCCATCGGATTCCAAACGTTTTACGGCAGCCGCGATTTCCCCCGCAGCAAGTTCTGCCCCGCGCGGAGTCCAGTGCGTGTCATCGTCCAGATAAAGCGGTCCAAGTTTTGCATCATCAGCCTTTGCGGCTAGCAAGGGCGTGTATAAATCCACCGTATTGAGCCCAAGTCTTGTGAGCGA
Organism: Fibrobacter succinogenes; assembly: GCA_902800815.1. Lineage (GTDB taxonomy): Bacteria > Fibrobacterota > Fibrobacteria > Fibrobacterales > Fibrobacteraceae > Fibrobacter > Fibrobacter succinogenes_B. The sequence continues at coordinate 21,743 of CADCGB010000024.1, forward strand.
ATCGAGAATCGCCTTACCGTGACCGGCGGCAGTCGTGCCCAGAGATGCGCCCGCATCAGCCGCGCCGGTCAGCCTTTCGGGATACACGCTCGGCTTGCCCGGAGTAATCACCACAAGGAGTTCCACGCCCTTCGCCTTCAGTTGGTCGCGGAACCGGAGTATCGCCTGCACCGGGTTGTCGAGTTTCGCGCTACGCACATCCAGCGGGGACGGTTGCACCAGGAATTCCACATCCTGCCGGTAGAACAGCCAGCGTCCCTCGCCCGCACCGAGCACAACCTTCTCGCCCGGGTCGTTAAAGATATTCCATACCGCAAGCTGGTAGCGCGGGCGCACCGCAAGCACCAGTGCATTCTCGTCTTCCACCTTCTTCTCGAACGCCCGCAGGTAGCGGCTCGTCCATACGCCGTAATGCTTTACTGCAAGGAACGCGCGCACCAGCGAGAACTGCCCGAACTCGCCCACGACCGCCTTCAGGGTAGAATCTGCCGCCTTGAAGTTCTCGGGCTCGTCCTCGAGGCTAGCAAGCAACGTGTCCGCCTGCTTGAGCAGCTTGTAGCCCGCCTCCGCAGTATCGAGCTGCGCATACGCATTGACGGTCAGCGCGACCGCCTCCAAATCCGAAAGTGCACCGATTACCGGCTCCAGAGCCTCGCCCGCCTCCGTACCTGCGGCAATGGACTCGCGCGCCGCACGCCAGACGCTATCCAGGCGCATCGCCCCTGCTGAGAGGTTCGACTCCCGCACAAAGGGGGTATAGACAACGTCCTTAAAGATGTCGAGGGAAACAAACCGCTTATCGCCACGCAGGTCCGCAACCGCCTGCACCGTAAACGGAAGCAGGAGCAATATCCCGAACATGACAACAATGGCAATGTACTTTTTATTCACGATGTAAAGTTACAAAAAAAGAAACGCTGGCGATTTAATTCGCCAGCGTAATACCCGGTCCGCGACTCGAACGCGGAGCTCATCCTTAGGAGGGACGCGTTTTATCCTGTTAAACTAACCAGGCATGCAACCTTCAGGCCTTACGGCCTTTCAAGTTCGCGACAAAATATAACTAAAAGCGCCCGATTTGTCATCGAGGCGCTACACCGCCTAGTAAGCGTGGTCGCAGTCCACGTTCTCCTTGCCCTTGATGCCGTTCGCACATTCAATCAGGCCCTGGAGTTCACCATTACGGAACGTACCCCAGCTCTTCTTGTCCTGCTTCTCGGTAAGGCAAACCTTGTTCGTAGTCGTAGAATCCAAGCCTTCCTGGCCGTTCACGGGGATCCAGTCATAGCAGGTTTCCTTCACGGTAAACGTCATGTACTTGCCATCGAGCTTGCCGTCACGGTAATTACCGAAGGAGTATCCGAGGTCGTTCGGGCCGTTGAGCTTGCCCTTCTTGTAGTCAATCGTGACCTTGTCCTTGGGCTTGTTCTTCTCGCGCTCTTCCTTCATCTTCTGGAAGGCTTCCATGGCTGCTTCCTTGTCCTTCTTCTTCTTAATCTTGGAGATGCGCTTGAGTTCCTTCTTGTCAGCAGCCTCGATCGCCTTCACGTCCTCGACGAACGGGTAGTGTACCACCACGCGGCCGTGAATCGTGTTGTCCCAGTACGGCACTTCGGCCATAAGGAATCCCTTGTGCGAGAACATGTTCACCACGCCGTGCACCGCACCCTTACGGTAGGGTACTTCCAAGTGCAAGAAGTAGTACTTCTCGAGTTTCTTCAAAACCTTCTTGTCGGTCACGCCGATGTTGTCCATCGCGCTGTAGCGGTAGAACTTGGCGGTACCGTTCTTCACCCCGTGGACGTAGTCGACGGAGTAGAGCACCTTGCCGAAATCCTTGCCCTGCTTGGCAGGCAGCGTGAGGTCGTTACCATAACCAATCTCGTGTCCGTGGAACTTGCCTTCGGCATCCACGTGCATCACGTTCTCGATATAGCCGTTCACGAGGAAGCCCGACCATTCGTTCCCATCCTTGCAGCGCACGTCGCTATAGTCGGGGAAACTGCCGATGGACTCAGGCAAAAGTTTCTCGGGCAGGCCGGAGATGCTGAACACACCCTTCTTGTCCCAGTCCAGGAATCGTTCCGTACCCGGACGTTCGTGATACTGGAAGAAGCAGAGGATACTGTCGGAGCGGTCCTTGCGGGCATCGAGGTACTTGCCGAAGTCGGTCAAGTTGGAGTCGTCATCCTTCTTGGCCTTTTTCTTGGATTCGGGGAATTTCTGCGCGATGGCGTCTGCCACCTTGCCACCTTCCTTGAAGTCGGAAAGCGTAAAGCCGCTGTTATTCAGGTGGTCCACGCACAAGTCGAGGCTCTTCTGGTAGGTCTCGCTCGTGTCGCTGCAGTCCTTCGCGCGGCAGGGGTAAACCTCAAACGGAGGCAAGTCCCAGACCTTGTTCACCTTCGTGAGCACTTCCCCTTCCTGCCAGTCCTCGCCATCGGTATCCTCGACGTTAAAGCAGCCACAAATCCATGCGTCACCGTAGGTCTTGATACCCAGGCGCTGAATCTCGGAGGCATCCACGTGAGCGACGTTCTCCATCCAGCAGTCAAAATACTTGGAACTAAATTCCTGTGCCTGCGTAGACGCGGCCACAGTAGCAACAAGAGCGATACAAACTTTAAAAAGGTTCTTTGTCATTTTCTATTCCCTTACAGGAATAAATATAGACAAGTTTTCAAAAAAAAGAGCACCAAAGTGCATTTAGGGAGCAATCAACCGCCCGAGAGCTTAACAGTATAGCCCTTTTTCTCGAGTTCTGTTTTCAAAATATTACGTTTATCGCCCTGAATCTCGATATTGAAGTCCTTTACGGAGCCGCCTACCCCACACTTCTGCTTGAGCGCACGGGCCAAGTCCTTGAGTTCGTCCTCATCAAGCGGGACTCCCGTGACGACGCTGGCCATCTTGCCACCACCGAGGCGCTTGAGCGTTATGCGCACAACGCCGTCACCCTGCGGGCGTTCCGCCTTGGGCTTTTCCTCTTTAACGCGGCCTACCCCGGTCGCAAAAACAAGCGTAGAACGATCTTCGATAGACATTTAGTTTTCCTTCCCAGTGTCGTTTGTCTCGGCATCTTTGGCCGGCGTTTCATCTTTCACAATCGGGTGCTCCATCGGCACGTTGCGCGGGTCCGGCTTGTTGAACACGAGCGCACATACGACAATGACGGCGATATAGAAAAGCACTGCGGCAACGAGCGCCAGCAAATCGCCCGACAAGGCCTGCACCTTCACGAAGATGAGGATGCTGCAGGGCATGGCGAGCAAGCACAAAATACCCGGGAGATTTTTCTTCATGTAAGGAAATATAGAAAAGAAACCCCTGAGGTTTCTCAGGGGTAATTTCGTGTTATTTCAGTTCCACCATCTCGCTCTTGCCGTCGATGGTCACCTTGTACTTGCCGGGGTAACCACGGAACTTCACTTCGCCCTTCTCATCGGCCTTGAAGGTTCCGTTGGTGGTCCACACCTTGTGCCACAAGTCGTAAATGAGCTTGCCGGCAGGCTTCTCGCGACCATCCATGGCAACGATACCGCCGTTCTTGACCCAGTGGCGGCCATCCCAGAAGCCCCACAGCACAATGCCTTCCACGGCCGGATGGCTGAAGGCGATGCGCAGGACCATCTCGTAGCGGCGGGCCTGTTCGTCTTCGCCGAAGTACATGCCCTTCTGCCAGTCACCAAAGTCAAGTTCGGTAATCTTGATGGGCAGCCCGAGGGAACCAAGCCTGTCGAGGCGCTTCTTGATGAAGTTCGGGTTCAGCTGACGGTCGCCGAAGTGGCACTGCACGCCAATGCCGTGCACGGGCACCTTGCGGTCGAGCATTCCCTTCACGATATCGTAGAGGCGTTCGGTTTCGCCGGCGGAGACCACGTTATACTCGTTGATGAAGAGGCGGGCATCCGGGTCGGCGCGATGAGCCCAAACGTGTGCGGAGTCCAACAGGTCCCAACCGCACTTGTTGAAGATGAACGGCTCGTGGAAAGCCTCGTTCCACACGTCGTATTCCTTGATACGGCCCTTATATTCCTTGAGGTCACGCGTGATGCGGTCCTTGATCTTGTTCGAGATGTCCTTGCAGCTCCCCTGGTTGCTGAAATGCTTGTCGAAGCCGTAGCCCTGATGGCCCCACACGAGCGTATGCGCGCGGAAGCCCCACTTGTAGTCGTTCACGTAGTCCAGGTACTGCTTGAATTCGTCGCGGCGGATCTTGCCCTTCTTGGGTTCGTATTCCGGCCACTTGAACTGGTTCTCGGGCACGCCGTACCAGAAGTACTTGTTGGCGGTCTTCCTGTACCAGGTTTCCACGCTGTCCTTGCTGGGGTAAAGCGCGAGGGCTGTACCGAAGGGGAATGCGTGGCGCATGAGTTCCACCTTCACCTGCGTGCCGGGGGCAGCCTTGAGCGTAAAGTCCTTCTTGCGGAGGCTATCGATGCGGGCGGCGGAATTGTTGTACCAGGTCATGTCATCGAGACCTTCCACCTTCTCGATTTCCACATCGTCCATCTGCATCCAGCCCTTGGCGAGGCCCACATGGAACGTGACGTTGTTGAGCCCGTAGCCCTTCTGGTCGGCAAGGAACACCATGGAATATTCCTTCCAGTCCTTGGTCAGCATGAAGGAGGCACTTTCCTTCTGGCGCCAGTCAGGTGCGCCGCCCTGCACGATGGCGTTGATAGGCATGTTACCCTTCGCCTTGAACCTTAGCGTGTAGTAGGCGGAATCGGCAAGCCATTTGGGGGGCTGCAACTGCAGGCCCCAGGAAGGGTTCGGAAGTTCGGTCACCGTGACCTTCACGCCCTCGGAGCCATCCACACCGAGGCCCATCTGACCGAGCTGCAGGTCCACCTTCGCCGGGCCATCCGGGTTGTTCCACAGGTACCAGCCGCCATCACCATAAGACATGTCGCCATTCGTCAGCACGTTCTGTGCCATCAACGGGGCGGCGGCCAGGGCCGCGGCCGCGCACGCAAATTTCACGCTCGAAAGATTCATAAGGACCTCGCTTTTTCGCCTAGAGTCATCTGTTCGCCCAGAATATAAAATATGGGCCGGCATTTTACTTCTATAAAATGCCTTTTTTCGGTTACGAAAAGGAACAGGATTGTTTACGAACGTACCAAAGTGTATCAAGTGTATCTAAGCACTATTCCGAATCCACGATACAACGGATGGCATACATATAGTCGCTTGTGTAATACTTGAACTCATCAAGATAGCATACATCGCTGTCATCGAACAAAGATAAACTATAGACACCATTTTCCCCTTTTGTCGAAGACCAGAATTCGGCGTAATCTGTATTACTGTTCCCCCACGAACTCCCATAGAACTCGCGAGCCGGCAAAGCCGAAAAACCAAAATGGTCAACTTCCTTTCTCTTTCGCCAGGTAGGCGATTTCAGCGCAGCTCCAGATGCGTTAGCCCCAGAGACAGCCCAGAATAAAGTTTCCCATTCTTCCTTAGACGGCATGTGCGAACCAGCAGGGCAAAGGTCTCCTCCATTGTTCGCAATATCCCTCCATAGGTAATAACGGCCATATAAATCGCAATCGTTGGCGTAACAACGGCTAATCGATGTCTCGTACTTCAAGTTCTCGGCAAACCAGACCTGATTACCAATCTTTATCGTTTTATAGACCTGATTGTCTCGTGGGTCGGTAAATTCTCCATAAGTGCAGTTGTCTTCCTGCTCCGTTCTGCAGGGCTGTGCTATGGTAATGGTATCATAGAAGGAATCTTCGACCAGGGTATCCTTGATACAGCGGACAGCGTTCGCCATGTTCTTGGTATGGTTGTAGACAATTCCGGCACTACGACTCGACAAAATAAACCATGCAGCAAATCTCTCATCGTATTCAGTAGATGTCCACGAGAACGTTCCACTTATGTCTTTTATATTTCCTATCGCCGTGCTTCGCCCACCGGGTAAGAAAGACAGGCCATAGATGTCCGAATTTAGGGAATCTTTCCATCCAACTTGAGATTTTATCTTTAATGCAGCCTCATAAGACCCACCGGCATAAAGTATCATGCTGTTGTATTCCTGATTTGTCGGCACGTGCCAGCCTTCGGGGCAAATGCCTCGCGCCGGATATGCCGGCGAACATTTTGTGTCCATACCACACCCCTTGCCCGTTGTGCCGAATATACCGGCACTATCCATAGCAGCCGCCCAGGTATAATAACGACCTAAAATTTTGCAGGAATCCGTGCCGCAGTAATTCTCAAAGGGTTCATCGTTCACCACATACTCGAAGGCAAGGTCTTCCGCCATCCAGACCTGCCTTCCGACAGTGACCGTCTTGTAGACATGCCCGTCGCGTGCATCCTTCAGTTCGCCGTACTGGATGTTCGGATTAAACGCCTCGTCCTTGGTGAAATCGAAACTGACGGAACTATAAGGAGTGCTGCTAGAAGACCCTAGGCTACTCGAAGACCGCACGCTACTGGAAGAACTCCGGATGCTGCTAGAACTAGCCCTGTCGCTGGAAGATGACCTGACAGAAGACGAGCTAGACGTTTCCTCGTCATCGACCCTAATCCATCTATCGCCATCGCATTCATAGTCCCGCTTGAGGTCTGCCACATAGACCTTCTCGCTCTTGAATTCGTCACTGCATGCGAAGGATTCCAGTTCGTCCATATCGGCCACTTCGCTTGGAAGGCCCTGAGACCTTGAAATGAAGGAATCATCGTCGCTACAGGCGACAAACATCGTTAACGAAAGCGAAATAGCGAGGGAACTGGCGCGAAAATGCATCTTATTTCTCCTTGAAGCCCAAATTCAACAGGAAACATAGAAAATTATATGATTATTCCACGTCTTTAATCTATTTTTCCTGGTATGCATTACACTCCCTACCGCGATTTGCTGCTCAAGATTTTCCCGAACTACCAGAAGGTGCGCAAGCTCCCGCTGAACGGCGGCATGAGTTGCCCGAACCTCGACGGCACTAAGGGATTCTCGGGTTGCAGCTACTGCAACAACCGCAGTTTCAGCCCGGTGTTCGACCAGGCGAAGGTTTCCATCCAGGAACAGCTCGATACATTCGTGCCGCGTCTGCGCGAAAAGTACCCGAACGCGGGCATCCTCGCCTACCTGCAGCCATACACGAACACGCATGCACCGCTCGAGCACCTGAAGGGGATTATCGACCCGATTATCAGGCACAAGGAAGTCGCGGGACTCGCCATAGGGACGCGCCCGGACTGCCTTGAAGACGAGAAGATCGAGTACCTCGCGGAGATGAACCGCAAGAAGCCGATTATCGTGGAAATAGGCCTACAGACCGCGAACGATCTCACTCTTGCGGCAATAAACCGCAAGCACACGCTCGCCGAGTTCGAGGATGCAGTCAAGCGCTGCCAGGCGGCGGGACTCACCGTCACCACGCACGTGATTGTCGGACTCCCCGGTGAGACTCTGATAGACTTCAAGCGTACGGCTGAAGTTGTTCGCGATTTGAAGCTTGCCGCCGTGAAGATCCACCCGCTGCACATTGTCGCGGGCACCGTGATGGCACAAGACTTCTCCGCCGGCGAAATCAGGCTGTTGGAATTCGAGGAATACTGCAACGCCGTCGCAGAGATGATAAAGATTATCGGGCCCGATACCGCCATCGAGCGATTCAGCGGCGAAAGCCCGAGCGACATGCTCCTCGCCCCCAGCTGGTGCGGGAAACGCGACAAGATTATCGCCGAAGTAGAAAAACTTCTCGGGGGATAAAAACAAGAAGGGCCGTTAAGGCCCTTCTCTGTATAGTGAGAGCGGTCTCTACGACACGAGCATCATGGAGAACACCATGACGAACAGCGCGACGGTTTCGCCGACACCAAGCACCATCAGGTAGTTCACGAGGCCCTTGCCGGTTTCGCCGAGGGCATTGCAGGCGTCCGCAGCGGACTTGCCCACGTACCAGGCTGAGGCCATCATGCCGATGCCACCGAAGATGCCCACACCCAGGTATGCAGCCCAGTTAGCCGGAGCCGCCTGGGACTTGTTCAGGATGTACATCATCAGCAACATGCCGTAGATTGTCTGCGCAATCGGCGCGCCCACGAAAATGAGCAGCGTAAACAGCGCGTTCTTACCCTTGAGATACGCCTTCTTCCAGGCCCCGATGGCCGCCATGCCGGCAGTCCCGCAGGCTCCGATGGCCGCCATGCCGGCAGTCCCGCAGCCCAGCGCAGAACCCACCGCGGCAAGGCCCAAGGCCGCCACCGCGCCGAGTTTCGCGAGCGTTAAAAGTTGAGCTTGATCCATACGTGTTACCTCGCTGGATTAAAGCACCATCATGGAGAACACGAGCACGCACAAAGCGCCGGTTTCGACGATACCGAGAACCATCAAGTAGTTCACCATGCCCTTGCCGGTTTCACCGAGAGCATCGCAAGCCACTGCAGCAGACTTGCCCTGGTACCAAGCAGAAGCCATCATGCCGAGGCCACCGAAGATACCAGCACCGAGGCAGCCGCCCCAGTTCGTAAAGCCCTGTTCAGCAGCCTTGCTCAAGATGAAGTTCATGAGCAACATGCCGTAAATCGTCTGGGAAATCGGAGCACCGACGAACACGAGAAGCGTGAAGAGAGCGGACTTACCCTGAGCGTAAGCCTTCTTCCACATCGTGATAGCAGACATACCGGCCGTTCCGCAACCAAGGGCAGAGCCCATAGCCGCAATGCCAAGCGCAGCTGCAGCACCCATTTTAGCGAGAGTCACCATTGTATTCGGTACTGCAACGCCCATCACGGCAAGTGCAATGTTCAGGCCATGAACGCCCAAAAGAACTAGAGCTGCACCGGCAACCCCCACGGCAGAGCCAAACAGCGGCGAGAGCATTCCATTGAACGCTTCGGCGATTGCTGCACCAGACATACCCACAGCAAAGAGACGGATATAGCTGATGACGTCGGTGAAGCTGTTCACGATGTCGAGCACGAGCATCGGGATGCTGATGAAGTCCTGTTTGAGGCGGCTAGGCGGCACCGTAAAGAGCACGAGAAGCACAACTTCCACGATGAACATCGGGATGACGAACTTCGGCATGTCGATTCCAAGCACCATGTTGCATGCAAGGAAGAACATGACCCAAGCGCCCATGAGCCAGCCCACCTGCGCCATGAACGTCGAAGACTTGCGCTTGAGGCGCACAACGACATTCCACGCATGAGCAATGCTCAGATGCACAACGGCAATGCAGAAGCAAAACAGCTGGATATGCTGCATCTGGGATGCTCCAGCAGCCTTTGGCACAAAGCTAGCGGGCAAGAACGTAAACGTCTCGCAGAACTGCTTGTATGCTTCGAAGCGCGTCGGATCCGTCGGAGCAGAGCTGCGAATCCAGTAGAGCACGTTGCGCACGCCTTCCGGGATAAAGTTGTAGTTAGCGATATCGAGGTAGTAGCTCCACCCTGCAAGTTCCGGCGTAAGGCCAAGAAAGTTTGCATTGATGGCGCCCCAGATGATAGTCGCCCAGCTCATCAAATACACAAAGTGGAATCCGGCACTACTTGCCTTCGGCATTTTCGAGCGAGCAAACATCGCAAGACCGAGGAACAACAGGCCATAAGCCATATCGCCCACAATCATCGCAAAGAAAAGGCTAAAGAAGCAGAGGAACACAGAGCTCACGTCAACTTCGTTGTAGCCCGGCGAAATGCCAATGATGTCATAGAGGCACTGCATCGGGCGTGAAAGCTTGTTGTAGCCGAGAAGCGTCGGGATGTTATCTTCGTCCGTTGGATCTTCAACGCGGATGCCCCAGCCGTTTGCCTTCGCAGCCGCACTGATTTCAGCAACGCGCGGTTCCGGGCAGAATCCCTGGAGAGCTGCAAGGCCCTTGTTCTGGAGCATGCTTGCAGAAGCTTCCACGAGATTGTAACGGTCCGTCACTTCCAAAAGGCGGTCTTCGAGATCGTCCTTCACAGAAGCAAGCTGGGCAAAGCGTTCGTCCACAGCAGAAATCGTCGTGTTCGATTCCTCTTCAATCATTCGATATTCTTCGAGCGACTTGAGAGGCATGGCGAGTTCCGTAAACGCACCCTTCACAGATGCAGGAGCATCGCCCTTCGTGAACACGGCAATGTACGTGCCATTTTCATCCTTGCCAAAGACATGCTTGTAAGCGTTATCGCCTTCGACTTCAAAAGGATCCTTGGAAAGATCGACGAGATAAAGGCGAACAAAGATACCCTTTGCGGCGAGTTCCTTGACCGTACGCGGATCGAGATTTCCAAAAGCGTGGAGCTTTTCAAGTTCTTCCTTGGCTTGTTCCAGCTGGATTTCGGCATTTTTCTTGTCCGAAATGAGCGTCTGGATTTCTTCGACGAGCGTTACACCGCTTGCACCTTTCGCTGCAGGCGTCACACCCTTGCGGAGCTTATCCGGAACGACTTCCATAGCCTTCTGCACGCGGGCCACAGCACCCTTTGCACCGTTCACAGATGCACCAACGGCATTCTGGAGCGGAGTCAAATGGATAATTTCCATTTCGCGCAGAGCCTTAAGGGTTTCTTCCTTATGGCTTGCAAGCGTAAGAATGGTCACCTTCTTCATAGGAGTAATCATGCGGCAACCTCCTTACTCTGGGCGTCAAGTGCAAGCGCCTTAGCCGTAGCCTTGCCCTTTGCAAGCTTACTACGGGCCACACCGCTTGTCTGCTGGTCACCCAAGAAGATATTGATTTTGCGGATGTTATCCTTAGACTCGGGAATTTTCACCTTTTCGAACAGGTTCACACGCTGGCTCGTGGTACGCAGTTCCTTCGAAAGGAGTTCGTACTGCTTTTCGAGCACGCGGCGTTCCAGGCGCAAGGAAATCAAACCTTGCAAGCTGCGGATACCATCGTCGAGCCACACCGGAGTCGTAAAGAAGTCCGGAATGTTCACGTTGAATTCCACGCCGCTAAACGTCGGAATTTTCACGCCGGCAATGTTACCCTCGCCCTGTTCGACACTCTTCACCGAGAGATACTTTTTCCACTCAATGGGTTCGGCAAAAAGCGAAATCCACGAAGCCATACTCTTGCGGAGCTTATCCTCTTCTTCGCGTTTCGCCATCACCTTCTCCTGGAGCGTACGCATTTCCATCTGCAGCTGCTGCTTCTTTAAAAGCAACGTCGGCAGATAGCGCTGGAAGCGCTTCAGTGCGTCACGTTCCGCCTTGAGGGCGTTTTTAGTTAACTTGACCTTAGCCATATTACCACTTCTTCGGCCAGTACTGATTGATCATCTTGGTGGGGATACCGGTTTCTTCAGGAGTGAAGCAATCGGCGAGGATTTCCCATCCGAGATCCAAAGCCTTTTCAAGAGGGATGTTCACAGAAAGGTCCATCATTTCCTTTTCGAAGCGTACGCCGTACTTCAACAGCTTCTGGTCCCAGTTGCTCATGTTGAAGCCCATGGATTGCTTTTCCAAGGTTTCCTTGTAGCTTGCATACAGCTGAATCATGGTGTTCATGATGGTACGG
>CADCGB010000025.1 GCA_902800815.1 Fibrobacter succinogenes
GTAACGGTCCATGGTAATCTGCATACGGCCACCGCCGCTAGCAATGCAAACGTCGAATTCCGGGCTGCGGAGTTCGTCGAGGAACTTTTCGAACGGGCCAACGTAATCGAGTGCGGAAGTTTCCGGCACGTCACGACCGTCGAGCAAGATGTGCACGCGGACCTTCTTGAGGCCTTCCTTCTTGGCCTGGGCGACCATGGCCTTGAGGTGGCTGATGTTGGAGTGGACGTTGCCGTCGCTGAAGAGGCCGATGAAGTGGAGTACGGAACCGTGGTCACGCACGTTCGCGGCGATTTCCTTCCAGGCGTCGCGGCCGAAGATGTCGCCGGAGACGATTGCGTCCTGCACGAGGGCGGCACCCTGGTTGTACACCTGGCCAGCACCGATGGCGTTGTGGCCCACTTCGGAGTTACCCATGTCTTCGTTGGTCGGCATACCCACGGCGCGACCGTGAGCCTTCAAAAGCACGTTCGGGTACATCTTGAAGAGGTTGTCGAGGGTCGGGGTGCGGGCAGCCTTGATGGCGTTGCCTTCGACCTTATCAGTGATACCAAAACCATCCATCACGATGGTGACGACGGGTCCCTTGATACCGGGGAAGTTGGAAAGCTTCTTGAGCATGATTTACTCCGTTTAAATGTTACGGGGTCAAATTTAGAAATTTCAACACCATAAAAAAAGCCTTCCCGTGAGGGGAGGGCTCCTGTAAAGGTCTTTACTAAGGACTAGTTGTAGTAGATGATGTCCAGGGTACCCTTGGTGGCACTTTCAGACATGAACTTCTTGATCAACACCGGGTAGACCTTGCCGTCGGCGGCAATGACGTCGAGCCAGAGACCGCTGGTCAGTTCTTCGCTGAACTGGAAGTTGGACTTCCTGAAGTCTTCGCGGCAGATCTGGGTCTGGCCCGGCTGCACTTCGGCTTCAAGACCTGTGGTCTGGGAGTTGTCTTCGTACACGGTCACGCCTGCGCCCGGAATGATGGTTGCGGCATCGTTCGCGAACTTAATCGTGATGTGCGGATTGTCGGCGAGGCCGGTTTCGAAGTTGATGGCGCTCTGGCTTGTGCCCATGCTGTTAGACAGCGTGAACGGATGGGGGGTAACCGGAGAGCACGGAGTTACGACCGGAGAAGAGGAGGAAGGCGGCAGGGCTGCCTGGCATTCCTGTTCCGGGCGGTTGAACGTAAGAGACGTGTCGACACTCGTGTAGAGCGAAGTCTGAAGGTCTGCTTCCTTGCTGCTGGAGTAGACGAAGATGTAGAGCTTGAAGTCGCCACAGTCGCTCAAGGCGGAGTATTCAAAGAACTTCTGCGACAGGGAAACGCGCTCGATGGGGAACACGACACCGTCAAGGTTGATGGTGACCTTTTCCTGGAAGACAGTCCCTCCGACAACTTTACCCACGGCAAAGCCGACGCTGTCGATCTTGACATCGACCTTTTCGGTGTAGGGCACGCTCGTATCGATGAATTCGTCATCGAGCTTGATCATGCCGGAAAGAGAACCGCGGGTGCCACCTTGACCATTGGACATAGGAGTAATCTTCAGGTTTTCGAAAATCACCGGGCTAAGGGCAGACTGCTTGGGGATGTCAATGGGCTTGGCATCGGGATTGTTCGGGTTGACAGGCGTATTCGGGCTAGAGCTGTCATCGCCACAAGCAATGAAGCCAAAAGTAGTTGCGGCGATGGCCGAACCAATAAGAATCTTTTTGAAGTTCATGAGTTACCTCTGTTTGTTTTCTATGAAAATAAACAAAAATGAGCAAAAAAGCAAAGACGAAAATGTTTTTTTTACTTTAAAAAGGCGAAAAATGCCCGAAAAAGGGCGGTTTTTGGTGATTTCCCTATCCGAGACGCTCGGTCAGGCGCGTAAAGCGGCGAACGCTCCGGTTATTCCGGACTGCGGTCGCAAACGCTCCGGGGGCCGAAAGCACCCAAACATGCCCCTTCGCGCGGGTAATCGCCGTGTATAGCAGGTTCCTCTGGAGCATCATGTAGTGGCTCGAATCGAGAATCACGACGACTGCCGGGTACTCGCTGCCCTGGCTCTTGTGGATGGTGCTGGCGTAGGCGAGCGAGAGCTGCTCGAGTTCGTCTCCCTCGTATTCGACCGTCTTGTCGTCGTAGAACACCGTGACCTTGTCGTCGCCCTTGTGCACCTTGAAGATGATGCCGATATCGCCGTTGAACACGTTCTTGTCGTAGTTGTTCTTTATCTGCATCACGCGGTCGCCGTCGCTCCATGCGACACCCATGATCTTGTGGCGGGTAATGCCCGGGTTCACCAGGTTCTGCAGGAACGTGTTGAGTTCGAACACGCCGAGCGGGCCCTTGCGCATGGGGGTAAGGATCTGCAGGTCGGTCTTCTGGTCTATCTGTATCTTGCTGCGGATGCCGGTTGCAAGCAGATCCGCGAGAATGCTCTTGGCCTGTTCGGGTTCCTCGAACGGGATAAAGTGGAAGTTCGGGCCATCGATGGGCGAGGGGACAATTCCCTGGTTGATCTTTGCTGCCTTGTCGGCGATGTCGTTCCCGCCGGCCTGCCGGAATATGTGCTGCAGGCGTGTCGTGGGTATCCGCGGGCAGCGGATGAGGTCGTTCAGCACGTTGCCCGGGCCAACGCTCGGGAGCTGGTCTGCGTCGCCCACGAGCACGATGCGCGTCCTTGCGTGTATGGCCTCGAAGAGGGCTGCCGCAAGCCAGGTATCCACCATACTGAACTCGTCCACGATAAGCAGGTCGCAGGGGAGCTTGTTCTCGATATTCTTGTTGAACTTCTTGGTGACGGGGTCCATCTCGAGCATGCGGTGGATGGTGCGTGCCTTGATGCCGCACAGGTCGCTCATGCGCTTTGCCGCGCGGCCCGTGGGGGCGGCGAGGAACACGCTCTCGTCCATCTTCTGCGCGAGGTGGAGGATTCCCTTCAATATGGTTGTCTTGCCGGTGCCGGGCCCGCCCGTGATAATGGAAATGCGATAGGCAAGCGCCATCTCGATGGCCTTGCGCTGTATGGGGTCGAAGGCAAACTTATGCTGGTGTTCCCAGTCCATGAGGGAACGCTCGAAGCCCGCGGTCGGGAGCGCGTTGCCCGCAAGGCGGTACAGGATGTTGTCCGCTATGCTCTGCTCTGCCCGGAACAGCGGCGGGTAGAAGCAGTCGTCGTCTACGCGCCGGATGCGCTCACGTTCGCACAGGTAATCGAACTGCTGGATTAGCCCGTAGACGGCGTCGTCATCTTCCATCGGGATGCGCAAGAGCCGGAACGTCTTTTCGAGCAGGGTGTCCTTGGGGAGGTACACGTGCCCCTCGTTAAAGCTGGATTCCTGCAGTACGTACATGAGGGCGGATTGCAGGCGCTTGGGGCTATCCTTCGGGATGCCGACCTTCATCGCAATCTCGTCTGCCTTCAAAAACCCGACACCCCACACCTCCTCGCAGAGCAGGTAGGGGTTCTCGGTAATCTTTGCGATGGTTTCTTGCCCGTACTGGTTCCACAGGCGCTTTGCCACACTGCCCGCGATTCCGTGCCCGTAAAGGAACAGCATCGTTTCCCTGCTGTGGCGGTTCAGTTGCCATGCGGCGAGGAAGGCTTCGACCTTCTTGGCCGGGAGCCCCTTGATTTTTGCCTTGCGGAATATTTCGGGATGGTTGTCCAGGATGTCGGCGGTATCGTCGCCGAAAACCTTCACGATGGCCTCTGCCGTCTTGGGGCCGATGCCCTTGAAGAGCCCGCTGGAGAGGTATTCTGCAATGTTCTCACTCTCGGTAACGGCAATCGTGAAAGACGTGCACTTGAACTGCCTGCCGTACTTGGGGTGATTGCCCCATTCCCCTTCCATCTGCAACTTTTCGCCGGACCCTAAATCGGGAAAAGTCCCCGTCACCACGACGGGGGCTTTTTCTCCTTCCACGTTCACCCGGAATACGGAGAATCCGCTTTCGGGACTGTGGAAGGTAACACTCTTTATGGTACCTTCGAGATGCAGTGGCTAACTCTCCTTAGTCCGGTTCGTAGTCGTTCTTCTCGTCGATAGATTTATCCCACTTGTCGGGATTGAATTCCTTGCGGGAGGCGAGTTTCTTGCCGCGCAGGCACAGGAGCGCACCGAGCACGGCCGCATTCTCGATGGCGAGCACGAGGGCAGTCTTGTAGTCAAGCCCGAATCCGAGCGGGGCGCCCTTCAGGTTTTCGGGGCTCACCCACAGGATGTAATCAAAGCAGATGAACGCCATGAACATGCACGGGATAAGCGCAATCACGTAGTTCTTCTTCTTGCTGCGGAGGTAAACTGTTGCTACGCACAGGCTGCACACGGCCATGAGCTGGTTGCTCCAGCTGAAGTAGTTCCACAAGATGTTGAAGCCCTGCGGGTTCAGGTTGCTCCAGAAGATAATCACAAGGCAGATGGCGAACATCGGCACGGTAAGGAGCAGACGCTTCTTCGGGTCGGTCTGGTCGATGCCGAAAAGTTCCGAAATCGTGAGGCGCAGGCTACGCAGGCTCGTGTCGCCGCTCGTGATCGCGAGGATGATGACGCCCACCACCACGAGGATGGAAATCGGGGCGAACGGGATGACGGTAGAGACGAGTACGCTCAATACCTTCACGCCGCCTGCTGCCATGAGTTCGGGTTGCATGTGGTAGATGAACATGCCGCCGGCAGCCCAGATCATGCCGATGAGGCCTTCGATAATCATCATGCCGTAGAACGTTTGACGGCCAGTCTTCTCGGTCACTTCGGTGCGGGCCACGAGCGGGCTCTGCGTGCTATGGAAACCGCTGATGATGCCGCAGGCAATAGTCACGAAGAGCATCGGGATAATGGGCTGGTGTGCCGGATGCTGCGTGAAGTTCGAGGCGATGTCGGAGAGGTTGAATTCGCTAAGCACATTGAGGTGCGGCGCGATGCCGATCATGATTCCGAGGGAGGCGAGGATAAGCATGCCGCCGAAAATCGGGTAGATGCGGCCGATAATCTTGTCGATGGGGAAGAATGTGCTTGCGAAGTAGTAGGCGAAAATCACGCCGACCGCTACCCAGAAGAGCGTGGGGGAGACTGCGGAGCCCGCGATGATGGGCGTGTTGATGAGTTGCGCCGGCGTGTTAGTGAACACCGCACCCACGAGGATGAGCGCGATGGAAATGAGCGCCATCACCACCTTCGCGGGGCCCTTGCCCAGGAACTTGCGCGAAAGTGCCGGCACGTTGTAGCCGTTGTTGCGCATGCTTATCATGCCGCTGAAGTAGTCGTGCACCGCACCGCCCAAGACGTTACCCAGCGGGAGGATGATGAACACGATGGCACCGAACTTGATGCCGAGAATCACGCCGATGACAGGGCCGATACCCGCGATGTTCAGAAGCTGGATGAGCATGTTCTTCCAGTGCTTCATCGGGACGCGGTCAACGCCGTCGGGGTTAGCGAGTGCCGGAGTCTTGCGGTCGTCAGGGCCGAAGACATGTTCGACAAACTTTCCGTAGGTAAAGTATCCGCCGATGAGGATGGCGACACCGATAAGGAATGTAATCATGTTATGCCTTCTTGTTAGTTAAAAACTTATTCCGCGCTTTCTTCGGCGGGAACGTCGTCTGCAACGGGCTTTTCAGCGGGCTGTTCCGTCTCCTGGCTCAGTTCCTGCTGGGCGTCTGTGCTTTCGGCTTCTGTGGCTGCGTTCTTTTCTGCAGCATCATCTGCCTTCTCTTCCTTCTTGGCTCCGCGCACGTAGCCCTTTTCCTTCGCAATCTCGTCAGGCGTCTTGTCTTCGCCGAATTGCTGGCGCAGGTAGAGGATGTTCGTCGTGAAGCTCGACTTGCCCGCATAATCGAAACCGACAACCGGGTGGTAGCTCTTGCCGAGTTGCAGTGCGATTGCAATGCCGAACTTGAAACCGCAATTTCCGTCCACGGAAATATTCGGGTTGATGAACATGCCAGTCGGGTTTTCCTTGTATTCCAGGTGTCCCGAAGATTCCATCGTGGCAGACTGGTAGCCGAGCGTCATCATGACCTCGAAGAAGTTGAAGGGCTTGTAGCCGATAACCACATCGAAGGTGTTCGTGCTCACGTCAAGATCAAGTTGTCCGTTGTAGTCCTTGGGCCTGTAGCCGATGCTGCTCGAGTTGTGACCGAAAACGATACTCACGTCGAGGCCCTGTGCCGCCGGCGGGAGCATGTACTGGAACCACCTGCCAAAACTGTATTGCAAACCAAAACCAAACAGGCTGAACCCGCGCAGTTCGCTAATGGCCGGGAGCCACATTCCACGAAGTACGACCCTCGCATGGAAGGCGCTCACGCCGAGTTGCAGGTAGGGATAGGTGAACACGCCGAGCCCGTTCAGGGTCTCGTTACCATAGACGGTCATGCCGTCATAGATTTGCGTCATGTCGTGGTTTTCACCAAAAATAGTGGGCACGTCGCTGGTGATGCCGAGTATGTTCGTCTCGCTGAATTTGCGGTCGTCATCGCCTATCGGGATAAGCGAAATGGGCAGGCCGAATTCGAAGTTGAGACTCTGCGGCACATTCGCGCTCACATACCAGTTGCTGTTGAGAACGTTGCCCAGGTTCTCGATGATGGGCTTCACGTAGCCGGGACGGTTGAAATAGCGGGCGTCTCCACCGGGGCGGTCTTCAAAAGCGGCGATGGATTCGTAGATAGATGCCCAGCCGTCTTCGTCCATTGCAGACGCGATGGTGGAGGCTCCCATTAAAATAGCGATTGTGTACTTGGCAAGCGTTTTCATACGCTGCCAAATATAGAAAATAGGGGTGGTAGCGGCTTGACTGCTAGAATTGGAACTGTACGTTTAAACCCACGAAGAAGAACGTCTGCCATATGTACGAATCGAGGTCGCAGAGGCCGCTGGCTTCGGTATATACGTTCCTGAACCAGGTCTCGTGAATCTTGACATAGGGGACAATGGCGAGGTTGTCGAGCAGGTAGTACTTTACATTGGCGAGAATGCCAAAAGATGACCCCATGAACTCGGATTCGCTGACTTCGTCTTCGATGTAGGCAGTGTTATCGGTAGTAAGCGTCGTGAAGGAATAGAACATACCAATCCCGACCTGGAAATCCTCGGGCCAGAATAAGTTGTATGTAAACTCCATGCTTATGCGCCAGAATAGGCTGTTCCCCGTGACGGATTCGTCCTTAAAGCCGTTGATGTCCTGCTCGGTTTCCCAGATTTGGAAGTTGATGTCGAAGGTGAACTCGCGTACATTTACGCCGAGCGTTATATCGGGGCTGCCAAAAAAGGAAATTTCGGGAGCATGGATAGACTGCTTTCTGCCGGCGGTGTCCGTCATGGAAAGCATCCGGTCGCTGAGGTCGCCCCTGGTTGCATAGATGCCAAAACCTGCGCTGGCAAAGAAGGAACGGGGCCAAGCCTCTTCGGCATGTGCCGCCATTGCCATAATCAGGAGTGCAAGGATAATGATGGGGCGTTTCATAGATTTACCTGATGCCTGCTAGTATCCGGCCCATTCCGCGCTTATGGAGGGGCTTGCCTTTCGGATTGCTGCGTCTTCGGGCGAATCCTTTGCGGGGGCGATGTCACCGCTTTCGATGCGCGCCTTGATTTCGTCAAATGTCTTTGGCGGTACGGAGTCGGGGGAGCTGTCGCCCAGCACCTTGCAGGGTGCGCCTTCGGATTCCTTCGCCTTGTCCTTTACCGGAGTGTACTCGCGGGCGGCGGGCACGGTATAGAACTTGTCCTCCTCGGGGCACCAGGCGGTAAGGCACTTGCCGTACACGCAGCCCGAGTCGAGCCCGATGAATCCGGGGATGTTCACGAATCCCATCTTGGCCCAGTGCCCGAATACGACCGTCTTTTCCCACTTGACCTGCTCGAACCACGGGCGGTCATTCCACTTGCGTATGGAGAGCAGTACCTCGGGGCTCATGTCCTCAAGGCGTGTCTTGCCGGGTTCAAGGCCTGCGTGTACTAGGAGCGCGTGCGGGGTGTCGCGCCAGAGGGGCCAGTCCTTCACCGTATCGCGGATAAAGTTCCACTGCTCCAGCGAGAGCGCCTTGAAGCGCTTACGCTGCTTGTCGGTCCAGGTGTCCTCGGGAGTTTCCATCATGCGGATGAGGTGCTCCTCGTGGTTACCGCGTACGGTAAGTATCCCGAGGTCGAGAACGGTCTGCAGGGCGCGCCACATGTCCGGACCCTTGTTGATGATATCGCCCGTCTGGTAGAGCGTGTCGCTCCCGCGCACGAACCCGAACGCATCGATGATGCGTTCCAGCTCGTCTGCACAGCCATGCACATCGCCTATGTAGAGAGTCCTGGACATTTCACGTTATTTCAGGTGTACGGCCTGACGCAGCTTGTTCATCTCGTCGGCGGTAAGCTCGCGGAACTCGCCTGCGGGCAAGTCGCCCAGCTGGAGCCTGCAGTAGCTCACGCGCTTGAGGTCGCGAATCTCGTAGCCTACGGCGCGCATCATGCGGCGGATTTCACGGTTCTTGCCTTCGGTAAGCACGAGTTCCGCAAACCCGTTTTCCAGGTACACGTCGGTCGCAAATGCAATTTCTTCTTCGGCATCCGGATCCTCGGGGTCACGGATGTCTACGCCGTCTACCAGTTTCTGTGCAGCAGTCTCAGAAAGCGGGCGCGTTGTCCACACGTAGTAACTGCGGGGGATTTCAAAACTCGGGTGCGTGAGCCGGTGCAGCAGTTCCCCGTCATCGGTAAACAGCAGGAGTCCGCGGCTCTGCAGGTCGAGCCTACCCACATACTTGAAGGAGGCATACCCCGGCGGCAGGTAGTCATATACGGTGCGTCGCCCCTGCGGGTCATCCTTCGTGCACACGCAGCCCGCGGGCTTGTGGAACATGATGACCTTCGTCTTCTTCGGGAGCGTCGCCTTCTTCCCGTCAACCAGAACCTCGTCTGCGTTCTCGTCTACCTGGTGGCCCAGGTCCTTGATGGTAGCGCCGTTCACCTGCACGCGGCCTTCTTGCACGAGCGTGTCGGCTGCGCGCCTGCTTGCAATTCCACACAGGGAAATAAACTTGTTAATCCGCATCATTGTCGCCGTCCATATGGATCTGCAGTTCCTTGAGCTTTCTCCAGAGCGTGGCGCGGCTAATGCCGAGCTTTCTGCAGACTTCGGTCTTGTTGTTCTTGCACACGCTCAGCGCATGCAGAATGTGCCTGCGTTCCATTTCTTCGAGCGAAAGAATTTCTTCCCCCGAGTCGCCACTCGCCTGCGTATCGCCGCTTTGGATATGGATTGCGGGAGCGTTTTCGCTTGCGGGGAGTGCGAGCGTCTCTCCATTCCCGTCCTTGATGTGCGGGATGGCGGGCATCTTTTCGCGGGCTTCTTCCTGCACGTTTTCGGGCAGGTCCTCGAGCCGGATAATTCCACCTTCCGAAAGCACGATCGCGTGTTCCACGATGTTCTCGAGTTCACGGATGTTGCCCGGGTAGGGGTACTTGGTCAGCGCGTACTGTGCCGCCTGTTCCACATCGGTAATGTTCTTGCCGTGTGCTTCCTTGTACTTGAGGATGAAGTAGCGGATAAGCGTCGGGATAACCGGCTTGCGTTCACGCAACGGCGGGAGCGTCAGGTGGAACGTGTTCAGTCGGTAGAAAAGGTCTTCGCGGAATGAGCCTTCGTGCATGGACGCCTGAAGGTCGCGGTTAGTGGCCGCAATGATGCGGATGTCGAGGTAACGAGCCTCGGTTTCGCCCACGCGGCGTATCTCGTGGTTCTGCAAAAAGCGTAAAAGCTTTACCTGCGTAGCTGCGGAAAGTTCGCCCACTTCGTCAAGGAACAGCGTGCCGCCGTTCGCTGCCTCGAACAGGCCCTTCTTGTCGGCGGTAGAACCGGTGTACGACCCCTTCTTTGCACCGAAGAGCTCGCTCTCGACCAGGTTTTCGGGAATGGCCCCGCAGTTGACCGCGATAAACGGTTCGCTTGCACGCTTGCTGTAGCGGTGGATCACGTTTGCGAGGAATTCCTTACCCGAGCCGGATTCGCCGGTAATGAGCACGGTACTTGTGGTGGGTGCAATCTTGTAGACCGTCTTGAGGATCTTGCGCATTTCGGGCGTATCGCCCAAAAGGCTGTCGAGCACCTGCGATTCCATCAGCTGGTGCGTGGACTTGTTCTGCCGGAGGGTCTGGATCTTCTTTGCGGTTTCTTCGAGCTGGACTACGGTCGCAGGTTTCATTATGAAACTATTTGCGCCGCGATTGATGGCGCTCGTGGCGCCGGGCCAGTTCTTGTTGTCGCAAAGGACAAATATTTCTATGCCGGGGTTCTTTTCCTTGAGGTAACTGACCAGGTCCATGCTTTCGAAGGTAAGGAAGGGCACCTCGATAAACGCTAGGTCTATCGGGTCGTTCTTTACCAGTGGCATTAAATTGTCCTTGTCGTCACAGAGGATTATCTCGGTGTCGTCCAAGGTCCAGGAACGTCGAATGTCGCTGATAAAGTCCTTGTCAGAATCAGCAATCAGGATGTTCATCGGCATGGATTATTGGTGGCTTTTAATGATTTCCTCGACCTTGTCGCGGAACTGCTGGATGTCGATGGGCTTGTTGAACGTGCAGGCCACATCGAAATGCTTGGCGGTGAGCAGGTAGTCGTCTGCTGCGGTACGTCCACCGGCACTCACGGCGATGGTACGGTCGCTCATGCCCATGCGGCGCAGGTCCAGAATGACCTCGTAGCCGTCCACGTCGGGCATAATGATGTCGGTCACGATGACATCGTACTTCTTGTTCTGGTAAAGGGCCTTGGCTTCCTTACCGTTGCTTGCAGTTTCTACTTCGTACCCTTTGACCTCAAGGGCGGTTTTCATCATCAGGTTGAACTGCTCGTCATCGTCGATAATCAAGATGGTGGACATTACGCATCCTCCGTTTTTTCGTTTGCTAGATTCCAATATAGATTAAATTTCGTGCCCTTGCCGAGGGTGGTGGTTACTGTGAAACGCCCATTTCCGTCTTTTAACAACCTAAGCGCCGAAGAAAGCCCGAGTCCGAGCCCCTCGCCGGGCGATTTTGTGGTGAAGAACGGCGAAAAGATGCGTTCCAGCGTGTTGGAGTCCATACCCGAGCCCGTGTCGGCAATCGTGAATTTCGCATAAACTCCCTTTTCGATGGGGTCCGAGAAGGGGTGCGTGATTTTCCGCTTGACTTCTTCGCGTTCGAGTGCGAACGTGAGGGTGCCGCCGGTCTCCTTCATGGCGAAGATGGCGTTGTTTGCAAGGTTGCTCAGAATGCGGTCGAGCGCCGCAGGTAGGCACACGATTTGCAGTTCGTGGTCCAGGTTGTCTGCAGAAATGTGGACATTCGAGGGGAGCGTGAGCGAAAGCTTCTTGATGACGTCCTCGATGATGAGGAACGGCGAGAACTGTACGGGCTTCGGGGCGATGGATGTCTCGTTGCGGATGGCGCTTAGCACCTGGTTCACGGAATCCTTCGCCTTGTTTGCGGCCTTGTTTGCTTCGGCAATGAGTTCGCCCGCCTTCACGACGCTGTTTTTCGCCTTGTCGGGGACGCCTTCCATCGGGGTGTTCGTGAGGAGTTCCTGCGCGAGTTCGCAGAACCCGATCTGTGCACCGATACTATTCTTGTAGTCGTGAGCAAAGCCTCCGAGCATGGTTCCCAGGTCTTCGAGACGCGAGTGGATTCGCTTCTGTTCGCTCAACATGTCGCGCTCGCGTTCGAGTCGCTTCTGCTCGGTCATGTCCTGCTTTAGCCCGATAATCTTGTACGGCTTCTGCCCTGCAACAATCGGGATAAACTGCACGTTGTAAATAAACACGGGCTTGTTGTCGCGGATAAGCGCGTTGGCCTCTTCTTCGCTGATTTCCTCGTGACGTTCGTTCTCGTAGCTTGTGTGAATGTTCGAAAGTCCGTTGTTGCGTGCCTGCACTTCACGGAACGATATCTTGTTCGGGGCGTCGGTCGTCTGGATAAGGTTCCCGCGAGACTTGATATCCATGACATTCTGCGTCATGTACACGCCCTGCTCGTTCTTTGACCAGAACTGGAAGGGAAGGGCGTTGATGAGGGTAGAACTGAAGTTGTTTTGTTCCTTGAACTTCTTTTCGGAACTGTCGAGACGGTCCTGATAACGGATGAGGTCCTTCTTATATTCGGTGAACTGGTTGTTCAGTGCCTTGATGCGTTGCTGGTAGAATAGCGAGTTGGTCTGGTCGCTTAGCAGCAATAGCCACATGTAGGTCGAAAGTGTGGTACGGTACTTGTACAGTGAAATATTGAAGGTATGCTGCTCGTCGTTAATCTGGATTTTTTCGTTCTCGCGGAATATCTCGTTTTCCAGGAGCAGGTTCGGGATAAAGTCCTGGATGTGGTGCATCCTCATTTCGGATTCGGTCATGCGGAACAGGAGCTGAGCGGCGGAATTGCTGCTGTTGATCCTGCCGTTGGGCTGGAATATGAACACGCAGTCGCTCAACTGGTTCAATAGGCTTTTCATGAGCCAATTGGAACTCTTGTTCTTGAACGAAATGGACGTGAAGTACTGCCCGCAAAGGATGGCGAGGAATATGCAAGAATACTCGTTGTACTGCAGGAATACGGGGGGTGTCCCGTTGATGTTGAAGTTACACGAGATAGGAATTATGAAATCCAGAACGAATGAAAAAAGGACGAAGAACGTGAAACTCGCTGTGGCGTATAAGTTGATTTGTGCGGTATCCTTGCTGCTCGCCTGCAAGGTGTGCCTTGTGAGCTTGACGATGGTGAGGATTAGGGAAGGGACTACGAATACGAAGAAGATTACGGAATAGACCTTAAAGTAGGGGAACGTGGCAAACGGCTTGAATCCCAATAGGGTGAACTGCGTGAAGAGGGACTCGTTTACGCAGAAGATGGTTGTTGTCGCTATGACGCTTGCAGCGCCGAATGCGTTTAGGAGTCTCCAGAAGTTGAGGCGCCTAAGGTTGAGGGAATCTGCGCAGATATGGTAGATGGCATTGCCCGCCTGCACCCATGCTATCGCCTGCACGCCGAACAGTATCTTTGCCGCGAGGGGAAACTCCGTGCCACCGAAGAATATGCTGCCCACAATGCTTGATGTGTTCCAGAAGATGCAGATGAGCATCAGCTGGTAGATTGCCTTCGGAAACTGCTTGAGTCCGGTCTTCTGCCCCAATATGGTGGGGAAGGCGAACGTCAACAGCAGTGCCGTTGACGATAAGATAACCGCAATGGGTGAACTGGAAAAAAGAATCTCTTGCATTGCTTACTTCACGCGACGAATGCCGAAGGTCTCCGTCTTGTCGTAGGTATTGGATGTGTCGAAACGCTTCTTCGTCTTTTCGTCAAGGTTCGGGTCTGTACTCGGGTTGAACTTGCAATCCAGTTCTGCCTTGTAGATGTACGCGCCTGTACCCACGGCCTTGCCCTGTTGTGAGCGGACGCCGCCATTGGGGGCGTTCACCCATTCCACGAAGAATGTCACCTTGTTGTTTGCCGAATAGTAGGTATCGGAATCAACAGTGAATGTTCCGGAAGCACGGTTCACGTATCCACCCATGTTCGTGTAGATCGGAATGTTGTACTTCACCTTGAGACTCCTCCAGTAGGCGGGCTGGTTCAGTGCGCCACCACGCGGTACGGTGAGGTCCATGGTCCACACGACGCCAGTAAGCGGCGTTACCGTCGTGTCGATGCCGGATTGTACCACAAGGCCGTTCTCGATGCGGTCGAGCTTGCGGTTTGCCGGATTCACGACGTAGACGTTTATCGTCTTCTGGCTCGGGATGAACGACGGCATCGAGGCGGAAACGGTCGTTACCGGGTTTTCGAGGTGAATGTCGAACTTGATCTTCGGATTGCCTTCGCCACCGATGGTAACCTTCGGGTTGTTTTCTGCCGGGCGGTTGCCATTCTTGTCCATGAACGCGCTAGCCATCTTAGGTGCGAGATTGATGCGGTCGCCTTCCATTACGGCAGATATGGCGTCGGAGGTGAATAGCGCGTTGAGCGTGGTTCCTCCGTTGCTGAGGCTCCATCCCGAAATATCGGTCTTGGAGATGTTCATGAGGTTTCGCTCGCGCACGTAGAGGATTGCAGTCGAATCGACGGTTACGACGGGCTCGCTTATATATACGTTGAGCACTTCGTATGTGGCCGAGTTCAAGCCTGCCGATACGAATACAGGGCCTGCGAGGTCTTCTGCAAGCACGGTCGCTGCTTCGTAGGCTGCACCGTCACCGAGGTGCTCTATGACAAGGCCTGCGCCTACGAGGAGTTTCCCGTTCAGGGTGTCTTCGTAGTTGCCGTTCGTGTTACCCAGCATGAAGGGTTCCGGCAGGTCGAACGAACTCGACATCTGGTCGGCATTCAACTGGAACTGGGCCTTGCGCACGGTAAGCGTTTCGGGTGCGGCGCTACCGAAGATGATGGAAACGGAGTCTGGGTAGTGCTTTGCGTCCACCGGTTGCAAGAACTGGATTTCGATATGTTCAGCAAGGCCGTCTTCGTCAAGGTCAGAAATGCTTGCGTAGGTCATCGGAATCGGGCGAATCTTCAGCACCACGTCAACAACCTTCGGGGTGCAGGTGCCAATGCCGTTGCCTGCGATGTCCCTGATGGTAGCCGTGGGCGAGAGCGACGCCTTCATACCTTCGGTAACGAGCGAACCGCCGCCGGCATCGAAGTCGATTTCGAATTCCCAGATGTTGAGTTCCTTGTTGTAGAGCTTCACGCCCTTTACCTGTGCGGCGATGTCTACTCCGTTCATACGGAGCGGCCATTCCGGGGTGGGTTCCTTGATAGGTTCGCTGAACTGGATGTACACGAAGTCGCTTGTCGCGGTCGAAAGCCTTTCGAGTACAGAAACGGACACGAGGTTAGGCGGGATGCCGTCCTTGTAGAAGTCGGCGGATTCCTTCTTGCCATCCTTTGTATTGCTGATGAGCGTGATGCTCCCTTCGGGGTTGGTATTCACCGTAGCGCCTGTGAGGTTTGCCCCCACCAGGATATCCCTTCCGTTCTGTGCAATCAGGTTGGTGCTCGTGATGGTGTCGCCCGCGTAAGAGAACTTGATGGAATTGAACGACTGGTTCTCTGCCACGATGTATTCGTTCGAGAGCGTAATCTGGAAGGCGTCGGGTATGTCGTCGCAGTCGGTGTCGACCATGAGGGCATAGTCGATAATCGGCCAGGGCGGCAGGTCCTCGATAATGAGCGGGACGCTTGCCGGAACATAGCTGACCTTGGAGTTGCTGCTCCCGAGTGCCGTCAGGATAGTCGTAGTTGCCTTGTCAGAAGTGAGGTAGAATACGGCTTCGCCCTTGATGATGTCGATCTTTTCGACAGGCATGGTCGCGTTGAGGGAGGTGTAGAATTTTGCAAGTCCCGATTCCGAGGAAAGAATCACGGATATCGGGTCAATCTTCAGCACTTCCAGGTTGGAATCCAATAGTTGCAGATGGACTTCCGCCATTTTCCCTGTGTAGACATGCACGGTATCGACGGTGAACTTGAGGTAACGAATTTCGGGCGGTGCCGTGATGGAGTCAATTTCCACGTTGCTGCGGACAACGGCGCAGGCGCAGTCGTAACTACCGTTGAGGTTTGCTGCGCGGTTGTGCCAGCTGACCCATTCCATGTAGTTGTTGCCGTAGGCAAGCGTCGTGTCAATCTGGAAGCGGAAACCATCCTTGCGGTTTGCCGGTTCGTATGCCGTATAGTTGAAATAGGAACTGCCGTTCATCTCGAACTCGTCGAGTGCACCAGTCGGTGTTACCGTGCTT
The DNA here is from genome assembly GCA_902800815.1 of Fibrobacter succinogenes. GTDB lineage: Bacteria > Fibrobacterota > Fibrobacteria > Fibrobacterales > Fibrobacteraceae > Fibrobacter > Fibrobacter succinogenes_B. The sequence goes on from CADCGB010000025.1 coordinate 15,756, forward strand.
GTGCCGCTATAACGGGCTTCGTATTCTTCCTGTTCCGTAGAGTAGTACGGAGAAACGAACGGGCTTTCGAAATTGATCGTGACAGTACGGTTCAGTTGCGGGCCCGTTTCGGGCGAGTAGTCCGGAGCGTAACCATAGATGTACTTGCCGTGATAGTAGGCCGTAACGTACGGGGTCTTCCGGAAGGCCTTTTCCTTTACGCCATTTATGGTTTCGATGTACATGGTGGAATTGGATTCTTCCTTGTACAACGGTCCACGGGTCAGGTCAACACCTTCAAACATTTCGGGGTCGTCGGAACTTGTGTGCGGCCTGAAGGACCAGCTTCCGTCAAGACTGCCGTAGGAGGGGGAAACCTTGAATTCAAAGAAGTAGCTACCAGAAACGGCGAGGTTGCCTTCTATATGGACTTGCGTGTAGTATCCGCTTTCGGTAGTTCCGCTAGGTGTTGTTGCCGTATAGGCTACGGGGGCTCCGAAATCCATCATAGGCCATCCGACCGATTGACCCGTTCCGTCCCATATGGACCTGTTGTCGCTGCCACCTGTGACGGCGACAGGGAAGTAGAATCTCAAATCAAGATCCTGGTATGCCATCGTGTCTCTGTTTGTGACGATTACCAGGAATGTGTTGCACTGCTTCCAGTCCGAACTATTGGAACAGCCATTCTTGTTAAGTGGCTTCACGTAGATGTCCATTTCGACTGTTGTCGCATACTGTTCGGTAGTGAACGAATATTCGCTAGAGGTCGTAGCACCGGAGGATACGGTGAAATAGTACTTGGTGCCAGGCTTGAGGTTGGTGAGTGTAACTTCGTGGAAGAGAACCGCGCCACCATCTGCAGTCTTTGCCTCCGTATAGGAACTCGGCGAGGTGCCGTAGTTCACGATGCCATTCATGCGGTCGCTACTCCACCAGTAGATCTTGGCGCTACGATGGTCGACTTGGCAAATAGTGACTCCGTTGATGGCCGTTGTCGCGGGTGTCATGGTGAACTGGTACCACTGACCGTGATTGTTGTCGGTCGTGATGTTCCTCTTCGTGTCCATGCCCTCGAGGAAGAAGTAGTAGGTTTTCCCCGGTGTGAGACCGGTCAGTGTGACTGCGCCACCCTTCGTGGCGGTGTTCTGCTGTACTGTCTTTGTCGCGGTCTCGTTGGGCGATTCGGCATAGAATACGGTTACGAGGGCGACCTCGTTTGCGTCCCAGCTCACGATAGCCTCGGTATCCGAAATCGGGGTGCCAGTAATGTTGCTGAACAGAGGTCCTTCGTTGTCGGGCGGGAGCGTCTGTGCAAGGCTCTGTGCCGGGAAAAGGAACTGTGCCGTAAAGTCAATACAGGTTTCTGTCGAGGTGTATTTGCTCCAGTCTTCAATCAAGGTCAAGTGAGGTGCTCTAGCACCCATCAAGGCTCCCACAGGGCACTTGTAGTCGTACGGCATGCCACCTGCGTTGTAGCCGTCGGGGTTTGCAGAACGGTTGTGGGGGTGCTGCGGGTTCTTATCACCGGTTCCCATAAGGAATGAAATGTCCCACGGGTTTGCACCAAGAATAAAGTACATGTTGTCGAGAGCCACTTTCAGGTAGCGCTCATCGCCGGTAAGTTCGTACATCAGGAAAACGGAAACAGCGGTTCCCATGTTGTAACGCATCACGCCCCAGTCAAAGCTGGTCCACACCAGGTTGTACGGAGAGATGACGTGCATGTTGGTGGGCCCTTCGTGCGGGTCGCCGGTGCCAATGCCGGGGTTGGTGAGCACCAGGGAGTCACCTTCATTAGTACTTACGTCGATCAGCTTCCTGAACGTTGCCATGGTTCGTATTGAAAGGGAATCGCGTTCGATTTCACTAAGGCCATAGGCTTCTGCAGTAGCGGGGTCGTTCAGGATTAAGCGCTGCAATGCAAAAAGCACATACGAATGTACGTTCTGATAGTCCGTTGCCCAACCACCCGGAGTAAAACCGCCATTCGGATTTCCGAGGAAGCCGGCCTTAAAGACATCTAGGTTGAACCGGTAAGAGTTTTCATTGTCGAATATGTCCGGGTTCTTGTAAAGGTCGTATTGGTAGGTCGTATCCTTGGTGGCATACCAGAGGGCGAATGCGGCTGCGCCGCCGTCGTCGTACAGGGGGCCGCCACCTGTATAGAACTGGTTGTAGTAATTGCCGCTCGTGATGCGGTTTTCTGCATAGGCGACCTTGAAGACGTTCTTGTAGATGTCTTCTGCCGCGGCCAGGAGGGAATCCGAATAGGCTGCGTCGTAAACCTTGTACCCTACGGCTACGTTTGCAAGTGCGGCAACAAAGATACCCGCAGTATTGGCACCGATTTTCTTGGTTACATCGCGGTCGGGGCCACCCTTGGCGGGGGATTGGGCATCCTGACGTTCAGGCTTGTCCCAGTACAAATGGTCCGGGTCGGCGACGCCCACGGAATGGTACATATCGCCCTGGGCAATCACGCCATCCGCCTTAGATGCGTTGTAAAGCTTGAGAATGTAGTCCGTTCCGATTTTGGCTTCGTAGAGAATGTCGGGAATACCATCGGTAAACACCGTATCTGCATAGGAATTGCCGTAGCGGTCTTCGGCCTTGTCCTGATAGGTGAGGTAGACCATCGAAAGCACGTATGCGGCGTAACCCAGGGTTTCCGAGACCTTGAAGTGGTCGCCGCAGTCATGCCAGCCACCGGTGAGGTCGTGCCCGATTGCAGAACCGTCTTTCAGGTGGCATGCTCCGTGGAAATGCGACTTGGTGTCGCCACATCGCTGGATGCCAAAGAACATCAACGATTTTTCCAGAATGGCATTGAATATGGATGGGTGAATAAGGAAATGTGCCGAGGTGTCGTTCCCGACAACAACGTAATATTCGCCCATGGAGGTAAGCGTGGTAAAATCTGCTCGATACAGGTTTTCCTTAGCTGTACTTATGGAGTCCTGAGACCCGAATTCGTATTCGCTTGCGATGGAATTGAATGCGCCATTGATCCAGATGTTGGGCTTTACGACGTTCTGCTTGATAAGGGTAAGGTTGCCACTAAAGGCTTCCGTATTTGTGCTCGCATCGATAACCTGGAAGGTCATGTTTGCGGGGCTAGGGTCGGCTACATAGGCGTACTTGTAATCCTGTGGTCTAAAACCGCTTTGGTTCAAACGAATCGGCCTGCGGTTGTTCACGTTTAGCGAGTCGAGGTAACGGCGGCTATGGACCTTGTCCGTACGGTCGAGAACGGGGAGTTGTGCCATGGCGTCTACGCATAGCATTTCTCCCAGAACAAATGTGGCTAACAGTAATTTCTTCAAGTACGTCAATTTATCTTCATCCTTCTTAACAAAAATTTCAAAAATCAGGTCAAATTATCTCTTGATACGCTTGAACCCGAAGGTCTTTGTCGTATTGTCGGTCGTCGAGATGACATCGCCCTTCTTGTACGAGGACGATCCGTCTTCGTTGGTTGTCGGGTTGTCTGCGACGTAGGTGGCTTTCGACTTGAAATCAAACTTTGCGATGTATGCGCCCGTGCCGAGCTTCTTGCCGCTCTTGCTTGCGGGTGCGCCATCGGGTGCCATCCATTCCAGATTCAGGCGCAGCACGCCGTCTTCTGTAATCTTGTCGTAGCCGATGTCCTTCATGTTCATGCGTACATCCTGCTTTGCGATAAACTGTCCGAGGTTGTCGTAGACGTCCATCGTAAATCGTATGTCGAAGTCGAATATTGGCTTGCCGAAGTCGTCGGTCTGCAAGGCCGAGGGCATCGTGATTTCCACAATGAACTGCGGGCCGGCATGCTTGTAGATGTTCGTATCGAGCGCGACAGATGTCGGGACAACGCTTCCATCAACGAGGTTCGTGAGCGTCTCGGTCCCGTTTGCGTTCATGATTGTTGCACGGAAGATTTCGCCCGGATTTACGGCGGTCCCCACGTACGGCAATTCACGAGTGGGCGTCGTGACGTTTTCTGCGAGCGTTACGCGGAACTTGGTCTTTTCGGCAGTGGCGCCGCCCACGATAACCCACGGGTTGTTCTCGGTGGGGAAGTTGCCTGCCTTGTCCTTGTAGCGAGAAAGTCCTGCGATAGGCACGAGCCTGATGTAGTCGCCCACACGCACGGCGCCTTCGGACTCTTCGGAGTAGCCGAAGTTCTCCTTGATTTCCTGCTTGGTCGATACGGACAGAGGCTTGAGGTAAATGCCTTCCTGAGTACCGCGCTTGCGTTCAATGTATTCAAGTGCCGGATTGTCGATGGCCGTGAGCGGCTCGGACATGGTCACTTCGAGGAACTCGTATGCGCCAGCCGAAGTCTTGGAAGCCTTGATGATGATGGGCGGACACTTGTCTAAGAGTGTCGCGTTGGTAGCATCGAGCAGGCTTTCGATGGGGCCCTTGCGGGGGAGAATCGCTCCGTTACCGCCGCTGGAACCATAGGTCATGTTCTTGAACTGGTCGCCCAGAATCTTGATAGTGATGGCGCTATGTTCGGTCTGTATCGAATCCCAGCCTAAGGTGTCAACCTTCGGGATGAACGTGGAATCCTGCGAGGTCTGGTACTGGGCGCACTTCTGCGATACTGTTGTAGAAATGGTATCGATCCTCAGGAGTGTACTGTCGGACTTGATGGTGGAATCGGCATCGACATAGGTGTAGGTGTAAACCTTCTGCGTTACGTAGGTCGTGTCGTCCTTGAAGTCAATACAGGTCTTCCTTGCCGAGCCCTTTATCCAGGTTCCGTTTGCAGAGTCAAGCTGCGTAATGGCAACGGCAGTCTTTTCTCCGTAGACGGTAGTGAGGTCCCAGCCGCCAGCAGGAATGGGGAACGGCACGTAGGTAGAGGGGTTACCCCAGTATACGTCGACTGTGTCGGGAATATTCTTGTCGCGGAGCACGCGCACGAACTCGATGTAGATTTCATCGGGCTGGCCGTCACCTTCGAAGTCGGTAATCGTTGCGTAACGTACGGGCACGGGGCGCGTCGATTCGATAATGGTCACGGGGGCGCAGGTGGCGAGCGTGTTGGTGGCCATGTCGGTCACGTTGAACGCTTCGTCAATCTGTGCACGGAATCCGGGCTTGACCAGGTTCCCGCCGGCATTGCCCTGAATCACGTACATCCAGCTCTTGCCGTCATCGCTTGTCGTTGCCGAAATCACGCGGATACCGGCCTGCACCACTTCGGAGGTCCCGTCATAAATGACGAGAGGCCATTCCGTCTTGGAAGGCAGGTTGACGGGTTCCGAGAAACTGACCTTGAGGGTGTCGTTATCGTTTTCGTGATTCTCGTTCTCGAGGATAGAAACGCTTGCCAGCATGGGCTTGACTGCATCGGTAATCGTGACGGATGCCATCTGCTGCTTGCCGTTTTCGCGCATGTAGACGGTAACGAGGCCCTTCGGGTTCGCCACACCCACGAGGGTGTCGGGGAACGTGAAGGTCGCGGTAGCGCCAACTACGGGTGCCGCCGGGGTCAGCACGAACGTGTTCTCGGATGCAGTGGAATTAATCGTTACCTCGACACTATCCAGAATGATATTCGTGCCGTCGAACGTGCTTCCGCTGAATTCCATGTTGAGGGTCATGTCCGTGATAGCATCGCCGGTCGTGGTGCAGGTATTGCTTGTCAGCAAGGCCTTCTTGGGGTCAGGCCTGGTCGGCTGAGAGTAGAACCACACGGAGTCGCGTTCCTCGTCATCGGCGGGATCCTGATACTTGACCCAGATTGTATCGCCACCCAGGAAGTTCACGTTGGGGAGGCCCGCTTCGCTCATGGAGGCTGTGAGCCATTCTCCCTCGAAGTAACCCAGGGCGTCGTTCGTGCGGTTAAGGGTCACGTCGGTGGAATCGCCGGTACGGGAATTGAACAGCTTGACGACCATGGTCGTATGGTGACGACTGTCCTTGTCGCGCAGCTGAATCTGGAACTGCAGCGAGCCGTCGATCTTGGCGGGGCTCGTTACCGAGTTGCCGTCTTTCTGGACCAGCAACAGGGCGCCCTGCGTGCGGTCCCCCTTGCTGAACTGCACGTAGTAGGTACGGTTCACGAACGCACATCCGCCGTTTTCCTGGCATTCCGAGCATTCGGGGTTCGGACCCGCAAATATGGTCACGTCCACCTTGTTGGTACCGATGGTCATCTTTGCCGGGATATTCAGGTCGAAGCGTCCCGTCTCGTAGTTGTAGACGGCAGCCTTCTGGAGCTGTTCCTTGGTGAGGGCAACGCCGTTCACCCAGATTGCGTTCACGTAGCCGCTTTCCGAAATGAGGGCCGTACCGGTCAGGTACATCGTGCTCTTTGCGGAGTCAATCTGCACGTAAGATCCGTTAGACACGTTGAACGGCGCGTCGAATGCCACGGTCATGTCGTAGTGGGCACGCTTGGTGGTCATTTCCTTGTACGAGGGGCTGAAGCCGGAGATGAACTCGTCCTTGCGGTAGACCACGATGTAGGGGTTGATGGGTGCCTGTTCGAAGTCGCCCTGGTCCTTGTCCCATGCGGGCACGCCGTCGTAGTCGGCGCCGTCCTCGTCGCGCTTGTGGGCCGCCCACGACCAGTCGTTAGACGTGCCTCCGGTTACAAGGCGTTTCTTGCTGGGGGTACGCAGGGTTTCGCACATGTTGTTCTGGTAGATACCGCTCGAGAACCCGATGTCGATACGCATACGTGAAGACGACTTGATGGTTGTTCCTCCCAGTGGAATCGGAATGTACCAGTCGTATTCGCCCGTTGCCGGGTTATAGGTGTCTTCAAGTTTTTGCGGTACGGCATGGCGTAAGTAGTAGCGTAAGGAATCGTCGACATTTTCACCAGCCTGGTTCACGCAGGGGCGGTTGAACCCTGCTTCGTCATATGCTTGGCAAATATCGGAATCCACTAGCAGCGGGCAGGTTCCCGGTTGGTTGTTCACGCCGGGTACGGCCTCGATATCCTCGGGCTTGGCGGTCACGTAGAATCGCAGGGTCAGGTCGTTAAACGCGCGGTCCTCATTGTTGGTGAGGTTCAGGTTCAAGAAGTCCATCCCGCCGAACTCGTACTGGTAGACGCTCACGTCGAAGTCGTAGTGCGTTACTGGGGTGGTGAACTTGAGCGGCATGCCGTTATCGTCGGTACAGCGCTGCACGCCGTTGCTTTCTACGCAGTAGTAGTATGTCGTCTTTTCTTTGAGCTTGCCGATCTTCACGTAGTGGAAGCTGGTCGGGATTCCCGAAACGTCCGCGTTCCCGTCGATATCGCAGGAGCCTCTCGGGGTCGTGGGGCAGGTCATCTTGTCGTAGCTCGTGAGGGTCGTATCCCAGTAAACCTTGGACTCGTACTGGCCGTTGGGGGTGTACCACATGATTTCGGCGCTATCGGAGCTCAGGTTACAGACCTTCACGTTCTGGATGTCGGCCGGTGCCGGCGGGCTCACGAGGGTCGTGAACGAGAACGGGGTAGTGGTGCTGTCGACCAGCCACTTGGTGGCGTAGGCCTCGCTCCGGATATTGATGGCGATAACCTTGAAATAGTAAGTAGTGCCGTTCTGCAGGCCCGTCAGGTGGATCTCGTGGCTCACGCCGTTGACGGTATCCTTCGCGGGAATGTTGAACGGGCCGGTCTCGTTGGTGCTGTAGAGGATCATGGCGGGGCCGCGCATGTCCTGGGTCACCTTCACGATTGCGGAGTCGTAGCCCACATAGCGGATTTCCACATTAATCTGGGAGGGGGCGCGGTTGCGGTCCTCTTCGCGGACGGCAACGGCGCACGATGCCACGAACATGGCCGTAGCGTCGATACAGGTTTCGGACAGGTGGTAGTCTTCCCAGCTGAGGGTCGAGGGCGACCAGACGTTATCGTCACCCGGGGTAACGCCACCGAACAATGCGCCGGTAGGCGGATTGTACTTGTAGCCGGCACCCGGCATGTTCTTGCCTTCGGGGTTCGATGCGCGGTGGTGCGGGTGGGCGTCGTTCTTGTCACCCACGCCCAGCAAGAAGGAAACATCCCAGGGGTTTACGCCAAGCATGTAGTTGAGCTGGTTTATACCCAACTGCTTCATTTCGGCGGAATTCCAGTTCTGCATGCCCTTTTGCGGAAGCCTTACGCCTTCAAAATCCTTTGCTATATCGGAGTAAGCGAGTACTTCGAAAATGTTGCCCGCCTGGTAGCGGTTGTAAATCCAGGTCTGGTCAGTCTGCATAATGTACCAGAGGTCCCCATAGCTAAGATTAAGTGGGGTTTCTGAGTTGGGGTTTGGCAAATTGATAGACTGTGAACCAGAACCAGAAAGGTAGCTGATATTGGCTGCTAGGGTGTATAGAATTCTCTCGGAATGCAGGAGGCGATCGGATTCGGAGATGCCGTACTTGGCGGCAGTTTCGCTATCGCGAAGCAAAACCTTGTAGAAGCCGTAAAGGGCATAGGTGTAGGCGTTTGCCCAGCTGGTATTCTTAGAAGACTTTGTCATACCGTTGCTGGAAGAACCCATCCAACCGCCGGGGAACTTGTCTGCGCCAGGACCCGAGGATGCCACCATTTCCGGGTTAGAAATGGCATCTTTTAGGTAGGAGTCGTCCCCTGTCTTAGGGTAGGTTGCATAGTGCAATGCCCATGCGGCGATTGCGAGGTCGTCGTGATATTCGTTGTTGCCGTTGTAGGCCGGGCTTGACCAGCCTGCAGGTATTGTATTGTGGACGAAGCTCTGGTTTGTCTTGCCGTATTTTGCCAGTCCGTAAGACGATTTGCCGAGAGCCAAGTTCTTGGCGAAGTCGTAAAGCTGTTCTGCAACCATCAAGCAGCTATCGGCAAAATCCTTATCGTATGGAGCGTAGTCGACGCTTAACAGGGCGAGGCCTGCCGCAATCTGGCCCGAGATGTTGGAACCCAGTTCGCCCAGGCGGATGTCACGTTCGTGCGGACCTCCGCGACCGGTCAATGTCTCCGGGAGCGCATCCTGGTTTTCGGGCCTGCCCCACCAGCCGTGGTCGGCGCCAAAGTTACCTACGGAGACGGCCATATTGTCGATGACTCCATTCGCGAAGGTGTAGGCGCGTAAGAAGAAGTCCGCACCGTGTTTTGCCTCGCGCAAAATGTCGGGGATGCCGTCGGTATTGATGGTTTCGCCCATATTGTAGGCGTAGTGATCCTCATCGCGTTCCGGGCTCGATGCTGCCATCACGGCAAGCACCATAAATGCGTAGGCCTGGGTCTGAGATTCCTTCAGGTGGTCCCCGCAGTCGTACCAGCCGCCCTGCAGGGCTCCTTCCTTGGGGGTAAATCCAGCAACAGCGCCTACACCCTTTACAAATTTGCCTGCGCCGTCCTTGGTATGGCTCGGCTTGTGGAACCAGGATTCCGAATTACCGGAACGGTTGATGCCGTAGAACTTGAGGGTAGCGTCGCGGACCATGGAATAGACCTTGTCGCTTATAATAAATGTCGCAGAATACTGGTTGAGCACCTTGACGCGGTAGCGGGTGTTCATTTCGAGCCCGGCGGCCTGGGTCAGGTTACCGATACAGACCTTGCCGGAGGGGCCTGTCGCACTGGCCGTATAGCGGCCCTGGTCGTTTGTCGCTGCGTCGGTGCCGGCCTTGATATCCCAGCTGGAACCGGTCGACTTTCCGGAGTTGGTGAACGTTCCGCCGGTAAAGACTTCGTTACCTTCCAGGTCTACGACGGAGTATGTTTCGCCACAGGTCCCTGCGGACACGTAGTAGAATTGCTTTTCGGGGTCTTCGGGCAGGTAGCCTGCCTGGTTGATACGGATACGGCCTATACGCAGGTTCTGGGCATCACGGTAAGCCTGGTTCAGGCTATCGGGGATAATTCCGTTAGGGACAAAATCCTGGGGCATCGACCCGATTTTCGGGACGGTGTTGTGTTTTTTACGGTTGGGCGTGTACTTGCTGAAGCTCTCGACGGTACCACCATCATCTGTTGCGGCTGTATCCCACTTCATGGGCCATATGGGGCGAATGAGGTCATACGGAGTCGGTTGCTCCTGGTCAACGGCAGCAAAACATAACGATACCAGCAAAAGGACTGGAACAAGTAATAGAGGCATAAAGCCCTCCCTTAAAGAAGTGCGCAAAACATCCCATATAGAAAATAGACTTTTTTAATGTCGGTCGTAAAAACCGTATCAAAAAAAACTACACTTTCGGGCTTTTTTTTATATATTTCAAAATATGAACTCTCTCTCTGTTAAGAAAAGTTTTCTTTACAAAACCGTTCCTGCGTTGTTTGCGAGCGGTCTTGCCTTTTTTGGACTTTCTGCCTGCGGTGAAGATCCGGCAAGCCCGGAAACTCCGTCACCTTCTAGTGACGCTTCACAGATTCCGATAGAATCGTCTGCCGATATACCTTTGTCTCAAGGTGAGCTGCCGACATCGGCAACGTCCTCTTCGGTCCAGAAGATAAATTCGTCTTCATCGAGGACACCCCAAAATCCAGTTTCTTCATCGTCCAAGACGGCGACGGCCTCTTCTGACGAGGTGCTGAGCGAACCCAAGATGGCCGTGAATGGAGCTTGTGGCCCCAAGACCGCTATAATCGAGAAGGGTGGGATGGCTACCTGGACGTTCTTCCGCGAGACGGGCGATGTCTTTGACGCCATCATGGCGCCGTTCGTGTGGACTTTCCCGGAACTGAACAAGACTGTGCAGGGTAACGGGATGAACTCCGTGAACGTATCCTATGAAGAGGCGGGAACTTATACAGCCACCTTGAATGCCGACGGAAATACAATCGAGTGTACTCCGCTCCAGGTTCAAGGCATTCCCATTACAATCAACTCTTGCAAGCCAAACAAGGAAACCGCCAATGCAGGCGAAGCCGTGACATGGACAGTAGATGCTACTTCCGAAGCTAATATTGTTGGTTACTCTTGGAGCTATGAAGGCGGGGAGGTTGCTGGTAGTGGTACTACAGGAACTATTACACTGGGAAGCGATTTGCACAAGGTAAACGTTGCGCCTACGGTGACCGTTACCAATGATGACAAGACCGCTCAGCAGTTCCTATGTGAAAACACCTATGTGATTAACCCCAATAAGGTTGACTACACGCTGGTCACAAATAGCGATGCAATTGCAATTCCTACGGGCGAAGTTTGGGTTGTCGAGATACCTGCAGACGCAAGCACCTTGGTTTGCGAAACGAAGGGATCCATCAATGTTTTAATTAATGATGAACTTTTGTCAGCCGAACCTAAAATAGACTATTTTGGACAGTCCATTGCTGCCTATAAAGGTCAGAAGGTCCAGTTCCTTATTCAAACGAATGCAAGTACGGCCGATTGTAAGGTTACTCCGTGGTAACCGGATTTTGCAATAAGCGCGAAAGGTATTAACACAAAAAAAGCGGTCGATGCGACCGCTTTTTTAAGTTTTTGGATTGATCCGCGAACGGTCTTCCGTGAGCAACAAACGCCTCGCATTAACGAGGCGTGGTTGTGACCTTTGGACACTTGGCAACTTGTTGCCTTAGTGTACATGGCCACCTTTAGGTGGGAGTGAGCGCGGTCCGGAAACGTGGCTCACGAATCAAGCGCGAACGGTCATCCGTGAACAGAAAAGGCTCGTATTAACGAGCCTTTGCAGTGAGAGTGAGCGCGGTCCGGAGACGTAGCTCACGCATCAAGCGCGAACGGTCGCTATCAATCCCCGGTAAAGATAATCACGAGAACAGAAGCGACGAACAGCGCAGAAACCACGAGGAATTCCCACGGATTTTCCATGATGGTGGTCTTGGCAGAACCCATGCTCTGGGCTTCCATCTGCTGCTTTTCTTCGGCCTTAGCCTTGGCTTCAGCTTCGGCAGCCTTCTTTTCTTCTTCAGCCTTGGCGAGAGCGGCGGAGTCTACCGGGGCTTCTTCGGTCTTGGCTTCGAGGACTTCGGTCTTTGCTGTGTCGGCCGGAGCGGCAGCTTCGGCGGGCGCTGCGTCAGCAGGAGCGGCGGCGGAATCAGTGGCGGCTACAGCTTCAGCAGGAGCGGCCTCGGCAGCGGGAGCGGCTTCAGCAGGAGCAGCTTCGGCAGCAGGAGCGGCGGCAGCTTCGGCAGGGGCGGCTTCAGCGGCGGGAGCCGGGGCGGCTGCGGCAGCAGGAGCAGCAGCCGGGGCAGCTTCAGCGGCAGGAGCCGGCGCAGCGGCTTCAGCAGCAGGTGCGGCAGCCGGGGCAGCTTCAGCAGGAGCGGCTGCAGGTGCAGCGGCTTCGGCGGCAGGTGCCGGTGCGGCTGCGGGGGCAGCCTTCTTGGCGGACTTGGCCGGCGCAGCGAAAGCAACGGCTGCGGCGAGCATGGACACCATCAAAATCTTTTTCATCATAGATTCCATTCCTCTTTAAGGTTTGTTTTTAAACTTATGCTCTAAAAAATAGCACATCTTAGGGCGATTTGCTAAAAAAAAATTAAAAAAGTTCAAATAATCGCCATTTTTGGTATTTTCATCGGCGATTTTTACAAAAAAAGGCTCCGCACATGCCGAGACCGCCCCCTTCGGTCGGGGCAATTTTTAATTTTTAATCGCTAAAAACCTTAACCCCTATTAATATTATGGCATTCAAATACGAAGCTACCGTCCAGCACGGTAAAGATACTACCGAATACGTAAACCTCGGTAAAGACGGCGTTTCCGTCGCCGAATTCGAAGGCAAGAAGATTCTCAAGGTTTCCAAGGAAGCTTTGACCAAGATTGCCCAGGCCGCTTTCGAAGAAGTGGAATTCTGCCTGCGCCCGGCCCACACGGCCAAGGTCGCAAAGATTTTGCAGGACCCGGAAGCTTCGGACAACGACAAGTTTGTCGCCCTCACCATGCTCAAGAACGCCTGCGTTGCCGCCAAGGGCATCCTCCCGTTCTGCCAGGACACCGGTACGGCTATTTGCGTTGCCCACAAGGGCCAGCAGGTCTGGACGGGTTTCGACGATGCCGAAGCGATTTCTGAAGGCGTCTACAACGCTTACACCACCAAGAACCTTCGCTACAGCCAGATTGCTCCCTTGACCATGTACGAAGAAAAGAACACGGGTTGCAACCTCCCGGCTCAGATCGACATCCACGCCGAAGAAGGTGCTGAAATGAAGTTCTTGTTCGTCGCCAAGGGCGGTGGCTCTGCCAACAAGACTTACTACTGGCCGATGACCAAGGCGCTCCTCAACCCGAAGTCCTTGGAAAAGTTCCTCGCCGAAAAGTCGACGATATTCCGACCAGCGGTTCTGAAGGCGGCCGTATTTTCCGCGACCTCGAAATGGAAGAAAAGGTTCTGCACATCTGCCAGAAGACGGGCATTGGCGCCCAGTTCGGCGGCAAGTACCTGGTACACGATGTTCGCGTGATCCGCGCTCCGCGTCATGCTGCCAGCTGCCCGGTTTCTATCGGCGTGAGCTGCTCTGCTGACCGTAATATCAAGGCAAAGATTGACGAAAACGGCCTCTGGCTCGAAAAGATGGAACACCATCCGGAAAACTACATCCCGGCTGGCAACGCTGTGA
>CADCGB010000026.1 GCA_902800815.1 Fibrobacter succinogenes
AGGTAGAGTTCCGGAGCCACGCGCAGGTAGAGCGTCATGTCGCAGGCGTTGTGGTGCGTGGTGAACGGGCGGGCGTTCGCGCCACCGTAAATCGGCTGGAGCGTCGGGGTCTCGACCTCGATGAATCCCTTCTCGATGAGGTATTCGCGGATAGCCTGCAGAATCCTGAAGCGCTTGATGAACACGTCCTTCACGTCGTCGTTCAGGGCCATGTCGATGTAGCGCTGGCGGTAGCGGGTATCCACGTCGGCAAATTCGTTGAACACGACCTTGTTGCCGTTCTCGTCCACCTTTTCCTTGGCCACCGGAAGCGGGCGGACTGCCTTACTGAGCATCGTCACCTTCTTCACGTGCACGGAGTACTCGCCCGTCTGCGTCTCAAACATGAAGCCGTTCACGCCGATAAAGTCACCGAGGTCGGTCATCTTGACAACTTCGTAGTTCTCCTCGCCCACCTCGTCGCGGGCGCAAACCACCTGCAGGCGGCCATAGCGGTCCTTCAGGTGCATAAAGCACATCTTTCCCTTGCGGTTGAAACGGACCACGCGACCAGCGAAGGCGACTTCCTCGCCCGATGCCATCAGGGCTTCCTTGTTTTCCTTGAGCATCTTGGAATCGTGCGTGCGGATGAACTTGTGCGGATAGGCCTCGATGCCCATTTCCTTGAACTTCGCAAGCTTCGCCAAACGAGCCTGCACCTGGTCATTCATGTCTTGCATTGCCATGTTAATCTAATCCTGTGACCTAGTCACTTGAAATTTTGAACAATGCAAAGATAGAAAAAAGCAGTTAAACAAAGGACATTTGGCACCAGTACTGAATTGTTTCTTGAATGTAAAAATCAGACGTAAACAAAGTTTTTCGGCTTATTTTGGTCCCTTTCTCCGTTTTAAGGGTAGAGGCAGCCTGTCATTCTGGAGAGGCGAAGCCTCGATAGAATCCACGAAAACACAAAAAATGGAGGTTAAATGACCGAACAAGACAACAATTCTCGACGTAAGCACGATCCCTTTTTTCGTTGGCTTTTTGCCGAGCCCTACCACACCAAGACTCTGCTAGAACTCGCCGGAAAAGTCAATCGCGAGGTATCTGAATTTCTCGCAACAGTGAACCTTGACACGCTTGTGCGCATTCCCGACTCTTTTTCTGAAGTCGAGGATACCGGTGAAGGCGACCTGGCATTCCGCGTAAGCGTTGTGACAGGAGCCCCCGTTCTCGTAGGCATTTTGCTGGAGCACAAGTCCGGCCGCGATGCCGACGTGTTCAACCAGATTGCACGTTATGCGAGAAGCGTGATGAAAATCCACGGCGGAAATCCCATGTTCAACGGACTCCCGACCATGGCAATTATTTTCTACAATGGTCACGAAAACTGGAACCCGCTCAAAAAACTTGAAGAGGGGTACCCTGAATACTATCGTGGTAAAACGCTTCCGTTCAATTGCAGTTTTGTGAACATGCGCGATATTCCCGACAGTGACTGCCTCGCTTGCGAGGACACTGCTGCAGGTATGGGTATTGTGGCGATGAAGCATGCTTTCGACAAGGAACGATTGCTCACACTCCTACCCCAATTCTGCCCTGCGTTACGCAAAATGCCGCAACACGTGGCCACTTGCCTTTTGCATAAAATTAGTATATATTTGTACGAGTACATCGGCAAGAACATCTTCAAGGAGCTGGACATGGCATTCGTAAGCATTGGACAGAAATACGGCTTTGAAAGTGCCGGCGACTACTTCCGCAAGCAGATTGCTGATGCCCGTAAGGAAACGGAAATAGAGCGCCAAAAAGCCGAAGCGGAACGCCGGGAGATGGTAGCCGCTATGCTCGCAGAGGGAGATTCCGTCGAGAAGGTTGTCCGAATCTCGAAACTTTCCGAATCCGAAGTCCTTTCTATCAAGGCAAGCCTTGCTACGCAAGCAGCACAGTAAGCCAAAACTCAAAAAACTTACTTTAATACAAAAAGGACGGAGTCATGCTCCGCCCTTTGATTTTGTATTGTCATGCGCGACTAAAAATATCTATTCAACGCTCTTTTATGGGATGTTATTTGGCATCAAGCCTAATTCACGAAGACGATAAATAGGGACACTTATTGCAGCACCAGTCTCAAAATTGCCTAATTCTACCTGTTCTGTATACTTTCTTATGCCTTCATTATTCGCATCAATAAAAGTTGCATTTTCGTCCCCAATCATCGTTGTTTCAATAGCATCAATCACATTACTATTTAAATCTGTGAACCAACCCACAAATGCATGACCAGGAATAAAGATTACATACGTTTGAAAGCCAAGACGTTCCAAAACTGAAGCAAATAAAACTGCAGTTTCAATACATATTCCTTGTTTTTTTCTAAGTGTTTCTACCGGATAATTTACCAATTGCCCAACACTTGCCGCTCCAGTATTCTGAACATATTTGATATTTCTTGACTGAAGTACGCCAAAAACAGCATCAACAACAAGTTTAGAATTCGTCGCCATAGAATACTCAGGAAAATAATACTGATAAACAAGAAGCCTTTCAGCAGGAAGTTCTTTTGCAACTTCATCAACAATCTTCGTTATAGAATCAGCCATCGGAGTAACCCAAACTCCTATCCATAATCTTTGATCAGGAATCGCTTTCTCCGATAATATTTGCATTGGATGTATCGTTACAGGCTTTGATTCCGAATAAAAGAGTATCTTTTGATTATTCTCAAGAGCATAAGCCTCTATTTGACGAATCGTCTGTTTTGGAGTCGATAAAGCATATAACGCTTTATCATCAAATTTGAACGACGGAGAAAGAATAAGCCTTGAATGAGGTTTAACAATACCTGTTGTTGTTATAGTATCTGTATAACCAGGAATCCATGTTTTTACCATTATTTTCTTTTGGTTACAACTCTCTGATAAAACATCACACGAATCATAGATGAAAATAGGAAATGGTGATTGAACTATTATTGAGTCACCATTTTCATCTGGATAGGAAAAATCTTTGAACATAAGCGAATACTGATTAGCATAGGCTCCATAAATTTCATCCATGCCATCATCTTTAGCATACAAAGTTCGAATTATACTTTGTCTATAAATATCGCTATAAACGCTATCATAAAGTTTATTATAAAGCGAATCATAATCTGCCTCTTTGAGGCTATCAATCATCGCCTGGCGAGCAGAATCAAGCCACGCTTCGCTAAAAGCACTGTCAAAACTACTCCTATAAACAGAATCCACATAAGTTTCAGCATAGAGACTATCAATGAGAGTCTGGCGAACAGAGTCCATCCATTCTTTACCAAAGGCCTTTCCAAAAAGGTCGCCATTGACCGAATCCATATAGGATTCTGCGTAAAGGCTGTCGATAATCGCCTGTCGGGTCGAATCCATCCAGGCCTTGCCGAAAGCCTGGTCGAAAAGATTTTTGTAGACTGTATCGATATTGGGAGCTGTTTTCACACTGTCCCAAAGAGAACCTGAGATTTCTTTTCGTATTGCGTCGGCTAGGGAATCTAAGTTCACAACGGCATCCTTTCCGTCGGCCCCCGGAGCACCATCCTTTCCATTGGTTCCGGCCAGCCCATCCCTACCATCGCGTCCGTCAGCACCGGCTATGCCATCCTTGCCATCAGCCCCCGAGCAGGCTACAAAGCAAAGGCTTAGTGCTACAGTAATCAATGCCAGGAGCATCTTGAAGGATTGAAAAAGATATTTTTCTGTAGCCATGACAGCCTCCATTGTTTAAACTTTGGAGTTTGCCCCTGTCGGCAACAAGCCATGCCATTAAAAAAACAAAAAGGCGCAGATCGCTGCATTTATCAAAGTGAGGCTCGGGAAGGGCCCTTGTACGATAAACGCAAACGACCCACGCCCCAAACGGGCGACAATACTGTAAAAATACAGTTTGCCGAAACACGCAAAAACAAACCGCAAAAAGCGGTCTGACAAACGCATTTACGTGAGCGTTCGCCTTGTCCCCGTACAAGTTGAAATTTTCCCGATTTCACCTTGAGAACAAGAGCAAAAACTCTATTTCACTCAAAAAATAACATAAAATAGCACCAAATGATATGTTTTCATCGCAAAAAGGACGGAAATGAAAGAAAAATCACACATTTTGCATATTTTTGTGCATTCCAACTTGGAATAGGCATTCTCCAAAATTTCTATCTTTCCCCTCCGAAATTATACGGCGGCAGGTCCGCCAAAAAGGACTAAAAATGAAACTCTCCAAGTACTTTTACGTGACGCTCCGCGAAACGCCGAGCGATGCCACCATGCCCAGCCACATCTTCCTCATGCGCGGCGGCTATATCAAGCCCGTCTCTACCGGTATCTACTCCATGATGCCAATGGGTTTCCGCGTGATCCAGAAGATCGTGAACATCATCCGCGAAGAAATGAACAAGATCGGCGGTATCGAAGTGGACCTGCCGGTGGTGCAGACCGCTGAACTCTGGAGCGAATCGGGCCGTTACCAGGCTATTGGCGAAGAACTCCTGCGCTTCAAGGACCGCAACAACCACAACATGGTGCTCGCCATGACGCACGAAGAAGCCATGACCGACCTCGTGCGCTACGTGCTCAACAGTTACAAGCAGCTGCCGGTGATGCTCTACCAGTTCAAGACCAAGTACCGTGACGAAGCCCGTGCCCGTGGCGGCCTGATCCGCGTCCGCGAATTCCTGATGAAGGATGCCTACAGCTTCCACACCAGCCAGGAAGACCTCGACCGTCACTACCAGGAAGAATACGACGCCTACCTGCGCATCTACCGTCGCGTGGGCATTGAACCGGTGGTGGTGCAGAGCGATACCGGCATCATGGGCGGTAAGGTCGCTCACGAATTCATGCTCGACACTCCGAACGGCGAAGACTACCTGATTCTTTGTAAGAAGTGCGGCTACCAGGCGAACCGCGAAATCGCCAAGTTCCAGCGCGTGCCGTTCAAGGGCGATGAAAATGCGGTCCTCGAAAAGGTCGCCACGCCGAACAGCGAAAGCATCGACGAACTCACCAAGTTCCTGAATGTTCCGGCTGAATCGACTGCCAAGTGCGTGTTCTTCGACTTCGAAGGCAAGCTCATCACGGTCGTGGTTCCGGGCAACCTCGACGTTTCCGAAATCAAGCTCCACAACCTCTTGAAGGCTAAGGAACTTTATCCGGCCGAAGACAGCCTCATCAAGGCTTGCGGCATGGTTCCGGGCTTTGCTTCCCCGATCAATTCTCACGACACGCGCATCATCGTGGACGAAGCAATCGCCGATTCCTTCGACCTCGTGACCGGCGCCAACGAAGAAGGCTTCCACTTCAAGCATTGCAACCCGAAGCGCGACTTCCCGAAGTTCGAAGTGGCCGACATCGCCGAAGCTTCCGAAGTCTGCAAGTGCCCCTGCTGCGGCGAGCTCCTCACCGAGACTCGCGGCATCGAAATGGGCAACATCTTCAAGCTGGGCACCAAGTTCTCTGAATCCATGGGTGCCAAGTTCCTCACCGCCGAAAAGACGACCGCTCCCGCCATCATGGGTTGCTACGGCATCGGCGTGGGCCGCCTGATGGCCTCCGTCGTGGAAAACAGCCACGATGATTTCGGACCGATTTGGCCCAAGTCCATCGCTCCGTTCCAGGTTGAAATCGTCCCCATCGGCAAGGAAGCCGAACTCGTGGAACTCGCCGAGAAGTTCGAGAAGGAACTCGAAGCAGCCGGCATCGACGTGCTGGTGGACGACCGCGACGAACGTCCAGGCGTCAAGTTCAAGGACGCCGACCTGTGGGGCTCCCCGGTGCGCATCGCCATCGGCAAGAAGGGCCTCGCTAACGGCGAAGTCGAATGGAAGTTCCGTAACGAAAAGGAATTCTCCATGGTCAAGGTCGAAGACGTTGTCGCGAAGGCGAAGGAGTTCTTCAAAGAGTAAAAAGTGTCACCCTGGAGGGAGCCTTTGGCGACCGATAGGGTCCATGGATTCTATCGCGCTACGCGCTCCAGAATGACAACAGATAAAACGGGAAGGAAGGTCCTATGAGCAAGATTAAAGTAGCCACGCTGCAAGGCAAATGGACAGGCGATTTCGATTCGAACAACGCCTGGTACGTGGAACAGGCCCGCGCCCTCAAGGGCAAGGGCTACGACCTGGTCGTGTTGCCGGAACTCTTCCACACGCCGTACTTCCCGTTCGAGGAGAACGCGGACTTCTTTGACCTCGCCATCGAAAAGGACCACCCGATTGTGGGCCAGTGGCAGTCCATCGCGAAAGAACTGAACGCCGTGGTGGTGTTCCCGTTCTTCGAGAAGCGGGCCCGGGGCATCTACCACAATTCCGCCTTCGTGTTCGAGCGCGACGGCAGCATCGCGGGTCTCTATCGCAAGAGCCACATTCCCGACGATCCCGCCTTCTACGAGAAGTACTACTTCATCCCCGGCGATACGGGTTTCGAGCCCATCAAGACATCCGCAGGTACGCTCGGCGTGCTCATCTGCTGGGACCAGTGGTTCCCGGAAGCCGCCCGCATCATGAGCCTCAAGGGCGCAGACGTGCTCATCTACCCCACCGCCATCGGCTGGATGGATTCTGAGCCCAAGGAAATCTACCCGCGCCAGCAGGATAGCTGGATGACCGTCATGCGCGGCCACGCCATCGCGAACCGCACGTTCGTGATTGCGGCGAACCGTGGCGGCACCGAAGGCCACCTCACGTTCTGGGGCACGAGCTTCGCAGCCGCACCCGACGGCTACATTCTCGAAAAATGCTCCCCCGAATTTCTCGGGGTTTCCACCGTCGAAATTGACCTCGCCGAAACCGAGGAGAATCGCCGCTGGTGGCCGCATTTCCGCGACCGCCGCATCGACCTCTACAAGGATATCCTGAAAATCTGGGGCAAGGAATAAGCGCATATGACAAAAGCAGTCCGTTATCCCGCCGAATGGGAAGACCAGAAGGCCACCTGGCTCGCCTTCCCGCACAACAAGCAGAACTGGTACGGTGAACGCGGCGTCAAGATCCGCAAGTTCTATATCGACCTCATCCGCACCATCAGCGACTTCCAGCCGGTAAACCTGCTTGTGCCGAGCAAGAACTTCCTGACCGCCGAAGAGAAGGAAGCGCTCCAGAGCCCCGGATTCCCGATTACGCTTTTCAACATCAAGACGGACGACATCTGGATCCGTGACTACGGTCCGTTCTTCGTGAAGCAAGGCAAGAAGACTATCGTTTCCGAGACGCAGTTCAACGCCTGGGGCGCAAAGTTCCCGCCGTGGAAGAACGACAACCAGATTCCCGCCAACATCGCAAAGGCCACAAAGTACGCTACAGGCGTGAGCGTTCCCTTCATTTTCGAGGGCGGAGCCATCGAGGTCAACGGTGACGGTCTCGGCATCACGACGCTTGACTGCCTCGTGGGCAAGAACCGCAACAAATCCGAAGACCTTTCTAAGGCAATCAAGGCAATCTGCCAGATGCTCGGCCTCAAGAGCCTGCTGATCCTCCCCCACGGTCTCAACGGCGACCACACCGACGGTCACATCGACAACGTGGCACGCTTCATCGCGAAGGACAAGGTCGTGATGGCATGGGACAAGGGCATGAAATCGAAGAATGCGCAGGTCCTTTCCGAGGCAAAGTACCTCATCGAGACATGGCTCAAGGCATTCTACGCCAAGAATGCAGTCGTCGAGACTCTCCCGCTCCCGCCGCAACGCAAACTCAGCGATGGGCAGATCCTCCCGGCAAGCTACATGAACTTCATCTTCGTGAACGGCGGGTTAATTTACCCGAAATACAAGTGCAAGAACGATGCCGTCGCCCAGAAGTTCTTCGAAAAGGCTTTCCCCGACAGGATAGTAATCGGCATCGACAGCCGTACCGTAATCGAGGAAGGCGGTAGCCTGCACTGCATGAGCAAGCACGAGAGCCGCTAGCCCGCAGCAAGCCAAAACAAAAGCAAAAGAAAAATCCGATCCCGAGAATTCGGAACCGGATTTTCACTGAGCTATGAAGGGCTCGAACCTTCGACCCACGCCTTAAAAGGGCGTTGCTCTACCAACTGAGCTAATAGCCCGAGCAAGCCAAATATACGAAAAAATCGCATTTTTGTAAAGGTTACGGGTCTTATTTTTGTTTTTTTTGTAAATTTAGCGCATGGACTTAAAGAGAAAAGTTGCCCTGCTCGCCTTCTGGAGCCTGCTGCTCCCGACGGGCGCAAACGCATACTTTTCGCAGAACGACCAGGGTGAAGAAGTGTTCTCGTTCATGAGCACTTTCGACAGCCCGCGTAACGCCGCACTCGAGAAAGCGGCATCGGCGCTCCCCTCCACAGACCCGTCTATCGTGCAGTTGAACCCGGGCGCACTGCGACTACCGGAAGGGACAAAGCGCATTGCAGAAATTCACTGGCAGACTGGCGACATGGCCGACAACCAGGGGTCCATATCGTACACGTCTAGCTACAAGTGGTTCCTCTACCAGATTTCGTACAACTGGCTCGATTACGGAACCCTCACCGGATACGATGAATACGGCGAATTGACCGACAAGGAATACAACCCCTTGAGCCAACTGGCAACCGCCACCATCTCGTTCCCGATGAAGCATATCCACGTGGGTATCACTGCCAAATTCGCAAGCGACCACCTTGCCGACGACGAGGAATCCGACCGCACCGCATGGGGCGCCGCATTCGACTGGGGTATTACCTGGCAATCCCCGAGCAAGATATTCGGGCTTGCCGTCGTTGCCCGCGATTTCGGTTACCTGCTGCACGACTATGCCGACGATGGCGTAGACACGTTCTACCCGATGTCGCAAACGTTCGGCATCTCTGCATACTACAGGCCGGTTATCGCCCCGAGACTCACAATCATGGCCGAAAGCGACTTCCCGCGCTATGCAGAACCCAAACTGAACCTCGCCGGCGAATACGCTCTCGGGCAAAGTTTCTCCGTACGCGCAGGCTTTACCCGCGCCTGGCTCGACATTACTCGCGACATGAAGCAGTTGATTTCCGCCAACAGTCGGCCCGACGAATCCCAGTCCGGGCGCATGCTGAGCGCTGGCCTCGGCTACAACAGCAGGCTATTCTCGCTAGACTACTCCTTCTCGTACCTCGCACAGGGCCTGGGAGTCGAGCACAGGATTGGCCTCCGCATAGGTCTCTAATGCGACAATTCGATGTTTTCGTGTGGGGTGTGGAATCATTTGAGCCGCCCTTTACCGACAATGCGCTCGGTTGGTTCTACGGCAACGACCTGAACTCGAATCTCGAAAATAGCGAGGCGGAATGGACCGTGTTCGCCCACAGTACAATCGCAATTGACCGGCAATTCCTAAACGACCTCGCCGAATGCACCTCGGGCTACCCGATGGTCGATGCATTCGCCCCGCGCATACACGACAGGCAATCGGGCAAGTTCCTTTCGGGCTACGCGCTGGATAAAAAGACCGGCCTAAAGATGCTCGACGAAAACGCGAAAATGCGGTTTGTCGCAGCCCCGCACCCGTATCTCGCCGTATTTTCTCGCAGGATTGTGCAACGCACCGGCAGGCTCGACGATACGCTAGTCAAAAACGCAATGTTTGCCGATTACGCATTCCGCATGCTCCATGCCGGCGGGAAGATGTTCTCCGTCCCGTACCTGGTTGCATGCACCACGGGCGATATTTCCAAAACCGACGCACCCGAAATTCAGAATCCGCAGGCGGAACAACAAGAGAAAAACGACCTCGCCTACGCGCTCGTGAAATCATTCGGGATTCCGCGGAACATACGCTTTCTCGCAAGGAACCCTAAGGCATTTTACTTTATCTGGAAGAACCGCAAGGAAATCTTCGAGAAGCGCGACAAGGCCACACTCCTGAGCAAGTTCAAGAATTCCGACATCGCGGAACTTTTCTAGAATAATTTGGCGGGTAACTAGCCCTGCGCTTCAAGGAACCCGAGCACGCGTTCCGAGAAACCATTCATGGAACAGTAGTCCAAAAGCTTACGCGCCGCAGCTGCATCAACAACGCTCTCTCCCGCAAGTACGCGGTCCAGCACGCGGGCGTAGGCTTCCGCATCATCGGCGGGCTTTATCAGCGGGCACACACCGTCCAGGTTCTCCTCGACCGCCGATGCCCTTGCGCACACCGCAGGCGTGCCGCAAGCTATCGCCTCGATAGGCGGAAGCCCGAAGCCTTCCAGAAAACTCGGGTAAACGATCAGGTCTGCATTGCGGTAGAATTCGCGTAAATCCAACGCACTGAACTCGTTAAAGTGGAACACGTTGTAGAGTTTCTTCTCGTTCACGATATTCCTGAGTCGCTCCGAGAGCTTGCCCACGCGCACAAACGCGACGTCGGGCCTTAAGCGCGCCATCTCAAAGTAGGTGTCGATATTCTTGCGCGGCTCATCAAGGCTCACGTTCAGGCACATTCCCTGGAAATTGCGAATGCCATGCTTTCTGCGGAATGCGGCACGTTCCTCCTTTGTCACGGGAGTTTCCGGCGCATTGAACATCGCAGAATCAATCGGGCAGCCAATCACCTTCCCCGGTGCATCAGCCATCTTCTTGCCAAAATACTTAGCCGCTTCTAGGCGAGTCCAGTTTGAATTGTAGACGTAACTGTCCGCGCAAAGTGTCCCACGGACAAAGAACATGTTCAGCAACTTGAACTTGATGCTATGCGGGTAAAGCGTCTCGGCAAACGTATCGTGCACGAACATCACCGTCCTTGCCGACGGGCATGCCGACCTTGCCACGGGAACAAGAAATCCCAGTTCAGGACGGATAAAGAAAATGAAATCCGGTGCAATATCGCGCACCGCCTTTTTTAGGGGTCCGCGGAATGAGAAAAATCCCGTATAGAGCGACTTCGCCCAAATCTCGTGCGCCGTGAACCCGCGGTCATCAGGCGCCGATGCCGCCCCACTTGCCGCAACATCATCCTGGAAAAACTTCGGAGTCTTGAGCCAGAGCACATGTGCATCAAATTGGTCACGCACAGCCGTGAGCAAGTTCACAGTCAAACGACCAAAACTCGTGCGTTCATTCTTGTCACAAACAAAAAGGACCTTTTTTTCTTTTCCCATCGTCTAGAATATAGCAACTTTCTATATTACAATTGATGTCATCCGTCTGCAAAAAATCCGTTAGTTTCTACAGCGACGCCCCCGAATGGGGCGGGCAGGAAATCCTTTCTGCAAGGATAGCCTCCATCGTTGCCGAAACATGCGATGTCACATTCTTCTACTCGTGTGACAAGTTTGCAGAAAACCTCCCCGCAAGCGTGAAGCGGATAAAGCTCCCCTACCACGCAGAGACGCCCTTCCCGATTATTCGCGACAGATTCAAGGGGAAAACACGGAAGGCCAAGGAACTATTCCAGAAAGAGAACATCCAGAACCTCGTTCTCTGCCCAGGCAATATCGAGCGGTGCCTGCCCGGACTGTGGGCGGCAAACCAGCTCGGCATACCTACGGTTTCGTACCTGCCGCTTGCCTTCACCCAGAGCGAAACACACGCAAACCTAGGTAAAATACGCGACATTCTCGCCAAGCGGATTTACCACAAGGTAGACCACTGGATTGTGAACTCGCCCTACCAGAAGCGCCTCATGAAGCGTTTCGTGAGCAAGGACATCGAAACGCTGCTGAACCCGCTCGCATGGGACATCTCCGCTCCGGCCAAGAAACCGCAATCGCACATGAATATCGCGATTCTCGGGCGCATCTTCTTTGAGCAGAAAGGTCAAGACATCCTACCCGACATCGTGCTCAGGCTCAAGGAATGCCATGCCGATGTCCATTTCCTGATTGTAGGCGAAGGCCCACACGAAAAAATTCTCCGGCAAAGGCTCCAGGACAAAGGCATCGAAGATCTCGTCGAATTCACCGGCTGGTTGCCATCGGATAAGGTGCAGGAGCGTCTCATCAACGATATAGACCTGCTCCTGGTTCCCTCGCATTTCGAAAGCGGCCCAATCGTACTTTTCGAGGCCCTGCAATGCGGTTGCCCCGTACTGGTCGCCGATGCCGAATACACCGACGACTACGTCCTGCCCCCATGGATGCTCTTCAAGGAAGGCTCCGCTACCGATGCCGCCGACAAGATTCTGCACTATGCCGAAAACTGGAACGAGCCGCAATTCCTGGACTTGAGGGAACGGCTTTTCCAGGACCGCACCGATGAAGACTTCAAGAGAAACGTCTCCCGTATTTTCGACAAACTGTTTGCCGGAGGATTCCACAAATGAGCCGCATCTGTGTCGTCCTTGCAACCTACAACGGCGAGCGTTTCCTGAAAGAAATGCTGGATTCCCTTGTAGCCCAGACCCGGCCCGCAGAAAAGGTCATCGTCATTGACGATGCCTCGCAAGATTCAAGCGTCGAGATACTTGAATCGTTTGCAGGCAGGCTACCGCTCGAAATTCGCAGACAGGCACAGAACGGCGGGCACCGCAAGGCCTTTGCCACCGGGCTCGATTATGCAAGGCAATTCGCACAGTCCGGCGACCTGATTGCACTTGCCGACCAGGACGACATCTGGAAAAAGGACAAGCTGGAAAAACTTGAATCTGCCATCGGCGATAGCGCCCTCGTATTCGGGGACGCAGAGGTCATCGATAAAGACGGGAAAGTTATCCGCGATTCCTGGCGCAAGGAAGCGCTTATCCAGAAATCCATCCCGTTCAAGGCGCAAATCGCAGGGATCAACAACGTAACAGGCTGCCTGTCGCTTTTCAAGGCGGAACTTCTCGACAAGGTTCTTCCCATTCCGGAAGATGTGACGGTTCATGACCGCTGGGTAGCGATGATAGCCGAACGGAACGGCGGCCTCAAGGCGATTGACGATGCCGTGGTGCAATACCGCCTGCACGACTCGAACGCCGTCGGCGGGAAACCCGCTCCGGCCATGAGCAAGACACTCGAAATTCAGGAACGTTGGCTGACGATGATTCTTGAAAACAGCGAACGACTAGCACTCTCCCCCGACGAAAGCCGTTTCACAAGACACCTGCATTCGCTTTCGCAGAAGCGCATGAGCCGCGGTTTTATGCCGTTTGAAATCCCGTGGATTTTCGCCAACAGGAAAGTCCTGTTCGATCCGGTCCCGACACCTGCACTCATCAAGAAAATACTCTTTACTGCCATCGGGCTCCCGCTCGCAAAAAGAATCTGGAAGAAATCATGAGCGGAAGAACAGCCATAATCCTCGTAACCTTCAACGGGTGGGAACTGACCCGGAACTGCCTGAATGACCTGACAGCGCAGTTAGGCGATTCCGAGCATTTCGTAGTCGCAGTCGCCGACAACGCCAGTACCGACGGAACACCCGAAAGAATCCGTCACGATTTTCCATCCGTACACCTCTATGCAAGCCCCGAGAATGTCGGATTCGGAGCGGCAAACAATCTCGCCCTCGAAGGTCTGCTCCGCGATGGAGAATCGTTCGATGCCGTATGCCTGCTGAACAACGACACAAGGCTTACACACGATACAATACCTCAGCTGCGCGAAGCCTGGATTCAGGCACACGAACTCGCACAGGGTGAAGGCGGCAAGTTCGCCGTCGTCGCACCCGCCGTAAAGAATCCCGACGGGAGCGAACAACCCAACTACTTCGCAGGACTCGGCCCCGAAGGCATCGGGAGCATCGCATTCTTCAGGAACGCCTTCCGGAACGAGGCCTCCGCCGCAAAAGTCCTGCAGGGTGTACCCAGGCAAACCGCGCAGGGCGACCTTGCCGAAGTCCACTGGACCTCGGCAGTATGCTGGCTATTCGGGAAAGACCTCTACGATTCCCTCTGCAAAGAAAACGCAGGCAAACTATTCGACGAGAATATCTTCATGTACTATGAAGATGCTGACCTCGCCCTGCATGCGCGCCGTCTCGGCACAAGATTCTTCATCGCAAGCAGCGTACCGCTCACACACCTCGGTGGCGGTTCCGCCCAGAGCAACACAAGACGCGCGCTGCAGCACGACCGCGCCCAGCAATACGTATTCAAGAAGCATTTCGGATTCCACGGATACCTGCTTTCGAAATCGTTCCGCTTCTGCCGAAGCCTTGCACGCGTCGCGGCAAGCCTTCCCCGCAGTCTAGGCCCGGGCGGCAAGCAGACCCGCGCATACATCAAGCACCACTTTACCCTCATGAGGGCAGCCCTATGGTAAAACTCTTAAGACTCGCACTGACCGCACTCGCGGTCGCCAGTATTACCCATGCGGCAAATCCCGGCGACCCCAAGGTGACGCATTATGCCTTCCAGGATACCGCACGCGACTTCCTCGTGAATATCCGTGGCCAGCTCGTCGATTCCGCGGTCATCACCAACCTGGGGAACGCCCCCACGCACTACGACAACTCCATGTCGGTACGCCTGTTCCTCGACGGGCACTTTACCGAGGCACTCCACTTCGGCGCAAAGGTCAAGATCTTTACCGACTACACGAACCGCGACATCGCAGACCACTTCTACAACCCGAACGAAGGCATCCCCTACAACAAGCAGAGCGAAAACAAGCGCACCTGGGACATATTCTCCGCGAACATCGACTACAAACTGAAACCACTCACGCTACTCGCCGGCTTCGACTACCTGGAATGGGGTTCTGCACGCTACAACCACGTGATACTGCGCGGCGAACAGAGCAACTATCGCCCCTGGCAGGACTCCTCGAGCCGCATCACCGTTCCCGCGCCGCTCCCCTACTTCGGCTATCGCTTTGAAATCGGCCCGGTCACGTACACGCAATATGCCGCAAAACTTTTCGAGAAGAAGAACGCAGGCAAGTACTTCCACTTCCACAACCTTGACCTGCACCTCCCCGCAAATATTACCCTCGGGCTATCCGAGACATCGCTCTACGGCACGACAACCGAATCCGCAGGCATGAACCCGAACGCCGATGCCGACAGCACTGGCCGATACTTCGAGTGGGCATACGTTATCCCGTTCATCCCCTACATGTTCCAGGAACACCTGCAGGGCGACCAGGACAACATCTCGCTCGCATTCAACCTGAGCGTAAAAACCTTACGAAACTGGGAATTCTACGGGGAACTCCTGTGGGACGACATGAAATCGCCCACGAGCATGTTCGATGACAGCTGGTGGGGCAACAAGTGGGCGGCTACCGTCGGCTTTGCACGCGACAGCATCTATGCAGGCCCCGTACAGCTTGACATCCTCACGGAATACACTCGCATAGAGCCGTGGGTATACACGCACCACAAGGGTGGCGGTTACACGTATGCAAGTTACGCGCAGTGCCTCGGGAACGACCTCGGCCCCAACAGCCAGGAAGTCCATACCGAAATTTCTGCGACATACAAGTTCATCAAGGCGACGCTATTTGCAGGCATGGTCGCGAAGGATACCGCTTTCGGCGGGAACATCACCGACATCCACGGTCCCGAAGACGCGACGAACAAGAATTTCCTCGCGGACGCCTCTACCCTGCGTTACCAGGAATTTGGCGCACGTCTAAGCGTCTCTCCCTGGAACTGGATGGATTTCCGCGCCGGCTACACGCGCTTTTTCGGGGACTACGAAGGTTACCGCGCCTACGCTACCGGCACGCTGCAGTGGTAACCACCGCGCACAAACAAACTAAAAAAGCGCCTTAACGCCCGCATCGTCGGCTACGGCAAGCGCACGCGCCTTCCATTCCGGGTCCAGAATGAGCTTCGCCATACCCGCAATCGCCTGGGTATGCGCCATCGCCGACTCCGCCGGAGAAAGCAGCACGCACATGAACTGCGCCTTTTCGCCACCACGGATATCAATCCCGGTAAAGCCCGCGGGGCACACGCAGAACGCCATCAGCGGGCGTTCTAGCCCTGCAATCCGCGTATGTGGCAACAACAGGCCATCGCCCATATAGATTCCCTGCTTCACGCGTTCCGAAAGGCTATTCCATGCCGACATCGCATCGAAACTTGCCGTATGCACGAGTGCATCGTAGGCAAGCCCGAGCGCGCCCGCAAACGTAGCCGGTCCGTTATAGAATTTCGTGTAGTCAGGTATCATCTACACCAAGGTCTTCTTGATGAACTCAATCGCATCGGGCTCGGTCGCCTTCGCGATAAGCTTGAATTCCTCGAAGAGGGCAAGCAACTGCTTCTTGCCCGGTTCAATATACTGTTCGAACTTCTTGATACCTTTCACCTTGCTGAGGAAGCAGTAGGCGCCCAATGCCTGCATCACGCGCTGGAGGCTCGCATGGATAAAGCTCTCCCAAGCATCGTCCTTCGTGTAGGCCTGCACGCGCTTGTTCTGCATGCGCCAGTACTCGAAGAAATCCTTCACCATCGGCACAGGGAGGCAAACGTACGGGTCCCATAGGAGGCTCGCGATATCGTAGAATGCCGACCCGCGACGTGCCCCCTGGAAGTCCACGAAGGCAATCTCGGAATTCGGGCGCACCATGATGTTCTGGCTCTGGAAGTCGCGGTGCATCAGCACCTTGGGCTGCGCATCCACAGAAACCGCCAACAGCGAGTAGAAGTTCATCACGCTCTGCGGGATTTCCTTGATACCGCAATGGGCCTTCAGGTAATTCTCGGTAAAGTAGTCCGTCTCCCACTTGAGCGCGGCAAAGTCAAACCGGCGAATCCAGAGTTCGGTATGGCTGCTGAAAATCGGCTGGCTCGCCTCCTGCCACTTCACGAGAGCATCGATGACCGTCGGGTAGATAATGCGCTCGTTGCCCGAACGCACACCCGGGCTCACCGGAGAAACCTCGTCCAGCAGGTTGCGCTTGCCCAAGTCCTCCTGCAGCACCTGGCACGAACTTTCATCCACGCAGAAGATACGCGTCACCGGCAGGCCAAAATCGCGGAAGGTCTTGGAATAATCCACAAAATGCCTAAAGTCATCGTTCACTTCGGCACAGACCTGCAAAACGCACGACTTGGAACCTTCAGAAATGCGGAAATACTGGCGGCCCGAGCCCGCACCCGCAATCGAGGAAACGGTAAAATTCTCGGAATAGCCGCGAGAAAGCAGATAGTCTTTGATAACAGGAGAAATTTGCAAGGATTCGTTACTCATATTCTGTAATATAGTTAACTCAAAACTTTATTTTTCTGGATTATCGCCAAAATCGCCCACAGAAGGATTAGTCCAGCCATCATCGCAACCCGAATAATCATTGAAAATAAAACGATAATGGCCCCGTGCACCACATTTCGTATTGAGTATAGGCAATTGCTTACCAAAATCTTGATGGTAAAAGTGAATAGAAACATCACGCCCCCGAGAAACGGACGCCCTGTATTCTGCATACGGGAACCATGCATCTCCACACATGACCTTGACAGACACCTTATACTCACGCGTTTTTGTGTTCTCCCACGCAGGTCCTCCAAAGCCATCAAAATAAAACATGGTTCTTGATTTTTTCCCGTCGTAATTATCATCCCATATCTTGTAATGTTCATAAGTCGTTTCAAAAGGATCCATCGAGGCGATAACAGAATCGTCCGCCATTATCTCCACGACAAAAGAATCCACGTCTAGAGGATTATCTACACTTATTGAAAGACCACAGTATCCATACGGCGTCGGACACCCCACCTGCAAGAACGCAAGAGACAGCAACAAAAGAAAAAAGACACCGCCTGCAATCTTTTTCATTTCCCTTCCCTCCTTACGAGAACTTGATGCGCGGGTCCACGAGCGTATACAGGATATCGCTAAAGAGGCGCCCCACCATCGCCATGAGGCTGCTCAGGAAGATGATTCCCATGACCACATTGTAGTCGCGGTTGACCATGGAATTGTAGTACAGGAGGCCCATGCCGTCGATATCGAAGACCTTCTCGATGAGGAGAGCCCCAGCAAACATCAGCGTACAGATCTCGGAAAGGCGGGTGGCAATCGGAATGAGCGCGTTACGGAGCGCGTGGCGCACGAGCGCTTGGTTGAAGCTCATTCCCTTCGCGAGAGCGGTGCGCATGTAGTCCTTCCCCAGTTCCTCCAAAGCGGAATTCTTCATGAGGAAGGTCAGGAACGCAAACTCGCTAATCATATAGCAGAAGATAGGCAGCACCAGATGGTGCCCCAAGTCCAGGACCTTCCCGAAGAAGGTGAAGTCCTCGAAGTCATCGCTCGTGAGGCCACCCAGCGGGAAAATATCGAGATACGAGCCGCCCGCAAGGAAGATAATCAGGAGAATACCCAGCGCATAGCCCGGCATCACGTAGCCCGAGAAAATTACGCCCGAACTGAGGGAATCGAGCTTGCTCCCGTGATGCACCGCCTTCCAGAGCCCGAGGGGAATACATACAAGGTAACTCAAGAAGAACGAGGTCACCCCGAAGAACAAGGAAATCGGGAAGCGGCTCACGATGACATCCCATACCGGGAGGCCGTAGGTGTAGCTCGAGCCCAGGTCCAGGTGCAGAACGTTCCAGAGCCAGGTCAGATAGCGCTTCCAGGCGGGCTGGTCAAAACCGAAGTACGCCTGGATTTGTGCTATCTGGTCGGGCGAGAGCGCCTTCGAGGCATCTACCCCGCCCTTCATGGCGGCGGCCTGCTGCGCGCGCGAAATCATTTCCTCCACGGGGCCGCCCGGCAAAAGCTGGATGAGTATAAAACACACCAGCGAGATCCCGATGAGCGTCGGGACCATAAGCAGCAGGCGTCGGAGGATATACGAGCGCATTTACCTCATCTTTCCGGAACGGAGAACGTCCATCATGTTGAAGGGCTTGGCGGTACCGGCGGCAATCTGCTCGGCGAGGAAGTTCACGGCATCCACGGTGCCTTCGGCGTAAATCTTGCGGCCGCACACGTTATGCTGGAACTCAAAATGCACCGTACCGTCGGCGCTGTCGAGGCAGTAGGTGTGGAAGGCGTGACCGCCGAGGTATTCCTCGGGCACGTGCATGCGTTCCATCTGTTCCTTCTCGTCGCGGACCTTCTCGATATCGTCCGGCGTGTAGGCGAAGCCCATCTTCTGGAAGGTGCCCACGACTGCGCGGGCAGTACCGCTCGTGTCGGCCTTGGTCTTCTGGTGGCTCTCGACCACAGAAAGTTTGTAGCCGTCGAATGCAGACGGGAACTCGTTCGCGAGGAACTCGATCATGCTCTGGAAGGCGACAATCTGCTTTGCCATGTTCGGGGCAATCACGCTCGGATGGTTCGCTTCGGCAACAAGGCGTGCAAGCGCATCGCGGTCACCGCCGGTGGTGCCCATCACGAAGGGAATCTTGTGCTTCACGTAGAAGGCGGCGTTGTCGTTCACGGCCGTCGGGTGCGTGTAATCGATGCAAATGACGTTCGGGTATTTCGCGAGCACTTCGCCAATGCGTTCCTCGCGGTTACTCGGCTTCAAGAGTTGGATGGTCTTCCCCGCCACTACGGACTCGTTTTCCACGATAATCTCGCCCGTCAGTGAATACGGGACAAGTTCCAAGCCGCGGGCCACGCAGGTTTCGGCCACAATGCGGCCCATATTGCCCGGAATACCATTAACCATCACTTGTATAGACATAAAATCTCCTGTTTTTGGGGTGGAAAATAGAAAAAAAGCGGAATGAAACTTTTCAGCACACGTAAATTTGCCTTTTTTCGCAAAACACTTGCCCATGTTTTACATTTTTTGTAACTTTCTGTACACAAAAATAAATAATTTCGACAACTTATGATTACAACACGACCTCTTATGTTTTCACAACGGCTTGCCATTTTTTTTTAAATCGTCATACCATGAAACTGAAGAACGATGAAGAAAAGGCATTTGACCTAGAATTATCCAAGATTATTAAAGCCAGAAGAGACGAACTCAACCTTACTCAAGAATATCTAAGTTTTCATTCTGGTGTTACCCGCATTACCATCGGTAAGTGGGAAAAGGGCGAGAAGACCCCTATCAGTTTTGACCTCTACAACGTACTCAAGGTTCTCTACAAGGATCCGTCTGAATTTTGGGCCGAACTGTTCAAGAATTACGAAAAAACGCTTTCGCCCATCCAGAAAGCGGCCGACAAGAAGAAATACATGGCCTACCTAGAACAGACGCAGAAAAGCAAAAAGGGCAACTCCTAATCGTTCTCGTCTAACCATCTCTGGAGAATAATCGCGGCGGCTAATTGATCAATTACCGCCTTATTTTTTTGCTTTTTCTTCTTGCTGAAGTAAGAGGTCTTTTCCTGGGCCTGCACGCTGGAGTACGATTCATCCTGCGTGTATACAGGCAAGCCCGGAAAACGCAGTTTCAAGTCCTCAACAAACTTCTCCACCACCACGTTCTTGCCGTCGGTACGGCCATCGGGGTGGTACGGCATCCCCACCACGAACGCGTCGATCTTGTTTACCTTCACGAGTTCATCGAGCCTTACGAACAAATTAGTCGTCTTCTGGTCAATGGTTTCGCGGGAAAAAGCCATACGCAGTTCGGAATCGGCGAATGCGACCCCGACGCGGTGTTCTCCGTAATCAAGCGCTAGGTAGTTCATGGTTCAGTCAGTAGGTTCTCGGCAAAATATAGTAAAAGCGGGAACGCCTTCATCCGTCCCCTTTTTCGCGCTTTTTATCGCATTTACAAGGCAAAAACCTTATATTTAGCATATCATTTTTCTAAATTTGAGCCCACTATGAGCAATTTGAAGAACGATTTATGGGTCGGCGTGGACGTAGGTTCCACCACCGTGAAAATTGCGGTCGTCGATCCCGAAACCTCCAAGCTTTTGCATTACACATACCAGCGCCACAACGCCATGCAGGCGAAAAAGGTCTACGAGGTGCTGCGGGAGGCCCACGGGCTCTTCCCGGACAAGAATTTCAGGGTAGCCTTCTGCGGAAGCGGCGGCCAGCCCTTCGCCGACGCCACGCACGCCTTCTTCGTGCAGGAGGTGGTCGCGAACGCCCTCGCCGTGCGTGCCACCTACCCCGAATCCCGGGTGGCCATCGAACTTGGCGGCCAGGATGCAAAGGTCGTTTTCTTCGAAAAGGACAAGACTACCGGCAAGCTCATTGCCAGCGACATGCGCATGAACGGTGTGTGCGCAGGCGGTACCGGTGCATTTATCGACCAGGTGGCGGAACTCCTCCGCATCAAGACCGAGGCCTTCGAGGGCTTTGCCAAGCGCGGCCAGAAGGTCTACGAGATTTCGGGCCGTTGCGGCGTGTTCGCAAAGACGGACATCCAGCCGATGCTCAACAACGGTGTCGCCAAGGAAGACATCGCCCTTTCGAGCTTCCACGCCATCGCGAAGCAGACCATCGGTGGCCTCGCCCAGGGCATGGAAATCAAGCCCCCCGTGATTTTCGAGGGCGGCCCGCTCACGTTTAACCCGACGCTCGTCCGCGCATTCAAGGAACGCCTGGGCATCAGCGACGAACAGGCCATTGTGCCGGAACACTCCGAAGTACTCGTCGCCATGGGTGCAGCCCTCTCGCTGGGCTCCATGTTCGCTGGCCAGGAATGCCACTACCGCATGGAAGGCTCCCTCGACGCGCTCGTGCACTTCAATGAGGTGCGCCAGGCCGAAAACAAGGCCAAGGCTGCCGCCGACCTGTTCTTCAAGAACGATGCCGAATACAAGATGTTCCTCGAGGAACACAAGATGGCCGGCAACCACTACC
This sequence comes from Fibrobacter succinogenes, assembly GCA_902800815.1. Taxonomy (GTDB): domain Bacteria; phylum Fibrobacterota; class Fibrobacteria; order Fibrobacterales; family Fibrobacteraceae; genus Fibrobacter; species Fibrobacter succinogenes_B. The sequence goes on from CADCGB010000026.1 coordinate 21,566, forward strand.
CGCAGCCGGCCTCCGGCTCTACCATCAATGCCTACCTGGGTATCGACGCGGGTTCCACCACCACGAAGTTCGTGCTCCTCGACGAGCAGGACAACGTGATTGACGGCTTCTACGCCAGTAACGATGGCGAACCGCTCGCCGTCTTGAAGCGCGCCATGAACGAACTTGCCGACCGCTACGAGGAATACGGCTGCAAGCTCAACATCCTGGGCGTGGGTACCACCGGCTACGGTGAGCAACTCTTTGCAAAGGCCGTGCATGCTGACTACCATACCGTGGAAACGGTCGCGCACGCGAACGCCGCCCAGCGCCTCTGCCCCGACGTAAGCTTCATCCTTGACATCGGTGGCCAGGACATGAAGGCCATCTCCGTGCAGGACGGCGTCGTTACCGGCATCATCCTGAACGAGGCCTGCTCCTCGGGTTGCGGCTCCTTTATCGAGACCTACGCCCGCAGCCTCGGCATCCCGATGGAAAAGATTGCCGAACTCGCGTTCAACGCGAAGAGCCCCTCACAGCTGGGTTCCCGTTGCACGGTGTTCATGAACAGTTCCATCATCACGGAACAGCGCGACGGCAAGCAGCCCGAAGACATCATCGCGGGTATCTGCCGTTCCATCATCAACAACGTCTTTACGAAGGTCATCCGTATCCGTAACCTCAACACCCTCGGCAAGAAGGTCGTGGTGCAGGGCGGTACGTTCAAGAACAACGCGGTCCTCCGCGCCTTCGAGCAGTACACCGGCCTCAAACCCATCCGTCCCGAACGTCCGGGCGAAATGGGCGCTATCGGTATCGCGCTCCTCACCCGCAAGTACATGGAAGAGAAGCGCAAGGAAAATCCGGACCTCAAGTCGAGCTTTATCGGCCTCGAGGCCATGCGTACCTTCAGTTGGCACAACCAGCCGGGCCAGCTCTGCCAGTACTGCACCAACCACTGCTCCCGCACCATCGTCACATTTAGCGATGGCCAGAGCTTCGTTACCGGCAACCGCTGCGAACGCGGCGAGGTCACGGCAGACCCGAACGACCCGAAGACGAAGGCCCTCATCGCCGAAATCAACAAGAAGATGCTCTCCGTGCCCGACATGATCAAGCGCACGAACCAACTTCTGGTGAAGGACTACGCCCCGGCCAAGCTCGTCGAGAACACGGGCAAGACCATCGGTATCCCGCGCGTGCTCGAATTCTGGGCAAGCCTCCCCTTCTGGAAGGCTTTCTTCACAAGCCTCGGCTACACCGTCGTGGTGAGCCGCCAGAGCGACTACAAGATGTTCGAAGCCGGCCTCCACAGCGTGCCGAGCGACACCGTGTGCTTCCCGGCAAAACTCGTGCACGGCCACGTGCTCAGCCTTATCGAGAAGAAGGTCGACCGCATATTCTTCCCGATGATGGTTGCCATCCCGAGCGACCACACCAAGTTCACGGCGACATCCGTCTGCCCGGTGGTGCAGGCCTACCCGAACGTGTGCAAGAACACCGACGAGCCCGAGAAGAACTACGGCATCCCGATGGACCAGCCGATTTTCCACTGGTTCAACACCAAGCTCCGCAGAAGCCAGACCGTCGACTGGTTCCACGAACACTGGAAACTCGACAAGAAGCTCCTGGACAAGGCCGTGACCGAGGGCGAGAAGGCACTCAACAGCTACCGCACGACCCTTTTGGAAGAAGGCCAGAAGATTCTCGACGACGTACGCGCGAAGAACAGCTTCGCCGTGGTAATTGCGGGCCGCCCCTACCACGCGGATACGCTCATCAACCACAATATCGCAAGCCACTTTACCGCCATGGGCATCCCGGTGCTTACCACCGAATCGCTCCCGGGCGTGTACGACCAGGATGTGCCGAGCCACACCCGTATCGAAATCAAGAACACCTTCCACCTGCGCATGATTGGAGCCACCATGATTGCGGCGAAGGACCCGAACATTGAACTTGCACAGATCGTGAGCTTCGGTTGCGGTCACGACTCCATCCTGACCGACGAAATGATGCGCATGCTGCACCTTGATTCCAACAAGGAAATGCTCATGCTCAAGCTCGACGAAGGCGACGCCCGCGGCCCCGTGGGTATCCGCATCAAGAGCTTTATCGAAACAGTGAAGGCCCGCCGTGCGGCAAACCTCCCCGACAAGCCCGAAAGCAAGGAACCGCTGTTCCATACGCCGTTTGTCGCCGAAGACAAGACCCGCCGCCGTATCCTCACGCCGAACCTCTCCCCCGCATTCACCGTGCTTGCAAGCGAGTACATGAAGCGCGAAGGCTACATCGCCGAATACCTGCCCGTGGCCGACAAGGAAGCCATCGAGCTCGGCAAGAAGTTCGTGCACAACGATATCTGCTTCCCCTGCCAGGTGAACATCGGCGAAGCCCTGAAGTGGCTCGTCAATCACCCGGATGTGCCGCAGAACTCCGTCTCCATGTGCCTTGCCAAGAACTGCGAGAACTGCCGTGCAGTACAGTACGCCGTGCTCGCCCGTAAGGCGCTCGACGAAGCCGGATTCAAGGACGTTACCATCATTACGACCGGCGTGGACTACAAGGGCATGCACCCGGGCTTCCAGCTCGGGCTCGACTTCCGCCTCCACATGCTGTGGGGCCTTGTCACGATGGACGCCATCGAAACCATGTACCGCGCCGTGCGCCCCTACGAAGTCAACAAGGGCGATACGCAGAAGATTTACGATGAGTGGATGCCGAAGGTTATCGCCGTCGCAGGTCACCTCACCACCACGCAGCTGGTGCGCCCCTCCAAGCTTATCGAAGTATTCGAGCAGTGCATCGAGGCGTTCAACTCCATCGAGATTACGCCCGAACGCAAGCGCGGCATCCGCAAGCCGCGTGTTGCCGTGCTCGGCGAAATCCTCATGAACTACCACCCGAGTGCAAACGGGTTCGTGGAAGAATACCTCATGAACAACGGGATGGAAGTCTACCTGCCGGGCATGACAGACTTCTTCCGCGTCGACGAAGTCGTACGCAGTGAAAAAATCAAGCGCGGCTTCTCGGCGAACCCGCTCATGGACCGCGTGGAAGGCGGCGTGACGGCGAAGGTCTATACGCATGCCGTAGAGACCGCCCGCAAGTCCATGCACAAGTTCAAACTCTACGAACACCATGCAGACTGCTACGAACTCAAGGACTACGTCAGCGACATCATCGACCCGACATACAACACGGGCGAAGGATGGCTTATCCCGGGCGAAATCCTGTACAACGCACAGCACGGCGTGAACAGCTACATCATCCTGCAGCCGTTCGCCTGCCTTGCCAACCACATCAGTGGCCGTGGCCTCACCAAGGCCGTGAAGGAGCGTTGCCCGCACGTGCAGATTCTCTCCCTCGACTACGACCCCGATACCAGCTTCGCGAACATCGAGAACCGTCTCCAGATGCTCATCATCAACGCCCGCGAATTGGAAAAGGCGAACCAGGCATAAACAACCCATTTCTAGTTACAATACATGCTCAACGTTTCTAATGTCAGTCTTCAATACGGTAGCCGCGTCCTCTTCAAGGAAGTAAACCTCTCCTTCAAGCGCGGCAACTGCTACGGAGTCATCGGTGCGAACGGCGCCGGCAAGTCTACCTTCCTCAAGATCCTTTCTGGCGAGCTCGAGCCCAACACCGGCGAGGTCACCAAGGATCCGGGCGAACGCATTGCAGTCCTCAAGCAGGACCATTTCGCCTACGAACAGAACACCGTTCTCGAAACCGTCATGATGGGCTTCCCTGAACTCTACGAGCTCGGCAAGAAGCGCGACGAACTCTACGCCCTCCCCGAAATGACCGAAGAACAGGGCATGCAGGCCATGGAAATCGAGACACGCTTCGGCGAAATCGGCGGCTACGAGGCCGATTCCAGCGCAGCCGTGCTCCTGAAGGGCCTCGGCATTCCCGAGGAATTCCATTACAGCCTGATGGCCGACCTCGACGGTGGCCAAAAGATCCGCGTGCTCCTCGCCCAGGCGCTGTTCGGCAACCCCGACATCCTCCTGCTCGACGAACCGACGAACCACCTTGACCTGGAAACCGTCGGCTGGCTCGAAGACTACCTCGAACGCTTCGAGAACATCGTGATCGTGGTGAGCCACGACCGTCACTTCCTCAATGCGGTCTGCACGCACACTTGCGATATCGACTACGGCAAGATTAACCTCTATGGCGGTAACTACGAATTCTGGTACGCAGCCAGCCAGCTCGCCCAGAAGCAGCGCAAGGACCAGAACCGCCGCGCCGAAGAAAAGATCGAAGAACTGAAGGCGTTCATCCGCCGCTTCGCTTCCAATGCAGCAAAGGCCAAGCAAGCCACCAGCCGCAAAAAGCTCCTCGACAAGATGACCGTCGAAGAAATGCCGGCATCGAGCCGCAAGTTCCCGTGGGTCAACTTCAAGATGGACCGCGAACCGGGCAAGATTGTGCTCGAAGTCAAGAACGCGACGATTGACGGCGGTGACGGCATCATCTGCAAGGGACTTGACTTTAGTCTCAATAATGGAGACAAGGTAGCACTCGTCGGTGAATACGATACGCTCAAGACGGCTTTCTTCCAGCTGATTGCCGAAGAGACCAAGTGCCCCGATGGCGTGCTCAAGTGGGGCAACACCATCAGCTACAGCTACTTCCCGAAGAACAACGATGCCTACTTCGGTACGGACCTCTCCCTTGTGGATTGGCTGCGCCAGTACAGCAAGGAGCAGGACGAAACCTTCATCCGCGGGTTCCTCGGCCGCATGCTCTTTACCGGCGAAGAAGCGCTCAAGAGTGCAAACGTGCTCAGCGGTGGCGAGAAGGTGCGTTGCATGCTTAGCCGCATGATGCTCAGCAACGCGAACTGCCTGCTGCTCGATGAACCGACGGCTCACCTGGACCTCGAAGCGATTACCGCCCTCAACAACGGCCTTACCGCATTCCAGGGCCCCATCATCTTCTGCTCGCAGGACCATGAGTTTGTTCAAACTGTCGCAAACCGCGTGCTTGAACTCACTCCGGATGGCGTTCTCGACCGCTCCATTACCTTCGACGAGTGGCTCGAAACCAAGAAGAAAAAGAAATAACACTTTATCGGGAATTTCGCCACATAGTCAGCAGAAAATTACCGAAAAATATTCAAAAAAAGCACTTCGTCAATGGAGCGCTTTTTTTATGCGTTATTTTGTTATATTTAGGGCATAGGAAAAGGAGAAAATTATGAACACCATTACCAAGACCATACTCGCAGTTGTTACCGCTTTTTCAGTCGCCACATTCGCAGCAGAAAAAGTCTACATGGCACCGGTCGGCACCACCAATATTCACAGCGACTACGGCATCGCCGCACAGAAGCTCATGAAAACCTACATCGAAGACGATGGCAGGTTTATTCTTGTTGAAGGCTCTGCCGCCGACAGCGTCGTCCTCGAAAAGCAGGAAACCGTAAAGGCTAAGGCCATCGAAAAGGGTTGCGAAAAGTACCTCATCGCGGAATTCACCCGCCTGGGCGACAACGTGATTCTCTCCTTCAAGTTCTACAGCACCGGGAGCGAAAACCCTATATGGCAGGACCGCCTCAAGGCCGCAAACCCCGACGACTTCGACCCCATTATCCAGCGCGTGGCTCGCACCATCGGCACCAACGAAAAGGCCACCAACGATGAAGACATATACAACATAACGGAGAACGAAGCCAGACTCCCCAAGCGCAAGAAGGTGAATTCCTACTTCGGCATAGGTATCGGCGGCATGGTTCCTCTTGCCCCTGAAGTCGAAATGGCACCCGGCCTGAACCTGTTCGGCCTCTACGACGCACAGAATTTCCTCTTCGGGATTGACTGCAATCTGTGGGGTCTGGGCAGCGATTCCCGCTATTCCTATGCAGATTTCGGCATTTCTGCCTACTATGCATTTGGCCGTAAGTTTATCGCCCCCTATATCGGTGGTGGCCTCAGCTACTCCGCCGTCGATTACGAGTCTGAAGTTTCCTACATCAACAATCGCGAATATTACGACTACGACCTCCAAGACTACAGGACCAAGAATGAGAGGGAATACGATACATACATCGATGACAAGAGCGGTATCGGCGTGTTTGTCGGTGGAGGCCTGATGCTCAACCGCGCAAGCAATATTGTGCTCCTGGCCGAAGCCAAATATTTTGTTAACTTTTACAAGTTGGCAGAGCCTAATAGCGAAGTTACCTACGAAGAATGGAAGGACTACGACTGGTACGACAAGAATCTCCCCGCCAAGTCCAGTAAACTCTTCCAGGGCTTCATGTTCAACCTCAAGCTCGGCTACGGATTCTAGTGAACTCAAAACGCAACATAGTCCTCCTAGGCATGCTCGCTTTCGCACTTACGCTTAGCGGGTGTTACCTGAACCGCACAACGATTAGCGCGACCGATGGCCGCGACTACAAGATTTACGGCGACGGCGAACTCCTGTGCGAAAGTAGCCAGGACTGCAAGATTCCCCAGCGCGGCGCGCCCCACACCATGGAACTGGAGGCTGTCAAGGGCAATACTGTCGTCGGGCGCACGAGCATCAAGCGCGAGATTACCACGGCAAGCGTCATGTGGGGGTTCTGTACGTACTTTATTACGCTGTACCTCTACCAAGCGTACCCCGACAACGTGTTTATCCCCATCGACTACAATAACGAGATCGTGAACCGGAAGGTCCGCGAAAGGGGCGGCAGCGACTGGGATGCATCGCCCTACAGCACGCAGGGCAGTTCCTGGGACAACGCCCCCGGTGAGTATAACTCGGGTGCGGAAGACTACAACGCCCCCGCCGATGAGTATTAAAGACTAGGGAGGGTAATGGCGGCTTGTGCGGGTTTCTCCCCTTTTTTGCTTAAAAAAGGCCATTTTCAGTTGACAATAAGGGAAATATTTTTATATTTGGCACGTAACCTAAGGAACGTAGTAAATGTTGAATAAAAAGAATCTCCTTCTTATTGCCATCGGCGTTTTACTGCTTGCAATCGGATTCCTTTGCCTCGCTACTGGCCCGGCAGACAATCCGGTGAGCCTCACGGTTGCACCTCTTATCCTGGTGTTTGCCTACCTGGTCGTAATTCCCGTGGGGATCCTCTTCGGCGGCAAGAAGCAGGACAAGCAGGACTAAAATCCCGGGCGATTAGCTCAGTTGGTTCAGAGCGTCTGCCTTACAAGCAGAATGTCAGCGGTTCGAATCCGTTATCGCCCACTACCGAAAATCGGAAACGATTTNNNNAAATCGGAAACGATTTGGGGTGGTAGCTCAATTTTGGTTAGAGCACCGGCCTGTCACGCCGGAGGTTGCGAGTTCAAGCCTCGTCTATCCCGCGAAAAAGCCCTCTCATTCGAGAGGGCTTTTCGTTTGCAAATTCAGAGTCAAACTACCAGAGGTATAAGCCGAGCGAAAGCGAGAACTGGTGGCTCATGAAACTCTCATCGATATCCAAATCGACGTGCTCTTCCCTTTTGTAATCGTAATAGCTCGTCTCATTGGTAAAATACCCAAACTGCATCATGTACTTGAACCGTGCGATGAGGGCGAACGAAATCCCGCCAAGGCGCTTGGGCTTGGTCGCAAACAGGCGCACATCCGCATTGACGCCCAGCATCAACACCGTCGAAATATCGGCATCCGTCCACAAAAAGTTATAATTACCCACACCAGCAAAGGGTTCCGCCTTCAGCCACCTGGAATCAAAGACGGTATACCCGAGCGTAAGGCCCACAGTCTCGTCCTCTCCGCCGCCCACAACATAAACATTCGATTCTCCCACTGGATGATTTACAATTCCATAACTAAATAAACCATTCAGGGAAATACGACCAAACTGGAGACTGATTTCACCGATAAAACTAGAGCCCATCTCAGAATGGAAATAGTCCATGGCATCGCCCGTCATGAACCCGAGCCACTGGCCCACAAACACGCCCAGGCCGCCCGTATAGTACTTGTGCTTGAACGGGTCCTTGTAGAAATCGCGGTAGGGCTGCATACGTTCTTCCACATACGGGATAGTCTGTTCCTTAAAGATTCTCGTGTACGTGGACTGCGGATACTTGCCCACAAAATCCCTAGCGCACGTAAGGAAATGTTCCACGTTCGTGGTATCGTACAGGGTAGTAACCACAAACGCCACGCCGTAAACCGAGACCGGAACCTTATTGATTATAAGTTCCGAGTAAAGCAGGGTGCGGTAGAGGTCCTTGTATTCGTCCGAGATATCCGAAGGTACGACTCGCGCATGGAGCGAATCCGCCTTGGTAGAATCGAACGGAGAAAGGTTCCTGTACAAGTAGCGCGACAGCGGGTCATCCTCGCTAGCCCGGCTCTGCCAATTCGGCTTAAAGGCAGAATCAAGGATGACACGCCTCATGTCCGCATAGAGTTCAATCCCCCGTTCATACCTGCCTGTTTCCATTTCGGCAAGGTATTCCTCGAATCGGGTAAGGGGCGCACCCTCTTCCACATTCGCCTTGAGGTAATCCAGCGCCTGCCCGGCACGGGCCGTATCGCCCGATTCAAGCGAAGTCTTGAGTACGTCGCGCGCACGCAGGAAAAGTTCCTTCTTGGAAGGCTTCGGCGCGGAATCCTGCGCCATGGGCACGGAAAAACCGAGCAACAGGAACGCAGCGAAAAGGAATGTTGCAATCTTTACCATAGGAGTAACCCGAAGCCCAGTGCAAAGAAGGGCGTTACGCCGGAACCCTTGACTATCGTGTCATCGAATTCCATATAGGTTATACCGAACTTGCCTGTCAACATCATGCTGAAGAAATTAGAACTCGAAGAGAACAGGTAGGTCGTGAGGAACTTGAAATCGACATTCGCCGCCAAGGTAAATCCAAAACTTTCGGCATACATCTCGTTGTTGCCCTCCTGGAAATACTCCCTGTCCCCACCCGGCATTGCGAGATAGCCATCTTGCTTCGCATCAAGGATCATTGCGGGCATTCCCAAGCCAATGTAAGGACGCACCTTCAAGTAGCGGCTGTCATAAGCAACAAAGCCCAAGCCAAGCGAGTAGGTGGCCACCCCCTCAATGCCTGAAGGCAGGAGTTCGAAGGATATCGCGAACCGCTTAATCTGCAGGTAGAGTTCGAGGTATATTCCCGGAGGTTCCGGTTCGAACAGGTCAGAGCGATACAATTCGTCCATCCCGAAGGCAAGCCCGCCCGAAAGGAAGTACAGGTTGAACCCGAGCCCGCCGGTATAGAAGTTCCTCGCGATGTTTTCTTCGCGATGTTCCTGCCTATCCTTGTTCCAGAGGTCCCAGAAATCCCTACGGAAATAGGAACCGGCAACGCTATTCTCAATCCATTTCGCATCGGGATGGTCCGGATACTTCTCGAGGAACATTTGCGAGAGCCTTGCAATCCGTTCGTTAACCTTATCATCGCGGTAAGCATCGTTCAAGAGCAGGAGAATCTTGAGTTCAAGTTTTTCACTTTCGGAAAGGGAACTCGATTTGTCTATATCAGATTCCAGCTGCATTAGCAACGCGCTCGTCGTATCGAACTTAGAGATTTCCTTCTTGATATATAGCATCAGGCCGTCATTTTCGGCATAGCGAGCCTTTTCATTCACCAGGTCGTTGTAGAAGTTCTTGTACCTTTTCACTTCGTACTGGAGCAACTGCGGCCACATCTTTTGGCGGATAAGTAAGACCTGCGACTCAACATCGACCAACGGAACCATGTCCTCTGTCTTCAAGGCTTCCAGTTCTTCGATACCGCGCGAAACCTGTGCCGTATCACCCCGTTTTGCAGCCTCGAGAAGCGCCTCGCGCAACTGGTAGATGTTCTCCATTTCCGTGCCGGATTCAGAAATCAGCGACTGCTCGAAAGCATCCATCGATGATGCAGAAGACGTGGAATCCGTAGAACCAGAGGGTTCGGAATTCTGCATCAGCGATTTTTCAAAGTCATCAAATTCACCCGAGAAGGCGAAGGATGCCGTCAAAAGCGCAACAACAAATAAAAACTTAAACTTACGCATCATCACTACCGCCCCTTCTTTTCCTCGGCCGCCTTAATCTGCTCCTGCCACCTAGTAATCAACGGAGCCTCAGCGTACAACAAGTCAACATGCAGAGTCAAGCAGTGGAAAACCGAGGTCGTATACTGCGTATAAAGGAAGGCTGTCTTCGTCTGGGCATTCTTGACGTAGACAATGTTGGCGCCGACACGCCGAGCCTCTTCGCGAAGGAATCCGACCGTTCCCCCATCAGAGCAGCCCGCATCCGCCTCCGTCTGAATGGTCCCGAGATACTTGAATTCGGGAGGCAACAGCGGCACAACAACAGCATTCACAAAGACCACCTGGGAAAGCGAATCAAGCGGTGTCGGGTTTTCGGGCATGCCGACAGTCCGGTGCGGAGGGGCGAAACACGCCGAAAGGAGCAGTGCTGCAAACGTGAGGAGAACTAATCCGAAATACTTCATACTACCTATCCCCCACGCAACGTACGTTCATGTAGTTGTCCCAGTCCGGCCCCCAGTTAGTCCCGAGAATCGAATTATGGGAATACAGCGACAAGGTTAGCGAACTGTGGTAACCGTTGCTGATATCGGTCCAGAAGACAGTTTCCGTACCAAAATACTCGAAATAGTTACGGCTGCTACTCTTGTAGCCTGCAGGGTATGCATTGAACCCGAGTTCATCGGTCCCCAGCGGAGCATCTTCCGACTCTTCCCAGTACGATTTCGACTTCAGTACGTACCCGTTGGAAACACCCCCGATAAACTCCACAAGTTTATCGACATCTTCTTCCGTGGGCAGGCGCATACCTTCGGGACAAACGCTCGAATACTCGCTCACATAGTCATCACCTCCATACATGGCATCTTTCCACGCATAGTACTGACCACACTTGATACCGTAATCATCGCACTGGGGATTGGAACGGCTATACTCTGTCTCGTAGTCCAGGTTCTCTGCCATCCATACCAAGTCATCTAGAATGATGACCTTATATTCCTTCCCGTCACGCTCATCATAAACGTATCCCGACGTAACAGTCTTGAACTTTTCATGAAGAGCCACGGCATCGTCCGAAGTCTCGTTGACATCACGCAACTTGTTGTTGGTACTGGATTCACCCAGTGCCACCCAATAACCCTCACTACAGGCATAGTCCTTGTTCCGATAGTTATCGACATGCACCACCATACCTTCGTGCTTGCTATCGCAATCCGGAAGGTCTTCTAGGTTTTTTGCATTGTACTCAGGGGTAGTGCCGGAGTAATCCTTATCGGGGGCGTAACCCACGTCTGCCGAGCACGCCAGCAAAAAGGACAACGCCACAGGGAACAGTAAGTATGTGTTTTTCTTCTTCATCACGGATAAATATACATCTTTATGAATTTATCCGCAAGGAAAAAAGAAAAACTCTACCACATCATAGCACCAAGGCTTATCGAGAACACGTGTTTTACGTAGGTGTCATCCACATCGAAATAATTATCGCTCCAGTAATCATCGGTAAATTTTCCAAATGTCGCAATGTACTTGAATCGTAGCACCAGCGCATACGAAACGTCATACAACCCCTGGGGCCTTGTGGAAAATAGGCGGATATCGGCATTCGCCCCCATGACATACGTAGGGGAACTTATATCGTCCCAGCCGTTATTGAAGTAATCCTGACCAAAGCCTATAAAGGGCTGCAACTTGAAGAACCGCGAGTCGAACACGGTGAAGCCGACCGTAAGCCCGAGGAAGGGATCCTCAACTTCTTCGTCATGGCTCTCCTCGGTAAAGTATCCTGGCTGCTCGTAGAGGTATGTAAATCTATGAATCAGGCCCCAACCGTAGAAGAATCCCAACGAGATTCGACCAAACTGCATTTCCAGGTCAAGCAAGAACGACGAACCCATCCTCACATCGAGATAATCGTTCACGTCGCCCGTCGTAGTACCCATCCACTTGCCCAGGAATGCAGAGACGTCGCCCCTATAGTACTTGTGCTTGAAGGGATTCTTATAAAAATCGCGGAAGGGTTTCATGACATCTTCTACATAGGGAATCAGCTGATTCTTGAAAATGTTCGCATAGGTCGTATTTGGGTTCTTTTCCACATAGTCTTTCGCATACGTGAGGAAAGACTGCACATTTGTCGTATCGTAAATAGCAAGCCTTGACCCACCATAATACCTATTACCTGCACGGTTGAAAACGAGTTCCGAATAAAGTAATACTCGGTACAAACCCTTGGATTCATCGCTTATTTCCGGGGATTCCTGAATGCGGGCATAGAGCGAATCGGCCTTTGTGGAATCAAACGGGGAAAGGTTCCTGTACAGGTAATGCGACAGCGGGTCTTCGGTGGCAGCGCGCGGATCCCAGTTAGGGTTGTACGTAGAATCGAGAACGGTCCGTCGCATATCGGCATACTGGTCAAGGCCCCGCTGGGTGCGCCCCGCCTCCATGTTCGCGAGGTACTCCTCGAAACGCGTAAGCGGCGCCCCCTGCGACACGTTTGCGACCAGGTAATCCAGGGCCTCGCGCGCACGCGCCGTATCGCCCGATTCCAGGGAAGTCTTGAGCACATCACGGGCACGCAAGAAAAGTTCCCTCTTGGAAACCTTTTCAGGGGCATCCGTCGATTCAGCCGCCCACAGGCAAGCAGACACTAATAACAGGAAAATGAAGAAAATTCGAAATTTCATAACACTACCAGAAATACATTCCTAACCCTATACTGACGGAGCTGGCTACCCCGCTCCCCTTGCCATATTCGTCATCTATATCCATATAGGTCAACGCAGCCTTCGCCGTAACATCAAACGAAACAAGTTCATCACCTACCTTGAATATGGTTAACGAGGCAACCCTGAAATCCACATCAACGGCAAGCGTATAGGAATTAGGTGAACCGTCACTTGAACCCGAGTGGGTTGTACCAGCATCATGATAGGTATAATCGATAGAGCCGTCATATTGATATACATACGTAGAAATATAATCCTTACGGGTTTCCACGTTCATGTTGCTCCACCCGACCCTTGCGTAAGGCCTGACCTTCAGATAGCGACTATCGTAAAGCACGTACCCGAAACCAAAGCCCCATGTCCGCACTCCGGCAACGCCCTCGTTCGCAGTTTCAAACAAGGTGGCAAAGCGCCCGTACTGCAGGTAGATTTCGAAATTGAAGTAAGAATCCTCATCGGGTTCATAAATGTCGTTGCGGTAAAAATTACTGAAGCCAAGAGCATAGCCGGCCGATATCAGGTATATATTCGCACCAAAGCCACCCGTATACAGTTTGTCCTGGACAACATCTTTTTTGGGGGCCGCAGAATCTTCCTGGGCCGCAGAATGGCCCACACAGAGGAACACGACCAGGAAAAATGTAAGGATGCGAGCCATATTAACGCATCCCCTTTCCAGGCACGATAAAATGCGGGAGTTTGTCTATGTCCGGAGTATGTTCTTCCAGATCACGCAGGACAAACCACTCTCCCTCAACGCAGGTTATTACCTTTTCGACATAGTCTTCCCAATGGCCAACGTCCAAACCACCGGCATAAAGAAAGACATACCCCTCCAAATCTCCCGTACAGAGGGGCAATGAATCCAGGATGTAGTCTATATCCGCATCGTCATCGAAGGAATTCGGATTATAGCCGCTATCAAGCGCACAGCCCGCCAGAGCTATACCCAGAAAGAAAAGCAGCCATTTAAGTTTGTCCTGAATCATCACGTAGAAATATATAAAAGGGAATCCATTTGTGGATTCCCTTTTTGATGAATGGCGAAAAACGGAAGATTAGCAGCCGAGTTTTGCGGACAGGTAAGCCTCGAGTTCGTCGATCTTCACCAGTTCCTGCTTCATGGAGTCACGTTCGCGAACCGTCACGAAGCCGAGCTTTGCCGGATCGGATTCACCCTCGCCCACGGTGTCGAAATCGACGGTCACGCAGAACGGCGTGCCGAGTTCGTCCTGACGGCGGTAGCGCTTACCGATGGACTGCGTTTCATCGTATTCCACGTTCCAGCGGTTCAGAAGCTTCTGGTAGAGTTCTTCGGCCTTGGCCTTCACCTGGCCCTTCTTCACGAGCGGGAGAACGGCAACCTTCACCGGAGCAATCTTCGGATCGAAGTGGAGCACGGTACGTTCGTCGTTTTCGAGCTTTTCCACGTCGTAGGCGTCGCAGAGGAGCACCAACAGCAAACGTTCCACACCGAGGGACGGTTCCACCACGTACGGGATGTAGCGCTTGTTCTGGACCGGGTCAATGTATTCCTGCTTGACCTTGGATTCGTTCTGGTGCTGCGTCAAGTCGTAGTTCGTACGGCTGGCGATACCCCAGAGTTCACCCCAACCGAACGGGAATTCGTATTCGACGTCGGTGGTGCCGTTGGAGTAGTGGGAAAGTTCTTCCTTGGCATGTTCACGGAGGCGGAGCTTTTCCTTGTTCACGCCGAGGTCGTTCACGAGCCAGTCGAAGCAGTACTTGCGCCAGAAGTTGTACCATTCCAGTTCGGTGCCCGGTTCGCAGAAGAATTCGAGTTCCATCTGTTCGAATTCGCGGGTACGGAAGATGAAGTTACCCGGAGTGATTTCGTTACGGAAGCTCTTACCGATCTGGCCCACACCGAACGGAATGCGCGGGCGGACGTTGTCGACAATGTTCTTGAAGTCAACGAAGATACCCTGTGCCGTTTCCGGACGCAGATAAACCTTGTTACCTTCGCCTTCGATCACGCCGATTTCGGTCTGGAACATCAAGTTGAATGCGCGGGGCTTGGTCCAGTCGGTCTTGCCGCAGGTCGGGCATTCAATCTTGTTGTCCATCATCATCTGGTGGACTTCGTCAAAGTTCTTGCC
>CADCGB010000027.1 GCA_902800815.1 Fibrobacter succinogenes
TCCTTCAATCTTCCCGGTGGCCGCTCGGGCCTCCGTCCCCGTCCGTTCGGCCACTCAGGCGTCCCGTTCGAGGGTGAGGCCAATTATAGAATTTTCTGGGAGTTTGGCAAGGGTTTTTCTCGAAAAAATTTCACTTTTTTTCATTTTTCTCGAAAAAACGGCTAAAAACCACCTTCTGTCCAACTTATCAACAGTTTACGCACATTCGTGACTAAAGTGCCCATACTACCTAATTCTATAATGAATCCTTATGACATCGATACAAAGGATCACATACGACAACCCATTATATGTATCAGGATCATCCCATTCTATCTATACATACGTTATTCCATCCCTTATCCATATTTTACTGTTTATTTCTGCGCATTACATACAAAATAATCTATTATAAACAAATTAATTTTCCGCAGAATTAATTTAACGGATTTTATACGCGAAAGGGTCCCGCGATTGTCACGGGACCCATCCACACATCCAGATTACTGAATTATTCCCTGATTGCTACGGATTTTCACAACCGGCACTCGGATTCTGCCAGCCGTCTTCTGCGGGAGCCTCACCCGCCTTCCAGCAATGGAGCGTGTCGAGCACGTTGCCTTCCTTGTAAGTGGACCAGTCGGTCACCTTCTTGATGTTGGTTTCGTTAGTGGTGTTGATTCGGCTCGAGTAATGATCAATCAAGTACTGCGGGCATTCCACTTCTTCGATGTAGTAGGTCGGATTGTCAGCAGCCATGTACCAGTCGGCAAACCAGTGGCAACCGCGCAAGAGGTTCGGGAGCCCGGCGTCAGCGAAAGCAGCATCGCACATATCCTTGACGCAGGTCTGGTAACAATCCAGGGAGCCTTCGGTGCCGCAGTTGGTGTTTTTCTGGCATTCCGTAAGGAACCCGCCAAAACCAGCACCCCAGTTAAAGCCGGCGCCCTTGTTCACCTGAGTAGAGAGCGCATCGAAGGCGCCCACGCCGCCACCCGGAACCATCAGGTCGAACTGGCCAGCAGGCAATTTGTCGTTACCCCCAGCGACATCCCCACCGATATTGGAGGCCATCACCACCAGGTGCTTACCCTTAAGTGCCTTATGGGTCGCCTTGGGCGGGTTATTCTCGAACTCATCCTTGAAATGACCATCGTACTGCAAGTGATAGCACTTGCCGCACTTGCTATCGGCAGTGCCCGCAACATATGCGTAGGCAAGAGTGTCGTTCACGGCAATAGGAGCCATGTCCGTGCAGGTGAACACGCCCTTTTCCTTTTCATCGCCACAGGCGCTTCTAGTTCCTTCGTAACCGAACCAGGACTTTGATACATTGCCCAAGGTAAAGGTAGGGACTTCAACATCGTGGATGTTGCAGTTACGCGCCGTGCCAAAGGTGGATTGATAAGCCTCGTTGGAAGTCATGCCTGCGCGAGTCTTATCGTTCTCGCTTTCAGCAAACCAGGAGCAGTGCGGCTTGCAGGCGTCCCAGTAGCGGGTATTCCAGCCACGTTTTGCCGTAGCGCTAATGTCCTTAGTGTATTCGGACGGAGGCGGGCCGTAAGATTCAATAGTCGGGAATCCGTTCGCGTCAAGTTCCGGTTCCGTATTCACGGAGCTGCTGCTTACCACAGGTTCGACGTCGGCGCTGGAACCCGGAACCACAGAGCCGCTGGAGCCAGGAAGCGCACTGCTTGATGTCGGAATATCCGGATTCGCAGACGAACCAGGATTCACCATACCGCTCGAGCCAGGATTAAAGGAATCACTAGAACCCGGATTGAACGGATCAATCACCCCGGACGAAGAACTCGGGTTACCAACCACGCCCGTACCCGGGTCGTTGCCCGTGTTCGGGTTTGTGGCATTGTTCGAAGCAGCGTCATCGCCGCAAGCGCAAATCATGGCGACCGCACCGGCCGCAACCATCAACTTGAACAGTCTACGTTTCATAATACCTCGTTACGGTCCGCAAGACTAGTAACTCTTGGCCTTGTCAGCAGCCAGCTGGTCCGGGTCACAGAATTCACCCTGGGCATTGGGAGTTCTGCTGCAGGCATCCGTGGTAATGAATTGTCCGTCCCCTTTATACTTATCCCACTTTTCAGAGTAAAGGATATTGGTTTCAAGTTCCAGGCTAAGGGTTGTACGGTACTTATCCACCAAATACTGGGGGCATTCCACTTCTTCCCAAACGAAGGAAGGATTGTCCGCAGCCTCGAAGAATGTAGCGAGCCACTTGCAACCACGATTCAGGTGAGGCCATACAGTGGAGTCAAATACTGCCTCGCACTTTTCAATCACGCATTCCTGGTATTGCTCCTTGGTAACTTGCCAGTAACCCAGTTTCTGCATGCAATAGCTCAGGACGCCACCATTGTTGCTACCGAGTTCTTCCGGAGACTTGCCAATCTGCGTAGAGAGTGCGTTAAAGATACCAACACCGCCACCGGGAACAAGCAGGTCGAACTGGGTACTACTAGCATCGACATCATGACCGATATTCGAAGCCATGACGATCATGTGCTTGCCCTTAAGGGCTATATGCGTATCCTTTACATCCGGGCCACCATTACCCATATTGCTGGTGCTGCCATCATACTGCAAGTGGTAGCACTTGCCGCAACCCTGGTTGCTGGGGCCAGCCACAAAGCCATAGGACAAGGTATCGTTCACCTTAATGGGTGCCATATCGGTACAAGTGAAGGAACCACCAGCGCCAAGTTCACAGGAGCTGGGCACACCTTCCATGCCCCACCAATACCGTTCCAGGCCCCTGCTCAATGTGAACGTGGGAATTTCAACGTCATGGATGTTGCAGTTCCTTACCGTGTAACCCGCAGCTGCATACGCAGCCTGACTGGAAGTATCAACATTATCCATCCAGCTGCAGTGGGGCTTGCAGGAATCCCAGTAACGGGAGTTCCAGCCTTTTTGAGTCGTGCCTGCCGCCAGGAGGTTCTTATAGGATGCGACAGGATACTTCTTGATATCTTCTTCGGGGTTACCGCTCGGCTTGACAGGTTCCTCGCTGCTGGAGCTCTCGGGAACCACATCAGAGCTGGAGGTCGGATTCACGGGGCCAACACCGCTAGAAGAAGTGGGGTCAGTCGCACTCGAGAGGACCGTGCCCGAAGAAGTCGGGTCAACCGGATTTGTGCCAGAAGAGGAACCGGGATTAACCGGATTCACGACATCTGCAGAAGAGGAACTCACGGGAACAATCTCACCCGTACCCGGGTCCACCGTCGCATTCGCCGGGCAGACGCTAAGCGCATTCAGGTCAATGCCCGTCGTGATGGGGGCACCGTTCAAATCCATCAAGATGCCATCAGCAAAATAACCGACAGGATTCCCTGCAGCATCGGTCACATTGCCGTCGGCGTAAATCACGTACACGCCATTTGTGTTCAGCACATAGGCATCCGCAGTGGCGACAATACCCGCGCATTCTGTATTAGCGGAAGGGGGAGTATTCGGGCTCGAGGCGGAATCATCACCGCAGGCACATACCAGCGCAAGCGCAGCGGACGTAATCATGAACTTGGCGAAACGTCTTTTCATAAAACTCCTTTTTCTATTTACGCCCTTAAAAATACTTTCATAAACGTAAAACCGGACGTAAAAAAGCAATTTGACACAACTTTGTGTTCCCAAAACGTGCCCGCAAGTGCCCAATCTCACAGGATTGTGCGACTTTTCGCCACAAAAAAAGACCCTCGCCTTCGCGAGGGTGACGATGCAGAATCACGACGAAGATCCGCAAACTAGTCGCGGAACTTCACCTGCTTGGTGCCGGCGACGACTTCACCGATCTGCGTCCACTTCTCGCCCTTGGCTTCGAGGTGGGCAACGACTTCGGCCTTGTCAGCCGGGTCGATGAAGATGAGCATGCCCATACCCATGTTGAAGGTATTGTACATCTCGTCCTTTTCGACGGAGCCAGCCTGCTGGATGAGCTTGAAGATCATCGGAGGATCCCACGTGGTGCGGTCGATAATCACGTCGACGTTGTCCGGAAGGATACGCGGGATGTTGGGAAGGATACGCGGGATGTTGCCCTGGTAGCCCGAACCCGTGATGTGGGCGAGGCCCTGGATAATCTTCTTGTTGCAGAGGTCGATGAGGCTCGGGTAGTAGCTGCGGTGCGGCACGGCGAGCGCTTCACCGATGGTCTTGTCCATGCCATCGACGAGAGTATCGACCTTGTAACCGGCAACGTCAAACAGCACCTTGCGGGCGAGAGAGTAGCCGTTAGTGTGGAGGCCGGTAGAAGGCAGACCGAGGATGATGGTACCCGGCTTGATCTTCTTGCCGTCGATGATGTTTTCGCGTTCCACGACACCCACGATGGTGCCGGAAATATCGTAGTCACCGGGGCCGTAGAAGCCCGGCATTTCAGCAGTCTCGCCACCGATAAGCACGAGGTCGTTCTCGCGGCAGGCCTTGGCCATACCGGCAACGAGCTTGTCCATAACACCCGGTTCCAGGCGGCCCGTAGCCACGTAGTCCAGGAAGAACAGCGGACGTGCGCCCTGCACCAGAATGTCGTCACAGCAGTGGTTCACGATATCCTGGCCCGGCAGTTCGTGCGTGCCCATCTCGATATCGACCTTGAGCTTGGTGCCCACGCCGTCGACGGAACTCACGAGAACCGGGTCCTTCATGCCCAGGTGGTTCAGCGTGAAGAGACCGCCAAAGTTGCCGACGTCACCGAGGACGCCCTGGTTGAATGTAGTACGTACGGATTTCTTGACACCGACCATCGCTTCGTCAGCTCGGGCCAGGGAAACTCCTGCGTCTGCGTAATTCATCTTTTTTCCTTTGCCCGGAATCGGGCACTTTGTTTTGCCCTGCTAGCGGGCACCTTGTTTTTCATCAATATTTCTGAGCGCATCCAGAATGAGGCTCGTGGTATCGGCCATCTGGTTGATGTTCGTCGTCTCGGGCATCAGGTGCGTGTCGAGCTTGTACATGGAGTCGTCACCCCATGCAAGAATCTGCTCGAGTGCATCCGGCCCTGCCAGTTTACCGCACTTGGCACAGCAGATGCGGCCATCCTGGAACGCGACAAAGCCCCTACCGCCCTGGTTGGATTCGCAAATCACCGTACCGGTAATGCGGCTCTTTTCCATGGTCTGCGCGAAATCGATAAACGGGAGCACCTTGCCCGAGGCAAGGAGCGAGAGGCGCTGGAACTCGTCGAACGCCTTGTTCTTCGCGCGGAGGCTGTCGCATACCACCTTGTACAGGAACACCATGATGTTCGGGTTCTTGTCCAGGAACTTGACGAACTCGGCCTTCGGGATGTGAAGCACCGTGCAGCCATCCTCGGCAGCGATAATCGTGTTGCTCGTGGGTTCGTTACAAAGAATCGACATCTCGGCAAAGCATGCGCCACTTTCGATATAGGCAAGCACGCTGTAATGCCCATCGGGGAGAATCTGGCCGCACACCTGCGCACGGCCGCTCTGCATCACGCAGAAGAACTGCCCTTCCACTCCGCCCTGGACAATGATCTCGCCAGCGTCGTACTCGCGGATCTGGGCGTTCAGCAGCAAAAAGTCGGCACATTCACGCGGCACCTGCTGCAGGAACGGGACCTTTGCTTCGTAGCTGGAGGCAATCCAGCCACCAATACCTGTAGGAGTCTTCATCATATGTCAAAAATTATAAATATTTCTATACCATCTGTAGGGAGAGGGGTCTGGTTTGGGCCCCGAATTGCCCGAAATTCCGGTAAAGAGGCAGTCCCGGAGATTTTCCACCAGCTCTACCGGCCGCGCGACCGCCCCCTCGTAAAAGTCGTTCCCTCCACCCGCGCTCTTGCGGGCATCATTCTGGCACACGCGCTTTTGCTTGAACGCCCTTATGCGGGAGAGGCGCGGTTCGGCGGCAAGGATATCTTCGGGGGTACCGTATATCCCGGGATTCACCCACACGTCGGCGCTGTCGGCAACCGCGAAGACCTGCTCGAGCGAGAGCCTCATTTCGCGGGTGGTGTCATGCGCCCACAGGTAGCAGCCGCCAGCCTGCCGGATAAGGTTTGCCGTATAGCTCTTGCCGCCGGGGGCGTACCAGATACCGCCATAGGCCATGCCGGCGAGGACCCGGGGGCAGTTTGGAGCCTCGCCCGCAGCGCCCCCATTTATCTGGGTTTCAAACTGCATTTTACTTTGTTTGTAAATCAAGTCGGCATGGCCTTCCGCGCCGAACAGCTTTGCAAACAACTTAATCCACTCGAACTTGGCGAGCGGGCTATCCTCCTGCCATTCCGAGGTAAGCATGAGCGGGAGCGCGAGCGTCTCGAGTCTGTCGTAGTCGTCGTAGGCGCCGCCGGTCGCAAACGTCATTACCAGGTCGGGCTTGAGTGCGAGCACCTTCTCGAGCGAGACGGCGGGGCCGTTCCCGACCTCCACGATTTCACCCGCAGTCACACGCGCGGCAAGCGCGGAATCCACGATGTACTTGCCCTCGCCCACACCTACAATGCGGGACTCTACCCCAAGTCGCTCCATGAACCCGATCTGCGCCGAAGACAGCACGACCACCCGCTGGAGCGGCACCCGGAGGGCCACCGCGCCCGCCCATTCCTTGCCCGCGGAAAGCTTCCGGAGCTTCGCGGTATCGGAGGCAAGGGCGGAATCGGCCAGCACAAAGCGCTTCACCAGGGTATCCTTCCCCACGAAGGAGCGGATTTCGGCCAGCGGCTGCCCGCAGGAACTGCCCATACGGAGCAGGTGGGCGTATTCCGAGGGGTAAAACTGCACGGAATCCGAACAGAGGGGGGCATTTTTTGCCTGGTTATCGCGCGAAGAGGATTCCCCGCAGGCGGCAAAAAAGAGGGTAGCAAGCACCGCGAGGGCCAACCTAGCCCCCAGGAACGACCTCAAAAAAGCACGTAAATCGTTGATTTTTAACACTTTATGAAATTTTTCCCTGCACATGTGCGAAAGATAATGTATTTTATACACCGGAATTTACTTATTTCGGAGTCTTGTATGAAGACAAAAATAGTTTACCTGGTCTCGCTCCTCTGCGCACTCACGTTCGCGACAAGCGCGTTCGCTGATTCGGAAGACGGTTTCTACGAGAAGGACCACATCCGCGGGTTCATCTCCATCGGTGGAGACTACCGCGGGATGTTCGAAGGTTTCAACGACTACGTGAATACCATCGCAAGACTCAACCCGGGCCACATGGTGAAGGACAGTGCCGGCAAGGCCGAATACCATTCGGGTTCCATCAAGTATGCCCCGTTCGATGACTGGTATGTCGGGCTCAACCTGAACATCGGTGCGCAGTACAAGCAGTTCCTCACCTGGTTCAACATCAACTTCATGCCGACCCAGATTTCGGAACGCCCCGCCGAGACCTACAACGTTACGGGTGAAACTTCCGGCAACTCCGAAAAGATGCCCCTGTACGATATCAAGTGGTTCACCTACGGCGTGGACTGGATGTTCGCATGGAAACTCTTCGGCGAGCACACGTTCATCAACCTCATCCCGGCCGCAGGCTTCGGCTTCAACCTCATCAACTTCCACATGGCATCGAACTTTGCCATCGGCGAAGCAAGCAACTACGTGGAACTGCGTGACCGCTACTACAGCACCATGGACATGTCGTTCACCGCCGAACTCGAACTGCGCCTGGAATTCGACCCCATCGCTATCGGCATCTACGGCGGCTACCGCCACATCGACTACAGCGACCTCGAAGTCGAAGACAAGCTTGTCGTAAACGGCCCGTTCGATACCGACAACAACGGCGACACCTGGTTCGTGGGTCTGCGCGTCACGTGGATCTTCATGAGCGACTGGCAGCGCAAGCAGGCTGATAAGCTGTAACAAAAATCTTTAAAGCTACAAGATGCGCCCGGTTCAAGCCGGGCGTTCGTTTTTTACCCATCGCAGAAGAGGCCACTGCCCGCGATCCCCATCAGGCCCTCGGCCACGCAGTCCATCGCCACGTAGAACGTGGAATTTTCCTTGAGGCTACGGTCGGTCTTCCATACCACATTGCGGTCGTCCTTCACGTACTGGAAGTTCCAGCCCATAAGGAGAGTCCTGACACCCATCGCCTCCAGTTTCTCGGGCAACGGCGCAAACTGCTTCTGCGAAGTCAGCAGCACCAGCACGTCCATCCTGCTGTACGTCGCAAACGTGAGCACGTCTTCCATCAGCGACATATTGGGCCTTACGCCATCGGGCCCCACCTGCTCGCTGTAGTGGATCTGGAAACCCGCATACCGCAGCTCACGCTCAAAACACGAGATGCCATGCGAGTGGCTGTACCTTTGCGGGTCCTTGTACGGGTGGTAGTAATGGCACTGCATCAGCGCATACCGCGACACAGGGGTAAACAGGCGGAGCGCCTCCTGGCGCGCCCAGTTCTTGATGGCGCGGAAGTCGAGCGGCGTGTGACAAGGGTGGTAAAGCCTGTAGTAGTCGTTGGCCTTCTTGAGCGTGTATCCGTCCACGATGAAGAATACGCGCAGGGGGGATCTTGTTGTCATGGGAATCTCCGTTTTTAAGTGTTCCTATCCTTAAAACGGATTTCCCCCCGAAAATGAGCCGAAAAATTTTGTTTACCTGAAAAAAGTTACTCCAGCAAGTCCCTCTTGTCCAGGTCGTCCATCAGGGAACCGGGCATCCAGTTCTTCATCTTCTTGAACGTATCGTCATTAAGCTTTTCGCGCCACGCCTGCATCTTGGCCTTGTCGTCCATGTCGGCATAGATGCGCACGAGGTTCATCACCGCACACCAGTAGCGGATAGACTTGCCCGTACGCGCCATGTAGTCCGCGGCGCTCTTCTCGTAGATTGCGGCGGCCTCCTTGTAGCGCTTGAGCCTGTAGAGCATGTCGGCCTTGACCTGCAGCAGCACCGGATGGTTCGGGACCTTGCCGAGCCCGCGCTGCGCAAGCTTGAGGCCCGCATTAAAGTCACCCTTGTCGTAGTGCATCCAAACTAACGAGGTCAGGTAGAGCGGCCAGAACCGCTTGGAACCCGTGGCCACGGAATCGAGCACCGCAAGGTATTCGCTGCGACGGTCAGACTTGAACGGCACCCAGCTGAAGCTCTTGTCTATATAGTAGGCGTATACCGCATAGAAGGCGCGCGCCTCCTGCTCCGGGGATTCCTCGAACAGCTTTGCCGCAGAACGCGTAGTCATGGCCCCCTTCACCGAATGGCCCGACTCGCTCTGCACGTAGCCAAGCTCGAACTTGCGGAGAGCCTCCCACAGCCCGGTAGAAACGCACTTCTCGAGGTTCACACCCGCCTTCTGCAACGACGCCGTATCGCCCAGGTCGTCGTAACGGCTCACGCGAACGATGTTCTCGAGCACGCAGCCTACACCGTCGTCACTCTCGCGAACCTTCTTTGCAAGCGACATCGCGCCGTCGTAATCGAGAGCCATCGACTTCGCGGTCACCTGCTCGGACAACTGCATCAGGGGCGCCGGGAGCGCAAGCGTAAGCGACCCGCCGAAGGCGAGCGCGAAAGGCAGTACCACAAATGCCAAAATACGGGCAAACACAACACCCCAAAAATAAAAAATTTGCCTATTAACAAACAGTCCACAAACGGCCTATCGGCGCATGTTCATAAGTGGAGGGCAAAAACAGGGCCCGATTTTATAATCCAACATGGAATAATTGAAAAATGCGTTGCACAAGGATACAGACCTGTCAAAAAACGGCAAATTATCCCCTTTACAATCAACGAGTTACGGGTAGCCCTATGCCCTGGAATCCTTGTATTATGGGCACTTGCGGCCCATGGCGCCAAAACTTACAATAAGAATATTTCTTTACAAAGAGTGGTCTTTCGGACCCTATAAAATCTATAATAAAAACAAGAAATCCACAACGTTTTAACAATCATGTCACCAACCGCCGGCAAGAGGGACGAGCCCGACATGACAAACCCGTAGAAAATTGCGATAAGCGTATGGAGGCAACCCATGAAAACAATCCATAAAACATCCGCGATATCATTCTACCTGATCAACTCCGGGTTCAAGGCCTTCAAGAACAGGATCCGCGAGGAGTTGAGCGCTATCTGCAGCACGCCGCTGGAATCCCTCGTGGATGACTCGAGCCTGCAGGTGTATTACCGGAGCGGGGAATCCGCCGACTACGTCGCCGCCTGCATCGCGGGCCCCAACTGCGACTTCGACGACGATTTCGACTTCGCCGACGCCGGGTAACATATTTGTTTAGGGAAAATAGGTGCCGAGTGTCGCCTAGAGTATTCTCTCTGTAAAAAAGGAACCCGCGGTGTGCTGCCGCGGGTTTCCTTTATTTGTAATCTTCCCGATTACTTCTTTTTCTTCTCGTCCTTCTTGTCGGACTTGTTATCTGACTTCTTGTCGGATTCGGCGGTGGGCTGTGCGCTGGCCGGCAGGTTGCAGCCTTCCATCACGTAGAACTTGCCCTTGCGGACGGTCACGACCTTCGTGTTCGAGTTTGCACCACGTACAAACTTGATTTCGCCGTACACGCTCTCGAACGAGGGCGTGTTGTTCAGGTACTTGGTGAGGCTCTCGGCGTTCTTCTGGATACCCGAGAACACGATCTTGGCAGCATCGTAGCTAAGGCCGCTCACCTTGTCTTCGGCGGGGTCGTCGCCCCACTTTTCCTTGAACGCCTTTGCAAAGTTGTCGAAGGTTTCCTTGTTGCCCGAGATGTCGAGGCCGGGCACGCTGAAGTACGAACTATCCACGAGGTGCTTGCCCTGGATCAGGAGTTCGCGGCCGTACCAGCCCGAGGCGCCGAGCATGGTGCCCGCAATCTTGTTGTAGGCGACCTGACCCACCATGAGGCCCGCGTCACCCGGGTTCGTGGAGGGGATAAACACGCCAGGAATCTTCATCGTGGAATCGGCCAGGTAGTCACGACGCTCGCGGGCGTTCACCGCATCGAGGTCGGCTGCACCGCGGGCAATGTTCCTGCGGCGGTTCTCCTGCTTGTAGCGCACATCGCGGAGCAGCTTGAATTCGGTCGCGTAGTCGGGGCGGCCTTCCTCGTAACTGCGGAAGGCTACCACGTTGCCGCCGCGACGTTCCACAGCGCGGGTAAAGCTCTGCGACATGGCTGCACCGTAGTCACCGAGCGGGCTCAGCACCGCGAACTCGCGGATGTCAAGGCACTTGGTGGCAAAGTCCGCAATCTTCTGCGCGAGGTTGTCCATGGTGATGTTCACCTGGAAAATGTTCGGGCCCATCTTCGCGATGCCGTCGTCGGTCGCGGTCGGGGTGAGCATCGGGATATTCTGGAAGTTGCTGCCAAGCCAGGCAGCAACGGTCGCGGCGGGCGCGCTCATGATGGGGCCGATGACCGCAACGATACTATCCTGGTTCACCGCCTGCTGGGTACGCATGAGGGCGATAGAGGCGTCGGCGCGGGTATCGGCGATGCGGATGCGCACCTTCTTGCCGAGGCCGGACTGCTCGTGGGCAAGGTACACGCCCTGCACCGCGGCGGCGCCGAATTCTGCAAAGTCACCCGAGAGCGGGGCGAGCACCAGGATGGTGGGCTTGCCGGCGCCAAGACCCTCGAGGGATTCGAGGCCCTGCTGAGCGGTAGCGGAAAGGTTCTCGGCGACACTGCCGTTCAACACCTTCTTGTACCAGTAGCGGGCGGCGCGGTAGCGCTTGGCGTTCTGGCATTCGCGGCCCATCTGGAGTTGCATCCAGCCCACCACGTCCTTGTCGACCGGGTATTTTTCGAGGAGGGCCTGCAGCTGGTCGGCATTCAGGAGGCTTGCCGCAAGTGTCTGGATGGCGACATCCTTCGTGTGGCTCTTCGCGGCCGGGTTCTTGGTATAGGCGAGAATGCGGAGCATCGCCTCGACACCCTCGTAAACAGAGCCCTGCTCGGTGAGCACGATGGCGCGGGCAAGTTCCATGCGTTCGCGGTATTCGGACGCCACATGGTACTCAAGGAACTTGGAGGCAAGCTTCAGTGCATCGGCACGCTTGTGTTCGCGCAGGTAGCACTCCGTGAGGAGCACGGCAGCCTGTGCACCTTCGTGCTTGCGGAAGTTCTTGGATTCGGAAAGCTTCTGGAGCGCGGGAGCCGCCTCGGCACACTTGCCTTCACGGATGAGGGCCTTGGCCTTCGACACGTCGTCCTGGGCAAAGAGGGCCGTAGCGAACGCGCACACAATGAGAAAAGGTAAGAGTCGATTCATAATAATCTATCGCACTAATCTTCGGCGACGGTTTGAACCACTTCGTGTTCTTTCTTGATTTGTTTCTGCATGGTTTCCGGGAGCTTGGCCCAGTCCATGACATCCACGCGGAATGCAAGACCGCTTTCGGCGAACGCCTTCTCCACCGCAGTCATCGCCTCGAAGGAAAGGGGCCTTTCGGCAATGACGACAAGGTCGAGTTCCGTTTCCGGGGTCAGGTCCACACCCGTGAGCCTGGGACCGTATGCCCAGACCTCCAGCCCCTCGAAGTGGAGGGAAAGGATGCGCTGGACGGTTTCCAGTTGTTCAGTTTCTAAGCAAAGAGCCATAGTGCGATAAATATAGTTAATGGGGATGGTCCGGGGTTGACACGGGAGGGCCGGAATTGACACAAAACACCCCCTATATGGGAGGCCATCCCAAGGGAAAATAAAAAAATTTGCGATTTCACTTTACATTTCGAAAACTCAGAGCGATAAAGTAGTATGCGATTAAAGTATCCCTTTTTTACCGAAAACAAGACATAAAGCTGCAGGGGACCCTACGCCGCACCCTGGGAGCACGGCGCCACCTCTACCCCTATTCCCATAACTCGATACCCCAAACCGGGGCATCGTCACAATACTCATGCCCGACCATCGAGGCCGGGAAAAGGGATTTATGTCTATGAACCATACCCAGAACAGAACTACCAAGCACAACCTCTCCAAGGAAGAGGTGATGGACCACATCCTGGCAATCCGCCAGGGCGACCTTGACGCCGAAAGCCGCCTGTTCGTTTCGCTCTACGACTTCATGAAGAGGACGCACGAGTTCGGGCCGGACGGCATCACGGGCAAGGCGAAGATCGGCTACTCCTGCGATTTCGAGACCGCCCTCGCGGACTACGACATCCTCGAGATTTTCAGGAAGTGCGTGGACACGTACAACCCGAACCGCGGCAGTTTCAAGAACCATCTCGCGTTCCGCATGAACATGGCGGCCAGGGACCGCATCCGCAACAAGAGCCACGCCGAAGGCCTGGACAATCCGGACAACGTTGAAAGCATGGACACGCGTTCCGACTTCGACGAGACCGAAACCGACTCGCGCGTCGTGAACCTGTTCGACGCCATGACCGCCGAATGGTCGGAAGGCAGGGACGCCGATGCGGAAGAGCACGACTTCTGCTTTGGCTTTATCGACCGTATCGAGAAGCACTTCGGCGAGAACAGCATCGAGTTCCGCTACATCGAGCTGTACTGCTCACTCGGCACCGATGCGAAGAAGCACACCGGCGAGATCTGCGAGGCACTCGGCTGCTCGCGCCAGACGCTCGGCAACATCAAGAAGCGCATCCGCAACGCCTTCGGCGAGATGTGGCCCATGGCGGCATAACCTTAGGGAACCATCTCACAAATCGGGATGGTTCCTTTTGTATATCTGGTCGATGGCAGCTCCCACCGGGCTGTGCTGCACCTTGTCGATGGCCTTCATGGTCGATTCTTCTGCACCGTCCAAGAAGTTCATCACCTTGTTGAAGATGCGGTCGCAGCCCGCCTCCCACGAGGGCGTGATGTTTTCGATGTAGTTGGCGGCACTCTCAAGCATGTCGCCCACCTTCTTGTGAAACCTTTCGGTCGAATCGGGGAAAATGTCGCGTGCCAGGTCGTAGATGTCGTCGAGGATGCTTGACGATTCTTCGGTTTCAATTTCGATTTCTTCTTTCTTTGCCATAACGGCCTCCTTGTCATTCCCGCAACCTGTGCTGAGCGTTGTCGAAGCAAGGCGGGAATCCCTACTAATTTAGCCTCGGATGGCGATTGCTCAAACAGGCATTATTTTTTTGTTCTACAGGCAGGAACTTTTACGGATTCGCAAATTAGCGAAAACAGCAAAATTTCGCAGTAATTTTTATAATGCCGCCTTTTTTCTGGAACTTTCGTTTTTGGGGCACAAGGGTTCCTCTAAGGCGTTTCGAAATGTATCTTTATGGCATGATCAACGTATCGCAGAAAATAAAAGTCGCCGTATCGCACCTGCTGCGTTCGCAAATGGAATTGGACGCCGAAGATTACGGACTCAAGAGCCTGA
Organism: Fibrobacter succinogenes; assembly: GCA_902800815.1. Taxonomy (GTDB): domain Bacteria; phylum Fibrobacterota; class Fibrobacteria; order Fibrobacterales; family Fibrobacteraceae; genus Fibrobacter; species Fibrobacter succinogenes_B. The sequence continues at coordinate 14,253 of CADCGB010000027.1, forward strand.
GCGACCTGTGCAACAGGATACTCGCCCGCTATGCGGAATTTACTCCGCCCGACCCGACCAGAATCGGCGCCGACGATACTTTGTACAAAAATGTGCCGCCGCTGCAGTTCTCGCTGAACCAGGCTGGCGAAAGTTATGCGAACTTCGCGAATTCCTTCGCCAAGAACGCAGGCACCAAAATCGCGACTCTCTGCCGCTACTACTTTGAATGCTACGTGAACATGTCCCGCGGCAAGCGCGAATGTTTTATATTCCGCGATGAACTGGACAAGCTGACCGCCGCAGCGGAGTCCCGCATCAATGTTTCACTCACCTACCGCGGAGAACGAAAGTGCGTTTCGCCCTGCTTCTTGGCGTTCTCGCCGTCGCAGGTGCGGACATATGTGGTAGTGTGCGACGACAAAGTAGAGAGTGCCGCTGCTGGCGCGCGATTCCATTCACTGCGACTCTGTCACATCCGGGGAGTCGCCCCCGACACAGCAAGCAAGGCGTTCCACTGCGAGAACTTCGAACTCTCGCACCAGGCGGAAACTTTCCGCGAACACTTCGACCCGTTCCTGTGCTACGGGCAGCAGGTAAAGGTGCGGCTTACCGAAGAAGGCGCCAGGCGCTACAACAAACTCACCACCAACCGCCCGAAAGTGATTGCCTTTGACGACTTGGAATGCGCCGAGGTAAACGGCGCAGGCACCTACACCTTCGAGTGCTCCGAAAAGCTCGCTAAGGTATACTTTCCGCAATTCCTAAGCGACGCCGACATCCTGGAACCGCGGGAACTGCGCCTATGGTTCAAGGAGCAGTTCGAGAAGGCCGCGGGAGTGTATAGGGGGTGAGAAATTCTAATGAATCATGGAAGAATGAATGCTAACAACAAAATCCACCTATGTAATCGGAGGGAAAACACAAATTGTTATGTGGAATTTTGTAGGGCTTAATAACTGATATCACTCATGCAACATTTGTAAAAAAGTCCCTAAGGAATCTGCAACAATTTGAGCATTTCCATTTTCGTGATTCCAAAACAAAATTTGTTTTCCTTTTATACAAATCATGTTTCCAAAGCCATCTGTCGCAAAAGGAAGCATCGTCAATTTCCCATTTTTCACAAACAAGTTTATTACCGAATAAACAGACTCGTCATCTTCTTTATTAAAAGAAAGAAGATTTGATAAAACAAGATCCTTACGCGGTTTATCAAAAGCATTCGGACTCGGGTATGCCGCATTATTCTTTATTATAAACTCTTTGAAATCGGACTCCATTTTAAAGCAGTAGTCTATTTCAAGATCATCCAACACATTCGCATTGGACAACGGCTGACTAAATTTCCATGCGATTGATTTGCTCATTCTAGTATCCTCCTGCCCACATTGACATTCCTCCTGTGTGGCGTGTCTGTGAGTGAATATCGGTTTTAACTAATTGCATTTTACAAACATCTTCCGTATGATGCCATGTATATCCTTGCGGTTTATACCCCTGTTCTATTTGCATCACTTGCCGTTCATTAAATATAGTCTTTTTACTCGGATTATCTTCAATAATCTTCCCTAAGTTTTTATTCAAATAACCAAATTGTTCTTTTTCCGTAGCAAAACGAAGTTCTTTGGGCAAATAGCACTCTACAACAGAAGGAAATTCCGGCACGCCAACTCTTAATTTAAAAGATTCATAATCAACATATTTTTCCTTATATGGTATGCCAGTTTCCGGATGATTATGCCCGACAAATTCGTCATTAACGCATCTTAACCTAACAACGCTTCCATCTTCATTTATAGTGCATCGCCGTAAATTTGCATCCGTCATCCCAGTCTTTTCCTTTATTTCCTGCTGTTCCAATTCATTTGGCAACCTAAATTTATCTAAAGGCTCTAGACTTTCAGCCAATTCCTTATTTTCCAACACAACTGATTCCAATGACGCATGTTTCGCTTTCTCTACATCTGGAAGCAATACTTTACCATTCTTATCAATATTATGCAATTCATGAGCTTGGAATTCTTTTTTCTCCAAAGAATTAAATTCACCAATTGATTTGTTCGCATTTTCTGCAACTTTCATAGCACCAGATTTAATAGCAGCAACAAGATTCACAGCCATATATCATCTCCCCATCACATAAGAACGGATTTCCTCAACACTACTAGAATCAGGAATCACAAAATAATTCTCAATGATTACTTCCACATCCGTTTTTCCATCCATTTGGTTTCGAACCATTTGGCTAATTATATACTTTCCTTTGTATGCTGGATCATCCCTATAATTTTTTTTCAATTCACCTCTAAGCCTTTTTAGTACGAATAATTGCGGATCGTTCAACAATTTATTTAGCGAATCAAATAATTCATCAGTAATCAACGATTTGGTATTATATACACCATTCATCAAATATTTGGCAATACTTTCCAAAAGCAACTCTGCATACACAGCATTTTCATTTTCACAAAGAACAAACTCTGCATAGCATTTAACCAAATATGTTTGACATTTTTTACGAAGAATCACTATACTTTCTTTAACAACATCATATTCCTGAATCAAAATAGAATTTAACAATTGCAATGCAAATAAATCTATTTTCTCAGCAACACATTCCTTTGCTATGTTTACATTTATTCGATGCAACCGTTCAACAACATTTTTACCATATAGCATACCATCAGAGACAAAAATTTCTTCAATTGGACTTATTGCAACATTCACAGGTAACGACATTCCCTCTTTATGACACAGAGCTCGGCCCGTTGCCAAATTTCCAATATAAATACTTTCCTTTTCAGTCATTCCAATAGTATTCGCAACCGCACACTGATCATCCGCAGCAACCAAACGTTGAATTATTTTATTTGACGAATTTTTTATTACATCCGGAGCTAACTTTGTTGGAATCTGCTCTGCAATAATAACACCTTGCCCGTACGACCGCATTTCTGCAATCATATTGGTAAAATGTTCAACTGCTTTTCCCTTGGGATTTCCCATATCTTCCGAAATTCTTTCTATCTCAACATTTTTTAGTAAGCGATGAGCTTCTTCTATCACAAGTAAATGGTTTAATTTTCGTCTCGATTCATTTATTTCCTTATTTACCAATCTATATTCATTTATAAGAATAACTAACAACCCAACACAAAATGCTTTATCCGCATCATCAGCTAGACCTTCCAACTCAAAAACAACATTTTCATTTAACAAGGTTCCCATATCAGCATATTCACTAGTGTTAAACATGTATCCCTTGGAACCAGAGCAAAGATTTTCAAGTCTTGTCAGAATCGCCGTCTTTATATTCCCAGCAACATCACCTTCATATTGTAGTTCATTTTCAATATATCTTTTTATTTCTTCTTTCAAATCCTGCATAGTCGGAAACAAAAACTTATGCGCAGATAGTTTATACTTATCTTGCATATAATCCGCATCAAATAAATCTGCAGAATTATTTCTATTCACAAGATATGGGTGAAAACCCAATGTCAAATTCCAACCCTTTTTCTGATATACAAGATGCAAACACTTTTCCAATATATACGGCATCGGGCCATAAAAAGAAAAAGACGCACTAAACAAATCCTTTAGAAAGTCTATATGCATTTGCGGACTAATACCACACTGAATATAAAAGGGATTCATTCGGAGGCAATTAATTTCCGGCTTTCCTAAAGTATAAACCTGTGGGTGTCCCCCTTTTTGCAATTTTATATTTCGATATTCTTTTTTCGCAGCTTCTATAACAAGGAAAGGAACATCTGCATCCCGAAGAATCCGTTTAACAGTCGTTGTTTTTCCACTCCCAGTAATTCCGCAAACAAATGTATGTTTTGCCAAATCTTCATATGACAAAGAAAAAGGCATATGATTAAAAGTTCTACATCCATCAGCCAAAGTTCCTAAGCGAACCCCTTCAATTCTATCGGAAACAATCGGATAAATCTTTCCTTTTTTTAATTCAAAATCAGGAACAGATTCTGTCGGTATTGTACAAATCATGCCCAATTCTTCCGATGTCAACGCAGTACATAAAGGAGAACCATTTTTTTCTCCTTTAATTATTTGGGGAAGAATTATAGAGTTCCTCCGTGATTCTTCTTTTGACAAATGATACTCACGCGAAACTAAAGGCAAAAGATCTGGATTTGGTTTGGCAATTTCTCCAGAAATACAAGCTTTAATGACTCCAGCAACAACAGATGAATCCGCCGAATATGAAATTACAGTTTCCCACATTCCATTTGATCTACCTTTTCTCAAGCGTTCAATTGCTTTATCTGCATACTCCATCATTTCTAAAGCAAAACCGTTTTGCACTTCCAAAGAAATCCCCTCAGTTCGATTAACAGCATCTGAAATCGACTTACTATAGCTTTCAGAGATGGAATGACTATCAGAAGAGCTTTCTGTACGACTTTTCGACCTACCAGCAGAAAGAATAAAACTTAACCCATAATTTATTCCCTTAGTTTTTGACCACCCATCAGTATGCGTATCAGTGACCGTTTTTCCATTAGTCTCGCTTTCCGTGTGCGTTGAACCCAACTGACGAGAAAGATTCCTTTTACTAACGGCAAAACAAGCATCTCTGATATTGATAATTTCACCATATTTACGAGACGTAATCTCATGCGAAATAGGCCGAGCAATAAACAATATGGTATAATTTTGGCCATTAAGACTTTTCATCAACGTCGATATGTTGAATTTTTGCTTTTCTTCACCAATTTTCACAGAAGGCGTTGCCGAAATAAACCCAATGTTTTTTTCACATTTCTCTTGTTTCGAGAAAGAAGGCTCATATGGCTTCAATTCAACGCCATCAAGCAGCCCTTCTATAATATTCCTTATTTTTTCCGCATCATCAGTGTCGTCATAAAGTCCAACAACAAGATTTGTTTTACCTTCATATGAAATTATTCCATAAACAACAGGCTTTTCAAAAGAATATAATGCCGAAAAAAAACTAACCATTTTTTCATTTAGATACGAGTACAAGTCATCCACGCACTCAATGGAACAACTTACAATTCTATAATAAGTAAAAGCATCTAAGATGACATCTGAGTTTAAATAAGATATTTTTTTTAATTCATCCTTAGATGTCGAAACCATATAAGCGGGATGCATTGTTTGTAGGAACAAAGCAGTCTGTTCAGCAATCTTGACCGTATCATCTTTTAAAGCCTCTGAATTTACCATGCCATCTGATAAAAATTTATTCGACATTTTAAATTTCCCGTTTAAACTAATTCTGAGAATACAATGTTTTAATTTGACCATCAAAGAAGCATTCAACATCAGCGAGCCAATTCAATATGTCATGCTCTAGATCTGATAGAAATGCGTCTACAGCTTTTTTAAAGGCTATTTTATTTCGGGATGGAACTATTTTGAAATATGACGAAAAGGCAACAGTTGCTGCGCCGGCAACAATCACAGTAAATGGAATATTTACAACACTTGACATTGCAAATTTAAGAATTTCACCCACAGCAAGCGTTCCCGCAGCAGCTCCTAGTGAAGCATACAACCGATTAATTTCTTTATAATCAACACCCTTCTGAAAAGCATCCAAGGAATCAACTTCAAAATGATATTTGTCATTTAGTTTTTCCCTTAAATTCAACCTATAGAAAGCATTCAAATGATTGGGATCTTGGAAAAAAGCTTCCTGTTTAATCCGTTCTGTCAACAAGGTATACATATCTACAATATACCCTTCACTTTCTGCAGCAATCCGAGAAGAGACAAGTTTCATTATTCTATCAGACGCATTCTTATATATAGAAGATGAAGCCACAATTCCTTCCGATTTAGAGCGCAGATCACAAAACATTTTCTCTACTTGATTTTTCATTTCTGCATTACACGTTTCCATCAATTCCTCCTTTCAATTCTTTAGCAAAGTTCTCCTTTGGGTTTATCATACCAAGAAGTTCATTCAGTTTTTTTAGAATTTCTGCAATTTCATCAGCGGATCTCTTTTCTTTTTTTATCCTTGTCAGCTCTTCTCGCTTAACCTCAGCGTTCCTACGAAGTTCTTTAGTATACGCAACAGCCGCAAGTTGAACAAAAGAACGCAGATCTCTTATTGCTTGTTGTTTTATTTCATCCATTCTTTCAAGAATACTATCCTTCACAAGATGATAAAACTTATGCTGTGAAAAAACAGGTCTATAATGGGTTTCTTTAAAAGTAAGTCCAGTTGTATAACTTTCTGTCTCTGTAGCTTCTTCGCGCATAGAAGTTTTAATTTCACCAACAATGTCTTCTGAAAAATCAGGCTCCAATGTTATAAATTCTATAGAGTTTCTATCACTGAGTGCAACCAGAGCCTCATTGCACTCAGCGACGACTTTTTTTTGCAACTTATTTTCAAATTCAATAAACTTGTCAACCTGACGATACGAAATTTTCTCTAGTTCATCCAAACTAGAATCACTCTCCCCTTTAATATTTTTAATTTCGTTAAGATATGCATTCATCACCTCTTCTGCAGTTTTTGCGATAATCCCATTATTTCCAGACCTAGCATATTTTACCGCAATATTATCTACAGTCTCATTCATTTTATTTTCTATATCTCGAAGAGCCGCAGATGTTTCATCGACCTTTTCAGCTAATTTACGAGGATTCTTAGCCTTCAACTTGTAGTTTCCTATTTGTTCTCTAAGATTCGCTGCGATCTTAGCATACATCCTCAAAATTCTTCCTAAGAATTCACTTAGCGCAAGGAATTGAGCTTTTCTCCCAAAACGATTTAAAGATTGATCAATCACTTCAAAATTCGAATACCTTTTTAATTCACGAAGAAAGGCATCCTTTTCACCAGCTGCAACAAACCATGCTGCCATTAAAAACGGCTCCGCTTTTTTTTCGGCATTAAGAATTTTCATCTGTCCTTTTATTTCTTCTGTAGACAAATTCAGGAATAGATTATAATACATCTCCGCCTTACTATCCACCGGAATTATCTGTTCTTTTGCTATCCCATGCCGAGAATCCGTCTTCTGTGCACCAAATATCTTAACAAATTCTTCATAAGCTCTATCAATAGTTTCAGCAGACTCTGCTGCAGCCCGAGTCAAAATCAGAAACATTGCATTTTTGTTTCTATCAACGCTTTTGGACTCTAAAAATTCTTTAAAACTCTCCGCTTCAATCGCAACCCCAGTAATGGGTCTTAAGAACATAATAGCATCAGCCGACTCAATATAAGTTGCCGTTATATCGCCAACTTTACCAGCCGCATTTACACCCGGAGAATCTATAATTCTTACACCCCTCATTTCCTTATCTTCAAATGGATATTGAATATCAATTTTAACAACAACGTTCATCCAACTAGGTTGTTTGGTCTTGATATACATTCTTATCCGCTTTTCGTATTCATCCTGAGGGAGTTTATGAATATTTTCTCGTTCCACCCCCTTTATCAAGTCCCTTATAATCTCTTCCGGAATTTTCTTTGCTTTGTACTTAACAATAATTTCATTATTGATTGTTGTAACAGGAATATCTCTATATTCATCGTCCAAAGCAGCATTTGCAACAAGAAACTTTTTTATAGATTCATTTCCTCTGCACTCTTGTTCTCGTCCATCCGCAAATGTCGCATGAAGTATAAATTCCTTCCCATAACGAATTTCGACCACAGAGCTTGTGCATTGTCTAACATCCATTGGTAAAATTTCAACGCCAAGATACGCATTTATAAAAGTAGACTTTCCACTTTTCGCTTCTCCTGCAATCATTAAACAAAATTTGTCTTCTTTTATCTTCTCTGCCTGCGTTGCAAGAGACTGTAAGGAGCGATCATCTTTTATTCCATGGACTTGATTTGCCACCTGAAGAAATTCATTATAGCAGTTCAAGACATCTTCTTTTGCTTTTTTATAGCTCGTTATCATAGGTGTTTCCTTATAAAAAACAAGCAGGTTTTCGCTTTAAATTCGAATCTCTGTATAGTTGAAGGTTAAGGTTTGTTTTCTAATAATATAATTTCAAATATACTTTTTTGAAAGTTCTGCTGACAAAAAAAAACAGCCTATTATTCCAACTTGGAATATTTGCACAAATGAAAATTTCCCCCGAAAAGTTCCACTTTCTAGAACCCTAAAAAAATAATCTGTGGAGAACTTCCTGCCAAGAGTATATTTACTTAAAAAGGATACCCTATGGCAAAATCTGAAACTTTCACATTCGTTTGCGACAAATGCCAAATTGAGGCTGAACTGCCTAAGTTTCTCGTAAAAACAATGCAGCACTGTCCTTTCTGTGGGGCCCGCTGCAATCTGCCCATTGACGAGGTTCAGAAGAATATCAAATTTTCCATCTACACGTACATCGATGATTACGGCATGGATTTTGTCATTGACACCATCCGGAGCATAAAACTCGAGGACGGAATCAGCGCTTGGGACGCACTCGTGAAGGAATACTACCTGGACAAATGAACCGGTAACCAGAATGTTTAAAAGCCCGCGGATATTTATTCCGTAGGCTTTTATTATAGACCCTATCGGTCGAGCGTAGCTCTCCCTCCAGGGTGACATTCACTTACAGGTCAATCACTCTATCATTCTGGAGCAACTGCTCGAACGTCTGCCTTTCGCGGATGACTTTCAATTCTCCATTGGTGTACATCGTTTCGGCAGCGTAGCGGCGGCTGTTGTAGTTGCTGCTCATGGCCGCACCGTAGGCGCCGGCATCATGGAGAATCAGCAAGTCGCCGACCTTTGCCTTCGGGAGCTTGCGGGTCACCACAAAGCCACCTTCTTCCTGAGTGAACACGTCACCGGATTCGCAGAGCGGGCCTGCCACGACGGCATCGACCATCTCGTTCATCTCGCGACCGTCGCGGGCGATGATGGAAATACCGTGATAGCTACCGTAGAAACTCGGGCGGACGAGGTCAGTAAAGCCGGCGTCGAGCAGGTAGAACAGGTTGTCGCCCTGCTTCTTGACGGCGCGGATTTCGGCCATCAGGTAGCCGCTCTCGGCCACCAGGTAGCGTCCCGGTTCGACTTCCAGGTGAACCTCGTGGCCGATGCTCTGCTGGATGTTCTTGCGGGCCTTGTCCCACAGGTCGTAGTAGGCCTGCATGTCGATGCGGTTGCCCTTGTCTTCTTCGTGGTACGGAATCGGGAGACCGCCCCCTGCACTGATGGTGCGGAGATGGCTGCCCAGGCGGCGGCTAGCGTCCACCATGGCGTCGCAAACCTGCGAGAGGTGCTCGAAGTCGGAGCCGGAGCCGATGTGCATGTGAAGCCCTGTAATCCACATCCCGTTTGCCTGCGCGAGCTTGATGCAGTCCTTGATCTGTTCGTGCCACACGCCGTGCTTGCTCAAGGGGCCGCCGGTATTCACCTTGCTCGAATGCCCGTGACCAAAGCCCGGGTTCACACGGAGCGTAAGTTCCGACTTCACGCCGAAATCGGCAAGCTGCTGGATCATGTCGGGCGAACCCACGTTCACCGCGATGTCGTACTTCTTCACGAGTTCAAGCGCGTCGCGGTCAAAAATATCTGCGGTGTAGACAATCTCGGGAGCCTTGCCCTTCTGCTGGCCGCCCTTGAAACCCGCCTTCAATGCGCGGACGATCTCGCCAGCAGAGACGGCATCGACCACGCCGCCGAGCTTGCGCACGAGCGCTACGATGGAGAGGTTCGGGCATGCCTTCTGGGCAAAACGCACGGTGTCGAAAACCTGGACTTCCTTCACGCGCTTCTCGATAGTGGCGCGGTCATAGAGCCAGAGGGGGGTGCCGTACTGTTCGGCAGCCTTCACGAAAACTTCTTGGGGAATAGAATAATTTGCCATGCGCGGAAATTTAGTAAATGGTCACTAGTCATTAGTCACTAGTTACTAAAGATTTCGGGACTGAAACGTCATCCTGAGCCTACAGGGCGAAGGATCCAGACCTGAATGATTTGCGGTCTTGCGGCCCCTTTTACACAAAATGAAAAACGGCGGAAGTCTTTTCGCTTCTAAAACCGGAGAGCCACATTCATGCCCGCCGTTCCGGTCAGCGGGTTTATCAGCGGGACAACATCGACTTTTACCTGTTGCCCATTGGTGCGGAGTTCATTGGACTTTTTATACATCTCATCTGATTGCCGGTATAATTCTCGCCCTTCACTGCGCGACGAAATTCCGTTCGCCAACGAAGTAATGCCCGCAGCGGCAATAGCAGACGTAGGCGGCAAAACGAATAAACTAAGCATGGTACCTAAGCCTCCTTCTAAAAGGAGCATCGCGCCGACAACAACACCCGCCCCGCCCAGGGCGGTAACGAGAGTTCCACCGACAATATCGCCTAGACCAGCAGTCATAAGGTAGTCGCCGTCAAGTTTCAAGTCTATCGCCTTGTCTTCGTAGTACAAGGCACTGTCAATAACTACGCTATCCGCAAGGGCGACATCATCTGCAGGGAGCGCTGCAGGTTCGCCCGGAGTGGCAAGCGCCAGCGAGCAAAGTGCAAGGAACAATATGGCGATAAACTTCTTCATACGCCATAAGATAAGTTATTCCAGCAAAAAAGGCTCTGGTAAACCAGAGCCTTCCGATAAACGAACAAAAATGCCCGATTAGACGTGCTTGATCTTGTTGTCGCCAGCGTCCCAGTTCTTGCCGTCGCACACGAACTTGTATTCGTAGTCGCCAGCAGGGAGGGTGAACTTAGCGGTCCAGAGACCCGTCTTCTTGTCCTTCTTGAGCATGATCTGGTCAACAGCCCAGTTGTTGAAGGAACCGGCAACAGAGACGGTCGTTGCGAGCGGGCAGTCGGCGACGAATTCCACCGCGACCTTCTTCGGGGCGGCAGCCTTCGGAGCAGCCTTCTTGGCCGGAGCCTTCTTTTCGGCAGCGGGCTTTGCGCAAGCCTTGGCACATGCCTTCTTTTCAGCGACCGGCTTGGCGGCAGCCTTGGCCGGCTTCACTGCGGCCTTCTTGGCGGGAGCCTTTGCGGCCTTATTTGTTGTAGTCTTAGCCATGGAATACCTCCTGAATGTATTGACGCGCTCAAAGGTAGTAAAAAATAAGTTTCGTGGCTAGATGTAAAATTACATCGTTAAGTATCATTTTTTCCGATGGCAGCGCACGCCCAAGCAGGCTTTTTTCTACCTTTTCAGGCATGCTGAAACAAATTATCGCCCCCAGCGTGCTAAACGCGAACTTTCTGGAACTCGGTAACGGCGTCAAGGCCATCGAAAAAGGCGGCGCGGGTCTCGTGCACCTCGACATCATGGACGGGCACTTTGTACCGAACATCAGTTTTGGGCCGGGCATTTCGGCCTGCATCGGCAAGGGCACGAGCCTCCCGCTCGACTGCCACCTGATGATTGAGAATCCGGAAAAGTACGTGGGCGAATTCGCGAAGGCGGGTGCAAGCATCATCAGCGTGCACGCCGAGACCACGAACCACCTCGACCGCCTGGTGCACCAGATCAGGGAACTCGGCGTGAAGCCCGCAGTGGCTATCAACCCGGCGACCCCTCTCGCTCACATCAAGTACGTGCTCGACATCGTGGACATGGTGCTCGTGATGTCGGTGAACCCTGGCTTTGGCGGCCAGAGCCTTATCCCGTACTGCCTCGACAAGATTCGCGAACTGCGCCAGCTTAAGCCGGAACTGGATATCCAGATTGACGGCGGCGTGAAGCTCGACAACATTCTCGCCTGCAAGGAAGCGGGCGCGAACGTGTTCGTGGTGGGCTCCGCGATTTTCGGCAAGAGCGACCCCGAGGCCGTGTGCCGCGAGTTCGTGAAATTGGTTAACGGGTAGTCAATAGTTATTAGTCATTAGTTGATGCGGGTCGCGAGATGTTTATTTTGCGGCCTTTTTTGCATTTCAAACTGCGTTTTTTAGCATTTCAGCAGACTAAATGACCACAACACTCCATTTAGTCCGTAATTTTACATACAAAGTAATCGAAAATATTGCTTTTTTTTCATGAAAATTAGCGCTTATTGGCGTATTTAACGCATATTTCGCGTTAAATACGGGGAAAATTGCAAAAGTTTGTTACAGATAAACTAAATTTTTACAGACTAAAATCCACACCCCAAGCATTTAGTCTGTCACCTTAGCCATTTCAGGCATTTTTTCTTGCGATACGTGTGGATTGTTTGCGTGGGACACGCAACTTTTAGAAAGATCCCCACCTTGGTGGCCATGCGCACTAAGCACTTCCCCAAAGAGGATAACTCTACTATGGCAACAAGTTGCCAAGTATCGTATAAAAGTGCTAAGTGCTGTCCGCCCGCCTGCGCGGGTATGACAGCAGAGGTTCGCGGGGATGACAGCAGAGGTTCGCGGGGATGGCGAAATCATATAATACACCCGCGTATCATATGCGGCGCACTTTGTATCATATTTTGAAAAGCGCAAACAAAATTCATAAAAAGTGCGATTTTTTGTTGCTTTTAGGCATATTTTGTATTATATTTAAAATCATGAAACCTATAACCGAGTATCACGACTACCGCATTTACATGCGCGACTTTTACGAGGAGCGCAAGCGTGTATCGTACTTTACTTGGCGACAGTTCGCAAGCCTCGCCGGTTTTGTCTCGCCGACATACCTCAAACTGGTTTGCGACGGGAAAACGAGACTGAGCAAGCCCGGAATAGAGAAGGTCGCACGAGCCATGGGGTTAGAGGGGTTCGACTACACCTATTTCGGGCTGCTCGTCAAGTTCGGGAACGCGAAAAATGCCGCAGAGAAGGAGGCGGCACTTCGTGAACTCGAGCGGGAGGCAAGGCTCATCAAGGTACGCATCGTGGACGCGGACGCGTTCCACTACTTCGAGAACCCTGCCTGCCCGATAGTGCGCGAACTCGCCCCTATCATGCCCGAGAGTGATCCGGGCGAAATCGCCGCGCACATCAGGAGCAAGACCACCGCGCTAGACGTGCGCGAGGTCCTGCAGTTCTTGGTGAAGGCGGGATTCCTCTTGAAAACAGGTAAGGGGACCTACGAGCAGACGGAAAAATCCGTGAAAGGCTCGAAAGAGGCAATCCCGCTCGCCATGCGCTCCATGAACCGTGAAATGGCAAAACTTGGGGTACAGGCCATCGACACGGACGGGGTCGAGGAGCGCAACTATTCCGGCGTCACCATGGGCATCGACGAGGCCGCCTACGCGCGGATTGTCGCGGAGATAGACGCCTGCCGCAAGAAGGTGGTGGACATCGCACGCGAATGCCAGAACATCAATCAGGTGTACCGCCTGAACCTGCAACTTTTCCCGCTTACGGACAAAGTAAGCACCCGGGGTGAAAACAAAGGAGACCAGCAATGAGCAAGATGAAACTACTCATACCCGCATGCTTCATTGCGTTTTTTGCCTGTTCCTGCTCAGAGAAGGTTACGGGCACTACCGAAGACGAGAACACGGTCGTCGCGCAGGGCGATAGCTCCTCGAGCGAAGATACACCCGTGTCCGAACCGGTTGAACAAATCACGGGTTCCTCGAGTTCCAGCGCAACATCATCCAGCAACAAGGAAATATCTTTGTCTAGTTCGGATACGAACCCAGGCACGATTCCAGGCGGCTTTGGTGGGGGTGGCATCGTATTCCCGCCAGACAGGCAATGTGCCGCAGCCGCACCAGCCCGTAAGGCAGTCTATGGCGTTGTAGACGCATTCATACAACAGCGCGTCGCGACCCTCGAAGGGCAAGGGCTAAGTCACGATGCGGCCAAGGATTCCGCAACCGTAGAACTCTACCGGGAACTTGGTCTCGATACACTATTCCAGGAAAACCCGCGGATTACCGACGAGCAACTGGAATACACCCTGTTCTACCTGTACAAGAACAGCGAAAACGATTCGATCAACGAGATGTCACCCGCACTGGTCAATGACTTTGCCGACGGCACCCTTGAACCAGAAAACTACTGCATCAATGATGCTCCCTATGCGGAATTGAACAAACTCCCCTTCGTGTTCTTACCGCTGGGTTGCGTTTACGGAGAGGAGGTTCCAAATTCTCTCTCCATCATACGCAACATTTGGCGCAAGTGTTCCGGCATGCCCTTCTGCAATGCGGACATGGCAGACACACTCATCACCATCGGCAAGGATCACTTTGTTTGCGAAAACAGTTCCTGGATTACCCTCGAAATGCAGGGCAAGGAGATGAACGGAATAATTTGTACAGAAAACGGCATGCGCACCATCGGTGTCGGCGAAACCAACAACGACCTGACATACATTTGCGTCGATGAATACTGGAAAAGTATTCTACATACGCAGGACCTGCCGGCGGAATACTTCTTCAATCCTGATTTTGAATACGGAACCTTCACAGACCCGCGCGACGGACACGTCTATAAAACTACCGTATACGAAGGGCAAACCTGGCTTGCGCAAGACATGGATTACTACGATAGTTCCGACACACTATTCGTTAATCAGAGCCGGTGCGCCAAGAACGTGGGTTACAAGGAATTTAGCGCAGAAGAAAATAGCTACTGCGACGGGGCAAGCCGATTCTACACCGTGAACGTGTCCAAGAAAGTCTGCCCCGAAGGCTGGCGGCTCCCGAAAAAGGATGACTGGCTTATCAACGGCATAGGCTACAATAGCGCACTCACTACCCTGCCCAAGTTTTATGTAATCGGCTCCTTTATACGGGGCAAAGACAGGGCGACCACAGACGAGTACGGTCTTTCCCTCAGGATGGATGGCGGAATCGACCCCTACGGAAGGGACGTGACGCGAAGCGGGTATAACCTGTTCTGGCTGGAAGAAGGCGTATACACCGAGAACGGCGATCTATTCTCCAATTTCAGCAACGTCGACATCAGGGAAAACGGAGAATACGTTCCCGTCCGCTGCGTGAAGAAGTAACGCAAATTTGCGACAAAGTATTATATTTAAGATATGGTACTTGACGCTTTCAAAAAATACCCGAGCCAGATTTCGAGCGCGTTCAGGCGGTTCCCCGTCGCGACGGCGTTCGCCTTATTCACATTCATCGCCTTCATAATCAATTGCGAACACGATTTCTTTTTTGGATATGGCATGAATTTCGTAGAGCGCCTCTTCGGATGGCTCTCCCTCTACCCCCCTGCGGCTATACTGATTTCACTCTCGACATCGCTCGTGCAGGAATCCCAGAAGAACCGCAAATGGCAACCGCAGGCCATCGCCAGCGGCGGCTGGTTTGTACTTTCGGTATTACTGTTTTTCTTTTTCCCAACAGAATCTTCCTGGAAAGCCTACTACCTCGCCTCAACCCTCATCTTCATTTACGTAACCGCCACGCTGAGCATATTCATCGCCCCGTTCTGGAAGCAGAAGGATGAAAACGCATTCTGGATTTTCCTGTTCAGGAACATCAAGGCGCTGATTATCGGCGCACTCGTGGCAACACTCCTGTGCTGCTCCGTGATGGCACTCCTCTTCGGCTGCGGAGCGCTTTTCGAATATGAATTCCACGAAAAAGTTTATGGATACACCGCCGTTTTCTGCACGAGCGTCATCTTCCCCATCCTCTACTTCACCGGCATCCCCTCCATCCGCGAATGCCACGAAGTAACGCCTACGCTGAACAAGTTTGCAACGAGCACCATCCGCTTTCTCTTCGTGCCGGTGCTCGCCCTCGCCATCCTCCTCTTCTACGCCTACATCGCCAAGTTCGTTATCCTGTGGGACATGCCGCAAGGAATGGTATCGTACTTTGTCTCGGGATTCATGGTCTACATGCTTGCGCTTGCCACCATCCTGTACCCCGCAAACCAAAGCACCGAACACGCCTTCGAAAAGAAACTCCTGAAAATCTTCCCCGCCGCGTGCATACCCCTCGTGGCCATGATGTCCGTCGGGCTCATCCGCAGGATTAGCGACTACGGCATCTCGACAGAACGCCTCTACGTCGTCGGCATCAACATTTTCTTCTACGCCATCATCGCGATACTCCTTATCGACAAGATCAAGTGCAAGTCTCGCTGCATCGCCGTCACCTTCTGCGCGATGTTATTTATCTTCATAGAATCACCGTTCAACGCGCAAATGATTACGGATCATGTATGGATGGAGAGCATCAAGGCGGCACTTGTCGAACAGGGCTACACCGAGTACCCGCTAAACGACAAGGATACCAAGAAATTCTTGCAAACGCTCAGGGACAAAGATGACAAGAATGCAAAACTCGTCATCACACGAATAGCTTCTATCGGGGAAGGCCCCATAAACAATCCGACGTACTATTCCTTGGTCAACTACCTATCCTCAAAAGACAGGTCCTTATTCAGCCTTTACCAGATTTACGGGAATAAAAATCTAGACTGCATCGATGATGATAGAATCTGCGACACAGACAGCACGGACGCAGAACCGTTCGACAGTTTCGAGACTAGCATAGAATACCCCAGCATGACGGTGCTCCAGGTGCCCCCCGGCACAAAGGGCGCCGTCGCCATAGACCACTACTTTGACGACGACGAATTCGAGTTCACGGGCGACACGCTCACCTTCCGGCTTTCGCTGAAAGAAGACAGCGGCTGCAGTTGCAACAGCGACGAGAGTGACGCCTGCGAAGAAACGCCCGTGCCCGTATACAACTTCACCGTCGACAGGCATACGCTGATGCAGGACTCCGTAAGGCAAATCAAGGCCGACAAGGCGACGATTGCGATAAACTACTTGTATGCAGAAGAAGCGTCGAAGGATAGCAAGTCCCTACGAATTAGGGGAATATTGTTTACGGAATAAGTCCTCCTGTCACCCTGGAGCCGAAGGCGATAGGGTCCATGTCCACATATCTATAGTTGACGCAGAATATGCATAAAACTATATTTATGCATAAATAAGGAACATAACCATGGAATACAAAATCAAGGATATCAACCTCGCGATTGAAGGTCGCAAGGAACTCGACCTCGCCGAAACCGAAATGCCGGGCCTGATGGCTCTCCGCAAGGAATACGCCGGCAAGAAGCCGCTCGCTGGCGCCCGCATCATGGGTAGCCTCCACATGACCGTGCAGACCGCTATCCTCATTGAAACGCTCGTAGACCTCGGTGCCGACGTGCGCTGGGTCAGCTGCAACATCTTCAGCACGCAGGACAACGCTGCCGCCGCCGTCGTCGTGGGCAAGAAGGGAACGATCGAGAACCCGCAGGGCGTGCCTGTGTTCGCCTGGAAGGGTGAATCCTTGGAAGACTACTGGGAAAACACCGCCCGCGCCCTCGTGTGGCCCGACGGCAAGACCGCCGACCTCATCGTGGATGACGGCGGCGACGCCACCATGCTCGTGACCTGCGGCGCCGAATTCGAAGACGCCGGCAAGGTGCCCGAATTCAACCCCGAGAAGGACAGCGAAGAATGGGGCGTGTTCCTCGCCACCTGCCGTAAGATTTTCGAGAAGGACCCGAAGCAGTGGACCCGCGCCCGCGAAGCTCTCCGCGGCGTTTCCGAAGAAACCACTACCGGCGTGCATCGCTTGTATCAGATGGCCCAGGCTGGCCGCCTCAAGTTCCCGGCAATCAACGTGAACGATTCCGTGACCAAGTCCAAGTTCGACAACCTCTACGGCTGCCGCCACTCCCTCATCGACGGCATCAACCGCGCC
>CADCGB010000028.1 GCA_902800815.1 Fibrobacter succinogenes
CAGTGTCAGACCGTCAACGCGTGCAACGCGTTGCTAGTATCCTAGGGCTATGCCCGTATATGAAGAACCGCCGGCTATGCCGGCGGGTCACTTTTTCGTATAAACTAGCGATTACTTCTTGCCTTTCTTGGCGGCCTTCTTGCTACCCTTCGGCGGATGTGCAGAAATCTTCTTCACGGCCTTGGCAGCCTTCTCTTCGGCTTCGTAAACGGACTGTGCCTGACGGAGGGCGTCGGTCGGGTCGATTTCGATGGCTTCGGAGGCTTCGTCCACGAGTTCGGCGAATTCGTCATACCAGTCTGCGAAGATTTCCACTTCGAGGTGGTCGACACCCGGAACCGTGAGGCGTGCGCCGCAGGCTTCGCCGATGCGGTCAAGGAACTTTGCCATCTGCGGCTTCAAGAGCGTGAGGTCAAGACCGTCGAGGTCTTCCGGTTCAAAGTAGACGGCGTCGACATCGCTGTCGTCGTCCTTCGCCTTCTTGCCCTTCTTGCACTTGCAGTCGCCTTCGCACTGGCATTCGATGTTCTCGTTGCCGTAGAGCGCCATGTACTCGTCGTCGTCCATGCCGCTGTCGTAGTAGAACTCGTCGTCTTCGAGGTAGAGTTCTTCCACGAAGATTCCCTTTGCGCCGAGCGTCTTTGCCGCAGCGATGAATTCCTTGAGGTCGCCGCCGAAGTAACGGGTAGATTCCGCTTCTTCGTTCAGGGTCTGCACGGGAATGGGGGAGAGCTTCTGCTTCTTGAGGTAGTCGCAGATTTCGTCAGTAATGGATTTCTTGATCTTAGCCATGGATCCTCCTGGGAAAATTAAACGTGGTACTTCTTCAGGCTCGGGGCCTTTTCTTCAATAAGCTTCATGATGCGGGCGACGGCGTCTGCACCGTTGGCCGTGTCCTTCACGCTCACGAGCGGCTGGAACAGCGGGCTGTTGAACAGCGTGCCCAGCGGAATCGGGTTCTTGCGGCAGAACGTGATGTCGATGAAGTCGCGGGCATCCTTCTGCAGGTTGTGCGCCTTCTCCTTGTCGCCGGCCTGGAATGCCTTGTACAGTTCGACGAAGGTTTTTGTTGCTTCAGGAATGTTGCCCGAAGCGCTGATGAGGCCCGTGCCGCCCATCTCGAGGAGGTCGGCGAAGAGGCCGTCTTCACCGCTCATCACGGCGAAGTCCTTGCCCTTCGTTTCCTTGATGACGCGCATCGTGTCTTCGTGGAATTTTTCGCCAAAGCCGAATTCCACGGCCTGCTTGAGGCCGATGATGTTCTTGTCTTCGGCAAGTTCGATGAGGGTGTCGGGGTGCACGTAGCTGGAGGTGCGGCCCGGAACGTTGTAGATAACAATCTTGGCGCCCGTCTCGCTGCTGAGCGTGCGGTAGTGCTTCAACAGGCCTTCCTGCGGCGGGTTGTTGTAGTAGCCAGTCACGCAGAGGACCGCCACCGGGGCAATCTTCTGGACGTTCTCGATCATTTCGATGGATTCGCGGGTGCAGTTGGAACCGGCACCGGCAATCACGGGCACGCGGCCATCCACGTAGTCGAGCGTAAACTTGATGACATCGAGGTGCTGCTGCGGAGAGACCGTCGCACTTTGACCCGTGGTCACGGCAGGGAGCACTCCGCTTGCGCCGTTGGCAATCACGTCGTCAATCATCTGACCCATCTTCTTGTAGTCGATGGAGTTACGAAGGTTCTTGGGGTCGTCGTTCTTGAGCGGGGTGAACAACGCGGGGAAAACACCAGTAAGTTGAGAAGCGTTAGTAATCTGCATAGTGGCCTAAATGTAATAAATGTTGGTTGTTCCTAGTTATAAGGTGCCTGGGACCTGGGGTAAAAGCCTTGACTCAGCAATAGCCCTGCCGCGATTGGTTGCGTACAAACTAATTTGCAGGGTGGAGTGCCGCTCTTGTTAGCCGGGACTTGGTTATACGATAAATGTAAAACGTTGAGGCTTAAAGAAATACGAGTCAAACAGAAGGCTGCGTATGCCTCTTTGGAGACGTTTTGATGCGCCACAAATGTACAGAATGGTCCCTGCAAAAACGCTTTTTTTACTAAATTTTCCGCGTTAAAACTCAAAAGGAACCCTTATGGAAAACATTACCCAGATTTGGAAGAAGATTCAGTCCCCCGAATTCAACCCGGCCGCCGACATGGGCCTGGTCGAACAGGTGAAGCAGGTCGCTCTGACCTCCCAGGAGCCCGCCAAGGTGAGCTTTGGTACGTCCGGCTGGCGCGGCGAAATTGGTTCTGAATTCACCCTCCGCAATCTGCAGGTCGTGGGTGCCGCTATCGTGCGCCTGTATAAGGAAGCTACTCCGGAACTTTTCGAAGCTCTCGGCGTGAAGGATTTTGCCGAACTCCAGAAGCGTGGCGTGGTCGTGGGTCACGACAACCGCTTGCTCGGTCACGAATTCTGCGAAGCCGTGGCCGACCAGTTTGCTAAGGCCGGCGTGAAGGTCTACTACGGTGGCGAAATGCCGACTCCGGAATTCAGCGCCGCTATCGAGATGCTCGGTGCCGCCTGCTCTATCAACATGACTCCGAGCCACAACCCGAGCCACTACAACGGCATCAAGTTCAATCCGGCCGACGGCGGTCCTGCAGGTCCGGAAATCACGAACGTCATTACCAAGCTCTCTAACGAGATGATGGCTACCTGGAAGTTTGAACCGGTGGGCAAGGTTGACTGGGAAATCATCGACTCCCTCAAGATTTACAAGGAATTCCTCGTGAAGCAGGGGACCATCAAGTTCGACCGCATCAAGGAATTCATCAAGAAGGGCCGCCTGACCCTCGTGTGCGACCACGTGCACGGCTCTACCCGCCGCCGCCCGGCCGCCCTGCTCGACAATCCGGAATGCCTCATCACGCTCCGCAACGAGGATGACTCCCTGTTCGGCGGCATCGCCCCCGAACCGTCCAGCAAGAACCTCGAGAAGGTCCGCAAGGTTTTGGACGAAAGCAAGAGCGAGTTCCGCCTCGGTGCAATCTTTGACCCGGATGGCGACCGCATCCGCTTCTACGACGGTACGCGCGAAATCGACATGAACCAGTTCGGTGCCATCGCGTTCCACTACATGGCTACCTGGCGCAAGGAACAGGGCTGCGTGGCCAAGTCCGTCGCGACCTCTAACTTCGTGAACATCATTGCCGAAAAACTCGGCGTGCCTGTGATGGAAACTCCGGTGGGCTTCAAGAACTTCCGCCCGTGGCTCAGCCGCAACGCCAAGCAGAAGGCCCTCGTCGCGTTCGAAGAATCCGACGGTATCTCCGGCCTCAACAACACGCTGGAGAAGGATGCCCAGTTCGGCCTCCTCATCGCTCTCGAAATCATGGCAGTTACCGGCAAGAACCTCGGTGAATACCTCGACGCCCTCTACGAAGAGTACGGCCGCTTCTACCCGACCCGTTCGGGCTTCGAAGTGGACAAGTCCCTCGTGGGTGCCCCGCTCAAGGCCAAGGTCGATGCCATTGCCGATATCGCCAAGCCGGGTGCAAAGGTCATGGTCGGCAAGAACGAAAAGACCGTGAAGCAGCTCCTCACGCTCGACGGCGTGAAGGTCATCTTCGAAGACGACTCCTGGATGCTCGTGCGTCCGTCGGGTACCGAACCGAAGGTGCGTATCTACACCGAATGCCGCGAACCGGACGAAAAGGACCCGATGTTCGAGGCTGCCAAGGCTCTGTTTTTCAAGAATTAACTTTTAGATTGGGGAAAAGGATAGGTTCTATGAAAAAGATAATCATGATGCTTGTGCTAGCGCTGGTCATGGCCGGCTATGCACAGGAAGGTTCTATAAAGCCAAAATTCCAGGCGTTCTCCGGAGCGCTCCTGAAGTTGAAGGACAGCGACAAGGCTGGATACCTCAAGTTCTCCTTGAAGGTGGACGTTGCCCCGTGGTCTTTCCAGGCGATTGGTGAAGTCCGTTCCCCGACAGGTGATACGGAATCCATTCGTGAGGCTCTCTTCGAGGGCGACCTCTATGCGGTGCTTGCCTACATCGACAATTCCCCGGTGGAAGTGAACGGTGAGGAATACCAGGTGGGCCTTTTCGACATCATGCTTTACTACGATGACGAACCTACCACGATTCGCAACCTCAAGTTCAAGCTGCTGCCGCCGGTCGATGACGACTGGTCTAAGTCGGGTCTGAACGATGCGCTTTCCTCGGGTTCGCTGCTCGGCAACATCTGGGGCGGCAAGTACGAGAAGGCCATCACGAAGGCTTCTGCCGACCCGATGGACAAGGGCAAACTCAAGGCTCTGAAGCGCAAGAAGAGCGCTCCGTCTGAGGAAAGTTCTGAGGTGTCTGTTTCCGAGAAGAAGAAGCAGCGCATGAAGGATATGGCTGACGAGGACGATCAGCCGAAGAAGAAAAAGAAGAAGAAGGCTTCTAGGAGCGAGGATGAATGCGACGATCCAGAAGAAGCGCTGTCTCATGATGAAGAAGAAAAAATAAGTTTCACAAAAACCTGAATAATCAGAGGTAATCTATGTCCGGTCACTCCAAATGGGCCACCACCAAACGCAAGAAAGCCAAGACTGACGTTGCTCGCGCCAAGGCTTGGAACAAGTTGATTAAGGAAATTTCCATTGCTGCCAAGCTCGGCGGCGGAAACCCTGACGCCAACCCCCGTCTCCGCGCGGCGATCCTCAAGTCCAAGAGCCAGAGCTTGCCGACTAAGAACATCGAAAGTGCTATCGCCAAGGGTACGGGTGCCAACTCCGGTACCGAAATGACGGAGCCGCTGTACGAAGGACGCGGCCCGGCCGGCGTCGCCATCATGGTGCAGTGCCTGACCGACAACAAGGTCCGTACCGTTGCCGAAATCCGCAACATCTTCAACAAGAACAACGGTTCCATGGGTGAATCCGGTTCCGTTTCCTGGGCGTTCACCTATAAGGGCGTGATCGTTGTCGATGCCGAAAAGTACCCCGAAGAACAGGTCATGGACCTCGTGATTGAAGCGGGTGCCGAAGACATGAGCACCGAAGACGGCGTGCACGAAATCTCCACCAGCCCCGAAGCCTTTGACGCTGTTTCCAAGGCCCTCGAAGCTGCCAACATCGAGATGATGAGTGCCGAAATCACCTACGTCGCCAACGACCCGGTCAAGCTCGGTCACGACGACGCCGTGAAGCTCCTGAAGCTCATCGACAAGTTCGAAGACCACGATGACGTGCAGGACGTGTACCACAACGCCGAAATCGACGAAGCCGATATGGACGCCGCCGAGTAATCTCGCGTGTTAAGCGTCAATAGTCCAGAGTGTCATTCTGGAGGGCCGAAGGCCCGATAGAATCCAAAAACTTAAAAGCCGGGTGCGATAAGCATCCGGTTTTTTACATTTTGTCCATAAAATATTTAGAATAAATTATCATTGGCTCGAAAAAAATATATTTTATGGGAAAAGGAGGAAATATGAATATTCGTAGATTTTTCCGATTGAGCTGCTTGTCCGTTGCGGGCTTTTTCTGGGCAAGTTGCGGTAGCGACTCTGATTCTTCGACCAACGCGATGGGCCTCAATTCCGGCACCAATCCGGAAAGTTCATCCGATGCCCTGCTGCAGACCAGTTCTTCTGCGGAGCCGAACTCATCTGATGCTGTGCCCGAGTCTTCTTCGTCGGATGCTTTTGGAGTAGGTTCGTCCGACGATGCGAGTTCCTCCAGTTCAGGGATAGAAAGTTCTTCGAGCGCCGAGCTGTTTAGGCTGGCTAGGGATCCTTCCATAACCTGTACTAAGTTCCAGTTTTTAGAGGAGCAGTGCCCCGTGTCGTCTGAACCGTACTATTCATGTACGGATTTGCAGGAATTCCTGAAAAAGGACACCACGGTGTCGCAAAAGATTCTGGACAAGTGGGAAGATAAGCTTTTGTCGTGTGGCGCCGTTCACGAATCGGAGACCCTTTATGGGGTTGTGTACCGTGTTTGTCCCCATTATCAGGTTACGTACCTAAAATGCTCCGATGGCAAGACGTACAAGCCGTATGCGGATGAAGATGGAATCGCCTATATTACAAAAGAGGAATACTACGAGACGCACAGTTCCAGCTCCGTGGCTGAAAGTTCTTCTAGCTCCGTGCCCGAAGACTTGGTCACGAACTGCCCGCAGGATTCCTTCGCCCTGTTTTACGATGTCCTTGCCGATGTGCAGAAGGAACTGTACGAAAAGATCGTGAAGGTCCTTGATGAAAACGATACATTGCCCGAAGCGAAAAAGGCGTTCCTGGATAGTATCATTAATCGAGAAGAAAAGACTCTGAACGGAAATCTGTACCCCTATTATCCGGGTCAGCATTATGATTTAGAATATATAAGCCTGAAGTATGAGTCCAATTACTGGTTTGATGGCTATGTTGCGAAGACCAAAACCTGTGCGGATGGAATGCCCGAGACGACTGCGCTCTATCGGGAAAAGTACGATGGAATCCTCCAGGAATGCCTGGACCTGATTAATAAAGAATTGGAAGAGATTGGCGCGGAATAGTTACCGTCCGAGCGTTTCGCGGTAGCTGTGCACAGCATCCTTGTAGGTGCTTACGGCCTTCGCGATGCGTGCGGCGATGTCTTCCTGACCGGCCTTGCTCATCATGTAGGCCTCGTCTTCGAGATTGCTGATGAACCCGATTTCGAATAGCACTGCGGGCATCAGCGCGCCTACGAGCACCATGAACCCGGCACCGCCTACGCCGCCGGCCTGGCGCTTGATCTTGCCGCCGTCCATGGCCTTGAGCATTTCTTCGGTGAACATGTAGCTGTTCTGCTTGTACTTCTCGAGGCGAGCTTCCAGCTTGAACCATTCGATGGGGGAGAGTTCCTCCTTCGCGTTCTTTTCACCGTAGAGCGTTGCCACCTTGTTTTCACGGCGGGCAATCGCCTTGTCTTCTTCGCTTTCGGGGGCGCGAAGCACGTACACGTGGAAGCCCTTGATCTGTTTTTTGCGCTCTGCGGAGGCATCGATGGCGTTGCAGTGCAGGCTAATGAACAGGTCGCCGTCCCACTGGTTAGCAAGGTTCGCACGTTGCCCGAGTTCAATAAACACGTCCTTGTCGCGGGTCATCTTCACGTTGAAACCCGCCTTCTCGAGGTCCTTCTTCAGGAGTTTGCTGACGGCGAGCACGATGTCCTTTTCCTGTGCGTTCTTGCCGAGCGCTCCGGAGTCCTTGCCGCCGTGGCCCGGGTCAATCACGATGGTCTTTACCTCGCGGGTGCCTGCCGTCTCGTTCTTGGGCTTGGTGGCGGTGACTGTTTTCGCGGCATCCTTTGTGGCTTCTTTCTTGTCTGCGGCCTTCGCGGGTTCTGCCTTCGCAGTATTTGCCTTTGCCTCGGGCGCCTTCGCCTCGCTCTTGGGCGGGAACAGCTTGTTCACGTCCTCTTCGGCAATCCAGAGGTGTCCGTCATCGAGAACCGGGCTTGCCGTAAGGTCAATGGTGCTGCCGTTTACCGAGGCGTACGGGATGCCGACCGCAAATTTCGCGGTGTCCTTTTCGGTAACGAGGATGAACGATTTCTGGACGGGGAACCAGTGGAACGATGCGCCGATTTTCTTGGATACGGATTCAGCATCGACCGCGGTAACGTCGGCGAAGGACAATGCCCAGCCGAACAGCAGGAGCATGGCGAGGACTAGCGGTGAGCCTTTGCGGCGCGGTCCATTTCCAGCTTCGCTTCGCGGTTGATTATATCCTGTCGCTTGTCGCGTTGATCCTTGCCTCTGCATATTCCGATTTCGAGTTTAGCGCGTCGGTTCTTAAAGTATAGTTTTAGCGGGACGATGGTGCAACCCTTGAGTTCCTTCGCCTTGCGCATTTTCTGGATTTCATGCTTGTGCGCGAGCAGCTTGCGCTTGCGGGCGGGGAAGTGGTTGAATCGGTTCGCGAAAAGGTACTCGTCGATGCGGGCGCCGATGAGCCAGATTTCGTCCTTCTTTTCGTCTACGTCAACCCAGGCTTCGCCAATGGTGCACTTACCGTCACGGATGGACTTGACTTCGGAGCCAATGAGCATAATGCCCACCTCGAACGTCTCGTCGACGAAGTAGAGGTGGTTTGCCTTGCGGTTCTGGATTACGGGCGTGCTCTGTTGCTCTTTTTTCGCCATGCGCTAAGCCTTCTTGCCCCAGCCGCTCTTCTTTTTGCCTTCGGCGGCCTTCGATTCCCAGCCGACCTTCTTCTTTTGCGTGTGCGGAACGGCCTCGTCGAGCGCCTGTACCAGTTCCTTGCATCCGTCGCCCGTCATGGCCGACGTAATGATGACCTTCTGGCGGTGCTTCTTGAATTCCTTGATGGCGTTCTCGATTCCGAGGTCGTCCTTGTTGAGCGCGATGACGAACGGCTTTTCGGCGAGCTTCGGGTGGAATGCCTTGAGTTCTTCCTTCAATACCTTGAACTGCTCGTAGGCGTTCTCGGCAAAGCCGTCAATCACGAACAGCAGCGTGTGCGTGCGTTCGATGTGCTTCAGGAACTGGTGACCGAGACCCTTGCCCTCGCTGGCGCCTTCCAGGAGACCCGGGATATCGGCGACCACAAAGCTGTGGCCGTTTGTCTGCACGATGCCGAGCACCGGTTCGAGGGTGGTGAACGGGTAGTCGCCGACCTTCGGGCGACCGCTCGAAATCTTGTTCACGAGGCTAGACTTGCCCGCGTTCGGGAATCCGACGAGGCCCACGTCTGCCATAAGCTTGAGTTCCAAAAAGAGTTCGCGTCTTTCTCCCTTTTCGCCGGGAGTGCATTTGCGCGGTGCCTGCACCTTCGGGGTGGCAAAGTGCTGGTTGCCCATGCCGCCCTTGCCGCCACGGGCGGCAATCCACTTCTGGCCGTCTACGGTGAGGTCGGCGAGGATGCGCCCTTCGGAATCCTTCACGATGGTTCCGCGCGGGACATAGACGATGAGGTCTTCGGCGCTACGCCCGGTGCAGCGCTTTGCGCCACCCGGCTGGCCGTTTTCTGCCTTGTAGACGCGGGCGTTGCCCATGTCGAGGAGCGTGGAGTACTGCTCGTTCACCTGCAGAATCACGTGGCCGCCGCGCCCGCCGTCTCCGCCGTCGGGCCCGCCAAGCGGCACGAACTTTTCGCGGTGGAAACTGCAGATGCCGTCACCGCCCTTGCCGGAGCGAACTTCAATTGATTTTTCGTCTAGGAACATTAAAGGCTGATTCCTTCGTCGAGGCCGAGTGCGATATTCATGTTCTGGATTGCGGCGCCGCTGGCACCCTTGCCCAGATTGTCGATAATCGTGGTCACCTGCATCATGTTCTCGTTGCCGAAAACCTGGATGCGGGCGTTGTTCGTGTCATTGCAAACGGTGGGGTCAAGGCGGCCGTTGAACAGCACTGGGGCTGCCTCGTAGGGCATCACCTTCACAAAGCGGCTACCTTCGTAGTGCTTGGCGAGAATTTCGGTGAGGGCCTCAGGGCCGACCTTCTTGGTAAGCATGTTCGGGAAGATGGCGACCGTCACGGCCATACCCTTGTAGTATGGCCCAAGCACCGGGTTGAAGAACGGGACGTTCTCGAGTTCGCAGTACTTCTGCATTTCGGGAAGGTGCTTGTGTGCGAGCGCAAGCGCGTACGGGGCGGGAGCCATGATGGCCTTCGATTCGCCCGCCTTGTGCGAGAGGTTCGCCTCGTCTTCGTATTCGGCGATAAGCTTCTTGCCACCGCCGGAATAGCCGGTGATGCTGTAGGCGGCAAGGTTCGCGCTTTTCGGCAATATGCCTGCAGCCACCAGCGGGTACACGCCCAGGATAAAGCCGGAGGCGTGGCAGCCGGGGTTCGCGGTACGCTTGCTCTTCGCGATGGCCTCGCGCTGGGCAGCCGAGAGTTCGGGCATGCCGTAGGTCCACGCGGGGTTCACGCGGTGGGCCGTGGAGGCGTCGATTACGCGGGTGTTCGGGTTTTCGCAGAGGGCGGCGCTCTCGATGGCTGCCGCGTCGGGCAGGCAAAGGAAGGTTACGTCGGACTCGTTGATGAGTCGCTTGCGTTCGGCGGTATCCTTGCGGAGTTCGGGCGCGATGCGCAGCACCTCGACGTCGTTTCTCTTCGCGAGTCTCTCATAAATCTGCAGGCCAGTGGTACCTGCTTCACCGTCTACGAAAACTTTGAACATCTCTTATTCCTTACTTGCCAGCGCCGCAGCACTTCTTGTACTTCTTGCCGGATCCGCACGGGCACGGGTCGTTACGGCCAACATCCGGGCCTTCCTTGTGCACGGTTTCCTGCTTGACGGCACGGCCGTCGTAGAAGAACCATGCGCCACCCACCTTGTGGAACTCGCCGAGTTCGTGGTGGTTGCGGGTCACGTTACCCTGCTTAAAGCGGGCGTTGAATTCCACCCAGCCGATGTTCTTTTCTTCTTCGGTCTTGGTCTGCTTGATTTCGATGCCGAGCCATTCGGAGTCGTTGCTCCATGCGGTCACGCTCGGTTCGTCGAAGTCGCCGCGCTGGGTCACTTCGAGGGAATCACGGAGCCATGCAATTTCGTGCTTGGCGTATGCAGTGTAGCGGGAACGCATCAGGGCTTCGGGGCTCTGGGCGAGGGTGGTACCCTTGATGATGGGTTCGCAGCATTCGGAGTATTCCTTACCAGATCCGCAGGGGCATAAATCTTTAGCCATAGTTCAATCCTTGTGTTTAAAACTTTTTGTTAAAGGTAGCAATTTGACGATTATAGGCACTTCTTGAGGAGCCAGATTTCTTCCTTGCCTTCACGTTCGGGGAGGCTGTTTACGGGCTTGATGCGTTCGACAACGTCGAACACGCCGCCAAGGCGTGCCATGAGTTCGCCTTCGCTCGTCGGGTGCGGAGGGCCCTGCAGGGTCTTGCCGTTCATGAGCGGGTAGAGGAACAGGATCAGGACGCCGTCGTCCTTCATCATGCGGTAGCACACTTCAAAGAATTCGTCGCGGCGGCCCGGGTGGATTGCCGAGAACGTACCGTAGTCGTACACGATATCGAACTGCTGACCGCCA
The DNA here is from genome assembly GCA_902800815.1 of Fibrobacter succinogenes. Lineage (GTDB taxonomy): Bacteria > Fibrobacterota > Fibrobacteria > Fibrobacterales > Fibrobacteraceae > Fibrobacter > Fibrobacter succinogenes_B. The sequence continues at coordinate 10,971 of CADCGB010000028.1, forward strand.
CGGTTCGCGTCCTTCGGAGAGAGCGTGAACAGGTCGAGGTCGAGCGAACGCAGGTTCTTGTGGGCGCGGCTCAGGTGGTCGAGTTCATCCACTGCGGTTGCAGCGAAATCGACGGCGAGAACATCGTGGCCACGCTTGGCCCAGGCTTCTGCATCGTAGCCGAAACCTGCGCCGGGAATCAGCACGGAGCCGGTGGCGGGGCAGGAGGGGTGCTTGAAGAATTCAAGCAGGGCCGGAGTCGCCTTCTTGAAATTCCAGTAATCCTTGCCGTTGGCATAGAGATTGTCCCAGAATTCCGGGAGGTTCTGCGTTAACATTATTTACCTTCCTTTTTGTACGCAAGTTGCCCGCAGGCGGCCAGGATGTCCCGACCCCGCGGGTTGCGGATCGTTATTTGAATTTCGGCAGCTCGTACTGCGGCAAGGAAATCCTCCACCTCCTCGGGTGTCGGCGCGTGCAGTGTCGGGTCGTCCCCGTCGTTCAGCACGATGGCGTTCACCTTCACGCGGCGGGGCGCGCAGATGCGGATAAGTTCCTTCGCGGCCTTCGGGGTGCAGGTGATTCCCTGTATCAGTACGAATTCGAATGTCACATAATTATCGGTTCTTCTGATGTATTCGTCAACTGCCTCGAGCAATTTTTCGATGGGCCACACCTTGTTGACCGGCATGACCGACGAGCGGTATTCGTTGTTCGTGCTGTTGAGGCTCACGGCGAGGCAGCAGGGCGTGTTGCGGTCCACAAGTTCCTTGATCTTGGGTACTACGCCCGAGGTGCTGACCGTCATGCGCTTTGCGCCCATGTTGAACAGGCTCTGGTTATGCAGCGTGCAGCACACGCGGTGTACCTGTTCCAGGTTGTTGAGCGGTTCGCCCATGCCCATGAAGATGATGTTGGTCACCTGGGCAATCTTGCCGTCTGCATCGAGGATGCCGTTATCCTTCAGGTACCAGTTCACCGAGAGGATTTCTTCGAGGATTTCGCCTGCCTCGAGGTTCCGGGTGAAGCCCATCTTGGCGGTGCGGCAGAAGGCGCAGTTCTGGGCGCAGCCGATCTGCGTGGATACGCACACGGAAAAGCGCCCGTTTGCGGGAATCATGACCGTTTCGATGTGGTGGCCGTCGTGGGTCTCGAAAAGCCACTTGATGGTGCCGTCGCTCGAAACCAGGTGCTGGTTTTCCCTGAGGGCGAGCATGCTGAACTGCGCAGCGAGCTTTTCGCGGAGTGCAGGGGGCACGTTCAACATCTCGTCGAAACTGCGGACCTGCTGGCAGAAGAGCCATTTCTGGATCTGGTCGGCGCGGTACTGCTTGTCACCAACCTCCCGGAGCCAAGCCTTGAGCTCGTCGGTGGTCAGGGATTTTATGTTGCGCGGCCATTCCATAGTTCCGCGTAAAGATAGAAAAAAAACAGTTTTTTGTTAAGGGCAAAATATGCGTAAAACCCTTGAAAATAAAGGAATTGGGCACGCTTTGGTGTGCGTGCCCTTTTAAAAACTGTGAGATTTTCTACACTAAAAAAACAGCAAATATGCCTAGAACATCTTGCGAGTCTTTTTCTGCGTTGTTGCCGGCGAAGTTTCCCTGGCGCCCTTGTTGCTGAAGAGCGTGGCGTCGTCGGCGGACTTGGTTTTCACCTTGTAGTGGTCGCCGTCGCAGACTTCGTCGGGGTAGTTGTTCGTGGTGTAGAGGCAGTAAGTCTTTTCGGTGCAGAACTCGCCTGCTAGTTTACCTGTAATGTTGCAGACGCCCTTGCCAATGACTCCGGGGGGCACGGTGAACGACTTTTGCGGGAGACCCTTGTGAATCTTGCTCATCACGGCGAGCCATGCGGGGAGCGCGTAGTTACCGCCGGTCTTGCCCACGCCCATGGATACGGCCTGGTCAAAGCCGACCCACACGCCCATGGTGTAGTGCTTGGTGAAGCCGATGTACCAGGCGTCGGTGTAGTCGTTCGTGGTGCCGGTCTTGCCGCCACTCGGGTGGTTGAAACCGCTAGCCGAAATCTTGTAGCCCGTACCGCGGATGTTTACGTCCTTGAGAATGTCCACCATCAGGTACGATGACGACGGCTTCATCACCACGCTTTCAACCTTCGAGTTTTTCTCGATAACTTCGCCGTTCTTGTCCTCGATGGATTCGATCATGTAGGGTTCGATTCGCGTACCGAGGTTCGGGAACACCGTGTAGGCCGATGTCATTTCGAGGAGTGTCGCACCCACGGAACCGAGTGCGAGGCTCGGGACTGCAACGAGCGGTGCCTTGCGGATACCGAACGCGCGGGCGTAGTTCACCACGTTGCTCAGGCCGTACTTCGATGCGGTGAGGACTGCGGGAATGTTCTTGGAGCGGTAGAGCGCCTTGCGGAGCGTCATCATGCCTTCGAAGTTCTTTTCGGAGTTGTGCGGGCGCCACATGCCGGTCGCGGCGGTCTCGTCGGTCATGGTAATGGGGGCGTCGTTCACCGAGTCGCAGGGGCTGGCACCGTTATCCATTGCGGTGGAATAGACGATGGGCTTGAAGCTGGATCCCGGCTGGCGCAGCGACTGCACGGCGCGGTTGAAGCGGGATTCGTTGAAGTCGCTGCCGCCGACCATCGCACGGATGGCGCCGGTCTCGTTCTCGATGATGACCATCGCCATTTCCACGTCGTGGTAGCGGACCTCGGGCGGGTAGCGCCACTTCTTGATGTTTGATGAGGTGTCCTTGCTCAGGTATTCCTTCTTGAACAGGGTGTAGACGCTGTCGAAGTGGGCGAGGATGCTGTCCGGCTCCATGCTGTACTTGTCGGCGAGTTTCAGGTTCTTGATGGCCTTCCTCTTGAATTCGTTGCGGTACTTGGTGACGAGCGCCTTCTCGACGCTGTCTGCAACTTCCTGGATGGCGGGGTCAATCGTGCTATACACGGAAACACCGTCGGCGTAGAGCGAGTTCTGGCCGTACTTCTTTTCCATGTACTTGCGGATTTCCTCGAAGTAGTAGAGGCCGGCACCCGTCTCGGGTTCCTTTTCGGCGAGCACGATGGGGGTGTCGATGTACTTGTGGTAGTCTTCCTTGCTGATGTAGCCGGCATCGTACATGGCGAAGAGCACCGTATTGCGGCGTTCGAGCGAGGCCTTCGGGTGCCTGTCGGGGCGGTACGATTCGGGAGCCTTGAGCATGCCCGCGAGTACGGCGTATTCCGGAATGGTGAGGCTGTCGAGCGGACGGCCGAAGTAGTACTTGCCTGCGGCCTGGAAACCGTAATTGCCACCGCCCAGGTACACCTCGTTCATGTAGAACTCGAGAATCTCTTGCTTGGTGTAGGTCTGTTCGATGCGGATGGCGGTCATCGCTTCCTTGATCTTACGGGAGATGGATCGTTCCGGCGTAAGGAACAGGAGCTTGGTCAACTGCTGGGTGAGGGTAGATGCACCGCGGATCTGCGTGCCTCTCAGCTTGCTCTGGATAACTGCAGGCGGAATAGCCCAAACGTTCATGCCCCAGTGGTTGTAGAAGGCGCGGTCTTCGGTCGCCATCACGGCGTGAATCGCGTTTTCGGGGATAGAATCAAAACTGACCCATTCACGGCGTTCCACGAAATACTTGTGCGCGATTTTCCCGTTCATGTCGTAGATGTTGGTCACCAGTTTCGGGTTGATCTGTTCGAGCTGCGAGAGGGACGGGAGTTCCGGCAGGTAGTGCTTGTATACTACGATGACGGTCACGAACCCGAGGATTACCGGGAGGCAGAGGATTGCAAGGGCAATAACGAATTTCTTGTTCGTGAACAGTTTCTTGAGGTAAGAAAGGCAGAACTTGAGTATGGGCTTGACTTTTTCCATCGTAGTTTCAAAAAAAGAAGAAATTATGAAACAAATTTAGAAAAATCCCTTGACAATTCAACCGATAATGCTATATTTGGGGTCACTCAAGCGGATGTAGCCCAACTGGATAGAGCGTTTGGCTACGAACCAAAAGGCTCCAGGTTCGAGTCCTGGCACCCGCAGAAAAGACCCATTCCGATAAGGAATGGGTCTTTTGTTTTATCCTTGTGTGGCCGATATAAAAAAACACACCGCAGGTGCGGTGTGCTTTTCAAACTTGCGTCTGGGGAGATTGCTACTACCTGGAGTAGTATTCCACGACGAGCTGTTCTTCGAGCTTGACCGGGATCTGTTCGCGGAGCGGGAGCTTCACGAGCTTACCTTCGATCTTGTTCGTGTCGACTTCCAGATATTCCGGAGCGGCCGGAGCGTTAGCAGCGGCTTCCTTGATCTGGACGTGTTCCTTAGACTGCTCGCGGATAGCAATCACGTCGCCGGCCTTGATGAGGCGGGCCGGAGAGAAGCTGCGAACGCCGTTCACAGTGAAGTGACCGTGGGTCACGTACTGGCGGGCGGCGAAAATCGTGCGAGCAAAACCCATACGGTAGACGAGAGCGTCAAGACGGGTTTCGAGAAGAATCATCAAGTTATCACCGGCAGAACCTTCACGACGGTTAGCTTCCTTGTAAGCCTTGGCAAGCTGAGCTTCGGAGATGTTGTAGGTGAAACGGAGACGCTGCTTTTCGACCAACTGCTGCTTGTACACAGAAGCGGACTTCTTGCGGTTCTGACCATGCTGGCCGGGAGCGAAGTTGCGGCGGTCGAGCGCCTTCTGAGTCTTCTGAGAAACGGCAATGCCCAGGGAACGGGCGACCTTGCCTTTGGGTCCACGGAAGGAGGACATATTATACCTCTTTGAGGAAGCTCTTTGGTTAAACTTGCAAATTGGCAGAGCTTGGCGCGACTTGCAAGTGAGGGCAAATATAGTAAATCCGTTGCCGGATTCAAGGTTTTAGGGCGTTTTTTGCCGAAAAACGCCTGAAAAATGCCCTTTTTAGCGCACATTCACGGTCAGGGTGTCCCTCATGAGGGGGTCAGCCATGCTCTGGGCGATGAGTCGGGCGTCCTTGTCGGAGGCGTCCTTCTGCGCAATCAGGTAGAACGAGGATATTTCCTGTTCGCCCTTGCAGTTTTCCAACTGGCTGATGTAGGAGGCCGTTCCGAGGGTCGTGAGGTCCTCGCAGGGCACGTACCACTTGACATTGTAGCTTGTCTTGTAGGGGACGGTCTGGAATGCGAAGTCGGCGAACTTGATGGTATCGCCCGGGGCGACACGCGTGCTTGAGTAGGTACTCTCCTTCTCCTCGTTGTAGAAGGCTAGGGAATCGAGCGAGCCCGGCCTCTGGATGAACGTCCTCAGGGTCAGGTTCGAGTCCGTAAGTGCCTTGGAATTGAGCTGCAGGTAGCGCAGGTAGACGGGGCCGTCGTTCTTGGCCTTGAAACTGTGCTCGAGGCTGTTGATGGTGCCGACGGAATCGCCGTTGGAATCAAGCAGCCAGTACTGTGCCTTCGGTGTGCCCTTACATTCCATGTACTTGCAGTAGCCGTCCATTTCGTGGTACACTACGAGCGAGTCGCCCTTCTTGAGGTCGGCGAGCCACACATAGTGGTCCTGGCGCAGGTAGTATTTGGTGGAGTCGTTCGCGGGGCGCACGATGGTGAGCGTGTCGCCGGGGTAGACGATGGAATCGGGCTTAGCGAGGTATTCGCCCTGGTTCAGCCTGCGGAAGCGGGTTGCCGCCTCGAACGTGGCGAACGGGCCAGAAAGGAAGCTGACCACGTTGCTCGGCGTGAGTTTCAGGGTCCACTTGGAGGAATCGTTTGTGACGAGCAGCGTGTCGAGCGAGTCGGCTGCGGGGGAGTACGTCTTGCCGTCCTTGTCGGTGAGTTCGTACTTGTTGATGCCGTAGCCCTGCACCGAGAGGTTCACACTGAATCCGGTCTCAACATTGAACTCGATCTCGATGTTCTTCGGGGCGCTGCCGATGACGAGGATCCCGCGTACGGTGTCGCGCAGGTCGATATCTACGTGCGAGGAATCACCCGTGTAGTTGTAGTAGGCGGTATCTACGTCCACCTTGACGCGCAGGTGCGATGTGGTGTCGAATTTGGCCTTGAGGTCGAGGTAGTAGAAGTCGTCGCTGAACAGTACGAACTGGTTCTGGAGCATGTCGGCACCCGAGCCCGGCAACATGTAGTCGCTGTACAGGGAATCCTTCTTGCTCTCGTTCCAGACGGGCTTGAGTGTCTTGGCCTTTTCGCCCTTCTCGCTCCTGATGCGGATCGTGTCGCCTTCCATGCCGCTCGTTGCGGCCAGCACGCTTACGCGGGTTCCTTTCGGGAAGTTCCCGAGGAACAGCGATACGGTAGTATTTGCGCTATCGACGCACACGACATCGTCATGGCAGACCTTCTTCACATAGGAGGAATCTTTGGAACCCTCCTTGGTGGTATCCCTCTTGACCTTGACGGTATCCCACTCGGCCATTTCCATATAGAAGTTGAGCGTATCGCCGGGGGCAATCGTGTCGCGGTATTCGATATCGAGTCTCTCGCTTATGGAGGAACTGGAATTGAAGGAGTCCTCGGCGTAGCTTCCGTTATCGTCGGTAATGGACGATGTGTTCGTGTGCGAGGATTCGCTGCAGGCGACAAGGAGCGCAAGCGGTACGAGAGCGAGGATTGTCGTTTTCATAGTCATAGTGGCGCTGTCCTAGTTGAGGATAAAGAACTTCTGTTCGGCGGTGAAGGCTTCGCCGATAATCTTGAGGGTGTACTTGCCGGTGGGGAAGGCCTTTGCCTTGAACTTGAAGTTGGTTTTCTTTTCGCCGGCGAGTTCGCGGGCGGCGACCGTGAGCATGCGCTTGCCCGATTCGTTCACGATTTCAATTTGCACGAACTGCGGGTAGCCCACGGTCAGGTCAAAGTTGCATTCGAGGTTCACGATGTCGATGTTCACCTTCGAGAGGGTGTAGCCGCCGTCCATCGCCTCGCCGCCTACGGAGCGGGAGTTGTCGTAGTAGCCCACATAAAGCGCTGGTGCCATGTTCTTGCCCGCGTTACGCGACTTGATGAACGTCTCTCCGGGTTCGACTGCGGTAAGGATAAGCGTGTAGAGGCCCGAGGCGTGCTTCCTCTTGAAGAATTCCGTGAGGGCGGGCGTACGCAGGAATGCACCGAGGGGAGCCTTCGGGTTGAGCGTGATGATGCCGATGAAATCTGCGTACTTGGTGTCGATACCGCCACCGGAGTTCTTGCGGATGTTGAACTGCCCGCCCGACTGCTGGAGGTTCGCAGGTGCGTTTTCCCACGTGAGTTCATCGCTCTTCCAGTCCACACCGAGCTTGTCCTCGCCGAATTTCATGTCCTTGCTCGTTTCCTTGAGGCCGAAGATGTTCAGCTGTACGGGCTTCTTGATGGAATCCGCGTCGAATTCCAGCTTGAGGGCCGCATCGAACAGCGGGCCGGGGAGCGCGGACAGGTCGTACTTCAGGTAGATCTTTCCGGCATCGTTCTGGTCGTTTGCCACGCGCAGGTTCTCGTCGGTACTGTGCGGCGTGTAGTTGTCGAACATCGAGATCCAGGCGTCGGCGCCGCGCCCGCTCGGGACGTTGTCACCCGAATGGTCGAGTGTCGTGTATCGCTTGTCGAACACGTATACCTTGCCCGTATCTGTCCTGTCCTGGTAGCCGTCGTTGGCATTGAACAGCAGGTTGTATCGCCCGCTTGCGGTAAACGTCACGTCGGTCTCGTATTCGGTAGAGTCAGAGAAGGATACCTTTCCGGGGCCAGCACCCTTGCGCCATACCACGGGCACGCGGCACAGTCCGTCGCCACGGCCGTCATCCTCTACGCTGCCCAGCAGGTGGAGCTTGCCCGGCTGCACCAGGATGTGTTCCTTGTCCATCGAGGGCTTCGGGGGCTCGTTCTGGCCCTGCTTGGGGGCGTAGCCCGTGTAGAGGGCCATCATCACGCCACCCGATTCGTTGTGGGGCAGGTCGGTGTTCTTGAGGGTGTACACCTTGGAACCCTGGCGGGATTCCTCGACAATCTTTGAGTAGGGGTTACCGCGGGTAAGCGTCTCCTTGAGGCCCGCGATGGAAAGGCTCGAGTTGTCGTTGATGAACATCGGGTTGTTCTTCGCCTTGTCGCTAGCGATAACGTTCACGCCCAGGAGTTCGGCAAAGCCCTTGTTGAAGTTGTGGAGGATGGTGTTGCCGTCCCTGGTGGTAAGGCCCAGAATCCAGATGGAACCGCCGTTGTTCGAAATCTTCGGGCCCTTCGTGTCGCCGACCATGGTGACCTGGCGGCCCCACAGGCGCTGCATGCTGGTCTGTATCGTACCTATGGAAACGTCTTCCAGGAATATGTCGCCTGTCGCGAGGTCGTCGGACTCGTAGGACTTTACGTACATGTTTTTGAGTACCACGGAACGCTTGGAACGGTTGGTAATGCCGCTTGCGAACGTGGAGAATCGCTCGATGGTGATGTCGACGAAGGCTCCGTCCTCGATAATGAACTTGCCCTTGCCGTCAATCTTGCCCTCGGTACCGATAAGGCGGTGGATACGGTTACGCAGGTAGATGTCGCGGTTGATGGTCCAGCGGCCTCCCGGCGGGAAGAAGATTGTTTCCGCACCGTCGTCGATAGCGTCCTGGATGGCCTTCGCGTCGTCGGAGCCGTCGTTCGCCTTGCCGCCGTATTCGCCGCTGATGGAGGTCCAGTACATGGACTTCTGCTCCGCCTTGTTGGGCGTTTCTGTTACGGCGAGCTTCATTGCCTGCTTGGGGCTGTGGCAAAGCTGGTGGTTCTCCTGCGTGGAGAATTCTATAATCTCGGTGTTGCTGAAGGATTCGTTGTAGGCTTTCTTGGTGCTCTTGATTTTTGACTTGTACTTGCTCACGATGACGGCGCGTGCAAAGATCTGCCCCTCGTTCACGATGGCTGTAATGCCCTTTGTAGCCTTCTTGCCCGGGTCGTATTCAAGAGTCGCGTCTACGAATACCATCGATGCGTCCGGACCATGGTTATAGACTGCGGTCGTGTTACCCTTGAAGCGGAGCCCGCGGATAGAGAGCATCTGGTTGTCGTTATCGAGGCCGAATTTCTTCTGGCCGCCGAGGGTCACGTGCTCGAAAGTCATGCTGTTGGAGCTGCCTGCGGTATAGACACCCACGTCGAAGCCGTCCACTTCCACGTTCTTGAGGAGGAGCGGGCCGATATTGTCGGTAAAGCCGAGGTCGATGCCGTACACGCCCGCGCTGTCGCCGGAGGCGACCTTCACGTTGTTGATGGTACCCTGTACGGAGGCATTGAAACGGATACCGATGGCGCCCGGGTTCTTTTTACCGGTACGGAGGGTAAGGTCGCGGATGGAGTTGCGCTGGCGAGCGTTGGGGCCGTCGCCCGTGTAGATCACGGCCTGCGGGAAGTCGGGGTTTTCGAAGCCGGGAACGTCGTCCTGCAGCGCGATGATGGTACCGCCCATGCTTTCGCCCTGGAGGATAGTGCGCCGGTAGTCCTTTTCGGGCTTGTCGGTGGTAGGCCAGGTGAGGGCGGAGGAAATCTTGTAGATGCCGTGGGGCAGGTAGATAATGAAGTCACCGTCGGGGTGGTCGCTCAAGGCCTTCTGGATAGCCTCGGTATCGTCGGTCTTGCCGTCGCCCTTCGCGTTATACGGTTCTTCCTTTACATTGACGACTTCGGAGCCCATCGGGAATTCCACCTGGGCATACGCAGAAAGTGCGAGACAGCACAAAAAACTCAAAAAAAAGCGATAAAAATACATTGAGACCTCGTTCTGGGGTACCATACACCCTTAAATTACCTTTTTTTTAGGAGAAATGATTTTTCCGCTTCTAAAATAAACGTCTATTTTCCCTAAATAAACGGTTATTATATGATAAAAAGGCCTTCGCAGTAGTGCGCAAGCGAGTGTCGCGGCGGACTGCTTGCAGGCCGACATGACCGAGCGCAGCCACGGACGCCGTAGGCGTCCACTCCGAGCTGGGGCCCCTCCCGCGTAAATTTCATGCCTGAAATTTTTTAAGTGCTTTGCACTTAAAAAAAGGAGCCAGGCAATGCGGAACATTACCTGGCCTTGGGGTTGGTTTGGAGTAAGCCCAATTATAGCATTTTTCCGGGATTTGCGGGCGAAAAACTGCCTGACCCGACTCGGAGTGTGATTTACATCACTTTTGCTACTTGTAGTAGTACTTGAGCCCGTTCGGGAATTCCACCGTCTGCATGCCGCTCGTGCTGACCTGTGCCACGGAGGTCACGGAACCGCCGTAGAGGATCATGCTTCCCGAGCCCTTCGGGGCGAAAGCCGCATTTGCGCTTCCGTAGGCCGTGCCCGCGGTGTAGCTGGTAGCGGAGCAGTTCGGGTATTCCTCGGTCTGGTTCCCGAACCCGAGGAACACGCCGCCCGTAATGGTGAACCCGTTATCGGTATCGATGAGGCCACCGGCGCCGTTTGTCGCGCATCCGCCACTGCTTCCGCCCATGCCGCTTCTACCGCCACCCATGCCGCCCGAGCTGCTGTTGGGGATTTCAAGGATGACTACGCCGCCGCTCTGTTTTGCCGTGCCGTTCGCGTCGAGCACGTCGATGTCGTTCCCCGAGGCGCTGATATAGTGGTAGCCGCCGGTGATGACGATGTAGCCCTTGCTGCTGCTCTGCATGCCACCTCCCATGCTCCAGCCGCCCTGGCTGCTGCCCGTGCTGGTAGAGCCGTCGGCAGAACCGCCTGCGGCATTCCAGCCGTCGTCGGTGCCGTAGGTCGCGGTGATGCCGCCTTCGGCAAAGATGTAGAATGCTTCCATGCCTTCGCCAGCCTTCTCGACGTTCACGGTAGAACCCGAGAGGTACAGCGCGGAATCCGCATGGATACCGTCGTCGCCCGCATTGACCTTGATATTGCCACCAGTCAGGACTACGTTCAGGTCACCGTGGATGCCATCGCCGCTGGTCGTGGTGATGGTGATGTTGCCCTTTTCGACATCGACAAGTTCCTTGCCCTTGAGGCCGTGGTTCTTTGCGGTAACAATCACGGTGGTTTCACCGCGGAAACGCAGGTCATTACTCGTGTGAATGCCGTTGTTGTAGTTGCCCTTTACGGTAAGTTTTCCTTCGCCCTTGATGGTGAGGTCATCCTTCGCGTAGATGCAGGCACCCGTGGTATCTACCTTGGTCTCGTTGCTTGCGTTCACGTAGGTGAAGGTCTTGGTGCGGTTGCTTGCGTCGGAGAGTGTGTTCTCGGTGCCGCTCTTGGCGACAACGAAGGCCTTGCTCGCCATCTGCACGTAGATGACGGCATCTGTGTTGTTGGTAAGCGTGAGCCCGCGCAGGTTCAGGTACACACCGCTGTCGCTCTTGGGAGAGTACACGCGAATCTGTGCGTCGTTACCCGTGTAGGAACCGCTGAAGTCGTAGTCGCCCGCGCAGGTAATCAAGACTTCGCCACCGTTCACTTGTACGCAATTATTGTTGTTTGTGACCGTTGCTCCGCTTGCCGCGTAGGTGATTGCGGGTGTGTTGCCGTTGCTGGGTTCAGCGACTACCTCGCTGCCCGTGCCTGCAGAAGATGCCGGCACGTTGCTAGAAGAAACGGGCGTAACACCGGTAACGCTGCTGGAGCTTGCAACCTCGATTATGGTTTCGGAAGAAGATGATGCGACAACTTCTTCCAGGAACTGCTTGTTGCATTCGCCGTCGAAGAAGAACGTTGCTCCATTGGTGTCGCGGTAGTACGAAACATCCGCAAGCTTGTAAAGGAAGGTTGCCGAGCCTGCATCGCATGTGGCCGATGCGGAAGACGGAATAGCGGGAACATCTTCGGGAGGCAGCGGCGTTGTGCCCGGATCCTGCGGAATATCCGTTGCCGCGGAGCTTGCGGGAGCCTCCTCTACGGGCGTGCCGATAGTGCCGTCCGGGTTAATCCAGAATGCAAGATTTCCGCTTGCATCAAGGCACATGACTGTTGCGCCATCGGCTGCATAGAAGCCGGTGTAACCTTCGGTAAGGCAGATATTGCCAGAGTCTGCATTTGCATCGATTTCGCTTGTAGCAGGCGCCTGTACGCCAGAGCTATCGTCGGAGCATGCGGCGAGAAGGCCGAATGCGAGTACGGAAAATGCAGTTATCCTTTTTTTGATTATTGTATTCATTTTGAACATCCCTTTTTTCCAAACAACAACCCGGAATGGGTTCGTTTCTACAAAATAAATTACCTAGTTGCATCGCTTTTTTGAACCCGTTTTTTTCGTTTTTTGAAGAAAAAAGAAAAAGTTATCGGGGGTTTTTGTTCCGTTCGGAACGAATGTTGCCGAAAAAGACCTGTTGTGTTTTTGACAACATTCCGCGTGCAAATTGAAAAAACTAAATTACGGTTATGATTCTTGTAAAATCACGTACAATCGCCTTTGCGGCTCTTGTAGCCACGACGTTACTTTCTACGCAAGCGGTTGCGGGCTCGCCCGTAATCGGCACGGAACACACGCGCAACTTGCGCACGCTCGAGACGGCGCCGATGCTGTTTGAATACCACAGGCAGACCGTTGGGGAAGGCAGGCAGTTCTTTGCCTACCCGCAGCGCGACACCTCGTTTATCCGACACTTTGCCGAGACGGAAGGCAAGGCGCTCCTGTATTACGACAACATGCGTGGCGGCGCCATATCGGGGCACGGAATCGAAGTGAAGTGCCACGACGATGATACGGCGTGCGTGCGCGTAAAGAACGAACTCCATACGAAACTCCCTACGATTGCGATAGCGACAAGCGTGGTAGGCGGTATGGATTACCGCGGTGGGGAGACTCTGGGAGATACGATCTGGCCCGGAATCGATGGTGGTATCTACCTGCGCGGCTACGCGGATTCTCTAGAATTCGTGCTCGATGCGCGCATCTATGACGAAGGGCATTCAGCCTCGTATCCGAAATCGTGGGACCGCGAGTTTCTGGAAGTGCAGAAAGAGGAGAATAACTCCGGCGTGGAATACACGAGCTATGCGCGTTACCGCACGCACTTTGCCTTCAACTACGACTGGTTCCGCGTGGACCTTGCCCGCGACGTGTTGCACTGGGGCCCGGGCTACTACAACAACCTGACCTTGAACCAGTTCGCGCTCCCGTACAATATGCTTACGATGGACCTGCACTTTGGCCCCCTCCGCGTGACGAGCTTCTATGCAGACCTCCGCATTTACGGCAGCATGAGCGACAAGAACAAGGACGAGACGCGTAACCTCTTTGGCCACCGTTACGAACTTGCGGTTGGCAATGCGACTATCGGTATCAGCGAACTTACGGTGCTCTATGATAATCTGAAACCGTGGCTCTTTGTACCGACGGCTCCGCTCTTTATGGAGAAGGGCAACTACTCCGAGAGCAGTAATAACGGTGCGCTTGCGATGGACTTTAACTACAGGCTCTTTAATGCCGTGCGCCTCTACACCGAATTTTTCCTCGACGACATGGAATCGCCGATTAGCCTCGTGAAGAACGACAACATCGAGGCGAAGTGGGCATGGATGGCCGGTTTGCAGGCGGGCCATGACTTCTATTTCAAGGGACACAAGCTTGAGGCCGGTACGATTGCCGAATATGCCCGCGTGGAACCCTACGTCTATTCGCACTTTATAAAGAATACCGCGCAGATGGCGCATCTGGGCTACCCGCTCGGGAACCAGGGTGGCCCCAACAGCCGGACTATCGACTGGACGGTGTACGGAAGGCTTGACGGACACATATTTGCGTCGCTTCGCAATACCTGGTTCTGGAAGGGAACGGATTACGGGAGCGCCGTGAACGATACGACTCCGCACCACAACCACATGAAGATCCACAAGAAGTTCCTTGACGGGGCGGAAATGCAGTACTCGCTTACGCCCGCGATAAGCTATGAGGGGCAATACGTGAGCTTCATGGGCGAGATTACCTTCATTGACGACCGCAAGGTTTACCTGCGTGCCGGATTCAAGTGGTAGTGCGGATGAAAAAGCCTGAATTGCTTGCTCCAGCGGGCGACTTGACCCGCATGAAGTATGCCTTCGCATACGGCGCGGATGCCGTGTATGCGGGGCAGCCCGCTTTTTCGCTCCGTGCCCGCGAGAATGGATTTAAGAACCTGGACGACCTTGCGGAAGGAATCGCGTATGCACGTTCTCTCGGGAAGAAGTTCTACCTCACGAGCAACGTGATTCCCCGTAACGTGAAGGTGGAATCGTTCCAGAAGGCCCTGCTTGCGGCGATAGAACTTAAGCCCGATGCCCTCATTGTTGCCGACCCCGGCTTTGTGGGATGGCTCCGGAAGGAACGCCCCGATGTGGAAATACACCTCTCGGTGCAGGCGAATACCACGAACTACCTGGCCGCAAAGTTCTGGCACGACTTGGGAGTGCGCCGCATCATATTGAGCCGTGAACTTCGTTTGTCTGAAATTTTAGAGATAAAGGAAAAGTTGCCGGACCTTGAACTGGAAGTGTTCGTTCACGGGGCGGTGTGCATGGCCATGTCGGGCCGTTGCATGCTCAGCAACTGGGTAACCCACCGTGACGCGAACCAGGGTGCCTGCGATAACAGCTGTCGCATGCCTTACCGCCTGTATGCCAATTCCGGCCCGCAGGTCGAGGATTACCGTGAACACAAGGGCGAGTTCAGCCTGCAGCGCACGGACCGCCCGGAACTCCCTCCGGTGGCGCTCGACGAGGATACCTGGGGTACCTACTTCATGAGCAGTCGTGACCTGTGCGCGCTGGATGTTATCCCGGAACTGGTGAAGGGCGGGCTCGATTCCTTCAAGATCGAGGGTCGTACGCGCTCGGTCTATTACCTGTCGCAGGTGGTGCGTGCCTACCGCATGGCAATCGATGCTGTTCACGGGGCTCTGGAAGGCGGTGCCGATGCATCGCCGGAACTTGTGCCGCAGGAATCCCGCAGGGCGATAAAGTTCGTGGATGGTCGCGGGTTCATGCCCGGCTTTTTGCGTGGACCGCTCCCGCAGAATTACGAGTCTACCCACGTGGCCGCCGAAGGCGGGTGCGTCGCCGCCCAGGTGCTCGATTACGACCCGGCGACGAATTCGTGCCGCGTGAACGTGAAGAATCCGTTCTCGATGGACGATGCGCTTGAGATTATGACCCCCTCGGGCATGTGCCGCTGCGAGGTGGATAGCCTGCTCGATTTTAGGGGTGCTGCCGCCGACAGGCTAAATCCGGGTACGGAAGGCCGTGTTTTTTTACAAGGTAATGTGCTAAACGACACAGGAATGGCCAATTTTGGGTTCATTGTAAAGAAAATCACAGCGCAGGAATCGCTGAAAACGTAAATTATAGGTATGGCAGTCGACGAAGCGACAAAGAAACAGGACGAACTAGAGCTTTACCAGATTGATGATAAGGCAATCGTGCCTTTTTTCAAGGATCATCTGGATGACTTGAAGAAGTTTGTCGATGCCCACAAGGGGCAGGGGCTTTCGCTCCTGGAACTCCTGAAGCAGTTTATCCGCACGTACCGCCTCCCTTTCAACATGCAGCGCTACATGGAAGTCCAGAGGACGTTTATCCAGCAGACGCTGCGTAGCCAGCTCGAGAACCGCCAGGCGGCGGTGAGCAACTGGATCCAGGAACATGCGGGCAGGCACCGTGACCGCATGATTCAGCTGCAGTGCCTTTACCTGGAACGTGTGAAGGGCTCGCTGCTCCCGCAGGTGCAGGAACTCTTGGAACGCCGTATCGAATCCTTGAAGGCCAAGGAATCGGGCCACGGCGAAGATTCTAACAAGACATAAGGTAATCGGGAGAACCCATGACCCGTATTTTTTCGCGTAGAGGCGGCGCTCTTTTGGCGGGCGCTGCATTTGCATCTTTTTCGCTTGTATTGTTTGCCTGCGCTTCGGGAGATTCTCCGAAGCCCGCGACGGAATCAACGGAAGTGCCTGCGGGTGTGACGGCGCTGCCGCCAGATTCGATGATCCCGACGACCATGTTCGAGATGAAGGTCGTGGATGCCGACAGGCAGGTGCGTGTTGTTGGCAAGCCTACGCTGGCGGCGCTTGATTTTGCCGCGTATTACGATAACCCGATCCGCCTTGCTGGCAAGGACGAAAAGCCCGAGAACTATGCGGGCAAGATGGCGCAGGCGAAGTTGCCAGAATACCCGTTCCCGATGCTGGATTCGCTTTCTGAAACGGAACCCGCCATTGTTTCTGGTCGCCAGCCTATGGCCTGGGAACCGCTTTCCAAGATACTCTATGCGCAGACGGGTAACGATTCGCTTGCTCAGGTACTCAGTGCGGTGGAGGCGGTCAAGTGGGGCGAACCCGAGGTGTTTAGGGCTTTCCAGAGCGTAAGCCGCCTCTGGGGTGTCCCGATGAGTGATGGCTCCGTCGAATGGTGGACGGAGGTGATGCCGGCGTCGTGGACGGGGCGAACGGCGTTCTATGGAAAGCTGAAGTTTGTTTCGCACGGCGAGACGGGTGAAGTACTCAACTACTACTTGACCGCCGAGATGAATGCCGATGACGCCATGAACTGGGCGCGGACGCTTTCTTCTTACTGGTACCCGACGCTCAATACCGATCTGGAACCGCATACACCGGGAGGTTTCTGGCCAGATGGCTCCAAGACGCAGCCCTTTGCCGTGATGCGCGGAAACCCGATGGGGAAACCTATGTGGATTGCTTTCGAGGTACCTGCGTTCCGCCTGAGTGCAGAACAGCTCCGTGCGAAGGCCGTTGCCGACTCGCTTGCGGCAGCAGGCGAGGTGATTCCGGTGAACCGCGTACTTGACAGGGATTCTTCCTTCAGGTTACAGACTCTTGCCTCGCTGGAAGGCACTTGCCCCGCGAATGCGGAAACCGCGAAGTTCCGCACGGCACTTGAAAAGACGCTCGCGAAACTCCCGAAGGAGCAGAACGCCTGGGCGACAAAGGGTGCATCGCCCGCGGAGACCTTCCTCTGGTTCCGCCGCAATGCGAACTACCTGCTTGCAGATAAGATAACGGGGCAGGATAGCCTGCATAACCCGCTCCCGCGCCTGCTGGAACTTAAACACTACCTGGATTCCATCGGGGTGCAGTTGCTTGTGGTTCCCGTCCCTGTGAAGGAAGAAATTTATGGCGAGCGCCTTGTGGCAGGGACGCCTGCCGACCTCTGCGTGAACCCCGCGGGCCGTGAGTTTACCCGCGAGATGCTTGCCGCAGGGCTTGACGTTCTTGATATCTACCCGGCGCTCATGGCGGCCAAGGCCGGCGACGAGCCCCCGCACTTTAGTTACCAGCGCTATGACACGCACTGGGCGCTCCCCGGAATGCTTGCCGCCATGGAACAGCTTGCCGCCCGCGTGACGCAATACGCGTGGTATGGCGATGCCGGCGCGCAGCCGGGCTCGCTCAACATGCAGGAGATGACGACAATGCGCGAGGGAGACCTGGTGGCGCACTTGCCTGATGCCGATAAGGCGAAGTACCCTGCAGACACGTTGCCCGCAATGAAGATTTTCAAGGGCGCAGAACCCTACAAGGGCGGCAAGAATGCACCGATTCTCCTGATGGGCGACTCGTTCACGGGCGTGTTCGAGTCCGTGGACCAGAAGAGTGGCGGTCCGGGTTCCCTGCTTGCCTATGCGACTGGCCTCGACGTGCAGGTGCTTACCAGCTGGGGCGGAGGCCCGGGCGTTTATCACCGCATGATGAAGATGAAGAAGGACATGCAGAGCAAGAGGCTCGTTATCTACATGATGACCGCCCGCGATTTTTGGCAGTCCCCGATGGAATGGGACGCGCTAAGGTAAGATGCTTGCCCGCCTCTCGTCGTTATTCTCCCGCTTTTTCTGGCCGCTGCTAGTTATCCTGCTGGCGGTCTCGCTTACGCTCGTGCTGTGGACGGGGCGACCCGAGAATGCGAAATATGCCGAGATGGCGTGTACCTTTGAGAATCGAACTCCCACGTGCATTGACAGCGTTCGCGATTGGCGCGAGGGTCTTGCCTTCTATGACAGTAGTTTGTCTGTAACGGGCGATACGCTTGCATCGCTGAAGGCGCTCCTGTGGGAATTTTGGAACATTGAGTTTGCGGGGGCGGGCGAGGCGTCCATTGCTCACGATGCGATACTCCCGCTACGGGTACTTGAAACCCGGAAGTCGGGCTGCATGGGGCTTTCGTGGCTTGCGATGATGGTCGCCGAAGCCCGCGGAATTCCACTTGAGGTAATTCTCCTGCCGGGGCATGTTTATTTGCGCTATGGCAAGGATGACGGCCGCGCGCAGGCCGGATTCGCGCCGAAGACGGTGAATCTGGAACCTAACCGGCGCGGCTATACCTACACCGATGAGGAATATCGCGAGAAGTACAAGGCGGGTCGATGGACCGGCCTTGAATTCAAGCCGCTTACGCCTGCGCAGTTTACGGGCCTTGCTGCATTCGATATGGGTAACCTGTATCTGGAAACCGAGCCAACCCGCGCCCTGCGCTGGTACAGGCTGGCAGATGACCTTTTCCCCGAGTATCCGGGAATTGCCGAGAACCAGAAAATAGCGAAGAGCCGCCTGCCGGATTCGATGCCTTGACGGCTAGAAAATTTCTATGATTTGGGGCGTATGAAGGTTAAAATTTTTCAAATTGTTGGGGCCTTGGTCGTAGTTCTTTTCCCTTTGGGATTCGCGTTGCTTGGTATTGCGTCTAATGGCATATCGAAAGGGTATGTTTTTCAGGATAAATATGAAAAATTGTGGATTCCCTATAATCTGCATGTCGAAATGCAAGAAAACAGGTTGTCCCGTTTTGCCTTGATTAAGGATGTTGGCGGCAGGGTAATCCTTTATTACAAGAATGACTATCTAACCCCGCATTCGCATCTTTTTTCGGAGAAGGAATCCTTGTCGTCTGATTACAAGTTGGTAGGGGAGTTAGATACGCTAGATAAACGTGGAGTAAAGAAAATAAAGGTCTTGGCCGCAAGAAACTACTCAAGGGATTTTGGACGTGCTACGACTCGGTTTGCTGAATTCCATTACTATCCGGATTCCGTTGACGAAGAAATATGCCGCAAGATAATCTTCTCGATAAAAGATGTTAGTGAATAAATAGTGAGGTTGGTAAAATGAAGGAAGTTCTTGTTCTTCTTTCCCTTATTTGTTTGGTTTCGTGCTCAAAAACAGAGTCTGTGCAAGAGAAAGAACAAACAAAGATGTTCAGGACCTCCTTCCTAGAAATAGAGATTCCCCAGTCTTATAGCGTTGATTCTGCAGACCATTGGGATAAGGGGCGCTCCTATTTTCTGAATAATAAAAGGGGAGAAACCGTAATGACAATCCGTAGTGGTTTGAATTCGGTTTACGCCTTAAATCAACGTACGATTTACTCGACCGAAGAGTTTAGTGTCAATAATAAAATTGATACGAATATGTATTGGGAAGGCAAAACCTATAAGGAAAGAATAGTTGTGCTACAGTCGAATCGTCTTGAAAAAGTTGTTGCTCGCGATGAACCTGAGGTACATAATTTCCCCATCATGTTTGAATTTATCTGTTTCCTTGATTATCTAGATTCTCAAACATGCGATGACATTGTCAATTCCGCAAAAAGAATGCAAGAGTAATTTTGGGTAATAAAAAAACACCCCGCCACTCATCGTGACGGGGCGTTTTAACTGGTTGTCAACCGATTACAGGCTAATCAACCCTTCTGTATCCTTGGACATGGCGTCGTAGAATGCGTAGCGGGCGTCAACTTCCTTCTGGAGGTCGTCGGCGAGCTTCTTGGCCACTTCCGGATTGTTACGGGTGAGCTGCTTGTAGCGGTTTTCGGTGTAGATGTATTCTGCAACC
>CADCGB010000029.1 GCA_902800815.1 Fibrobacter succinogenes
AGGCAAAAACAGGGTTTTAAATTGTGAGCTTTTTGTGAGACGTTAATCGAAAACCCAGTATCTACGCGGGACAGGGCAGAGCAGCGGACTCATAACCCGTTGGTTCCCGGTTCAAGTCCGGGAGGCCCCACGAAGGCCCCGCAGCATTCATTGTTGCGGGGCCTTTCCTTACCCACTGTCATCCCCGCGTAGGCGGGGATCTCTTTTTACTATATTATTTGACGATGAAGAAACTCGTTCACGACCGTAAGATCTGCCTCGCCTGCGCGGGCTGTGTAGGGCTCTGCCCCAAGATGGCGCTCGACATGTTCGGGCTCGACCTGCAGATTGATTCCGAAAAATGCGTGCGCTGCGGCATCTGCGTGAAGGCGTGCCCCGTCGGTGCGCTCAAAATTACGGAGGTGAACGATGCTTGATTCCCGTTACGATGTCGTGGTGATTGGCGCTGGGCCCGGCGGCTCCGTTGCCGCAAGGAACCTCGCACGGGCGGGGCACAAGGTTTTGCTCCTCGAGAAGCGCGAACGCATCGGCTTCCCGGTACGCTGCGGGGAGGCGAGCACTACGCTGGCCGACCTCCAGACATACGGCCCTATCGACGAGAGCTGCATAGAAAGCTTTATCAACGGGCTTTTCATCTACGGCCCGAACGGCGTGAACATCGAGGTTCCGAAACCGAACACGGGCATCATGCTCAACCGTGAAATCTTTGACCCGTGGCTTGCGAAACTTGCCGCCGACGACGGCGCCCAGGTGGTGACCTGCGCACGTGCCGAATTCGTGGGCGACGTCGAGGGCGACACCCGCATGGTGCGCGTCGTGCTCGGCAAGGGCGATGGTAACGGGAGCGTCACCGAGACCGGTACGCAGGAAATTTTTGCGAAGATGGTCATTGCGGCCGACGGTGTGGAAAGCCGCATCGGGCGCATGGTGGGCCTCGACTGCGGGCAGAACCCGCGCGAGACATGCACGGGTGTCGACATCCAGGTGCAGGGACTCCTCACGAAGCCCGACTATCTCACCTTCTGGCAGGGCCACGACTTTATCAACGACGGCTACATCTGGAGTTTCCCGAAGCAGAAGTCTAACGTCACGAACTTCGGTGCAGGGTTCCTCGCCGCGGGCAAGCACTCGGGCAACATTCTCGAAGTCACGATGGAATGGCTCGAGAAACTCTTCCCGGGAGCAAAAATCAACCATACCGTCGGCGGGCTCGTGCCTGTTTCCAGCACGCTCAAGAACTACACGCTTGACCGCCTGGCCCTCGTGGGCGACGCCGCCCACCACACCAACCCGCTCACGGGTGGTGGCATCGCTGCAGCGATGAGGGCCGGCCGATTCTGCGCCGAATATGTGGACAAGGGCCTCAAGGCGACCTCCGGCGAGGCTGCGGCACTCAGCCGCAACTTCCTCAAGCAGTACGAAAAGCGCTGCTACGAGTACTTCGGCAAGACGCACGATTTCGAGTATAAGTTCCGCAGGTTCCTGCTCGCCATCAACCGCGAAGACCAGATTGGCCTCTACAAGGTGCTGCAGGGATTCGCCCTCAGCGGGTACAAGAAGAGCGCCTTCCTCAAGACGCCCGTCCAGACCGCGAAATACCTGTACAAGTTCTGGAAGTTCAAGTAACTGCCTTCGGCGACCTCCCTTTGTCGCTAATCACAATAATTAGGCATTCCGTACACTAGGCGAAAAATGTAATGCACCTGGCGTTCCCATATGTTATATTTTTATTATCGTAAACTTATGATTCCTGCAATCTTTTCAAAAGAGCCTCTCATGGATAAAAAGAACGGCTTCACCCTCATCGAAATAATGGTCGTCATCGTCATCATGGGCGTACTCGCCGCAGTCGGCGTGCCCAAGCTGTTCGGCATGATAGCCAAGGCGAAAGCTGCAGAAGTCCCCACGGCGGCAGGCATCTACGTCCGGTTACAGGACGCTTTCGTCCACAACGACCACGGCATTGGCTCTTGGAAAGACATCGGATACGCAGCACCGGGCGACGGAAAGACAAACAACTTCGAATACGGCGACTGCGTCGTGGCGAAAAAGGAAATAGACAAGGACGCAGAAAGTTTTCTCGGATGGAGCGCGACGAACCTGAGTTCGCTCAACGAATGTTCTGCACGTAGCGCCTGGGGCATAGTCATCGACCCCGTCACGGAAAGCACTGTTGATTTCAAGCAGGTCGTCTCTTCTCAGGAATGCGCATCGCTCACCAGCAACTGGCCCGTCGGAAGCGTCGACGCAAGCGCATGCAGCGCAGGGGCGACGCAAACAACTACACAGCCGGAACCGCCGCAGCAAACTACAGAGCCAGCACCTAAGGAGCCGGACAAAACGGAGGCGCAGACGGATGATACCGAAAAAGAGAAGAAAGACAAGAAAGACAAGAAAGAGAAAGAAGAAAAACCAGAAGGAAGTACTTGCCCTGGAACCAATACGCCCTGTTCAAACGACAACAAATGTTCCTTAGGTAGCGGAGCAGAAGATCAAGGCAAGGAAAAGAATATGGACTGCAGTAAGAGCCAGTTTAGCGGCTGCTGCGCTTGCTGCGGGACATAACCCACCTTGCGAGCAGGCCCTTTGCCAGCCCTTAACTCAACAACAAAACTCTTTCTTAAAAATCAT
Organism: Fibrobacter succinogenes; assembly: GCA_902800815.1. GTDB lineage: Bacteria > Fibrobacterota > Fibrobacteria > Fibrobacterales > Fibrobacteraceae > Fibrobacter > Fibrobacter succinogenes_B. The sequence continues at coordinate 2,632 of CADCGB010000029.1, forward strand.
CCACCGGCGTTTGCGCCAATAATCGGTTGTATATAATCCCCCCCCCTCAAAACACCTTTTTCATATGCAACAACTGTTGCATATACACAAAATTTCATCAAGTTTAATAAAAAATTCACAATTTTTGACTATTTATCAATAATTTGTTGCATAAAACTCTTGATGCCGCACAAAAAGGATTATATATTCCCTTTTAGACGAAACCGATTGTATATTAAAAAAGGAGCGGCTTCATGAAAAAGATATTCATCAACAGCGTGTGTGGGCTTTCTGCGGCATCGCTCCTTGCGTTTGCAATGCTCGCCTGCGATAGCGACAGCCCGAGCGCTGCGTCCTGCAATTGCAATGCGCCCTCTTCGAGCAGTTGCGAAGGGGCTCCGGAATCCAGCAGCGAAGATGCGCAGCCCGTTTCGAGTTCATCCAGTTCCAGCGTGGCGGGACAATCCGGTTCTGACATCGCCGAGACTTGCGTCGATATAAAGATGACGTGTTCTCCTTGCAAGGGAGACGATTGTCCTACGACCGCTATACCATGCAACAGTTGTCAGGACTGGCCCATTGGCCAAGAAGTGATTCAATGCAATACCGGGGAAATCCACATCTGTAACCAATACCATGTTTGGAGCGCGACTGGCCTCTACGAAGGCTACTTCGAGGAAATGGCGACAGACGTAAAGGCGGAGCGCCGTACAGGCTCTGCGGTGACACCGTTCGTTTTAAAGGTGGTGAATGCAGATAGTTCCGTTACCTTCCGCGACGACGTAAGTATCTACAACGGCTTCGTTGTCGATGGTGTAAAGTGCATCCTTTCTGGCGACACCTTAAATGTGAAAATTCTCTATCCGGATTCCGCATATAACGGCTCTTCCGAACCGGGTGTTATCACATTTACCTTAAGCAAGGCCTTTGCAAACGTGAAAAAATTCAAGTACCTAGAATCGTCGGCCATGCCCATTTTCGAGGAAGTATCGTCCAGTTCATCCGTTATCGGGTCCAGTTCCAGCTGGAACGTCGGGTGCATCACGATGAGCAACCTTTGCCCGCCATGTGATGATGACGACTGCCCGATTCCTTTCATGCCCTGTAACCAGTGCTACGGGATGTACGGCGCAGAGACATATGACTGCGAAACAAACGAGCGCTACGTGTGTTCCAAGTTCGACACATGGGATCGGACCTGCCTCAACCTGACCGACTCTAGCGGCAACATTGCAGAAGATTCATGCGAATACGGCTTCGGCGCATGGTTGGATTGCAAGACCGACAAGCCCTTTGTGTGCAGGGAAGGCCGTTGGGAAAGATTGCCCGAGGAATATTCCTGGGTACACCAAAAATGCGACGGCAGCGAAACTTCCAAATCCGCCTATATCGAATACGATACCGAAAAGGGCTCTATCGCGAAAGTCCGGCTTGGTTTCTATTGCAACGGCATCTACTGGCAACAGAGCGACACAAGTACGCCCGAAAGGGGCCGCTGCGAAATAGAAGGCGACAAGGTGACCATTAACGAGAAAACTTATCAGTGCGTTGGCGGAAAGTGGGAAGTCCAGTAAACTTAGCTTTTAGAAAGCCCGTTTCTCTAGAACAAATCTTCGACTTTCGCCTGGGCAATCACGCGGTTGTATATAATCCGCTTGCCCTTCACGCCGTCGCTTGCGCACACATGTTCAAATGGCGGCTTGAGCATCGAGGCCACGAGATGAGCCGCAACGGATTCCGCAAACACCGGGCGGATTCTCGCAGGCAATACCGCTAGATACTTACCGAAAATCTTCTGCATAAGTTCTTCGCCGAATCGCTTGTCCTTGTGTTTGCCGAGCAGCAGCGACGGGCGCACGAGCGTGAGCGCCTCGAAGTTCATCATCGTGAGACCTTCCTCGAGCATGCCCTTCAGGCGGTTGTAGAAGAACGGCGAATGCGAATTCGCACCCTGCGCACTCACGCACAGAAAATGCCTTACGCCAGCCTTCTTCGCGACAGCTGCAAGCGATAGCGGGAGCCTCACATCGATTTTCTCCTGCGCGGGCTTGCTACCCGCCTGCTTGATGGTCGTGCCGAGGCAGCATATCGCCGCGTCGAGGCCCGCAAACTTCTCGCGTAACGTTTCCACCTGATCAAAGTCGACTACCTCGAAGTCCACCTTCGCGGCCCCTTCCAGGATTCCCGTTTCGGAGGGAGCGGGCACGCGGCGTACCGGGCAGTACACATGCTCCACCTGGTCAAGGCGCACCAGGAGTTTCAAGACATTTTTTCCAATCAGGCCGGTCGAACCGAAAAGCGCAACTTTCATACTGTAAATTTAGTCCTTTATGCAGCGGATTGAGTTTCCAAAGCCACGTCCCCTATAACTAAAATAAGGAGCATTATCAGCATCGACCAAATTCATCTCGCAAAGTTCCTTGTTCGCATTTTCCGTAGACCCCCAAAAGCCTGTACCAACAGTCTCTTCAGAGAATCCTTCATCATCCCCCGTGGTTCCCCCATCGAACCAAGTACCGGCAGGCAGAGCCGAAAAACCGAAAGCATCCGAACCATTGCCACCGTCATTCCAACCGCTTTTCGATTTCAATTTCTCGCCCGCAATTTTTTCGCCACCGACAGTCTTTATTAAAATATCGAATTCTTCCTTACTGGGCAAGTGCCAACCCGCAGGACACGCCTTCAACGCAGCATCCTTCGTGTAAAGGCGACCATATTTTTTGCAGTTGCTAGTGTCGTTGTTGTAACAATAGCTGTCCGCTATTTCGTAGTTCAAATTCTCCGCCATCCACGTTTGGTTGCCAATCTTCACTGTCTTGTACTTCTTGCCATCGCGCAAATCCATGAACATTCCCGTCACAGAGGAAGTTGCCGCCACCGCAGCAACCGCCATCAGCGCAATCAAGATGAAAACCAGCCTTTTAGACATGTTTTAAATATATGTTATTTAATCAATTTGAGTTCAAAAATACATCCCTTACATACTATTTTGCCTGTTGGGGGGGCTTTAGTATGTAATTTTCGCAAAATCACAAACAAACTAACAATCAAAAAGCACTTTTAACAGTTTATTTTACATACTAACAAAGCATTTTCCGACATCTAGTATGTAAAGCATCACGCGAATTCCCCCACACGTCCACATTCTTACATACTTTTTCATCTCTTTTGCCGTTTTAGTATGTAAGAGTGTCAAAAAAGCCACCCCAAACCATGTGCAAGCCACCTCTTAGGACGACTTTTCTTTTTTATCTTTATCATTATGGCTTTTTTCACAAGATCGAACCTCGACGACCTGCGCCGCGAAGCCGACCAGCTTTCCATCTGCGTCGAGCATTTCCTGTACGCCTCCGAAATCGTGCCCGAGTGGGACGAGAAAACCAAGGGGTTTTACGATAACTGTATAGAAAAATGCAACGGCCGGCTCAAGGCCATCCACTTCCTGATGGAAAACATCCGCACGCAGGGTCAATCGCCCGACGAAACCGCCCCGAACAGCGAAAAGTGACCCAGAAACCTTGTAAAGTTTTCTAAATTTACCGCCGTAAAATCGGGTTTCCCGAACCAGAATTTAAACTTTAACCCATAGGCTCATCCATGGCAAAAACATTCAAGAAAGCTGAAGAAGTCGAAGTGCTCGGCACCGACGCGGAATCGTTCCGCAAGGCGTTCACCGACCACATCCACCACACGCTCGCCCGCAACAAGGTGACCGTGACCGACCACGAGAAGTTCCTCGCCGTCGCTTACGCCGTCCGCGACCGTCTCGTGGACCGCTGGATCAAGACCCAGGAGACCTACTACAAGCAAGACGTGAAGCGCGTCTACTACCTCTCCCTCGAATTCTTGATTGGCCGTACGCTCGGCAACTCCGTGCTGAACCTCGACGTCGAAAGCGCCGTCACCGAAGCGCTCGACGAAATCGGCATGACCCTCGAAGAACTCCGCGAACAGGAAGTTGACGCGGGCTTGGGTAACGGTGGCCTCGGCCGCCTCGCCGCCTGCTTCTTGGACTCCATGGCCACGCTCGAACTCCCGGCCACCGGCATGGGTATCCGCTACGAATACGGCATGTTCAGCCAGAAGATCGTGAACGGCGAACAGGAAGAACAGCCGGACAACTGGCTGCGCCTCCCGAACCCCTGGGAAATCGCCCGTCCGGCCAACGCCATCAAGGTCCCGTTCTACGGCTACGTGGTAAGCTGGGTCGACGACAAGGGCAGGCTCCGCAACCGCTGGGAAACGAAGGACTATGTGCTCGCCCTCCCGTACGACACCCCGATTCCGGGCTACAAGAACAACACCGTGAACAACCTGCGCCTCTGGAGCGCGAAGTCCACCGACGACTTCGGCCTCAGCTACTTCAACAACGGCGACTACATCGCCGCCGTGCAGGACATGGAACTCTCCGAAACGATTTCGAAGGTTCTCTACCCGAACGACTCCTCCATGAACGGTAAGGAACTGCGCCTCAAGCAGCAGTACTTCCTGTGCTCTGCCTCCCTGCAGGACATCATCCGCCGCTTCAAGAAGCTCCACGAAGGTGACTGGAAGAAGTTCCCCGAGAAGGTCGCCATCCAGCTGAACGACACACACCCGGCAATCTCCATCGCCGAAATGATGCGCATTCTCCTCGACATCGAGAACATGGAATGGGACGAAGCCTGGGACATCGTCACCAAGACGTTCGCCTACACGAACCACACCCTGATGCCCGAAGCCCTCGAGAAGTGGCCGGTCAGCCTCTTCGAGAAGCTCCTCCCGCGTCACCTCCAGATCATCTACGAAATCAACGCACGCTTCCTGCGCATGGTCAGCATGAAGTGGCCCGGCGACAATGCCCGCCTCGCCCGCATGAGCCTCATCGAGGAAGGCGGCTGCAAGATGGTCCGCATGGCCTACCTCTCCATCGTGGGTTCGTTCGCAGTGAACGGCGTGGCCGCTCTCCACTCCGACCTTTTGAAGACGACCCTCTTCAAGGACTTCTACGAACTATGGCCTGAAAAGTTCAACAACAAGACGAACGGCGTGACGCCGCGTCGCTGGGTTCGCAAGGCCAACCCCGCCATGTCCGAACTCATCACCAAGAAGATTGGCGAAAGCTGGGTCAAGGACCTCGACGACCTGAAGAAGCTCGAGAAGTTCGCGAAGGACGCCGCATTCCAGAAGGAATTCATGGCCGTCAAGAAGCAGAACAAGGAACGCCTCGCCAAGTACCTCAAGGCAACGCAGGGCGTCGATGTCGATACCGACACGTTCTTCGACGTGCAGGTGAAGCGCATCCACGAATACAAGCGCCAGCTGCTGAACATCCTCCATGCCATCCACCTGTACATCCAGGTGAAGGACGGCAAGGAAATCATGCCGCGCACCATCATGATCGGTGGTAAGTCCGCTCCGGGCTACTGGATGGCCAAGCAGATTATCCGCCTCGCGAACGCCGTCGCCGCCATCATCGATGCCGACCCGGTCTGCAAGGGCAAGCTCAAGATGGTGTTCCTCGAGAACTACCGCGTCTCCTTCGCCGAGAAGATCATCCCGGCGGCTGACCTCTCCGAACAGATTTCTACCGCGGGCACCGAAGCCTCGGGTACCGGCAACATGAAGTTCGCCCTCAACGGCGCGCTCACCATCGGTACGCTCGACGGTGCCAACGTGGAAATGAAGGAAGAAGTCGGCGACGAGAACATCTTCATCTTCGGCCTTACCGTCGAAGAAGTGACCGACCTCCTCGCCAAGGGCTACCGTCCGCGCGACTTCTACGAGAAGGACGACGACCTGCGCCGCGTGATTGACCTGATCGGTTCCGGCTTCTTCAGCCCCGACCGTCCGGACCTGTTCAAGCACATTGCAGACAAACTCCTCACCCACGACCCGTACATGCTCTGCGCCGACTTCCGCAGCTACGTGGACATGCAGGCCAAGGTGGCGAAGGAATACCAGAACAAGAAGGCCTGGGCCGAGAAGGCCATCCTCAACGTGGCCCGCATGGGCAAGTTCAGTTCCGACCGTACCATCAAGCAGTACGCCGAGGAAATCTGGAATGCCAAGCCCTGCAGCATCAAGCTGTAATCGCTCAGCCTAAGATGTTCGCCTACGCGAACATGACGACTGTAGAAAGTCCCGCGAGAAATCGCGGGATTTTTTTCATTTTCTTTTTTTACATTCCCAACGAAACTCTCGATATAGAACATAGAGACCCCAAGACGACTTCAAATCTTTCCAGGAGCCTATATGTTCGACATCCTGTGGTACCTTTTCCTTGCAGCAATCGCCATCACGGTCGTAGCAGTCGCCATCAAGGTGGCTATAGCATTGTTGCCGGTAGCACTAGTCATTGGCGGGATCTGCGTCATTGGCCTGATATTCTGCAATGACGACTGCGAAAAAATTCCCAAAAACATCCAAAACGCTTACCACGAGCAGGTCAAGAATATCAGCAAGCATGCGAAAAGCGCCCAAAAGCACGTCAAAAGCGCCAAATTCAAGGTTATCAACTACCATGACGGCATCCAGCGGCATTATCACGAGCAAATCAAATCCATGACGAGGCAGAAATCCGGAGTAAACTTCGAATCAGTCCACCCGGCTCTCGACTCCGCAATATCGGTAGTCGTGTGGGCTTACTGCATTGCCACGGGCGACGAGACGTTCAAGCCTCTCATCACCAGCGCAAACGATTACGAGGGGCATTCCGCACAGTCGGCACACTATTCCGGAGCGGCAGTCGACTTCCGCATCAAGGACATCGGTAACCTTGCGAAGCGAAAGGAACTCGCAAGCCTCATCCGCGAGGAACTAGGAGAACGCTTTACCGTACTGCACGAAAGCATCGGCAGGGCAAACGAGCACCTGCACGTACAGCTGCGTAGCGGGACCTACGACAGGAACGTCGTGTGGAAGTAATTTTCAACTCTGCCGGCGAAGATTTGACGAACTCTATCAGCTAGCGCAGGCGATTTTCACGCAATCGGCAGCATTCTGGGCCGCACGGCGCCCCCACTCCCCGCAGGCACCCGCAAGGAGCTTGAGGAAGAAACGGTGCTCGTTATCGAGGGAATCGGGCACATGCTCGATTTCCCCTTCTTGCGTATAGCGGGCAAGGCTGACCGTATAGCTAGTCTCCGGAACAATCCCGCCTTGACCATCGGGGCAGGCGATGCGCGCGAAATCTACGGTAATCGTGCGTACGTCGCAATTGCTGTTGCGGTTCACATAAAAGTCCGCTATAACGCCCTTGTGCGGGCCACGCGCAAGCGAAAGGCGCAGCATCGCGGAATCAAAATCCGCCGGATCACGATCAGACTTCATGCCCGTCTTGAACCACTCCACCTTTACATCCTCTGCACGGAACAGGGTCAGGAATAGGCTCAGGTCATGTACGAGCAGGTCCAGCGCCACGTTCACGTCACGGCAACGATCCGAACGGTGGTGTTCCCGCCGGAATTCTAGACGCACGCTACCGGCGGGCAGTTTATCACCCGCAATAAGCATATCGCCAGCATCGAGATGCGCGCCCGAACGCCCGTTCAGTTCCGCAAGGAAATGCTTGCGGAAGTTCAGGAAAATCGGGTTGTAGCATTCCGACTGTGCGACAAACAGAAGTGTATCGTTTTTCGCCGCCAGGTCTACAAGTTCCTGAGCCTCCTCGCCCGCAATCGCAAGAGGCTTTTCCACAAATACGGGGATTTTACGTTCCAGAAAAAATTTCGCGTAGGCATAGTGCGTACTTGCCGGCGACGCAATCACCGCAAAGTCCGCGAGCAAACCGCCCGCAGTCCTACCCCCCGCAAGCAAGACGCCCGCATTTAAACGTTCAGCAATCCCGTCAAAATCTTTCTGATTGTCAAGCACGGCGACAAATTCCACCCCGCACATCTCGAAACGCGCTCGGTGCCGCCCGCCCATGGTTCCATTCCCGACAAGAATCGCCTTATACCGCCTTGTCATTCTCTCCTCCTAAATCAATCTCCGCAACCTTCACCGGGTGCGTCTCCGGCGCACCCTTCAGGCAATACGCATACCGAAAACCGTCATCACTCTCCAGCTCGCGGAACAGATACTCGGGCCTTACGCCATCGTGGTCAAGAACGATTCCCTCCGGTGACATCGTCAGGGTAAACTTGTCCGGCGAGAGCGCCATTCCGCGCCCAGTGACCTTCATGTAACATTCCTTCAGCGTCCAGAGCCTGCAAAATGCAGTATCCTGCTCGACGCCCTCCGGGAAGGAATGTATCCACGCGTTCTCGGAATCCTTGAAAAAGCGTTCTGCCAAGCGTGAGCGGCCTACACGCACGTGCTCCACATCGCAACCCGCCTCATAGGGTGACAACACGCACATCACGCGCGTTTTCGAGTGCGACAAGTTAAAATGCACATCAGGAACATCGCGAAATGCGGGCTTGCCGTTTTCACCGAGCACCACATTCTCGTCGGCGCCTTCAATCCCGAAATCGCGACACGCCTGCCGGAGCAAAAGCCCCACGCCAAGCGACTGCGATTTTCCGCTCTGGAACTTGAAACGCATCGCCTTCTCGCGGCGGTATTCCGGGACCACCCCGAGCAAGCGGTCAAAAACTGCCGGGTCGTTCAGCACCGAAATGTCGGCCGTATAGACAAGCGAATCCATATCACAGAATATAGAAAAATGAGGGTATTGCATAAAACTGCGCGAAGATTTATATTTGGAGCACAATGGAAATCAAGAAGACAAATGCAGCGCGGATTCTAGACCGCCAAAAAATCAGTTACGAGCTCATTCCCTACAAGGTTGACGAGAACGACCTCGGCGCACAGCACGTGGCCGACAGCCTCGGTGAAGACATCAATCAGGTTTTCAAGACCATTCTCGTTCATGGTGACAAGATTGGTTACCTCGTGTGCGTCGTGCCCGGGAATCTCGAAGTGGACCTGAAGGGTGCCGCCAAGGTGAGCGGCAACAAGAAAATCGATACCGTCCCGCTCAAGGACCTCACTCCGCTCACCGGCTATATCCGCGGTGGCTGCAGCCCGCTCGGGCTCAAGAAGAACTTCCCGATTTTCATTCACGAGACGGCGATGCAGTTCCCGTACATCTACCTGAGCGCAGGCGAACGCGGCCTACAACTGAAAGTGGCTCCCGCCGACCTCGTAAAGGCGACACGTGCGACTATCGGCGTAATCGCGAGAGTTCCGCCCGAAGCCCCGCAGGACTAAACGAGCAACAAGAATTCCGCATCAAAAAAGCCTCTCCCGAAGGAGAGGCTTAAATCTTTCAACGAACCGGATTACTTCACCGTGATGCTACGGACCGTTCCGCCCTGCTTTACCAGGAATACGCCGGAATGGAACCTGGCCTTGATTGCCGTGGTCAGGGACGCATCGTTTTCGGTTTCAAAGGAAGTGAGGAACTTACCCTGAGCGTCAAACACGAGCGACGTATTGCTGCCGATTGTCATAGAACGAATTCCGTGGATAGCCGTAGTCCCCGAACTGCTAGATTCGGGAGCAATCGAAGAACTAGACGGAGCAATCGAAGAACTGGACGGTGCAATAGAAGAACTAGACGGGGCATCGCTTTCGATATACACCTTGGCATAGGGGAAGTCATACTCGCCCCTGGCCTGTGCACCCTGGGAGTTTCCGGCCTCGCCAAGAATCTTGGCCTCGTGCATCTTACCCATCTTCATGCCAAGTTCTTCCCACTTCTTGAAGTGTGCGGTAATGTCGATGGTACCGCAGTCGCGCTTCGAAGTACGCACACTGAAATACTGCTTGAAGTACTTGTTGTCTCCATCGATGGAATAGGAGGTACGGTCGCCTTCGTAAACCGTATACTTCGCTCCATCAATGTCATAAACGCCATGTTTCTTTGCTGAGGATCCCTGGGCCACCCAATCGCCGGGCATGTAGTCACTGCCGGTGTTATCTACGATGTACCATTCCACCAGGGGTTCGCGGGTCCAGCCGTAAATACCGATGTAGGAATACTGGATTCCGGAAAGGTTGCTCTTGACCAACTTGAAGTCTGCCTTCATGTGGCCAAGTTCCGTATGAGTCTTATCGCTATTGAAAGAAAGACCCGCGCGGCACAGGTAGTCCTTGGCGCCAGTCATCTTGCAGTTGAAGGAACCGTCGTCATAGAACGTCGCGGAACCACCGTTGCCGCCTTCGTTCCAGAGTTCGTAACCGATTCCATTGCTGAACGATCCCACCTTATTCGTGGTAACCTCCACCTTGGAACCGCTATGGGCGGCAGTTTGACAGAAATCCTGTGCAAAAGCATTTGCAGCCAGGGCACACGTGGCAACTAGGCCATACTTGAGAATAGCTTTCATATAAACATCCCTTTTTCTAGAAATCTACTACAATAAGCATCATTTTGCAGTATGCATGCATCGGAGTCAATATTCCAAGTTGGAGTATTATGCGCCACGAATCTGAATTATAGGCTATATTTAGAGAATGTTCAAAAGATTCGCAGCGCCCCTTATAATCGCCTCAGTTGCAAGTGCAGCCTTTTTCGCGTGCTCCTCCGACTCGAACAGTTCCGGACCGGCAGAAGATACGTCCGCAACGTCTTCATCCAGCGCTCCGACTTTTTCATCCGACACTGCACCCGAATCTAGCAGCGATATGCCCGCCACCCCCGAATCGTCAAGCATTGCCGAACCCGAATCTAGCAGTGACGCCCCCGCGAGCAGTTCTTCGATCGAACTTCAAAGCAGTTCCGCAGCAGCCTCCTCCTCGAGCGAATCGCCCTACCTGTGGAACGACGAGTTCGACACCATCGACACCACAAAGTGGACCTTCGAGATCGGCACGGGCGCAAGCGGCTGGGGCAACAACGAGTGGCAATACTATACCGGCCGCAGCGAGAACGCCTACGTTCAGGACGGCATCCTCCACATCCGTGCAAACAAGGAAGACTACGAGGGTGCAAAATACACCTCCGCCCGCATGATTACCAAGGGCAAGTTCAGCTTTACCTACGGTACCGTCGAAGCCCGCATCGCGCTCCCCATGGGCAAGGGAATCTGGCCCGCATTTTGGACACTCGGCGCAAACATCGATGCAGTCAGTTGGCCCGCCTGTGGCGAAATCGACATCATCGAGGCGGTAAACAGCGAGAGCATCGTCTACGGCACCAACCACTGGCAATCCGAAGGCAACCAGGCCGATTACGGCAACAACACGAACGATTTCCATGGAGCAAAGAAGGAGCTCGACATCACGCAGTTCCACAATTACAAGATGGTATGGAACAGCGAAGTCATCGCCATGTACGCAGACGACTTCAAGTACCACGAGATTTCCATAAAGGAAAACGCCGGCGGTACCGACGCTTTCCACAAGCCGCAATTCTTCTTATTGAACGTCGCCGTCGCAGGCAACTGGCCCGGTTTCGAGGTAGACGACGCGCAGTTCCCTAACGAGATGCTCGTCGACTACATTCGCGTTTCGCAGTAAGCGTCCCGGCTACTCCGTCCATTCGTAAGTCAGGTCCAGCGCCGGGCATTTACCCGCACTCGGGTCACGATCCACAGAGGTGCGCTTCTCGTAAGGCGCGCGGTTCATCTCACCGCAGTAGATGAACACGAATCCGACAACCAGGCCTTCCGTACTCTGGCACTTTTCATCGCGTATATCGAGCACCGTAAGCGTATCGCTGGCCACGCCGACAAGCATGTGCCCGATGGAGCCCGACTGCCCGCGCACATTGTACAGGTACGTCTCGCAACTCGGGTCTTCCGCAGCGGCCTTCTCGCCAAGCGCAATCAGGGCCTTCGCCGACGCCGGGAACACGTCGTACAATGCCTTGAGACGGTCGCCCATCTTGTGCAGGCCCGGGCTATTCAGTTCCGTTACCGCAGCGCTTGTACCCGGAGTTTGCGTATCGCTCGAGTCATCCGGATTCTGGATGGGATTCTCAGCATCGACTTTCCCACCATAGACAACCGTTGACGCAACTACCACCGAGTCGAAAGACGCATCCGACACGCCATAATAAGCCCCGTAGCCGGAAAGGTCCGCACCCGGTTTTGTACCCGACTGTTCTCCACCCGGCCGTGAATCATTATCCGAACGCGCGGAAGACGAAGAGACCGGTTCAACAGGTGTAATGGAGGAACTGCTCACGCCAATATCACCTGGCCTTAGGGTATTATTATCACCCTTGTTGCTAGAACTGGACTCGTTTTCCAGAACCTCTGCCGAACTGGAAGACCTTTCCATATCAATCACACTGCTCGAGGATTCCGGATCCTTGACCTCGTTCGGGACATTCTCCGCCATTTCGTTCGGTTCTACGGCGGTACCCGCAAGCTTGTCGGAATCGGAGCAACCGAAAAAGAACAGGAGGCCGATGACAGCCATGAATTTCTTGATCTTATTCATTGTCATTCTCCTTGTCGCTCTTGGAACCGTCCGTTGCGGATTCCTTGATGTTCTTCGTCAGCGGGAAAAGTTGCAGGTTCAAGCGGTAGACCTGCTCGATATCCTTCTCCTCGGATGCCATCGCGACAATCCGGCGCAGGCATTCGCTAAGTTCCTTCACGATGCGACCATAAAGCACCTTGGAAACACCCATGGTCACGCCGGTAAAGTTGCGTTCGTCGACAGGGAGTTCCAGCGCAGGTGTCGCAAGTTTGGACATCTGGCGGTGCATGCCGCGCAGAGCAAGCCTTGTGGCATCGGGCGTTCCCGTAATCGAGCTTTCCGTCTGCATAAAGTTCTCGTCGGCATCCTTCTTCAGGAGTTTCGCCTTTGTCAAGAAATCCAGCGACTCGCGCACCTCGGCGGCACTCACCTCGGGGTAGAACATCTTCGCCATCTCGCCCGGAGTCGCTCCCGGCATCAGCGGGGCAAGTTCACGCACCACCGGGTTCTGCCACGTTTCGTAAAACTTGAAAAGTTCGCCCTCCAGCACACGCACCTTGTGCACCTTCGCAATAGCAAGCATGTTGTTGTAGGCGGCAATCTTCTTTTCTTCGGATTCGGACTGACCGTATTCCACCATCGCGCGGAAATACTCCATCTCGAACCCCACGAGCCCCATCGCCATACCCGTGCGTTCCACACCGATACGGGAAAGTTTGCTCAGGCCATCGCAAACCACCTTCATGTACGAAGACGAGGAAAAGCCCGCAATCTTCGAGAATTCACGCCACGAAAAGGCGGAACAGCGCTTGCGCTCCTCGTAAAAGTCCCGCATGTACTTGCGGAAATCGGAATATTCGACAATCGATTTCATCATTATAAATATACAATCGTTTTATGAGAAAGTCAATAATTTTATGCAACAAAATTGGCAAATTTTATCAAAAATCACAAAATTTTAATATTTTAACGCATATAAAGCATTTCTATGCAACAATTTGTTGCATATACAAGGGAACTCGGCCCTATGGTCACTTTTTCTATCTTTACGCCCGGAAAAAGGATTTTACCATGTCGTTTATCAAAGAACTCAAGGAAAAGGTACTCGCCGGTTACGAAATCAACCGCGAAGAAGCCATCAGGCTTCTAGACGAAAACCTCGAAGAACTCTGCGCCGCAGCAAACGAAATCCGCGAAAAATTCCACGGTGACAATTTTGACTTCTGCTCCATCGTGAACGCACGCAGCGGGCGCTGCTCCGAAAACTGCAAGTATTGCGCACAAAGTAGTTTCTACCATACCGGCGCCCCGGAATACAAGTTGCTCAGTGCCGACGAAATCGTCGAAGACGCGAAGAAGAAGGAAGCCGCAGGCATTCCGCGCTATTCCATCGTGACCTCGGGCCGCACGCTCTCGAACCGTGATGTAGAACAAATTAGCGAAGCCATCCGCAGGCTCAAAAAGGAGACGAAACTTTCCGTATGCCTTTCGGCTGGGCTTCTGAACAGGGAACAGTTCGACAAGCTTAAGGAGGCCGGCCTCACCCGCTTCCACAACAACCTCGAAACCTACCGCAGGCACTTCCCCGACGTGTGCACCACGCACACCTACGACGATAAGATTGCAGCACTCCAGAATGCCCTTGCCGCAGGGCTCGAAATCTGTAGCGGAGGCATCATGGGGCTCGGCGAGACCATGGAAGACCGCATCGACATGTGTCTCGACCTACGCGCACTCGGCGTGAAATCTACTCCAGTGAACGTGCTGAACGCGATTCCCGGAACCCCGTACGAAAGCCTCCCGAAACTCACCAACGACGAGTTCTGCCGCATCGTGGCGATATACCGGTTCATCAACCCAAAGGCATATATCCGCCTCGCAGGCGGACGCGGCGTACTGGGTGACGACGGCAAGCGCGCCTTTAAGAGTGGTGCCAACGCGGCCATCACCGACGACATGCTTACCACCGCAGGCGTGAACAGCTGCAAGGATTTTGAACTCGTGAAAGGACTCGGATTCAAGCCACACGGGTTTATCTAGTTCTGTACATAACTTTTTTACAATTCGGGAGTTTCCGCAAACCTAGGAATAATGTATATTCCTGAACAAGGAGGAGGAGACTCTCATGTTCAAAAAAATAATCCGCCCAACGGCGGCCCTTTTTATCGCAACCGCGATACTCTCAGCACAAATTGCTTGCGAATCACCGGTTTCTACCGAAGACGGTTCGTCTAATGGTTCAACCCCAGGAAACAGCTCCAGCAGCATGTCTTCGGAAAAGGAATCTTCCAAGAGTTCCAGCAGCGTCGAGGAACCTATGGAGGAGCCCGATACGGACTGCGAAGGCGAAGCGGGCAAGCCCTGGAACGGGTCGACAGCCAAGAAATTCGCATGCGGTTCCGGGTCGGAGGGCAACCCGTACGTCATCAAGACCGCCGAACAGCTGGCAAACCTTTCTTATGTCATCGGGGCTAGCGACGAAAAATACTGGGGCAAGCATTTCAAGCTCGATGCAGACATCATCCTCAACAAGGGAGAACTCATCGATAGTGCCGGAATGCCTGTTGACAGCACCGCAGACCTGTTGAAGTGGACCCCCATCGGGAAATCGGGTGAGGTCCCGTTCACCGGCTACTTCGACGGAAACGGGCATACCGTAAGCGGGCTGTTCATCAGTACCAAGGGGAAATACAACGGCCTGTTCGGATACTGCAACTGCACCATCAAGAACCTGACTATCGAAAATTCCTGGATAACCGGAGACGACAACTCCGGCGCAGTCGCCGGTGCCATAAGCGGCGACGCCGTCCTGGGTGACGCCGTCCTGGAAAACATCACCGTGAAAGTCAATGTCTTCAGCACCTACACGAATGCCGGCGGCATAGTCGGTCTAGCCGAAGGCGTCTCGAATGGCATCAAGATCAAAAACGTAAAGAGCTATGGAAAGATTCACAGTCAAAAGTTCTCCGGAGGCATTCTGGGACTCGGCAGTAACGTCGAGATAAAGGACGCCAAGAACTACGCAAAGGTTACCGGCAACCACGCTACAGCCGGCATCGCCGGCGGAACATATATCCATGCGTTGACATCGAATACAGAAAACTTCGGAGAAATCGAAGGCTCCAGCAACGTCGGTGGCATCGTGGGAATATTCGGCGAAACCGGTACCCTCAAGGAATCGCGGAACAGCGGAAAAATCAAGGGATACCTAGCCGTCGGCGGCATTATCGGCCAGGGCAAGGACATGTCCGTACAGAGCGTCACGAACAGCGTCGAAATCACAGGCAGTTCCCGCACGGGTGGAATTGTCGGGGATGCAAGCAACCTGAAAGTAGAAGACGTGTACAATACGGGAGACATCTATTGTGCAGAAAATGCCGGAGGCATCATCGGGATGAACCGGAACGGAGTCACGAGGAACGCCTACACCACGAGCAAGAACAAGAGCGCCCACGACAAGTTCAAAAACGTGGGGCTCATGATAGGCGTGAACGAGAACACGACGCTGGCCGATTACTACTACATAGAGCAGGAATTTTCGGACACAACATGGAGCGCCATAGTAGACGAAACCACCGCCCCCGTGGTAGAACAAGACTACGATGGTAGAGCAGCCCTGGATACCGTAGCCTGCTGCGACAACTACCAAATCCCTGAACCTATCATCAAGACTTGGAAAATTCCCGCCTTCGGGGCTAGCGATGGCGGAATCGCCCTCCCCAAGACATCCGAAGAAATGAAGTCGAAAGACTTTGTTGAACTCCTCGGCGACGCATTCGTCTACGATTCAAAAAAGAATGACGGGTATCCTGTACTGAAATGGGAATAAGCGGCATACCGTTTTTATTACATTTCAGTCAATGGCGCAACTCAAAATAATTCACGGATTATCATTCGCAGCGTTATGCTGCGGATTGCTTTTTGGTTGCGCCTTCCCGGAACGCACAGGTTACGACAGGAGCATCGGGGACTACAAGCCCGTAGCGGAACAGGCAAGCAACACAAGCGAAGCCGTACAGGGCGAAACACAGGCGGAACCCGCCAGGGCGGCAGCCAGGGCAGATTCTAGCCAGCACAAGACATCCGCGCAGAAGGTCAAGCAGGCGGCCACAAGGAAAGAAGCCGCGAAGGCTGCCCCGAAGCCCGAATCGAAAGGTTCGCTCGAAAAGTACGCAAGCGGCTGGATTGGTGCAAAGTACGTGTATGGCGCCGCAAGCAAGAGCAAGACCGACTGCTCCGGATTCGTGATGCAGGTCTACAAGGGTTATTTCAACATCGCGCTTGATCACAATGCGGCAGGCATGTACAAGGATAGCCGCGGGTCAAGCGTAAGCCGCGGGAGCCTACGTGAAGGCGACCTCGTGTTCTTCGGGAGTTTCTGGAAAATCGACCACGTGGGCATCTACCTTTCGGGTGACAGGTTCATCCACGCAAGTTCCAGCAAGGGCGTGATGATTTCGCCCATGAACGACAAGTACTGGAGCCACAAGTACCAGGGCGCACGAAGGTTTAAGTAAGCAACATAACCAAGACTTTTTATATTTACATCCATGAAGAAAATTGCATTCCAGGGCCGCCGCGGGGCCTACAGCGAAAGCGCCGCCTACCACCTGTTCGGTAACGACATCGAGGTTGTCCCGATGGACACGTTCGAACAGATTTTCCAGGGCATCGAAACCGGCGCTGTAGACGGTGGGGCTATCCCCATAGAGAACTCCACCGCGGGTTCCATCTACGACAACTACGATTTGCTGTACAAGTGGCGCCACCCCATCGTGGGCGAAGTCAAGTTGCAGATTTCGCATAGTCTGTGCGCGCTCCCCGGAACAAAGCTTGCCGACATCAAGGAAGTGCTGAGCCACCCGCAGGGACTTGCACAATGCAGCAGGTTCTTCGGACGCAACCCGAAAATCAAGAGCATCGCGTTCTACGATACCGCAGGCAGTGCCGAAGAAGTCGCAAAGCGTGGCGATAAAACCGTAGGCGCGATTGCGAGCGCCTACGCCGGCAAGTTCTACGGCTTGGATATCTTGGCCGAAGGTATAGAGAACTTGCCGGGGGTGAACTTCACCCGGTTTTACGCCATCCAGAAGACGGCGAACCCGCTCCCAGAAACAGGAACCATCAAGACAACGCTGTTGTTCATGCTGAGCGATTCGGGCAAGTCCGGCGCATTGCATGCCGCCCTCGGGTGCTTTGCGAAGCGCGACCTGAACCTCACCCGCATCGAGAGCCGTCCGCACCCTGACCGCCCGTGGGAATACATCTTCCACCTTTCCTTCGAAGGTAGCCCGAAGGACGCAGCCGTCATCGAGGCGCTCGAGGAACTGCAAAGCTACTGCGACTTCGTGTACCGCCTCGGGAGTTTCCGCGAAGGCACTACGGAGAAGTTGAGTTATTAATTGATAATTGATGATGGATGATTGATAATTGGAGCAATTATGGCTTACGAACGTACTGACCGCAAATTCAACGAATACCGCAACCTCAAGATGACCACCGGCTTCATTTCGAGCGCCGACGGTTCCGTGCTCATCGAGATGGGCCGCACCCGCGTCATCTGCAACGCTACCCTCCTGCCGAAAGTCCCTGACTGGCTCGCTGGCCGCGGTACCGGATGGATTACCGCCGAATATTCCCTGCTCCCGCAGAGCACGGGCAAGCGTGTGGAACGCGAGCGCAAGGGCGCGAGCGGCCGTACGCAAGAAATCCAGCGCCTGGTGGGCCGCTCGCTGCGCGGCGCAGCCGACCTTGCAGCACTTGGCGAGAACGCAATCGTGGTCGACTGCGACGTGATCGAAGCCGACGGTGGCACGCGTACCGCGAGCATCATCGGCGGCTTCGTGGCCCTTGCGATTGCCCTCAAGAAAATCAAGGAACGCCTCGGCATCACGCAGCAGATCCTGAAGCACGGCATCACCGCAATCTCCGTGGGCGTCGTCTCGGGCAAGCCGCTCTGCGACTTGTGCTATGTGGAAGATTCCGCCGCCGACGTCGACATGAACGTCGTGATGCAGGATGCGAAGAACTTCATCGAAGTCCAGGGTACGGGCGAACACGCAAGTTTCGACCGCAACATGCTCAACACGCTCCTTGACCTCGGCGAGAATGCGTGCAAGGATATCTTCAAAAAACAAATGGAACTGATCGGCAACGAATTGCCGTAAGATTAAGAGACCGCTCGTCATTCCAAATAGTAAAGGCCCGTTTAACACGGGCCTTTTTCGTTCACGAAACCCCTAAACGTTCCAGTCGCAGAAATTCTTGAGCATGGCGAGTCCCACATCGCCGCTCTTTTCCTGGTGGAACTGGCTTGCAATCAGGTTGTCCTTGCCGATAAGCCCCTGGAAAGTCTGCGTGCCGTAAGTCGTTTCGGCAAACGCATATTCCGCAGGTACCACCGGGTGGTACGAGTGCACGTAGTAGAAATCGCAACCGCTGCGGATTCCCTTCATTATCGGGTGCTCGCGGGTGAAGTTCACCTGGTTCCAGCCCATGTGCGGAATCTTGAGGCCGGGTTCGTCCTTGAAGCGCACCGCCTTGCCGGGGATAAGCCCGAGGGTCTTGACGCCGCCATCTTCCTCGCTCTCGTCGAGGATAATCTGGCAGCCGATGCAGATACCGAGAACCGGGTTGCCCGCCTTCACCACCGCCTTGATGGCATCGCCGATACCCGTGCGGGTCAGCGTCTCCATCGCCGATGCCGCAGCACCCACACCCGGGAAAATCAGGCGGGTCGCCTTCGCAATCTCGTCGGCATCGCGGCTGGACTTTGCATCCGCGCCGATATGCGCAAGCGCGTTCATCACGGATGTCAAGTTACCGGCATTGTAGTCGACGACGATTATGGGATTTGCGGACATAAAACCTCTCTTTGCAAGAGCAAAGATAGAATTTTATAAATCCTAAAAAAATTTGTTTTTTATTCAGGTATAGAAATTACGCAGGCGGGGGTTATCCATTTAAAAAGTCAAGCGCCTCGCCGGCGAGTTCTACGCAGCGGTTGCACGGGATAACCTTGTTCGGGCGGATTTCCTGACACTTGGTAAAGTTCTGTGCGCCACGCTTGAAGAAGTCCTCGATGGCATCGGCATGGTCGGGCTGCATCATCTTGGCCGCATAGAGCGCGCCGCACTGACCATTCGGTGCCTTGCCGCCACCGAAGTTCCTGAACATCTCGGCAGACGCCACCGCCTCCGCCTCGGACTTGCCCGTCGCGCGGGCGTAGCCGTACGCGACCGACATCGCACAATTCCCGCGATGCTCCGCATGAAAGTTCTTCGAAATCTCAGAAATCTTTTCTGCCATATAAAATCCTCCCCCACAATGTAGAAAAACCGGCATTGCTGCCGGTTTTCGTCCTTTATCAAATACGCCTATTTAATCTTGAAGACCTTCGACGCAAGTAGCTTGTTGCCAGCCACGAGCCTTGCCACCATGACACCGCGATGGAGGTTCTCGAGGTTTACCCGGGCCTGCGACCCTTCAAAACTCTGGGCCAGCAACTGGTTGCCAAGCAGGTCGAAGATTTTCAATGTCTTGGTGCCCCGGGCGCTCGTCTGCATGTAGAGCGTGTTGCGGCTGAGCTGCATCTGGGTGTCAAGTCTCTGTGCGACTCTCACAAAGCCGACGCGGTCGCTGGTGGTGTTGCCCGGACCGTAACCCCACAGGAGTTTGCCCTTGCTGCGGATAACGATGTACGGATCCTGAGGTGGCTGCTGAATATCGCCCTGATCCTTGTCCCAGTCAGGAACGCCGTCGTAGGCGGGGGCATCCTTGCTGGCCTCGTGGGCGACAAAACTCCAGCCTTCCGTTACCTTGACCTTGGCGGGAGTGCGAAGCGTTTCGCACGTATTACCCTCCTTAATACCGGAAGATACGCCTACGTCCATTCGGATTCTAGTTCCAAGTCCGATACTTCCGACATAAATGGGTTGTACCCATGTGTAGGTCTTTTTCTCTTCGTTGTAGGTGTCTTCGACCTTTTGAGGTCCATGGCTCCTCATATAGTTTCTTATTTCCGAATCGTTACTGCAAGCCTTGATGAATCCGGCCATATCGTAAGTTGTGCATAGGTCATGATCGAATATGACCCCGCACGCATCCACTTCTTCTTCGGTTGCGTCAAAGTAGATATAGGCCATAACGCTGTCAACGTCTTTTATGGTTTCATTGAAGATTTGAATGTTGAACATATCCATGTCAGTAAACGTATAGTGGTATGCCGTTGCATAGACCTCTTCAGAGAATGGATTGATTTCGCCGGTCTTGCAGTTGTCGCACTTCTTTTCGTAGTAGTCACTGCCACCATTGCTTACAAAAGTAAGGGCAGAAAGAAGTGTTGCGGAAGCGTCGAGGCAAGTCTCCGAGATGTGGTAGTCTTCCCAACTCGTTTCGCTTCCCGGAACCAACGAACTTGAATCGCCAGGTTCAGTCCCACCAAAAAGGGCACCTACGGGGCAAGCATACTTGTAGTTAAAACCCGGAGTGTTCTTACCTTCGGGGTTGGCGGCGCGGTGATGCGGGTGGGCATCGTTCTTATCGCCAATGCCGTACACGAACGAAATGTCCCACGGATTCACGCCGAGCATGTAGTTCAGTTGGTTGATGCCGAGCTGGCGCATTTCGCTTGCCTTGAGGCCCGTACTTGCCATGGTCGGGAGCGAGATTCCCTGCTTTTCGATATCAGCGGCCACATCGGCGTATGCCAAAACTTCAAAGATGTTTCCGGCTTGATAACGGTTGAAATTCCATTTCTGGTCGGTAAGCATCGTGTACCAAGTGGGATCGTAGCTGACGGTGTTTTGTGTCCAGCCGATGTCTCCTTTGGAAAGAACGATGGAACCGGTCCCTGTGCCGCCTACATCGCCAAGGTTGGCAATCATGTCGGCAAGGCAGTCTTCGATGGCCGCGAGGCGTTCATCTTCGGTAAGTCCATATTCAGATGTCGCCTTGGCCTTGTCGGCAAGAATCAACTTATACAAAGCATATAGAGCATAGGAGTGTGCATTTGCCCAGCTGGTGTTCTTTGGGTTTTTGAGCATGCCGCTGTTTTCGGTAGCGAACCAACCGCCACCAAAAAAGCCTGCGCCGTCGATGATTCGTTGACCTTTGAAAAGTTCCGTCGTGCGGATCATATCGTCGGCGTAATCCTTCTTGCCTGTAGCATAAAGGAGCGCCACCGAGGCAAGTGCCAAGTCATCAAGGTATTCGTGGTTGTTGTTGTAGGCGGGAGTATCGAAGAAAGCCTTGTTGTTCTTGAAAGTCTTGCCTTGGGCCAAGTCCTTGGCAAAGGCGTACATCTTTTCGGCAACCACCAAGCAACTGTCTGCAAACTTCTTGTCGTACTTGGCGTAGTCCTTGGAGAGAATGGCGAGACCTGCGGCAATATCACTCGAGATGTTGGAGCCGAGTTCGCCAAGTCGGACCGTGCGTTCGGTAGGACCTCCGCGATGTTTGGCATTCACGTAATCCTGAGCTTCGGGGCGTCCCCACCAGCCGTGATCACTGCCGAAGTTACCCACGGAAACGGGCATATCGTCAACGACGCCCTTTGCAAATTCGTACGCTTTCAGGAAGAAGTCAGCACCATGCTTGGCCTCGCGCAAGACATCGGGCACGCCGTCGGTCTTGACAAATTCACCCTGGTTGTAATCGTAGTGGTCCACGTCCTTGGCGGGGTTGGTAGCATGCATCACGGCAAGGGTCATGAAGGCGTACGCCATGGTCTGCGATTCCTTCAGGTGATCGCCGCAATCGTACCAGCCACCAGCAAGGGAACCTGCCCTAGATGCGTCAAAGGAAGAGGTAGTATCTCCTGCCGTAGTAATCGCGCCGCCGCCGTCTTTGGTATGGCTCGGTCCGTGGAACCAGGACTCGGAGTTACCGCTGCGCTGGATGCCGAAGAACTTCAGGGTGGCGTCTTTTGCCATGGTGTAAACGTCGTCGCTCACAATGAAGGTGCTAGAGATTTCGTCACCGACCTTGATACGCAGGCGCTTTTCGGTAGGTACATTCTGCGGAATGTTTCCAACCTGGACAATGCCGGAGGGGCCGGTGAATTCAACCTTGTAACGCTGCTTGTCGGTAGTAGCGTCGTCGGTGCCGGCAATAATGGTCCAGTCGCTCGCGGTTTCAGTGGTGGTCTCGGTAAAAGTTCCAGTTACCTTGGTACTGAACGATTTGCCGTCTGCATCCACGACTTCGAATTCCGAGGCCTTGGTGCCCACAAAGTAGAATTGGCGAACTTTGTCGCTCTTGAGGTAGCCCGCCTGGTTCACGCGGATCGGCGAAATCTTGGTATTGATAGCGTCGAAGTAGGCCTGGTCTAGGGTGTCGGGCATCATCGCCCCCGCCTTAAAACTTGCGGGCGTTGCGGGAATATTCAGAACGCCAATCTTCTTGGTGACCGTCGTATCAAAATTCTCGAACACTTTCGCGTCCCAGCTCAAGGGCCAGGTCGGGCGAATCAGGTCGTATGGCGTGGTAGCGGCCATTGCCGTAG
This sequence comes from Fibrobacter succinogenes, assembly GCA_902800815.1. Lineage (GTDB taxonomy): Bacteria > Fibrobacterota > Fibrobacteria > Fibrobacterales > Fibrobacteraceae > Fibrobacter > Fibrobacter succinogenes_B. The sequence continues at coordinate 25,472 of CADCGB010000029.1, forward strand.
AAGCCGAAATGGCTGCTAGGGTAGAAATAAGGGTTAGCACCTCAAAATTCTTCATAATCATCCTCCCTATAGGATAAGTTACAATATAATATACCGCACCCCTATTCGCAAACATTTATGCGCAAAAGTTTGGTAAAAGCGCCCATTTCCAGTAGCACACACCTAAAACAAGGCAAACGAAGCAAAATAAATCGTAATTCGTCAAGAAACGAACAAAAAAAAGAAACTCTCGCGCGAACGAGAGTTTCTATAAAATCCAATTTTTTCTTAGAGGCGAGTGAGACAAGGCGGAGGGACCGAAGCTGTATAAGACATACAGCGAGGGTCCCGACAACGCAGTATCGCGAAGCCTATAAGAGGAAAAATTACTTATCCGTGAGCACTGCGACGCCAGGCAAAACCTTTCCCTCAAGAAGCTCGAGGGAAGCGCCACCACCCGTAGAGGTGTGGGTCACCTTCTTGTCGGCGCCGTACTTCTTGGCAGCCGTAGCGGTATCGCCACCACCGATCACGGTGATTGCGCCGGCAGCGGTAGCTTCGACGATAGCGTCGGCCATAGCCTTGGTGGCCTTTTCGAAGGCTTCGAATTCGAACACGCCTGCAGGACCGTTCCAAACGATGGTCTTAGCGGACTTGATAGCGTTCACG